>JAAVDH010000046.1 GCA_014801865.1 Bacteroides sp. | reverse complement strand
TTCGGCGCTTTTCACTCTCTGTCTCAGTTGTGTAGCTCGCTACACGCCTTCGCCATCAAGTGAAAATCATCCGAAAATACTCTCGAAGATAGTATAAAATAATTTTTGCGACTTACTTAGCAGGCAATTATGAGAAAATTCATACAGACATCAATTATTGCGGCAGTGACAGTCATGGGTTCCATGACTGTCACTGCAACTGACACTCCTGACTGGCAGAATCAGAATTCGTTCCGCAAGGGTCAGGTAGATGTACATGGCCTGGTGGTGCCGTATGCCGACAATGACGTGTCTGCCATCTCCAAGGCAGAGTACTATAAGTCGCCCTATTATAAGGGACTCAACGGTGCGTGGCACTTCAAGTGGGTGGAGAATCCCGATACCCGTGTGATGAACTTCTACGACCCTGCGTATGACGTGAGCGGGTGGGAGCTGATATCCGTGCCCGGCAACTGGGAACCTCAGGGCTATGGCACGGCCATATATGTCAACGAGCGGTATGAGTATGACAATGATTATACCGGATTTAAGAAGAATCCGCCGACAGTGCCCCACGAACGTAATGAAGTGGGTCAGTATCGCCGTACATTCACTGTGCCTGAGACGTGGGACGGGCGTCGCGTAGTGCTCGCTTTCGAGGGTGCCACGTCATTCTATTACGTATGGGTCAACGGCAATCTCCTCGGGTGTAACATGGACTCCAAGACTACTGCCGAGTGGGATATCACACCATACGTTACCAATGGTGAGAATACTCTGGCAGTGGAGGTATACCGCTGGAGTGCCGGCTCTTATCTGGAGTGTCAGGACTTCTGGCGTATGAGCGGTATAGAGCGTGATGTATATCTCTACTCCACTCCTGTGAACTACATATCGGATTATAAGGTGACAGGCGCACTGGAGCGCAAGAACTATCGCGATGGCGAACTGACCATAGATGTGGATGTGGTACGCCGGGAGGCTCCGGCCGAAAGCGGATACAAGAAGGTCAACGGCCGCCGCACGAAGATGCCCTATACTCCTACACTCAATGTGGCCTACAAGCTGTATGACGGTCATGAGGTGGTGGCCGAGGGAGTGCGCCCCGCCGCTCCGCGTCTGACTTTCACCTCTGAGATAGTCAATGTGAAAGCCTGGAATGCAGAACATCCGTATCTCTACACTCTTGAGCTGAATCTTATGCTTGACGACAAGGTGGTGGAGACACTTGGCAGCCGCGTGGGCTTCTGCACCACGGAGGTCAAAAACGGCTTGCTGTGTGTCAACGGTCGGCCTGTGAAAATCAAGGGCGTGAATCGCCATAGTCACTCTTCGCGCGGACGCACCGTAGATGAGTCGACCATGCTTCAGGATATACGCCTGATGAAGCTCAATAATATCAACACCGTGCGCAACAGTCATTATCCGGCTTCACGCCGATGGTATGATCTGTGTGACGAGTATGGTCTGTATCAGATAGACGAGGCTAATATCGAAAGCCATGGCATGGGCTACGGCGACCGCAGTCTGGCCAAGGATGCAGCGTGGCTTGACGCTCATATGGACCGCACCCGCCGCATGTATGCCAACGCCAAGAATCATCCCTCGGTCATAAGCCTGTCGCTGGGTAACGAGAGCGGCAACGGCTTGAATTTCGAGGCGACCTACAATTGGCTTAAGCGTGCCGAAACCAACCGTATCGTGCAGCATGAACAGGCCAAGCAGGACGGATTTAACAGTGACATATATTCACCGATGTACCGTCCGATAAGCGAACTCACCGAGTATCTTGCCCGTGAGGACCGCAACAAGCCTGTGGTGCAGTGTGAATATGCCCATGCCATGGGTAACAGTGTCGGCGGTCTGCGTGACTACTGGGAGTTTTTCGAGGCTAACCCGCGCGCTCAGGGCGGTTGTATATGGGACTGGGTCGACCAGTCGTTTGCAGAGACTGATGAAAACGGACGTACCTACTGGGCATACGGCGGCGACTATGGGGCCAAGGGTGAAATCCCCTCGGACAACTCATTCTGCTGCAATGGCCTGATTAACTCCGACCGTACCCCCCATCCCCACTTAGCAGAGGTCAAGAGCGTGTATCAGAACGTAAAGAGCCGCATGAGTGCTCCCGGAGTATTCGAGGTGACCAACTGGTATACTTTCACTCCCTTGGAGTCACTGCGCCTCGAATGGAGCGTGACCGATGCCGAAGGTAAGGTGATAGAGAGCGGTCATCGTACCGTCAATGGTGCTCCCGGAGCTACGGTGATGATGACGATTGATGAGGTGAAGTCATTGGCTAATTCATGGGTGAATCCCTCGGAGGAACGTTTTGTAAACCTCAGTTGGGTTACCGTTGATGATACTCCGATGATACCCTCGGGTTATGAAGTGGCTTTCGATCAATTCCAGATGATTCCCGCGGTGACATCTGATGAGTCAGGTAATGCTGTCGTCATGGGTCGTGGTGCTGAGGCTGCCCGTCTGAAGAAGAAAGGTGGGCGCTACGTAAGCGGCGATAAGTGGATGGAGATAAATCCGTCGACAGGCTCGCTGACCATACCCGGAGTGGCTACCCCGATTACTCTTTCGATGTGGCGCCCCCTGACTGAGAATGATGCCTGCAATCGTGGCGAGGGTAAGCTGTGGCGCAAGCAGGGACTTGAGAATATGACTCAGAAGGTTACATCTCTGAAGATGAAAGATAACCGAGTGAATGTAAGTCTTGACCTCACCGTAGGTGACGGACAGCATATCGGCACTGCCTCACTCAGCTACTATGTGACTCCCTCGGGAGAGTATGCCGTTGTGGGTGAGGTTCGTCCCGACACCGCGACAGTAAAGTCGCTGCCCCGTATCGGCCTGACATGGCGTATGGCTGACAAGGACTGCCAGGCGTACAGCTGGATAGGCCGCGGCCCATATGAGCAGTATGTCGACCGTAATACCGCCGGACGTATCGCCCGCTATGAATCAACTCCTGAGAAGGACTTCCACTACTATATAGTGCCTCAGAGCACAGGCAACCACACTGATGTGCGCATCGTTACCTTGGGCGATATGACTGTTACGTCATCGCGTCCCTTCCAGTTCTCGGCGGTGCCTTACAGCGACGCCGTGATAGAGTCGGCCACTCATATCAATGAGCTTGACCGCGACGGTATGGTGACTGTGCACATAGATGCCGAGCAGACCGGTGTTGGCACGGCTACATGTGGCCCCGGCGTGCTGCCCAAGTATGCCGTGAAGGTCGACGAGCCTACTTCGTTCCGGTTCTTAATCAAATAGAACCGATGACTCTCTCCTCCCATATAATAAACCGATCAATAGTTATCAGATGAAGAAATATTTATATATAGGAGCGATATGCTTCAGCGGATTCATGGCCGCTATGTGCAGTACGCATAAGGAAGAGTACTACACCAAGTCGCTCGAATTTCCTGCGGAGGCTACTGAGGAAGAAAAGATAGATATGGCCTCAAGGCTTGTACCCGATGCACGTCAGCTTCAGTGGCAGGACCTCGAGATGACCGCCTTTCTTCACTTCGGCGTAAATACGTTTACCGACCGCGAGTGGGGCGACGGTAAGGAAGATCCCAAGGTGTTTAATCCTGCCAATCTTGACTGCCGTCAGTGGGTGAAAACCCTCAAGGATGCCGGATTCAAGATGGTGATTCTTACTGCCAAACACCATGATGGTTTCTGTCTGTGGCCCACTGAGGTGACTGACCACAGTGTGAAGTCGTCTGACTGGCTCGATGGTAAGGGCGACGTGATGCGCGATCTTCGTGCAGCCTGCGATGAGTATGGTATGAAGCTCGGTGTCTATCTCTCACCCTGGGACCGCAATGCCGAGGTGTATGGTGACTCACCCAAATACAATGATTTCTTCGTGGCACAGCTTACGGAGCTACTCACCAACTACGGTAAGATTGACGAAGTGTGGTTTGACGGTGCCTGTGGCGAAGGCCCCAATGGCAAGAAGCAGGAGTATGACTGGGCGCGTTTCCGCGAGACTATCGCACGCCTGCAGCCAGATGCCGTTATGGCCATCTCCGGCGAAGATGTCCGCTGGGTGGGCAATGAGGGCGGTGTGGGCCGCGAGACAGAGTGGAGCGCCACAGTGTATGCACCCACTACTCTGCCTGAATGTGAGGAACAGAATGGTTCGCTCGAAATTACCGGTACCTCAAAGGACCTCGGTAGCCGCGAACTCGTGGCCAAGAGTAAGCGACTGTACTGGTATCCCTCGGAGGTTGACGTGTCGGTGCGCCCGGGATGGTTCTACCACGACAGTGAGAATGTCAAGAGTCTTCGTGACCTTGCCAACATCTATCTGACCTCTGTAGGCCGCAATTCGGTGTTACTGCTCAATATTCCCCCCGATCGCAACGGACGTATCGCTCCCGGCGACTCAATACGCCTCATGGAGCTGCGCAGATGGATTGACACCAATTTCACAGATAATCTTGTCAACGACAAGGGCGCGGCGCTCAATGGGTCAGCTACTGTCAACTGTGTGGTAATCGAAGAGGATATCAGCCGTGGTCAGCGCGTAGAGGAGTTTACTGTCATAGGCAAGACTCCTTCAGGCGATGAGGTGGAACTTGCAAAGGGTACTACCGTAGGCAAGAAGCGTATTCTTACGTTTGACCCCACGGAAGTGAGTGAGGTAAGTGTGCGCGTCGACAAGTATCGCGGCAAGGGAGTCAATCTGCTTCCCGTCAAGGCTTACAGCATAGTAATGCCCGACGCGATTACAGAGACAGGCAACGGCTTTACCAAGGTGGACAATACCGGTTGGCGCGCCGTTACCAAGGGCGCTGAGCCGGCTATCGATGGTGACGATGCAACATTCTTCACTACTTCCGACAAGGAGATCGTGGTGGATATGGGTCAGCCCGTGGAGGTTGCCGGCTTCACGTATCTTCCCCGTCAGGATGGCGATACCGAGGGTATGATATTTAAATATGAGTTTGCGGTAAGCGCTGACGGTAAAAACTGGACTCCGTGTCAGCTTCCCGGTGAATTCTCCAATATTGTTAATAACCCCATCAGCCAGTGTGTATATCTGCCCCGTAACCAGCGTGCCCGCTACATCCGCCTCACCAATCTCGGCGAAGTGGAAGGCCGCGACGTCACTACCGCAGCCGAAATAGGTGTACTTACGAAGTAATCCTTCGGGATTACTTCGTATAGAGACAAAAAAACAATGCCGGGTCACGGAATGTGGCTCGGCAATTGTTTTTTTGTAAAGCTCTCTGAATTACTTCGCGAGGTTCACGCGGCGCTCTTTGATACGAGCCTTCTTACCGGTGAGGTTACGGAGGTAATAGAGTTTGGCGCGGCGAACCTTACCATACTTGTTGATGGTGATGGAATCGATGAAGGGTGACTCGATGGGGAAGATACGTTCTACACCGATGTTGTCGCTGATCTTACGAACAGTGAAGCGCTTCTTGTCGCCTTCGCCAGAAATGCGGATCACTACACCGCGATACTGCTGGATACGTTCCTTGTTACCTTCCTTAATGCGATATGCCACGGTGATGGTGTCGCCAGGCTGGAAATCGGGATGTTTCTTGCCGGTAGCAAAAGCCTCTTCGGCAACCTTGATTAAATCCATTGTGATAGTGTGATTAAAATGTTAACATTACTCGCAATATTCGCAGGCCGCTTGTCCTGCCAGAGATTACGAAATCGCCTGCAAAGTTAGTACTTTTTTCTTATCCCGCAAAATGTTGCCCCGGCTAAACACCTCGATAGTAACTTGTGGTATCTACAGTGGTATCTCCAGAGATTAGCGGAGGGAGTGGAGGGAGTCGAGGAGGCCTTGGAGGGTGTTGCGCACGGCTTTGAGGCGTGTGACGATCTCAAAGCGTTTTTCTATGCCTTTGGGGTTATGGCGTATATACTCCTGTGCGGCTTCTATCTTCAGGCCGCGCTCTTTGATGAGGTAGCGTATCATGGATATCTTTTCTACGTCGCCACGGGTGTAGAAGCGTGTGCCGCCCTCATTGCGCCGAGGTTTGATGACGGTAGGGAACTGCTGTTCCCAGTAGCGCAGCGTTGAGGCAGGGAGGTCAAGCAGGGCTGACACTTCGCGTATCTTGTAATATCGTTTGTCAGATATGGCCATGGTTGAGTCAGTCAGAAGTCATAGTGAGGGGCAGTATGCCGGTAGAGGAGTAAGAGTGAAAAAAGGTGGAGAGAGGAGTTTGAGTAGGTACAAAAAAAATTGATTGTCTCCCGACAACCAATCTTATTAACCTTAAATCTAATACCATGAAAAACACGATGCAAAATTAATCTGCTTTTGCGAATCGTGCAAGACAAAGGGTGATATTTTTTGCGTGTTTAATATTTTTTTACAATTAAGGGTGGAGGAGGATTTTATCGTGGAGAAAGTCTATGACCACATCCTGGCCAAAGAAGGTGAGGGGATTGAAGGCATATTCTGTCGGCAGGGTGGAATCATCGTAGAATGTGATGGTGTGAGTGCCGGCTCTATCGCCGTATTCTATCCATCCTTTAGGGTCGCAGACTATGGTCTTGCCGTCAATCTCTTGCGTAATGGTGCGGAGTGACTGGGCTTCTTTTGGCTGTGCTTTACGAGGCATTTTTATGGATGTGCCATAGTCAAGTGACGAGAGAAGAAACCACTGTTTAATATCGTTGGCCTTAAGGTTGGCATAGAAGCGTGAGCGGAGTCCGAAGTAGTCACCGAGTGAACGTCGTGACTTTATGTCGCCTATTTCCTGATAGCCCTGAGGCACCTGAGTATGAATGGCTATCTCGTGGGTTTTGGCCCGATACTCAATTACGGTACGGCGCAGGAAGTCCTGTCCTATTGTAGTGCTGTCGCCTTTGTCGGCAAGATAGAAATCGACATCATAGACTACGTTGGCCGGGCGTTTGCCTACCTGGCGTGTAGTAATATTGCCGGCTGAGTCTACGGATGTTTCCCATTTCCATATTGGTAGGTCAACATTGTAGCGCTTTGTAGACAGTGAGTAAGACTTATCATTGTTCTGCACGATGGCTATGCAACGTGTGGAGTCGATACGATAGTTAAGTCTTTTCAGCATCTCCAGATCTTCAGCGGTGATGAGGTTGTGAACCTTGCTCATATCAATATAGGCGGTGATATTGGGCGTCACTCGTGCGTTGAGGCTCATGGAGTCGCAGGGGAGCACTGCTATGGTGGATTTATTCTTGATAGACCGTAGCGGAGTCGTATCGTCAGTGCATGAATTGACCACGGCTACTGCTATCGCACCCATGATCATATAGAAGATTATCTTGAGTAGTATTTTCTTCATAAGATGACGGAAATGATGAAAACGTGGTCATTGTTTCATGAGTAAAGTTACGTCAAATATAGTTCACTGCGATGGTCTGACGGGCTTTTGTGACAGTATTTTGGCTTATGATGCAAGACGGGTACAAATGTGTTACCAGTGAATGACAGCCACGATTCAATTATGTTGCGCGGCTGATACAATCCTATGTTGCAATATCAGCCTGGAGATAGAGGATAGAAAAGAATGGGTGATGGATAAGAGGTGATGAATACATATGAAAAAGGAGCTGCGTCATGTATGATGGCGCAGCTCCGGGGGTATATACAGTGTTATGGGGGCGGGGGATGGGATTATTCCTCGCGGGTGGCTTCAAGAAGCTCGAGCATCTTGATGGCGCTGACGGGAATACGTGTGCCGGGGCCGAAGATGGCGGCAACGCCTGCCTTGTAGAGGAAGTCGTAGTCCTGAGCAGGTATCACACCGCCGGCAGTTACGAGGATATCCTCGCGGCCGAGCTTCTTAAGCTCTTCGATTACCTGAGGCACGAGGGTCTTGTGACCTGCGGCGAGCGAGCTTACACCAAGAATGTGAACGTCGTTTTCCACGGCCTGACGGGCAGCTTCCGCGGGGGTCTGGAAGAGGGGACCCATGTCTACGTCAAATCCACAGTCGGCATAGCCGGTTGCTACTACCTTGGCGCCACGGTCGTGACCGTCCTGACCCATCTTGGCAATCATGATACGGGGCTGACGGCCCTCCTTCTTGGCAAATTCCTCACACATTTCCTGTGCGCGGCGGAATTCGGGATCCTGTTTTGTTTCTGCTGAGTACACTCCTGAAATAGTACGGATTACAGCCTTGTAGCGGCCAACAACTTCTTCACAAGCATCGGAGATTTCACCGAGTGAGGCGCGAACGCCGGCAGCCTTCACTGCGAGGTCAAGGAGGTTGCCTTCGCCTGTGCGTACACATTCGGTGATGGCTTCGAGAGCCTTCTTGACGGCTGCTTCGTCGCGGTGGGCACGCAGGTCAACGAGGCGAGCTACCTGGTCTTTGCGCACTTCGGTGTTGTCAATCTCAAGGATATCGATAGGATCTTCGTGGTCAAGGCGATACTTGTTGATACCCACGATGGTCTGACGGCCTGAGTCGATACGTGCCTGAGTGCGTGCCGAAGCTTCTTCGATACGCATCTTGGGCAGACCTGACTCGATAGCCTTGGCCATGCCGCCGAGCTTTTCGATTTCCTGGATGTGTTCCCATGCCTTGTGGGCTATCTCGTTGGTGAGAGCTTCCACGTAGTATGAACCGCCCCAGGGGTCAACCTGCTTGGTGACCATGGTCTCCTCCTGGATGTATATCTGGGTATTACGGGCGATACGGGCAGAGAAGTCGGTGGGCAGTGCGATAGCTTCGTCAAGAGCGTTGGTATGAAGGCTCTGAGTGTGGCCGAGTGCGGCGCCCATAGCTTCGATACAGGTGCGGCCTACGTTGTTGAAGGGATCCTGCTCGGTGAGTGACCAACCTGAGGTCTGCGAGTGGGTACGCAGAGCCAGTGACTTGGGGTTCTTGGGGTTGAACTGCTTCACGATCTTAGCCCAGAGCATACGTGCTGCGCGCATCTTGGCTATCTCCATGAAGAAGTTCATGCCGATGGCCCAGAAGAATGACAGACGGGGAGCGAACGAGTCGATATCCATACCGGCATTGACACCTGCGCGAAGGTATTCGAGACCGTCGGCCAGAGTGTAGGCCAGCTCGATGTCGGCCGTGGCACCGGCTTCCTGCATGTGGTAGCCTGAGATAGATATGGAGTTGAACTTGGGCATATTCTGAGAGGTGTACTCGAATATGTCGGCGATGATGCGCATGGAGAATTCCGGGGGATAGATATAGGTGTTGCGCACCATGAATTCCTTAAGGATGTCGTTCTGGATGGTACCGGCCATCTCTTCGAGCTTGGCGCCCTGTTCGAGTCCGGCGTTGATGTAGAAGGCGAGCACAGGGAGTACAGCGCCGTTCATGGTCATTGACACCGACATCTTGTTCAGAGGTATACCGTCGAAGAGCACCTTCATGTCTTCGATAGAGCAGATGGATACACCGGCCTTACCTACGTCGCCTACTACACGTTCGTGGTCGGCGTCGTAGCCACGGTGTGTGGCAAGGTCAAAGGCTACGGACAGACCCTTCTGTCCGGCGGCGAGGTTGCGGCGGTAGAAGGCGTTTGACTCTGCTGCGGTGGAGAATCCGGCATACTGACGGATAGTCCAGGGGCGCAGGGGGTACATGGCGCTGTACGGGCCACGCAGGAAGGGGGGAAGGCCTGACACATAGTTGAGGTGTTCAAGTCCTTCGAGGTCTTCCTTGGTATATACGGGCTTGACGGGTATGAGCTCGGGAGTGAGCCAGTTTTCACCCTCGGGCAGAGATGCGTGAGCGCTCTTGAAAGCGTCGCGGGTAATATCGATTGATTTAAAATCAGGTCGCATATTGAGATATGTGGGTTATGATTGAGGGTGACACTATTATTTAAGGAGGCGATTGTTGAAGTCGCGCAGGGTGTCGAGCACATTGACACGTACGTGGATGTAGTCATTGATGCCGAGGGCCTTGAGATCGTCCATGCATGCGGGAGCACCGGCTACTACGAACTGTGCACGTCCGTCAAGATACTTGAACGCTTCGGGAGCCAGAGTGGCGTATTCGTCGTCGCTTGAGCAGAGCACGATTACGTCGGCCTTCTTTTCGAGGGCGGCATCGATGCCTTCCTGTACGGTTTCGAATCCGAGGTTGTCAATGATTTCGTAACCGGCACAGCCGAAGAAGTTGGTCGAGAACTGTGCACGGGCAAGACGCATGGCAAGATTGCCGATGGTGAGCATGAACACCTTGGGGCGGTTGGGAGCGGCCTCGGTGGCAAGGCGCAGGGCCTCGAAGTCGCTTGCCGCACGTTCGGTGGGAAGTCCGCCTTCGGTGTCCTCGTCGTGGTGACCGCAGCCGCAGGTGCATGCGTTGTCCTCGATCTTGGATGCTGCCATCTCGTTGATGTTGGGGTACTGGTTGGTGCCCAGAAGTATCTCTTTACGCTTGGCTACGTCGGTATGGCGCTTTGCTGATGATTCGCGCACGGCCTTCTGTACTTCGCCTGCGGTGAGGCAAGCGAGGAATCCACCCTTTTCCTCTACTTCGAGGAAGAGCTTCCAGGCTTCTTTGGCGATAGATACGGTGAGGGTCTCGATGTAGTATGAGCCGCCGGCGGGGTCGACTACCTTGTCAAGATGGCTCTCTTCCTTAAGCAGGAACTGCTGGTTGCGGGCAATGCGCTCTGAGAAGTCATCGGGACGCTTGTAGGGGGTGTCGAAGGGGGTGACGGTGATAGAGTCGACACCGGCGAGAGCTGCTGACATACACTCGGTCTGAGAGCGGAGCAGGTTAACGTGGGCGTCGTAAATGGTCTGGTTGAAGCGTGAGGTGATAGCGTGAACGGCCATCTTGCAGAGGCAGGTGCATGAGGGCTTGTACTGTTCTACAATCTGAGCCCAGAGCATGCGGCCGGCACGGAACTTGGCGAGTTCCATAAAGTAGTTGGATGACACACCCATGTTGAATTTGATGCGGGGTGCCACTTTGTCGATGCTTACGCCGGCTTCGGTGAGCATGGTAAGCCATTCGGCGCCCCATGCCAGAGCGTAGCCGAGTTCCTGGAATATATAAGCGCCGGCATCGCTGAGCATTACGGAGTCAACGGCGAGCACCTTCAGTCCCTTGACGGGTTCGGCTACTTCGAGCAGTTCCTTGGCCATGGCGGTGATGTCGCCGGGGAAGGGTTTGCCGTGCTTGAGTTCCTTACGGAAGGGGTTGAAGTCGATTGAGCCGCGGAATTCCTCGGTAGCGCCGTGAGCCTTTACATAGTCAACGACTATACGGGCCAGCTCTACAGCGTGACGGGGGCAGCAGCGGAAGTTGAGTTCTACGGTTTTGAGGTCAATGCCTTCGAGCAGTGTGGCTACTTCTTTCTCATCAACATTCTTCACGGTAAAGCCCAGTGAGTTGATGCCTTTGGTGAGCACATCGAGAGCTTTTGCATTGGCTTCGGCGGCATTGTCAGCGATAATTTCCTGACGTGACAGCCAGTTATTGTCAAGGCGAGTACCTCTCACGAAGGGATATTCTCCGGGCAGTGAGTCGGTAGTGGTGAAATCGGCTGTGTCCTCAGCTCGGTACATGGGCTGAAGGTTGAAGCCTTCGTTGGTGCGCCAGACCAGCTTTTTGTCAAAGGGAACGCCCTTAAGGTCGGCTTCCACTTTGGCACGCCACTCCTCGGTGGTCACCGGGGGGAACTGGTCAAACAATTTTTCGTTCTTTTCTGCCATAATATTTGAAATGGAATAATGATATTTCCTTGAAGTGTATATATATTGTTTTTAGATTTAAGTCAAGAGAAGCTGTACATACTGTTCGCCGTCCTCCGATAGCGCTCAGAGATGTATAGCAGTGACAAAATTACGATTTTTTCTTTATCAACCGCATTCTCTGCCTCTAATTTTCAATCAGATTGTCCATTATGGTCACAGTGGTGGCAAATCAGTCGGGTGAAGACTGCAAAAGGGCTATGGCGAAGTCGAGTATGGTATCGTGGCCCGACAGTATGTCGGCCGGGTCCATATCTACGGCGCAACCTTCGGTAGGCTCCACGCCGAATTCAGTAGATTGGCCGAGAGCATCGGTTACGGGACATGCCGAGAAGCGCACGCCCCAGCCGTTGGGCAACTCTGAGCTGAAGGGCATCCCCGAACCTCCTCCAGTGGTGGCACCTACGATGCGCACGTTTGGCAGCAGTTTCATAATCGACACAAAGTTGTTGGCAGCGCTGAAGGTGCCTCGGTTGGTGAGCACGATTACGGGCTTGGTCCATACGAGGCATCCTGTGGGAGCAGGGTCGAAATAGTAGGGATAGGGCTCTGAGAAGTCGCTGTGGCCGGGACCGGTCTTGTGCGAGATGTATCCGGCAAGAGTCTTCTCTGAGATGAATCGTCGCACGAGGGTCTCTACATTGGTGATATCACCTCCTCCGTTGTCGCGCACATCTATTATCAGACCTACGGCGCTCTGCATGAGCATGAGTATATAGTTGAGGTTGCCGTCGCCGATCCCCGAGGCAAAGGTGGAGTAGCGCATATAGGCCACGCCCTGTGTGAGCAGTCCGTAGTCTATGGCGCCTATGGAGGTGTAGTTGAAGTTGAAGTAGTGCTCCTGTATAAGGCGCTCGTTATAGTTCTGAGGGTAGTCGCTCCACCATTTGCGGTAGTAAGAGGTGGCGAATGGTGTAGAGAGGTTGGTATGGCCGTCGCGAAGTTCGTCAAGCATGCTTGAGCATACCCGGAAGAGCTGTTGACGGGTCATGCCGTCGTAGACCTGCGGTGCGTAGCGGTCATGTATTTCTTGCCAGTCGATGCCCTTCTCGTCAAGAAAACAGTAGTGGCGGTCAATGATGTCCCACAGTGCTTCGAAGTTTCCCTTGGGGTCGTTGTCGTACTCCTCTATTTCGTGACAAGAGGGAAGGAGCAGGGATAGCATGGAGGCCACGATTACGGCCAGTAACCCGGGAAAGGTTACGGCGATGTTGTGTCGTATGGTATGGTGTGACAAGCGGTGTGACGAATGGTATGACATAGGATGTTGATCAATGGGAGGGAGGGAGTGGGTCAATACAGGGCTGATATGATACGGGCCTCTTTCGATATTGGGTGACGGCGGTTGAGGGTCATCCACTCGCCCGTAACACCTACCACGGCGCAGTGCGATATGTTGCGGGTGACTATGTCGTTGACCTTAGTGGAGAGGATATTGCCGTGATAGCCCAGTCTTAGCGATGTGCCTCCGAAGTGGAGGTCGGCCGTTAGCAGGTTGTCAAGTCTGAAGTAGTTGCCCCACCATGCGGCATGAGCCAGACCAGATGTATCGCCCAGATAGATTTCGTAGTAGAGTTCGCCGTAATCGGGCGAGAAGAAGGCCCCGGCCACAGGGAGTGTGGGCTGATAGCGCACTGTTACCGGTAGTCTCCACAGGGTGAAGTTCCAGGTGGCATAGCCGGTGATGTTTACCGTGGCCGATGCTTTGGCTGAGACGGGGTTGTTGCCGTTGCGGGTGCTGTAGAGCGCTCCTATATTAAGCTCGGCGCTTCCTCCGCCGGCAAGTGTGAGGGAGGGGACTGACGACAAGTGAAAGCGTCGCATCATGCCCCACGATACGTTGGCGTCAACGCCCCATACGGAGGCATTTCGTGAGGGATTGTCGGTCTTTTCGAGTGCAAATGAGGTGGTGAGGCGCATCACCCATCGCTCGGGGTCGAAGCGCATGGCCTGCATACGTTCGTAGCTCAGGGCGGTAGTCCATCCTGAGTAACGAAGCGGCGTGAGATAGGTGTCGGCTATATGCGAGCTGCCTCCTTCGATAGTATAGGCCGAGGTAACGGGACGGATGACCGGCTCGGTTAGCGGAGTATCATCGGCCTTAGACGTTGCACCGGTCAGGGCTGCTGCGCCAAGAATAATCAGTGAGGTAAGACGTGGGAGGGTCATGACAGTGCGATTAAATCAGAGGGCAATGAAAAATCAGAAGAAAAATCAGAAAATGCGTCCCTGTCCGGTAAGCTCGTCGCGTATTTCGTCATCAGACTTCTCATCAGTCATGTTCTCCGCCTCGGCGTTGTCGCCGGTTTCA
Source organism: Bacteroides sp. (assembly GCA_014801865.1). Lineage (GTDB taxonomy): Bacteria > Bacteroidota > Bacteroidia > Bacteroidales > Muribaculaceae > Paramuribaculum. The sequence goes on along the minus strand of JAAVDH010000046.1, from coordinate 16,764 downwards.
GCCTCGGTATCATCAGCGTTATCCTCTATCTCGGTCCACTCGGCATCCTCTACCTCTACAGGGTCGAGTGCATCGATGCGTAGGAAGTCAAGATTCGTCAGGCGTTTTCCTTTGGCTTTGAATGACTTCACGGCTATGAAGTCCATGGCGGTGACTTCAAGCGGCTCTCTCGCACCCTCTTCCTCGCCGAACACTATGCGATAACGCGCTCCGGGCTCATCGCTGAGGTAGAGCAGGCGCGACTTCTCATTTTCGCCTATAAAGCGCTGGCGTTTGGCCGAGGGCTCGAAGGTGAAGCGCTTGAGATAGTAGAATCCCTGGTCGGCATCAAAGAGTACGGCGGTCCACACCTTTTTGGGCTGAAGGCGCTCGATGCGCATGATATTGTCATCGTAGTGGTTGGCCACGTCAAACGATGAGGTATAGAATTCGCCGTTGTCAAGCACCACGAGCACGAGGTCGTCGGGCTGGAACTCGCCGAGCAGTTCGCCACGTCCGTCATAGTTGAGACGCAGCACATCGCGATCAAACCACACTTCGCGACCGCCAAGTGTGGAGCGTCCTTTCTCCTTGAGTGTGAATCGGTGAACCTCGTTCTTGGTCACGATATTGCCCTGAGCCGCCTTGCCTTTTATGGCAAGCTGGCTGAAGTCTATGTCAAATTGCAGCGTCTTGAGGCGGGGCTTGGGTTTGAGGGTCACTCTCACTACCTCGGCTTCACCGTTGGGGTTGGCCGAGAACCACATTACCTTCGAGCCGGGTGTGCCTTGTGTGAGGTCATAGTCACGGTCGCGGGTCACTCCCGTAACGTTGAAGCGCTTCATGAAGTAGGTGCCTCCCTTACCGTTCTGGTAGATGGCGTTGTATACAATTCGGCTGTCGTTGCGTTTGAAGACATTGACATAAAGTACATTTTTGCCTACGAATATCTTGTCCTGTACCTTGACTACTTTGTATTTTCCGTCGCGGTAGAAAATGATTATATCGTCAATCGACGAACAGGAGCAGATGTATTCATCTTTTTTCAGTCCGGTACCGATGAATCCTTCCTCGCGGTTGATGTAGAGTTTTTCGTTGGCATCTGCCACGTTGGCGGCTTCGATATTGTCGAAACTCCTTATCACGGTGTGGCGCGGATAGGCGTGTCCGTACTTCTCCTTAAGGTTTTCGTACCATTTGATAGCGTAGTCCGTGAGGTGGTCAAGGTTGTGTTGCAGCCCCTTGATTTTTTCGTTATAGAGAGCTATCTGCTCGTCGGCCTGACGGGAATTGAAGCGCAGTATGCGTCCCATCTTGATGTCAAACAGGCGCTGTATGTCCTCTTGTGTAACCTCGCGTATGAGGCGTGGTTTCCACGGCTCGAGGCGTCTGTCAATATGAGCAATGGCTTCTTCCTTGGAGGCGCTTTCCTCAAATTCACGATCCTTATAGATGCGCTCTTCGATGAATATGCGTTCGAGGGTGGCGAAGTGGAGTTGCTCGCTTATCTCGTTGAGCTGTATGGTGAGTTCGTCGCGGAGTATATCGAGAGTGCGCTGCACACTTCTGCGCAATACGTCGCTTACGCCAAGGAAGTGAGGCTTGTTGTCGTATATCACGCAGCAGTTGGGCGATATCGACACCTCGCAGTCGGTAAAGGCATATAGCGCGTCAATGGTCTTGTCGCTCGAGGTTCCGGGCTGTAGATACACAACGATATTGGCTGTCTCGGCAGTGTTGTCATCTACTTTGCGTATCTTTATCTTGCCCTTTTCGTAGGCCTTGATAATCGATTCGATGAGTGAGCCGGTGGTGAGCCCATAGGGTATCTCCGTGATGGATAGTGTGCGGTTGTCTATCTTTTCGATTTTGGCACGTACTCTCACGCGGCCTCCTCGGGCACCATCGTTGTAGCGGCTTACGTCAATGAATCCTCCGGTGATGAAGTCGGGGTAAAGTTCAAACGGTTCCTGACGCAGATGAGCTATGGAGGCGTCGAGAATATCGTTGAAGTTGTGGGGCAGGATGAGCGATGACAGACCTGCGGCGATACCTCCCACGCCCTGCGAGAGCAGCAGCGGGAACTTTGCGGGCAGTGTCACGGGCTCCTTCTTACGTCCGTCGTAGGTAGGGGTCCATTGCGTAACCTTAGGATTGAACAGCACATCGAGCGCAAACTGGCTGAGGCGCGCCTCGATATAACGTCCGGCAGCAGCCGAGGCTCCTGTAAGTACATTACCCCAGTTACCCTGAGTCTCTACCAGGAGGTCCTTCTGACCGAGTTGCACGAGTGCACCGTAGATTGATGCATCGCCATGGGGGTGATACTGCATGGTGTTACCCACGATGTTGGCCACTTTGTTGAAACGACCGTCATCAAGGGTCTTCATGGAGTGGAGTATACGTCGCTGCACGGGCTTCAGACCATCGTCAATATGAGGTATGGCGCGGTCAAGTATGGTATATGATGCGTAGTCGAGATACCAGCTCTGGTACATGCCTCGCAACTGATGACGCACTACGTCATCGTTGAGGTCAACGAGTATGGACTCAAATCCGCCTTCGGAGGCATCGCCCGAGTCTACTTCATCATCTAAATCTTCCGGTGTAAATTCGTCGCTCATCTTACGTATACTCTAAGAGAGTGCTTTGAATTTAGATGCTTTGTGATGAAAGCATAAATTTCCGAACTCTCTCATAATAATTAATTGGGTTTAAATTCAAACACTCTCTAAGGTGTCAGTAGATCATGGTATCTACTTTCCACAAAGTTACAAAAAATAAAAATAGTTTGTCGGACAGTAATAAAAAAATCAGGCCGTGTGATACCACACGGCCTGAGATGGTGAGATGATCGTATGTTAGCGGACGATGTGCTTAGTCACGGTTGTGCCTCGGCGGAGGAGGTAGATGCCGGGGGTGAGTGACGAGGCATTGACGCGGATACCGCGGAGGTCGAAGTATTCCTCGGGTTGTTCGCTGTCGGTGGCGATACCGTCAATGGAGTGTGTACCGAGGAGTACGAGATTGGAAGCTGCTGACTCGCCACGGTCGTAAACGGCAGTGACAAAGAATGTAGCGCCTGCGCCATTACGTGAGGTTACGAAGGTGGTGCCGGTCACGGGCTCGTCGTTGATACATTCGCCGTCGCGGTAAATATTATAACCAAGCAGCTTCAGTGAACGCGGATCGCCCTTGGGTATGAAACGTATGTCATCAAGGGTGAGCATCATGCAGTCGTTGGATGTACAGCGTATGGCAAAGTACTTGGTGCCCTCGGGGAGGGTTACATAATACTGTGTCCACATTTCGGGTACCTCGGTCTCGAACATTACCTTCTTAAACTCGCTCTTTTCGGGAGTGGTCGATGAGGCATATACCTCGAATGTCTCGTAGCCGTACTGTATCGTCTGTGAGCAAGCCATGAATGATATGCTCTGGCGACCGCCGTAAAGTTCGGGAGATATGAGCCAGTCATCGTTGGCCACGGGGCGACCCGAGCTGTTGACCGATGCCATGGTGAATAGGCTGCTGTTGCCCAGAGTGTAGAGAAATCCGTAGGGTTCGGCAGATGTCATGGTCCAGAAGGCCTGCTTTGTGCCGGTCACTGCCAGATCCACGCCGCTGAATCCTGCCACGAATGCTCCGTCGGCGTCAATCATGCTGAATCCGTCAATTTCGGTAGTGAAGTTGGCGTACTTCTCGAAATCCTCGGTGGTTTCATCAGGAGCGGCCTTGGTCAGGTCGGGGGCAGTCCAGTGGAGTGTAACGCTCGACTCGGTTTCCTCTGCTTCAAGGTCGTTGATAGCGGGATGTGAGGGTTTCAGGAAGGTGATGTTGAAGGGCTCCGAGAGGTTATCGTCGGGTGAACCTTCGTTATCAACCAATACTTCTACACGGAATGTCGGCATTTCGGGGCTGGCAGCATTGAAGTTGCCCATGAGGAGCACCTCGTTGGACGTGAACGAGGCGAGTCCTTCGATGTCGCTGTAGGTGTCAACGGTCTTGCCGTCGCAGAGCAGACGCACGGTATAGCCGTCTACGTCACTGGCACCGATATTAGATACGGTGGCCTTCACTTCGTATGTCTCATCGGAGGTCGCGTAGCGGGTATACTCTACATTGTCGATACAGAGGTCTACGTCATAGAGGAAGTCTACCGCCATGTTGTCGAGAGGCACGTAGCCGTGGCTTACGATATTAGCACCGATAACCAGGCGCACTACCTTACCGGAAAATTGCTTGAGGGGACACATGATGCGTGTCCATCCTATGGTGTTGAAGTCAGCCAATACATATTTTCCGGCCACTGATTCCTCACCGGTCTCGCAGTCGACCACCTTGAAGGTCAGCTCGTTCTCGTCCTGATCGTAGATGTAGGTATAGATGCTTACAAAGGGGGCATCTACATCGGTCAGATCAATCTTGCCTGTCGAAAGCTCGCCATACTGGTCGGCCTGAGTAGCTATCATGCAGATATATGAGCCGTCGCCATCCTGGGCCTTGGGGTCGGAGAAGTCGTCAAGCATACGCCATGTTACACCCGGGTCAGCTGTAGCACCGAGCACAGGGTCGGTGGCCAGACCTGTAAAGTGATTGTAGAGGGGCAGCTGATAAGGATGTCCTACGAAGATGAAGTCGCTGGTGCCGTGAGCGGATTCCTCATTGTTGAGCACAGCGGTCACGGTCATCATCACTACTTCCTGGTCTTCAGGACCAAGATTGAGGTTGAAGTCTATCTCCGTGCCCTCATAGTTGCTCTCGATAAGGTCGTGGCTTGTGTCGGTCACATTGTAGATGTTGTAGCGCAGTTTTTCGGGATTGAGCGTCACACCGTTAATATCGGTTGTCGGGGCTTCCCATGCCATGTGTACCTTACCGAGTTCGGGCTCGTTGAAAGCTGTCACCACAGGAGCCTCGGGAGCCTTCATGCCTACGTAGTGGTTCACCTTATACTCACAACCGGAACCATCGTTATTGCCGGTAGTAAATGAGTAAGTATAGATAGAGCGCTCGGCCACTTTGTCGGTGAGGTTAAGAGTCTGTCCGGGAGTGGTTGTGAAGGTATTGATTATTTCTCCATCGCGCTTTACAGTGACAGTTACAGAGCCTGTTATGGCCTTACCGTCGATACCTTTGACCGGAGCCTTGAAGCTTATGGACACTTCGTTGGCACCGTTGGGATCATTGACAAATGTCAGATCGGTCACCTTGTCGGGTTCACGTCCGCTGCGTGCGGCCTCCATGGCGATGTTGTCGACAAAGAGGTAGTTGCCGTTAGCTTCCGAGCGGTTGGAGATACCGTGGATACCCATATAGTGAAGTCCGTCAAACTCGGGTACAAACCATCCTTCAATCTGCTCGGGAGTTATAGAGGTAACATCTGTGGCGGGTATGACATCGTAGGTCATGCCGTCAGCATCGTTAAACTCGCCCATCTTCACTTCCAGGATGTGTTTGCCCATATCCTGGAAAAGCGATACATCCATGGTGATACGATAGTACTTGCCCTCCTCAAGTTTGATGGCGCGGGGTATTAGCCAGTCGTCGGCTTTGGCCACGCTGATTGGGTATAGCAGATAGGCGCATTTACTGAACTGGCGGTCGCCAGATACTCCGTTGAAGTTGTAGTATGCCCACGAGCGTTCCGTCCCGCTTGTGTTGAGGTCGCCGTCAGAGTTGATAACCTGAAAGTAGCGTTCAAACTGTTCGGCACCGGCACTGGCGGGATAGTCGTCAAACACTTCTACAAACGGAGGCAGCAGGGGTGCACGTTCGCCAAGACGCTGAGGCGCTTCCTTGGCTCCCTGGCCCTTGGTGGGAAGATTCAGGATACCTGAACCCGACAGTGCCTCTCCGCTTTGAGGAAAGGGGGGCAGAAGGGTACGTCCTGTTAACGGGGCAGCCGTGGCCATAAGGCCTGCGGCTGCCATAAGTAAGTATTTCAGTTGTCGTTTCATTCTCTGTTATTGAGTCATTGTTGAAGAGAGAGATGCTATATTTTTTTAGCGTACAGCCACCTTGACAGCACTGTCGCCGGCACGTACTACGTATACGCCGGTTACTACGGGTATCTCTACGGAGCCTTCTACTACGGTCTTGGCCACACAGATGCCGGTAGTGGTGTATACGGCCACTTCTTCGCCGATACCGCCGCTGACACGTATCACGCCGTTGCCTGAGGTAACGTCGAGGGTGTATTCACCGGCTTCGCCAATGCCTGTTCCGGGATTTACAACGATAGTGCCTGAAGTGGTGCCGCTGATTTCAACGGTGTAGACGTATATGAACTGTGACACGCCGGGAGTGCAAGCCTTGATACCGAAGTAGTAGTCGCCTGACTCTGCGGGAGTGAATTCCTCTTCAAAAGTCTTGCGGCCCTGAGCCGGATTGAGTATGGTGGGAGCTACAAGCTCGGTAGAGAAAGATGCTTCGTCGTCAGCGTCAGTGCCTACATAGACGGCTATCTGCTCCGTTACGCTGTGACCGTCGGCTTCCATGTAGAACGAGTAGTTCATGCCCTGCTCGAGAGCGAAGGGACCGATGAGGAGGTAGTCGTTGGCGGCATTTGAGTTGCCGGGATACATGGCTACGCCGTCATACTTGGTAGAATACTCCCAGAGGTTGCCGTCGTTGTTGCCGTCAATTACGGGATATTCGAGGAAGCGCTTCTCGTCATCGAAGTTTTCGGTGAGGGGCAGCGCGAAGTACTTGCCTGCGTATACGCTGCGTGATTCTACGGTTTCACCCTCTACAGTTCCTGCCATGGGCTGAATGAGATAGTAGTAGAGAGTCTTGATGTCTGATTCAAGATTGTCAGTGAAGCGGGCGGACTCACAGGCTTCGTCAACTACCACGTTGTCGGGCATGCGGGTTACCTTGTAGATCACGGGGTCGAGATTGCCTGAGTTAGCGGCTACGGCGGCATTCCAGGTTACGGTCAGACGCTGACCATTGACTCTGACGGTGGGCAGACCGGAGATGACGGGAGTATCGCATCCGATAAATACGGTTGAGGTAGCGGTCTTTGAGGTCACACCGTCAAGTATTACCGATACTGCGAAGGTGATGCTTCCTGCACGTGAATCAACGGTTGCGGTCACCTTTTCGCCGCTGTGTGCGGTGCCGGTGGCCAGTTCGTTTACACCGTCGGTCAGAGTCCATGTCATGGTAGCGTTGGCCTCAAGAGCATTGCCCTTGGAGTCGGCTGAGGGCATTGTGAAAGAAACTTCAGCCTTAAGTTCAGTTCCGAGGGGTGTCACCGTGAAGTCAGCGGGAGCTGCGGGCTTGGTTTCGCCATTGTCGGCACTCTGACAGAATGACAGGGCGGTGACTACATTGTTGTTGTCATTGCCATGGTCGTAGCTGTAGTCAGCTACGATTTCTGCCTCACCGGTGACGGGAGAGAAGCGGGCTACATAGGTATCCCACATGTCATCACCATAGGAGATGTAGAAATCGCCGGTAGACCAGTCGCAGCACATTGACTCACGACCGAAAGTCATAGGCGAATCAGAAGGATCGGCATCACCTACGCCATCCTCATCCCAATCGATGGTGGGGAGAAGAACGTTTACGCCGGTCTGCTCGGCAGCGCCGGTAAACTTATTGATGGTATAAAGGTCGCCGCCATAGCTCAGACCATAGAGGTTGCCGTCCTTGTCAAAAGTAAGGGCACGCATACGCTCGGGGAGCTTGCCAACGATTCTTACAGGATTCTTTTCATCGCTGAGATCCAGATAGCCGAAGTTGGCATCTACGGTCTCGGTAAACATGCTGCCGTCGGCATAGAATGAACCGTATACCTTGTCGGTTGTGTGGTCATATGCAAGTCCGTAAGGAAGTATGTACTCTTCTGAAGCCAGATGATCATCAGAGGTGAACTCACACTCCCATGTCTCACCGTCAAAAACCTTATACGAAACTGGGAGATCGTGATCTTCATCATTATCTTCGTGGAAAGGATCGTGGAATACGACGAGCACCTTGCCATCCATGTAAGCACCTTGGAAAGCTACGTCGTCAAATCTGTGCAGTGGCTCGGGGTCGAAAGGTCCCTGAACGATCTTAACTGTGCCGCTCCATCCTTCCAGATCGCCGTAGAATGTATAGCTATGGATACCATAGAGTTGATTTCCGTCTGCGGAGTGTACGCGTGTAATGGGGAGAGTAGCCTGTGAAGTCGCTTTGGCAGCAACAGAAGAAGTGCGGGGATTAGATGCACGATGTGCTGCAATGGCCGCCCGATTGGGTACGGCTGCCGAAGCGGTAACGCTTTGTCCCATCAATGCCAAACAACCCACAAATGTGTAGAGTGACAGTTTGTTCATATCAGTGTAATGATTGGTTAAAATTCTGACGTATTTAATAATATGGCATTCTTGCCACTGCAAAGATACCATTTTTTATTCGTATAAATGGTGTGAGTAGTGGCAATATGCTGCATTTTTAGCTAATTTTGTGAATTAAGTAAGTTGAATATAGCGTAATGAAAGCTTGGTTTTTCTGTCCCGAAAATGATATGGCACTTGCCGATGGAGGTGCGCGCTATACTCCTCCCGCCGGTGCTTTGGCCGTAGGTCGCGCCGGTCGTCTGCTCCCGATGCTGTGGGCCGATGAAGATGATATGGTTATTGTCCCACGGCGTGAGTGGCAGGGTGAGGCGACAGTGATGTCAGCCGACCGTTTACGCTCGCTTTACGGGGCACGCGGACGGGTGGTGTGTGAGGCCGGATTAGCTGAAGATGCAGACATTATGCCCTGGGGATGGAGCCCCTATACACGCACATTGCTTGGTGAGACCGGAATCTCTGCGGAGCAGATGTATGATGATATGGCGCTTGAACGCATACGTGGCCTGAGCCATAGACGTATCTCCGTCAGGATCAATTCCCTGATGAGTGAATCCGGGATATCGCTTCCACCGATACCGGTAGAAGTACGCGCTTTGGATGAGGTAATGACCCTTTCACGCGATTATGCTCGCAGGGGCTATCGGGGAGTGGTAGTGAAACTGCCCTGGTCGTGCAGCAGCCGCGGAGTAGTGATGGGCGATTGCGACAGAATAGCCGCGCTGACTTCTCAGATTGAGGGTATGATACGCCGTCAGGGGAGTGTCATGGTGGAGCCATGGCTGGAAAGGACCGCTGATTTCGCACTGCTTTTTGAGAGCGACGGTGAGGGCAGAGTGGCTTACAGAGCAGCCTCGACGTTTGTTACGGATTCTGCGGGGCGCTACGGCGGAAATGTCGTGGCTCAGCAAAGTGTCATAGCTGAAATGGTGGGGACGTTGCCAAGCGGATTGATTCAGGCTGCAGAAACTGCTCTGAGCCGTACTATAGGCCGTGACTATCGCGGATGGCTCGGGGTGGATATGATGCGCTATACCTATGAGGGTGATGAACGGATAGCCCCGTGTGTAGAGGTCAATCTGCGTATGACTATGGGAGTGGCGGCTTATCTTACGGCTGCACGGATGTATGCCGACGGATTGTTGCGCGAAGGTGAGCGCCGACTGCTTAACGTTACTCCGGCCGGTATAAACCTCACTAAAATTCCTTGAGGAGGGTATAGAGTTTGTGGAGGGGCAGTCCCATGACGTTGTAGAAGCTGCCGTGGATTGACTGTACTCCGATGGCTCCTATCCATTCCTGAATACCGTATGCACCGGCTTTGTCAAGAGGATGGCAGACAGTGACGTACTCACGTATCTCCTCTTCGGTAAGCGGCGCGAATGTCACCTCTGTTTCTGCCCTGTCGCTGAGCATCTTTTCGGGGGTAAAGACACATATTCCTGTCACTACCTTATGGGTGCGTCCCGAAAGTGCATGCAACATGGCTATGGCTTCCGATTCATCGGCCGGTTTGCCAAGTACCTTGCCCTCTGCTATCACTACTGTATCTGCGGTTATCATCAGTGCATCCTCATGCATGGTGCGCCGATATGCTTCGGCTTTAAGCGCGGCAAGATATGGCGCTACATCTTCGGCGGGAAGTTCACGGGGATATACTTCATTGACTTCTACAGAGGGCGCGACGGTGAAGTCCACGCCAAGCATTTTCAGCAGCTCATGACGGCGCGGCGATGCGCTGGCAAGCATTACACGGTAGTGGTCAAGGGAAAGTATCGAGGGTGTCATGACTGAATATTTTTTTTACGATAATCAATACGCTGTTTCATACGCTAAACAGACGGAATCTGCACGGCAGTGCACATCTCACCATATAAGGGCAGTGTCATTGATGTGCCAGAGGTCCTGTGCTCTGAGCACCTGCTCGATGAGGTCGCGGGCCACACCATAACCGCCGTTGACGGGCGCTATGTAGCGGGCCATAGCTTTAATATCGACAGCCGCGTCAAGCGGGGCTACACTCAGTCCTACCATGGTCATTGCCTGATAGTCGGGTATGTCGTCGCCAACATAGGCCACCTCTTCGGGGCGAAGGTCGTGCTCTGCCATCCATTGGGTGAGAACCGGGGCTTTATGACATGCCCGGGTGTAGACATCATGTATGCCAAGACTCTCATATCGGGTCTTTATCGCATCGCAATCGGCTCCTGTAAGTATGGCTACATGCAGTCCGAGCTTCACCGCAAGTTGCAGGGCGTAGCCATCCTTGACGTTAGCCATGCGTACGGGTTTTCCCTCGGGTGAGGTTGGCATCGTGGAAGGCGACAGTACTCCGTCAATATCAAATACAACGCCTCGTATCAATGTCAGGTCGTAATTAATCCTGCTCATAAGAGTTAGTCCTCAGGGTTAGTCACTCTTTTTTGAGTGATAGTAGTCAATAATGGACTGCGATACCGTGTGATAGAGCGTGCGCTGATCGGGGGTGAGAAGCGCTTCATGGTGGGCTATGCAACCGGTGTCGTTGCGACGGGCGGGACCGGTCTGGGCACTGCGCGGATCCATCACCGAAGATTTACGTATGGTTTCGGCTATCAGCGGACGTAGCACATCGAGTGTGAGCCCTTCGCTACGCAGTATGTCATCGGCACGGGCCAGAAAATGGTTGGTGAAGTTGCACGCAAAAACGGCTGCGGCATGCATCACAGCCCGGCGGTGGCTGTCGGCATAGTCGGCCAGCGGTGTGATACGTTTTGCAAGCGACTCAAGCAGACGATTGGCTACGGAATCTGAACCCTCGACAAACAAGGGCACTGTGGCAAGATCAACAGGCTCCCCCTTGGTAAAGGTCTGGAGGGGATAAAATACGCCGTAATGCGGGGTCATACAGCCGAGTACTGAAGCATCTACACCACCCGAAGTGTGGGCGGCAACGGACTGTGGGCCGCATTTTATGGCCTGTGCCACGGAGGGAATAGCATCGTCGGTTACAGACAGCAGATACAGGTCGGCGTCGGAGGGTATGTCACTCAGCTCTCCGGCCACATGTACGTTGCTCAATAGCTTTGCGAGTTCTTCGGCATGAGTCGCAGTACGGCTCCATACGGCTGTCACCTCCACGCCGTCGAGGCGGTCAAGCGCGGGCGCGAGTGCCGAAGCAACATTGCCGGCACCCACCATCACTACCTTCAGCGGTGATGCGGTTTCCGGCATTATAATGTTATTGTCAGGGTTCAGAGGGGTTTCCATCCATCAATATGCACTTTCTCCCACATGAGTTTGGCGGTGTCCTGAGGCTTGCGTTCCTCGTCGGGATAGCCAAAGGTGACGATACACACTACGGGGAGAGTCTCGGGCATACCTAAAAGCTCCTGCACATATTCTTCAGAAGGTATATTGTCGGCAGTGAATCGGCCTCTTATCTGTATCCAGCATGAGCCAATACCGAGATCGGCGGCCTGAAGCTGCATAAAGGAGGCTGCAACTGAGGCATCTTCTATCCAAGGCTCGCTGAGGGCGGGGTCAACAGCTACGACCACGGCCAGCGCACAGCGGCGTATGGGGTCGGCGCCGGCGGGTTTGCATTCGGCCAGACGGGCGAGTTTGTCCTTGTCGTCAACGAGGATAAACTGCCATGCGCGTTTGCTCTTTGAGGTAGGAGCCATGAGGGCTGCTTCCATTATGAGCTTAACTTCTTCAGCCGTCAGAGGCTGATCTTTGTAGCGGCGAATACTGCGGCGTGCTACAAGGAGGTCATGAAGATTGGTCATTGTGCGGAATTCTGTTTATATACCCATGCGTCGGGATAGGTACTGCTGAAATTCTTGTCGCTCTTGAGCTGCTGAGCCTCCTCAAGAGTGGCTCCGGAGGCGGCATATACGCGGGCACGTCCTTCGTTGGTGAGCACACGGAGAGTAGGATCGCCTGATGCCGCTATGAATTGCTCGGCCTGATCGGTGGTGACGAGTGAGGCCACCACGAGGTAATACCTGTGGGGTATCCTGGGAGTCTCCTCAACTATCGTGTCGTCCGTGCTGTCCTTCGTAGGGATGGCTATAGAGAGAGTACCGCGGAAATTATCCGGATTTTCCTCGAAACAGTCGGTGGAATATGGGGTAGCTGTCACGCTCTTAGGGCCTGTGACCTTAGGCAGGGCGGCCGAGGGGTCTACAGAAGCAAAGAGGCTCTGATTGTTTACGATGACCGGAGTGGTGAGCACAACGCCCAGGGCAAGTATAGCCGCAGAGGAGACTGCCACACGGATTGCCTTGCGCAGTTTAACGGGAAGGATGAATCCGTGGCGTGAGGCCTCTTGTACGGCTGCCTCTGCATCATCGCTGATATCATCGGTCTCGGTCTCTTCGAGGGGGCGCAGACGCAGTTTGGGCAGCGCACAGCAGGGGGCCAGAGCTATGGAGTCGGGCGCAGGAGTGAACACGGCCACGGTGTGGGCGTCGTCAGGGAGAGAGAAGCGTCCGATGCGGGGAAATACTATCTCACGCTCCGATTCGAGTTGATGACGCAGCGAGGCCACGTAATCTTCCACGGCTTTGAGAGCTGTGTCGTAGGTCACGCCCTCGCGACGCATGATGCTGGTCACGAGCAGACCGTCGTTATGATTGATATCCGGATTGAAGCTAACAGTGCGCGCAGGCGGCAAAATGGAGTACCCGTCTTCAGACATGACGGCCCCGCAGGAGTGGGCCAAGAAGGCACCCCAGCCGGGAAGGATCACACAGTCGTTGCATGTGATCAGGTATTCGATATGCCGTGTCACTGAAATCACGTCACAAATATAGCAAATGTTTTTCAACACTTCTGATTATTTAACAATGTTGTCACTGAATTGAATCTATCCCCACAGAATTATCGTTATCGTCTCTACTGAAAGAGACGGCCCAGCTCCTCGGCGGTGATGGTGCTGATAATTTTCTGTCCCTCAGGGGTATAGGTGGGAGATGGGAGCCGCAGTAAGTCACTGAGTATGTGTTCCATCTCTTCTTGGGTGAGATACTGTGAGGGTTTCACAGCTACGGCCTTGGCCATGAGCAGCGCCATGCGTTCGCGCAGGGTATGCCCTACGTCATCGGGGGTGTCCTGAGCCATGTCGATCATCCTTAGCAGGGTGTCTGACGGTGAGGAATCGCCGAGAACAGACGGGGCGCCGTTGATGCTCCACGAGCAGTCGCCAAGATAACTCACGTCAAATCCGAGCGAAGTAAGCTCCGTAAGCATGCTTTCCATCAAAGGATGCTGCGAGGGCGAAAGCCTTAGCACCTCGGGGAAGAAAACCCGCTGGGAGGACATTACGCTGCGCTCAGCCATATCAAGATAGCGGGTGTAGAGCACAAGGATGTGGGCGCGATGCTGGTCGATGACCATCATGCCCGTCTGCGTGGGCACCACTATGTAGCGGTTCTTGATTTGCAGACATCCGGCCTTGGGCGGCGGAGCACCTGTGGAGGCCGATATATCCGAGGGTGAGATTGCGGGGAGAGGATCGGGTTTGTCGGAGGTCAGAAGCGAGGGCACGGTGTCGGACATCGTATCCGGCAATGTGTCTGCCAGAGAATCTGACATGGGTAGCGTATCGCTTGGGGGTGCCGGAGGGAAGTCGCCGTCAGGCACATTGAAGTCGCTGTAGAGTTTTTCCCATTGGCTTGCCACCGTCTTCAGTGGATTGGCCGAGGTAATGGGTGATGAGGAGACCCCGGACATGACTACCGGATTGCTCTTCGGCTTGCCTGTCAGTGATGACTGAGCAAAGGGATTGTAGCCGGTGTCAAGGTCGATACTTGGTGCCGACCCTATCGACTCCGAACCGAATGCCGGTATGTCGGGCATGTCGGCCGCCGAGTCAAAGTCTATGACCGGCACAGCGTTGAATCGCCCTAAAGCCTCCTTGACCGCGGCAGTGAGTATCTGCCAGATGGCGCTCTCGTTCTGAAACTTTATCTCGCTCTTGGTGGGGTGGATGTTGACATCTATGGTCGAGGGTTCCACCGTGAAGTTGATGAAGTAGTTGGGGCGCTCTTCTGCCGGAATGAGGTTTTCGTAACATAGCATCACCGCTTTGTGAAATGCGGGATGGCGCATGTTGCGTCCGTTGACAAAGAAGAATTCGAGCGGATTGCGTTTGCGGGCGGCCTCGGGAAGCGACACGAAACCATCGATGCTTACCAGCGACGTCTCTGTGTGGACGGGCAGAAGCTGCTTGTCAAGAGTCTTGCCGAAGAGGTTGACGATACGCTGCTTGAGTGTGCCTTTCAGGAGCTGATGATACACCTTGTCATTGTGCATTATGGTTAGCTCCAGATTGGGGTTGACAAGTGCGAGGCGTTCAAACTCTTTGAGTATGGCGGTAAACTCCACGCTGTCCTTACGCATGAATCGTCGGCGGGCGGGAAGGTTGAAGAACAAGTTCTTCACCATCATGTTGCTGCCGGGCGAACATGCTTCGGGCTGCTGGCTCTCTACCTCTGAGCCGTTGATGAGGATACGGGTGCCTATGTTGCGTCCGCGCAGCATGGTGCGCAGGTCTATCTGCGCCACAGCGGCGATAGAAGCCAATGCCTCGCCTCTGAACCCCATGGTGTGGAGATCGAAAAGGTCGTCGGCGCGGGTTATCTTCGAGGTGGCATGCTTCTCAAAGGCCATGCGGGCATCAGTCTCGCTCATGCCGCATCCATCGTCAATCACCTGTATGAGCGTGCGTCCGGCATCTTTGATGATGATAGTGATGGATTTAGCGCCTGCATCGACGGCATTTTCCACCAGCTCTTTCACCACCGAGGCCGGGCCTTGGATTACCTCTCCGGCGGCAATCATATTTGCTACCGAATCGGGTAATTGCTGGATAATATCGCTCATTATTAGGGGTTTATGACTGGTTTGAGAAGAAGCCTCATCCGTGGCGGCGGAGGGCATCTGAATCGTAGTGCAAAGTTACTGAGAAGCCTCTGCACTGGCAAACCGACTTTTCCACACCCCTGTTGACAGTATGTTAATAACTTGTTGATAACTCACCTCTCATCACTCTTGCAAATCCCGAAAAGATTTGACAAGGGCGTGGGAGACGCTTCCCTCGGGATGTATACCCAATAGTATCACTGTTTATAGATCGTCGTATAAATCTCTAAGGTCAAAAATGCTTTCCGACTGTTATTCGTTGTCACTTGTCAGCTCATCTTCAATCTCCTCTATGGTAGGAAGTGCCGACGCTACATCGTTGAATAATTTTTCAGTTTCATACTGGGCTATTCCCATCGGCTGGGTTATTCCCCTCAGTGCAAACTCAGCTTTTTTATTACTTTTGCTGCGGCAAAGCAGGAGTCCTATCGTTGGCTTGTCCTCCGGCTCCTTCACATACTCGTCGACGGCTGAGATATAAAAATTAAGTTTGCTTACAAATTCAGGAATAAATTCGACTGCCTTCAACTCAACAACCACATAGCAATGTAGTTTCAAGTGATACATCAGGATATCAATATAATAGTCGTCACCATCAACTACGACGTTGTACTGTCTGCCGACATAGGCAAAACCATGTCCTAATTCAAGCAGGAATTCGGTCATACGCTCGGCAAGGCGATTTTCAATGTCTCGCTCATGCTGCAATGCCATAGTACCGATGAAGCTGAAATTATAAGGGTCTTTGAAAGCGTACCGGGCAAGATCCGATTGATAGTCGGGTAAGGTTAGTGAAAAATTCGTGATTGCATTGCCTACGGCATTCATATAGCCGCTGTTTATTTTTGAGACCATAACATCCCGGCTCCACCCGTTGCGTGTCGTTTCAAGTATGTAGAAAGCACGTTCTGCGTCGCTATCGATTTTGGGGAGCATAGAAATATGATGATACCAGCTTATGGTTGTCAGGGGGATATCCACATGATCTTTTCCGTCCGCCAATTCTGCAAGTGCCGCTTGCGAAATTGGCAGATGCTCAAATTCTGCAAGTGGCACTTGCAGAATTGGGAAATCAGGATAATTCTCAGCAAAACGTCTCATATAGCGAAGATTTCTCACAGAGTAACCCTTATCTTCAGGAAACTTGCGTGTTAAATCCACTGATAACTGTTCGATTATTTGTGTGCCCCAGCCAAGTTCTTTTTTCTTTCGTATGATGTCAATACCGATGCTCCAATACAATGAAAGCATGTCGGTATTTACATGAATAGCTGCATTGAGTTTTGCTTTCTCAATGAGATTCTCAATCTTACTACGCCATTCAACGTAACCGTCCGGAAGGTTATTCGTATCTATTTCAGCTTTCATAATACAAAATTTAAAAAAGCCATTAACGCCCTGATTGTTTAAGAGTATGTTTACTTTTAAATGATTTTATCACAAATGAAGATTTTGGCGGGATTTTCCAAAGTTGAAGAGGGAGCGATGCGGGCATCGTGACCGATGAAAACTTTGGAAAAGCACC
>JAAVDH010000045.1 GCA_014801865.1 Bacteroides sp. | reverse complement strand
GTCCACATCAAATACACATACGGCAATACCGTCATCAGCAAGCACTCGCTCGACCTGACGCTGAATATCATCAATATTCTGCTCGGCAAAGTTTCGTGGCTTGCAGACATAGTTGTAACCATTTAGGCGTTTCAAATGTGTGAAATAGAAACGCTCGGTCGCACCCTCGCCTATGATTGTAATCGCGGGATTCTTGAGCTTACGCTCTTTGATTCTTCTTGCCATAATTACAATACGTTGGGAAGTGCGCCGAAACGACCGTTCATATATGCGCGGTGGATGGATGAGAGTTTATTGAGTCCCTTGAAATCTACGAGAGAGAACAATTGGGAACTGCCGTCCTTGCCTTTTTCGGTAAACCAAACGGAATCCTTTCCGAAAATGTCGTCAATATCTTTCAGAATTGGGTCGTAATGGGTAGATACAAGCAGCTGCGACTGATTGTCGGGAGTATTGACAAACTTTGATAGAATATACTCCATAAGGTTGGGGTGCATCGAAGCCTCAATCTCATCAATACACAGGAATGCCTGACGGTTCAGTTGCTCAAATATCATAGATTCCAGTTCTACCATTCGCTTGGTGCCGGTACTCTGGCAAGCCTCCGGGAGAATGTAATCCTGCTTTCCATCAGTGTTCTCAACCTTATGTCCAAAAAGGGCTGCCATCTTCTGGATTTTAATATCAGAAATATTGAAGTCCGCTTCCTTTGCGAATTGCAGTAAATACTCACGGAAATCCTCGCTGTCGGCAATATGCTTCTTCGCGTCATTTGAAAGCGTCAAGAGTGAACCGCTCTGCAATGGCAGAATACGGTTGTCAATCCATCGGCGCATATTGTCAAGATAGGCAACCGAGACATTTACTTTCTTCAATGTAGCTAACAGCGACATATTGCGGAGACAATTCATCGTCATGACGTCCACTTCTGCCTGCGAAAGTTTGACAACAGCCGAATTGAAATTCAATTTGGATACTCCTTCGACATCCTCACGACAAAATACTTTTGTCGGACGATTTGAAAGATACACAAAGAGCGACTCATGGCAAACCTTTTCGGGATTTACCTTGAGCTTATACCAATAGCGGAGACCGTCGGCATAAAATTTCAACTCAAATTCCGTGTCGAAAGAAAGAGCATCTTCCCTTAACAGGAATGGCTGTACGTCAGTACCGTCATCATTTGTAGAAGGAAGTGTATTCCAGAAACGACGTAGGAACTCAACGGCATCAAGTAGATTTGACTTACCGCTTGCATTTGCGCCCAATACGACGGCAAAGCGTAACAGTTTAACTCCGTCGGGCATTACGACCACGCTATTATAGCGATCATCTTCCGACGGCTCAAAACTCAGTTCCACTTCATCACGAAACGACTTGAAATTTCGTATTTTCAGCTCTTGTATCATATCCGATGCGATTTTAATGGTACAAAGATAACAAAATTTCATCACACAATGAAATTAAATCTAAAATACACGTATTTTAATATTGAATATAGCTTAAACTTCGCTACTTTGCGAAATAAAATGCGTATATAATCCCCTCTAATTATAATTGCCCCATACCACAATCACTGATATTTTGATCTTTATGATAGTTAAAAATAACCACCGAAAAGTGGTACAAATAATAATTCCAATAAAAATGTACCACTATATAGCAATTGTACCACCTTTTGAGTGGTATAATTAGATAAATGAATTGGAAGATGTTATAATTAGGGCTTCAACTGACCTTTTTTTTATGCCGTACCTCTTACGCTGTTCAAGAAGAGCACGTTCCGATATTCCGAGCAGCTTCGCCGCCGCTGCCCAAGACCCCCCACGACGGTAAGCCTCTATGATGCGGTCACGATCTTTGTCCAGGTCTTTCAATTTCAGACTCTTTTCAGGAGCTGGAGAGGATTCACTAATCATTATGTCAGTGTCGGAGATTGTATCTCCTCTTGCATGATAGGCTGCGAGAATGACGACGTTACGAAGTTCACGGATATTGCCCGGCCATTGGTGTAGCTTCAAGACTTTCAATGCAGATGCGTCCAAGTGTTTCTTTGGTTGTCTATTATGTTTGGCATGGCGGTTTAGAAAAAAATCTGCAAGGCCCGCTATATCCTCTGTCACTTCCCGTAGAGGATGGATATTTATATCGTACTGCCGTAAATGATAAAACAAGTTAGCCCGGAACTCTTTGTCGGTAACCATCTGGAGCAAGTGAGGGTCGGCCGTACAGATCACCCTGACATTGGGATATTCGGTTTCAAGGATATGGAGCAACACCGATTGTTTATCGAAAGTCAGCAACGCCAAGTTCTTCAGGATGATTGTTCCGCCGTAGGCGTTTTTGAAGTAGCCCTTAATTCGGTTGTAGGTTTCGCTGCGGTCGGACTTGGGGTCATGCTTTCCGATGTGAGGTGCGCTCCGGCTTCAATCACGATGATGGGCATTTGAGTCCGAGATCTGTGCTCGTAGATTTCGCGTGCTATCTGCTCCATGCCCATCCCGATTTCGGACATCAGCCGACTATCGAAGTCGGAGGCATCTACAATGAGTACACTGTTCATTGCTAATGTTTTGAATATTATTGTTATTTAGCCAATAACCCCCGACATATTTGCCGAGGGTTGTATTGGTGGAAGTATTTAATATTGTACTACAGGTTCAGATTTATTAGTATGGTATAATTATTTTGCCATCAGTTTTATTTACAACCCCTTCAAATCTTGGAGTCTCATTATCAAGATTGCCTTTTGTGTTGCCATGATAAATTTTCAAAATAAATTCATTTTGAGGTATATTTTCAATGGTAAAAGATGCGTCTATCTCGCAACGACAATCGGCTGTATCTGATGAGGGATATTCAATTATCGTCATTGTCCTATTGTTATATGTGATTTTGACATTCACTTGCTTGTAATCACAAGGATAATCAAGCGATGAGAATTTGCATTTGGCAACCTGTTCCTCAAAAAACATCTCAAACGAGCCTTTAGTGACTTCACTCCGACTTTCAGCGTTGTCAGTATCCCAATGTGACAGGCAACCAGTATTTCCGAGACGGGAGATATATGGATTTTGAAAGGCTACATCCTCCATGCTTAAACAGGAATTCAATGCAATGGAGACCAATATTATAGCTATGAATTGAAGGAGTATATGTTTCATATTACTTGATTATTACTTTTTTATGGTTGATGATATAGATTCCTTTTTTCAGATTGTGAATAGCGTCTGTCACGTTTTTATACTCTCCGAGATAGATGCCGTGCAGAGTGAATACCTTTATCGGCGTTACGGTTGCGGCTCCCTGAATAGATAAAATTGAGGCATCTTTGCTGACGGGTAGATGATAGTTGAACCACTCGATATTCCGCCCTAAAGCGTTCTTTATTCTGTCCGCCCTGAGTTGTGCTGTCTGTGTCGGATCTTCACTCCATCTTTCGCAATCTTTTTCCCAAGCCTCGGCAAGAGGTAAGACAGTTTCATCTATATAGTCGTATATTTCAGAAAGTCTATCAGGATAAATATTGTCCCAAACCGATTTTACCGATTGGCAGAAACTATCATATTGTATTATCTCTCCAATCCAATGGGGAGTAATGCCATAGTGGACTTTCATTTTGAAGGTATAGTCCGTTTTCTCCCTGTTGTAGCATACAAGATCCCAAATCGGGCCTACAATCCATTTGGAATTGTCACCCATATCTTTATGAAGATAGAAACTGCCGTGAAAACCGTCCGGATTGTCCATCACTTCCTGCAATATGAAGAAACGTGCCATACTTTCAATATCAATATATCCCTCCCAATCGGTCGAAGTCTTGTCCTTGGAATATATTGCTGCGTTTATAGCCTTGAACTCGTTTGTAAGCCATTGCAACTGAGGATTTGACAGGTTTTCAGGAAAATGATAGCGGAGAGTAAGATTCCATTTGCTATTTTCAGGAATTGTTATCTGACATTCGTCACGATAATTGTCAACTTCTACAAGCCAGCCTCCGCTTATCAAATCAGGGTTAGTTTCCTGATCCTGTTGCTTGTAGATGTTTACTCGGTTTTCATCAATTCGAATGGTTTCAGTAAGAAAATAAAGACCAATATAATCTCCGTTTAGAACGACCTCCACCGGTCGGAAACTCGGAGTCCACGCCATATTCATAATATGGCCGAGTTGTAACCCGGCTATGGTGTTTTCGGTAGGCTTCAGCAATGCCCAGTGTTTGTTTTTAGGCATACCCATTATTGAGGTCTTTTGTCCAAGTTTAATTTTATATGGTTTCTTTGCTCCTTTCCATGAAGAGTGACCTCTGCCTCGAATTTGTAGAGGTAGAGGTTCATCCTTGGTCCCAAGAGCTTCAATGCCTTCTGCATTCATCGGATCAAGCCAATATGTGGCATTGAGATATTCTTCTTTAGATATAATTGGCTGATGGTTTTCGGTATCTATGTATATGACAGGTAGAGTACCGGATACCGATACGACTGATTGTGAAGGCGGCTCTGTCGCATAAATATCATTTACGCATGAAACGAATATCAGTAATGTCAAACAACATACGATAGTGTTGATAATTTTCTTCATATAGGTTGTGGTTTTAATGATGTTAGCAATTTATATGTGCTTCGCATACTTGACAATGGCGACAGATTTTCACCTGAATGTTCCACCATATCTGCGAATGCCTTGATTTCCGAGAGAAAGCCTTGTGTATAAAGCTATGGTAGCGTAAATCATCAACCGGGCAAGTTTCTTGTTGCCGGGAAATATGGTGTTGCGAACAAATAGTACACCATTCCGAATATAGTCTGTTACCTTATACACGTCCTTGGGTCTGATAATTTCACCTTATAGATGAAACTATACCCCAAAAACTGCATAAGGCACTATAACTTTTATAAAATTACCAAGTCAACCTCAGACCTATCGGTATGGTAAACTCAAATGGTTTATCCTGCCGTATCGTCTTGATGTCGGAGCCGGGATTGAAATAGTATTTAAGAGAAGGCTCGGCGTATATGCAGAACGATGGCGTAAAATGATACTGTATGCCTAATCCACCCTCTACCGACCATTGCAATGGCGCATGGATATTGATTGTGGTTTTGGTTGAGTTGTCAAATTGTTGCAAATACTCTAATATCGACTGATTCCCATGGACAGGAATATCAAGTGCGCCGCCTCCCTGTCCGTACAGCGAGAAACCATTATAGGTGATTATGCGATAGTTAAGCTTCAACGGAACTCCAATATAATGTATGCGTTGGATTGTTTCCTTGTTCATTACTTTGCTTTGAGAAAGGAAGTCAGACCGCAGGAATGTATAACGTAAGCCTGTTTCTACGCTCCAACGAGAGGTAAGCGACTTATTGACAGACAGCCCAATCACCAACGGCATATAATGACGAGTTTTTTCCGTGACATCAATTTCGCTATCAGGCCCTTCCACATCGGGAAGCTCCGGATTGGGTATTCTATAACGGTTCAAGTCATGTTGTTCAAGACTACCTG
>JAAVDH010000044.1 GCA_014801865.1 Bacteroides sp. | reverse complement strand
CATGAAGGGGGGGAGGGGGGGATGACTCTTCTTATGAGCCGGAGTATTAATCGGTTATGATGGGGCGGAGTTCTCCGGTGTAGCTGTCCATGACGAAGCCGCGTACACTGATGCCTTCGGGAGGCATAAGCGGATGACGGGCGATGAGGTCGACAGTCTCTATTACGGCAGCATCGGTGTCTTCAAATCCATGAAGCCACTCCTTGAGGTTAATGCCGCAGTGCATCATCAGATTGATGTGCTCTTCGCTCACGCCGCGCTCCTTCATCTGCTCCAGCATTTCGTCGGCGTCCATACCCTGAACGCCGCATCCCGTGTGGCCGATGACCATTATTTCCGTAACCCCAAGTTCGTATACGGCTACAAGGATGGAGCGCATGGTAGAATCAAAGGGGTTCGTTATCGTGGCTCCGGCATTCTTGATTATCTTCACATCGCCGTTGCGGAAGCCGAGGGCCGCCGGGAGCAGCTCTATGAGACGGGTGTCCATGCAGGTGACGATGGCTATTTTCTTGTCGGGGTATTTGCTTGTAGCAAATCGCTCGTATTCACCGTTTTCTACAAATCTACGGTTGTATTCTTCGATTTCTTTTATCATAAGTAGGTTTTGCGTTTTGTTCGGAGCCCAAATATAATACAAAATCTGCTTGGTCATGAACGTGTGACCGTAATATTATGAGTACTTTTGCGGTGTGGAAATTTACGTGTGGAGATACACGTTGTCGACATGTATATGTAAGTATCAGGTTCACAAAGGAATCTATTGATAATGATTCAGAATAAGATAAGAGGGCATCTGGCGATGTTGGGAGCCAATGTCATGTGGGGACTGATGTCGCCCGTAGCTAAGATTGTTTTTGCATCGGCGGTAGTGGCCCCGATAGTGATGGTAGACTTCAGAGTAGCCGGTGCGGCTATGTTGTTCTGGATTGCTTCGCTGTTCCTTCCGCGCGAGCATGTACCTGTGAGTGACGTCATGCGTCTGTTTGGGGCGGGCATGCTGGGGGTGTTGTTTAATCAGGGGTGCTTTATACTTGGAGTGAGTATGACATCGCCCGGCGAGGCTTCGCTGGTGACCACTACTATGCCTATGTGGGTCATGTTGCTCGCGTGGCTGTTTCTGCGCGAACCGATCACCCTTAAGAAGGCCGGCGGTATAGCGCTTGGAGCGGCGGGAGCCATAATACTTATAGCGGGCAATGGGGGAGGCATCTCGGGCGGAGGCACGAATTCGGCCTTGGGCGATGTGATAGTTCTCTGCGCGCAACTCAGCTATGCGCTGTATCTGACTCTCTACCGCAACTTTATACGCAAGTATAGTCTGGTGACTCTGATGAAATGGATGTTTCTTTCGGCCTCGGTGGTGGCTCTGCCCGGTAGTATCAATTGGTTGTCAGCCACAGACTGGAGTGTGATATCCATGGTCGAATGGAGTGGCATAGCCTACGTGGTTGTGTGCGGCACTTTCCTGGCATATATCTGCATTATGATAGGTCAAAAGCAGTTACGCCCTACGGTCGTAGGAATGTATAATTACGTGCAACCTATCGTAGCTACTATAACGGGAGTAGTTCTTGGGCTTGATCACTTTACACCCGCCAAAGCTCTTGCCATAGCGCTGATATTCTCCGGCGTATGGCTCGTTACCGTCAGCAAGGCGAAAGATAGTGGAGCATAATAAACAACTCGTCAGTAGTATAAAACAGGCTGTGTAAGTGCCGGAGGCACGATGTGGTGTATAACCGTGGATGACCGCAGCGAATCCACGGATCCCCGACATACCTAAAACAATGAGTCGCGGAGCGACGGTGTTGTGGTATGGTCTACTACAAGATTAACCGACAACGCCGTCGCTCCGCGACTCATTATACTGGGGCATCTTATCTGTGGACTCCCTGCGGTCATCCACGGTTATACACAACACCGTCGCTCCGCGACTCACACAGCAGGGATGACTTTCTGATGCACAAAAAAATAACCCGGCCTATGAAGGTCGGGTCTGTGATTGGTAGCCCATAGGAGAATCGAACTCCTCTTTCAAGAATGAAAATCTTGCGTCCTAGCCGATAGACGAATGGGCCATCTTGGGCGTCAGCTCCGAAGAGAGTTGGGCGCCGTGATGCAGCTGACTAATTAGGCTGCAAGTTTGTTAACGTGATGAGCGAGCTTGCTCTTGAGGTTTGAAGCCTTGTTCTTAGAGATGGTCTTCTTGGCTGCCAAACGGTCGAGCATAGCGGTCACTTTCACCAGTGCTGCTTCAGCTTCTGCCTTGTTGGTCATCTTGCGGATGTTGCGCACAGCGTTGCGTGCGGTTTTGGCGTAGTAGCGGTTGCGCAGACGGCGTGATTCGGTTTGACGAATTCTTTTAAGCGACGATTTATGGTTTGCCATAATTTTTGGTTGCTGATGCTTTGAGTTACGTTGTAAATTAGTAGCCCATAGGAGAATCGAACTCCTCTTTCAAGAATGAAAATCTTGCGTCCTAGCCGATAGACGAATGGGCCAACGGATTGATTAGTGCTCTACGAGTGTTGTCCCGCAAAAGCGAGTGCAAATATAGGCAGTTTTTTTTAATCCCACAAATTTTTATTGAAAAAGAGTCGATTTTTTGTGCAAGAGAGCATTTTTTGGGGTGTCGCGGGGTGATTTTTGCGTCTGTAGTGGTAATTTTGGGGGTAATAATCATCTTTCACCCCCTTTTGAAAAAAGTATGTCAGAGACCCTTCATGTGATATGTCTGCGCACTACGCGGTATAGTGACCGGCATGCGATATTATCGGCCTACTCTCTTGAGCGTGGTGCCGTGTCGCTGCTTGTGCCCGAGGGGCGCAGCCGTGGAGCGGTGCGTGTGAGGGCTCTGACGATGCCGCTGTCGATAGGGGAGTGTGAGGTGGATGTGCGTCCCGGTCGGTCGGTATACAATTTTCATGATCTGCGTCCGCTGACGGCTCTGTCGGGTCTACGCGGCAATCCGATGAAGGGTGCTGTGGCGCATTTTCTTGCTGAGGTGGTCAGTGGGGTGTTGCGTGAGGGTCAACCTGACCGGGCTATGTATGAATATGTGGCGAGGTCTATCGTGCTGTTTGATGGCATGGCGACCCGTGTGGCCGTAGACTTTCATCTGTGGTTTCTCTACCGTCTGGCCGTAGTGGCCGGTGTGGCGCCTGATGTATCAACGTGGCGCGAGGGTCGCTATTTCGATATGGCTGACGGAGTGTTTCGCGTATCACCGCCGTTGCATACACATTATTTATCTCCCGATGAGAGTAGGGTAGTGGCCCTGATGGATAGGGTGAGCTACCGTGCCATGCGTTGTCTCGGACTTAATCATACGCAACGCAACCGCATGCTTGATGTGGCGCTGGAATATTTCGGTATGCATTATCCGGGCATATCGTCGCTTAAGTCGCTTGACGTGCTCAGAACTCTATTTTAATAATAAGAGCCTGCCTCATTGTCAGACAAGGCGTCGGCGCAGAAAGAAATGGCGCGTGGCCAGTAGAAACAGTACTGCACCCGTGCCCTGCATGGCGGCTGTGGTCCAGAACGCAGCGGAGTAACTGATGTACTGCACGAGAAATCCTCCGAGGAGCATACCCATGCCCATGCCGATATCCCAAGATATAAGTATTGAGGAGTTGGCCGTGCCGCGCTGATCGTGGCGGGCCATGCTTACGAACATGTTGAGGAATGCCGGATACATCTGTCCGTTGCCGAGGCCTATAAGGAGTGCCGAGAGGTAGTATGTCCATTCGCCGAGGGCGGTAGCAAAGAGTGTATAGCCGGCAAAGGATATGAAAACGCCGCGAAGACAGTTTTGTGTGAGTAGTCCCTGACGCAGAGCCTTGGAGCCGTAGAGGCGCGACATTACCAGTCCGGCTGAGAGTATCATGAAGAATAGTCCGGTACCATCGGTGATACCCAGCATCTCCTGACCATAGATGGCTACGTAGTTGCCCATGACTCCCCAGCAGAGTCCGAAGAGTGAGATATTTATGGCAAGCAGCCATGCACGCGACAGGAAAAAGTGGTCGAGGCTCATCGAAGGTCGTCCCTGCCGGATGTCGCGTAGTGGCAGTGACACCCTGGTAGTGGTGAAGAATCCAAGCATGGCCAGCACGAGCGATATCCAGAATAGGAGTGTGAAGTCGGAGGTGGCATTATATATGTATATGCCTGCCGAGGGGGCGGTAGCCATGGCGAGATTGTTGCTTAGTCCGTAGTAGCCTATGCCTTCATTGCGTCGCGAGGAGGGGAGGACGTCTATGGCTACGGTACTGTTAGCCACAGTGGTGGCTCCGAACGGTATGCCGTGGATGGTACGCACGATGGCGAACATGAGCAGAGTGGATGCACCAATATATCCGGCAAAGCATACGAAGAAGGCAAGAAAGCATAGCATAAGTACTTTCTTGCGGTTGAAGCAGTCGACCATATAGCCGCTGAACGGGCGCACAAGTAGCGTGGCTACGACATAGCCCGATAGCACGAGGCCGATGATGTCTTTGTCGGCCTGAAACTGGCTGTCAAGATATATAGGCAGTAGGGGAGTGAGGAGATAGAAGGCAAAGAAGAGCAGGAAATTGCTGGTCATCACCTTGAGGTACTCCTTGTTCCACAACTTCTCGTCGGGGGCAGAGGAGCCTTTAGTGGTAGAATTGACGGTAGTCATTCGGCAGAGGATGAAAAGTGCAGTTTGT
The DNA here is from genome assembly GCA_014801865.1 of Bacteroides sp. Taxonomy (GTDB): domain Bacteria; phylum Bacteroidota; class Bacteroidia; order Bacteroidales; family Muribaculaceae; genus Paramuribaculum. The sequence goes on along the minus strand of JAAVDH010000044.1, from coordinate 98,644 downwards.
ACAAATCAGGGCGCAAAATTACACAACTTTTCGCAAAAAGGGGTTACCTTTGCATTTCATCACGTTCTCAAATCTCATAAGGAAGTCAATATCATGAGCAAGATAGCTATCTTCGCCTCGGGTAACGGTTCGAATGCCGAGGCTATTATAAAGTATTTTCAGGCGGAAGACCGTGGGGCCGAGGTGGCTCTTGTGGTGTGCAACCATCCAGATGTAGCCGTCATAGGGCGTGCTTTCCGTCTGGGGGTGCCCTGTGTGGTGGTTAACCGCAGTGTGTTTAACAATCCTGAAGTCATGCTGCCCATGCTGGACAATGCCGGCGTTGACCTCATCGTATTGGCCGGATTCATGCTTATGATTCCCGACTTCATGTTGCGTGCCTATGACCGCCGCATAATCAATATTCACCCCTCGCTACTGCCTAAATATGGCGGCAAGGGTATGTATGGCCATCATGTTCATGAGGCTGTAGTGGCTGCCGGAGAGATAGAGACGGGTATCACCATACACTATGTAAGCGAGGTGTGTGATGGTGGCGACATTATCTATCAGGCCACGACTAATGTGCATCCCGGTGATACGGCCGAAGATGTGGAGGCGAAGGTGCATACACTTGAGTATATCCACTTCGCCCCCGTGATTCACGATCTTGTGAAGAAGCTTAATAAGTAATCTCAACCCTGCAGGGCAGTCATGTGATAGCCAAGAGCGTTGAGTTCCATGGCCATGCCGGCAAGATAGAGCTGATGGAGCGCGGCAATGTAGCATCCGAGGGCCGCTTCGGTGCCGGGTTCGACGTGTTCGTGATTGAGCAGTGAGAATACGCGCGAGGCAGATTCTGCCACGAGAGCGGTAATCTTCTCTGCGGCTTCGTCGCGGTAGCCGAGCACATCCTCTACTACGGCTCCGTCCATATTATCGTAGCCGCGCATGTTGCGTAGCAGTTCGTAGTAGTCCTTTCGGGCGGAATGCTTCGTCCAATCAGTATCCCAATAGTAGGCCATGGCCATGCCTATTAGCATCACCCATCCGAGTGACACTACGGGGTAGTCCTTAAACTCTCTGGCACCGTCGGGCATGTAGGCGCGGGCTATCTCGCCCCATTTTTCCTCCACGTCGGGACATTCGGGCACATGCTTGTCAAGCGCTTCGCGCTTCTGAAGAAACTCTGTGAGGTCGCGGCGCACCTTGTCTTCAAACTGCTGTGCAACCGCTTTGCTGTCGTTCTGTTCCATATCGTTCGTTCATTTATTTCCTTACTATATAGACACTCCGGACTTTCGTATTGTTTAAACACCCCCTTCTCTTATTGGTGAGGAGGGGGTGTTTTTAAATTCAAACACTCTCTAAGGGCGGAGTTGTGATTCGACCAGGGGGATGAGGTCGGAGTATCCGGCTGAGGCCATCTCTTCGAGGGGAACGAAGCGGAGGGCAGCGGAGTTGATGCAGTAGCGCAGACCGCCTGTCTCGGCAGGGCCATCGGGGAATACGTGGCCAAGATGAGCACCGGAAGATGAAGAGCGTACTTCAGTGCGCACACGTCCGTAGGAGGTATCGATATTCTCGTCAATCAGTTGCTGTGTGATGGGGCGTGAGAATGCGGGCCATCCGCATCCGGAGTCGTATTTGGCGGTAGAGAGAAAAAGTGGTGTGCCATCGGTGATGTCAACATAGATACCGGGGCGGAATTCGTGGTCATATTCGTTGACAAACGGGCGCTCCGTGGCGCAATTTTGCGTCACTTCCCATTGCAGCGGTGTTAGGCGTGAGCGCAGTTCCTCACGGTCAACCTTAGAGCTTGATGATGCCTTTGCCGCGCGGGGTGTGAGGGCGCGGGCCTCGTCGAAGAGGGCGGGATTGACGTGGCAGTAGCCTCCGGGATTGTTGGCGAGATAGTCCTGATGATAATCCTCGGCGGGATAGAAGTTGCGCAGGGGAGCTACCTCTATGGCCAGGGGCTGCTTGTGGCGGCGCTGCAGGGTAGCTACGTCGGCCTCTATCACCGGCAGGTCTGCGGGATCGGTATAGTAGATGCCGGTGCGGTATTGAGTGCCTTCGTCATTGCCCTGACGGTTTACCGACAGGGGGTCTATGCTCTTGAAGTAGAGCTGAAGAAGGTCGGTAAGCCCCACACGGGTGTCGTCGTAGGTCACTTTCACGGTCTCGGCAGCTTCGGTAGCACCGGTGCAGACTTGTTTGTAAGTCGGGTCAGGTATTATGCTGTTGGCGTAGCCGGTGACGGTATCTGTCACGCCCGGCACGAGCGAGAGGAGGCGTTGGGTGCCCCAGAAACATCCTCCTGCGAGGTAAATGGTCTTTATCATACGTAATCTTGAGACTTGAGTAATGCAAAGCTATGAATATTATGGCACATCCGCAAACAGATTATTTCGTACCTTTGCGACCTGAAGTTTAATCATCCCATCCTCCTACAAATATATTAAGATATATGGTATCAGTTGACGGTCTGACCGTAGAATTCGGCGGCACTACTCTGTTTAAGGACGTTTCGTTTGTGATAAACCCTAAGGACCGCATAGCCCTCATGGGTAAGAACGGCGCCGGTAAGAGCACCTTGCTTAAGATATTGGCGGGTGAACGCGCGGCCACGCGTGGGTCAGTGTCGGTGCCCCGCGACTGTACTGTATGTTATCTGCCTCAGCACCTTATGACCGAAGATGGACGCACTGTGTTTGAGGAGGCGTCGCAAGCTTTTGCCCATCTCCACGAGATGGAGGCCGAAATTGAGGCCATGAATGAGGAACTGGCTACCCGTACCGACTATGAGAGCGACGATTATATGGCGCTCATAGAGCGTGTGGCCACAGCCAGCGAGAAGTTTTATGCCATAGACATGACTCACTTTGAGGAGGATGTGGAGAAGGCTCTGCTCGGTCTGGGATTCAAACGTTCGGACTTCAACAGGCCCACGAGCGAGTTTTCGGGAGGATGGCGCATGCGTATAGAACTGGCTAAACTGCTGCTGAAGAATCCCGACGTACTATTGCTTGACGAGCCTACCAATCACCTTGATATTGAGTCGATAGGATGGCTCGAGGAGTTTATCATGAACAGTCCCATGGCCGTAGTGGTCATCAGTCATGACCGCCGGTTTATTGATAATATCACTACCCGCACCATAGAGGTGACTCTGGGACGCATCTATGACTATAAGGCTACTTACAGCCACTATCTGGAATTGCGCAAGGAGCGTCGTCAGCAACAGCAGAAGCAGTATGACGACCAACAGAAGCAGATAGCCGAGGCACGCGAGTTTATCGAACGTTTCAAGGGCACATATTCCAAAACTTTCCAGGTGCAGAGTAAGGTGAAGTGGCTTGAGAAACTGGAGATTGTGGAAGTTGACGAAGAGGATACTTCAGCGCTGCGGCTTAAATTTCCTCCCTGTCCGCGCAGTGGCAGTTATCCTGTCATTGCCGAGGGCGTGGGAAAGAGCTACGATGGCAAGACTGTATTCGAGGGCGCGTCGTTTATGATAGAGAGGGGCGATAAGGTGGCCTTTGCCGGACGTAACGGTGAGGGTAAGTCCACGATGGTCAAGGCCATCATGAAGGAGATAACCCACGATGGCGCTCTCACGCTTGGTCACAATGTGCGCATAGGATATTTCGCCCAGAACAGTGCGTCGCTTCTTGATGAGAACCTCACCGTGTTTCAGACCATCGATGATATAGCAGTTGGCGATGTACGACTTAAGATTCGTGACCTCTTGGGAGCCTTCATGTTTGGCGGCGAGGAGAATCAGAAGAAAGTCAAGGTACTGTCCGGCGGCGAACGAGTGCGTCTGTGTATGATAAAACTTCTTCTCGAACCTATCAACTTGCTTATCCTCGACGAGCCTACCAATCATCTTGACCTCAAGACCAAGGATATACTCAAGCAAGCTTTACGTGACTTCGATGGTACGCTCATAGTGGTGAGTCACGACCGTGACTTCCTTGACGGACTCGTGACCAAGGTCTATGAGTTTGGTGGCGGACGTGTGCGCGAGCACCTCTGCGGCATCAACGACTTCCTGGCCAAAAAGAAGGCCGAGCAGCAATCCGCCGGATAAGATTTATAACGGTCCTATACGATTATTTGTCGGGCTTGGGCGGCACAGTAGAGGCATTTCCGTCGCGGGCCGATATATAGTGGGGCGATACGAGCTCTATACCGGCTTCGGCGAAGATGTCCTGTATACGCTCCATGAGGTCTGATATGATATCTGGCTGGCGGTCTACGTCATGTATATAAGCGTTTATCTGATAGCATGTGTAGTAGTCATGCAGTTCCGTCTCGAGCACAAATGGCTGAGGATGCTCAAGCACTCCGGGAGTGAGTCGTGCCGCATCGATGAGCAGTTGATGAACCTGGCGCCATGGCACCTCGTAACCTACCGTGACGAGGGTGTGGATTATGAGTCCGTATCTGCGCGCCGATTCGCTGTAGTTAATCGTGTGCGACGACATGATGAAAGAGTTGGGTATGGTTACTACCTCATTTTTGGGTGTGCGCAGACGAGTGACAAACGGGGTCTTCTCGATGACATTGCCCGTAGTTTCGTTGAGTTTAATGCGGTCCCCCACCTTGAAGGGCCGCATGTAGGTGATAACCAGTCCTGAAATAATATTACCTATCACCGCGCTGGAGCCCAGTGAAATGATGAGACCCACGAACACTGATATCCCCTGAAATACTCCCGAGTGGGCTCCCGGCAGGTATGGATATATTATAGCTACCATAAAGGCATAGAGCAGGAAGCGGACTATATTGAATGTAGTCTGTGCCCAGTCGGGGTAAAATCCGTGTATCTTCAACTTCTCGTTCTCCACCTCGGAGGCTATGTAGTGAAGCCCCTTGATGAGGTAACGCACGAAGGTCCATATTACAATGATGATGAATAGATTGGGGATATAGTCGAGAATCGAACGCCCCACCATCTTCACTGGGTCAAGAATATAGTGAAGTATGGTCCATGCCAGAGCCTCCGTCTGCGGGAAGATGGCAAACAGCATGGGCACCGTAAGTATGAGCAACAGCAACAGTACGGCATAGCGCGCCACATTGTTGAGCAGTATCAGCACCCGTCCAAGCTGGCGCACGTTGAGCAGCTCATAGTCGCGTATTACCACCGGACGCAGGCGCCGCTGCTTGAAACGCACTATCTGTCGTCTGAGACGGCGGAAAAGATAATTGATTAGCCGGAAGAACGAGTACTGCATGATCAGTACCAGGGCGAACAGCATCACGCGGGTGGCCACTTCAAGAAGCGTCTTGCCGCGTTGCAGGTCGTCAAGCTTATCCGCGATTATGGGTGTGAGACGTGCCGCAAGTTCGCGGCGTGTGGTGGCCTCGTACATGGCGTCATCGTCCGACAGGGATATTATCAGACGCCTACAGTGGAGTATTTCCGTAAATTCCCCATTATCGGTTACTTTCAGAGAGTCGGCCACCACATCGGCCGTCTCGCCAAGTTCCACCAGCGTTCTTGCTATCCTCCCCGCACGATCTGTGGCCGAATAGCTGCCGTGTCCTGCGTAGAGCACAAACAGTGTGTCACCCTCCACCACTACAGGCGCTCCCACTGCACTACTACGCAGCGAATCAACATCCGTGCCACTCGTCGCCGCCGCCTCCATGCCGCACAGCAGCAGACAGATTAAAATAAACACCCTCATGGCCACGGAAAAAGCGCCGTAAGGAGCATAAGCCGCCATGCGCGCTCCTATATTGAAAATCATATCATTAAATCTCATAGCACGTTATTGCTCCTGCAAAAAGAATTGCTTCTGCAAAAGTACTATACATCCCCAACTCCTCAAAGTGAATCCAACTTTATTCCCACTATGGTATGGACACAAAAAAAGGAACCGCTTAGTGCGATTCCTAATCTGTGACCCCGGAGAGGCTGTGAATATTTTGCCAACCCACTGGGACTCAATGCGTTTATCTTAATCAAAATGCAGAACGTACCCTCTTGGGACACCTCTCTGCTTCTGCGATTTTCAATAATCTGTTGCCTTGCCGCTGCAAGAACTCTATTGCAAAGGTAATAATTTCCGTTGGAGTTCGCAGGTGTGGGATAGTTAAAAGCATTCAATGTAGGTCTAAATAATTTAATTCATTATATCTGTCGTGTATTTCTTCAGTCTTCCTTTACAAGCTGGAATGTTATCATATAGAACGATATGATTAAGTTTTTTCGGTGCGCGAATGATTGGTTCGCTTGTATTGATTCTATTAATAATTCTTTAGTCGATGAGCGTTTTTCATTGGAGATTTCTTTATTGGATTAAGTCAATTTGATCTTTTCAACTATGGATATATCTAGAAAATATGTGGCTGAAAATAATCTTCACTTATTATGGGATAATTCCGTATTAAATCAATTTGGGAACGTTTTTATCAGATTTGAGAACGCAAAGTGGTCAGAAATTGAAGGTAATATCAAATTTGGGAACACTTTATTTGGTTATGACATATATTTGTCGTACTTTTGCAGTATAATTATGGTAAGCACAGAAATACTCCGCATAATAGAAGGAGGACTGGCAAGCGATAAACGAAAGATTGTCAGTTACTCAAATCGCTTGGCTGATAGATTGGATCAGGAGGGCGAGTGTGTCATGGCAAAAGCAATCCGAAAGAAATTGGAGAACAATACAACTGGTGTTGTCGCTGATGCCGTGCGTACTGCTCCGCTTGATTCTGATAGCCGGCTTCAGATGGTTGAGGTATTCCCTCCAAACACATTGTCTCATACATTGGTTTTGGATCCATTTGTAAAAACACAAATAGACGAATTCATTAAGATAATTGAAAACAGTCAACGTCTTGAACTAAATGGATTGGATGTTGCCAAAACTCTTCTTTTGTATGGTCGTCCGGGGTGTGGCAAAACAACATTGGCTCATTATATTAGTGCACAAACTAATCTCCCGTTGGTAGTGGCTAAATTGGATGGACTGGTTTCGTCATTATTGGGAAGCACAGCTAAAAACATTCGTAAAATATTTGAGTATGTAAGAGATTTCCCATGTATACTTTTCTTGGACGAATTTGACGCAATAGCTAAAGCCAGGGATGATCAAAGAGAAATAGGGGAACTTAAGCGTGTAATTAATAGTTTGCTTCAAAATATTGATTTCATGCCCAAGCATTGTGTGTTAATGGCTGCAACCAATCACCCTGAACTATTGGACCGTGCTGTCTGGCGAAGGTTCATTCAGAAAGTTGAAGTTTCGCTCCCTACAAAAGACGCTTTAAAGGAACTAATTCAGAATTTATCAAGTCCTTATACCTTTGATTTTGGCGGTGCTACGATAAAATACGACACCTTATTAAATCTTTTTATTGGACTTTCTCCATCTGATCTTAAAACTTTATTTGAACGGGCCAAGATTAAATGCGTCCTTGAAAATCAATCTCAATTAGACATTGTACAACTGTTGCTTGGAACGTTTGAACTTTTAGATGAAGAAAAGTCAGAAAAAGAATTTATTAGATTCCTTAATAATAAAGGAGTGGCTCAACGTCATATAAATAAACTAACCGGTATTAGTTTACGACAAATCAAAAACTATTTAAAACCCGATGATAATGGATAAAACACGCCCCATACAAATAGTCAAAACTCGCGGAAGTCAAGATTGGTTCAAGAAGGAGGGTAGCGGTGGTGGTTATCCAAAATGGGCTACACCTGAAGCCATCCGAAAAAATACGGCTATGATAAGCCAAACTTTGAAATCTCTTGATCAAGTATTCCATAAACGTAGGGAGGAAGGGAATGATCTGCCTGTTTTATTAGTAGCTACACTAAATGAGGATGCTACAGCAAAATCACATCGACCTAATGTCAAGTCCATTTTTCGTACAAAACAGCGTTCCAATATAATTGGAGTTGCCGGTTTAGGCGAACTTTTTGTAAAAATAGACACATTAGATGACTTAGACACAATAAAAGAATCCATTTCTGAAATTAGATATCATAGAGCATCCAAAGAAAAAACTATTGGAGCGGCTGCGGTCCAATCACTTGATATTTTCCATCCGGAATTCAATGCTAATGAACTTGCCGGCAAAACAGTCAAAATACGATTGATAGACTATAAATCAGATAAATATAATCAATTGGCCGAGCGGCGTTTTGTAAAAGAATGCGAAATTTGTGGCATTGAAGTTATTAAATTGAATTATGCTCCCGATTTATTCTTATATAAAGTCGAAGGTATAGACGAGAACCAGTTGGAGCACATCGCTACGATGGATAGCGTTATATACGTAAAGGAGATGCCATATTATGAAATTACGGCAGCTCCCGAACCTTGGGCTGTGGATATAGATGTCGCCTCGCCAAATCAAAATGAAAGTTATCCTAAAATCGGAATATTGGATTCTGGAGTAGCAAACTTGCCACAATTATCTCCATGGCAAATAGGGGATGAGCATAATGCAGCCGGTCTCGTAGAATTAGACATCGACCGTAATCATGGCACTATGGTTGCAAGTGTTGCTTTGTATGGAGATCAGCTGGAAAACGAATCATTAACAGGATGTGGTCCATCAATGTTCGCCAATTGTATCATCAACACTAATCCTGATAATGCCAGAGTTTCCGAGGAAGAATTGATAATCTATATTCGCGATTCTATTGAACGTCACCCCGATATTAAGATTTGGAATATCTCGCAAGGATCTTCAACTGAAGTGTCTGATGAAATCTTTTCGGAATTTGCTATTGCACTGGATGATATTCAAAGCACATACGATGTCTTGTTTTGTAAATCTGCCGGGAATACAAAAGATCCGAATAAAAGAATTAGTCAAGGGGCAGAATCTGTTCGTTGTATAACCGTAGGTTCTGTATGCCAAAATGGTGAAGAAGAAAAAGATCTCCCACAGGGATCCCATTCTCCTTTTTCCAGAATAGGCCCAGGTCCTGAATATCTTCAAAAGCCAGATGTCGTTCATTATGGAGGTAATTCTGTCACAGGAATAAATGTTGTAACCGCTCCAGGCCTTACTTCTCGAGAGAAAGGAACCAGTTTTGCTACTCCTCGAGTTACGGCTCTTGCTGCACATTTGGCACATCGCATCGGCGGCAAATTCAATTCTACATTAATCAAGGCTCTGATTATTCATAATTCTCAATATCCCTCTGTTCTTACAAAAGCAGATAAGAGCATCAATTGGGCATATGGATTTGGTATTCCCTCTCATATAGATCAAATGCTATATAACAATGAAGATGAGTTCACAATGGTCTGGCAACCTGAGATATCTCCTACAAGTGGCGTGGATTATCAGATTATCGGTTTCCCTTACCCATCTTCGCTTGTTGATAATAACGGTAATTTTTATGGAGTTGTAACCGTAACCATCGTATCCAATCCGATTCTTCGAGGGAGCGAGGGAAACGAGTATTGTCAAAACGATATTGAGGTTAGTTTAGAACCTATAGACTCTATTGAATATGTGACTGTCGGTGCCCCAGGTGTATCGCCAGTATATCGTAATGAGACAAGGGTTCACTCCACTCAAAACATTTTAACGCCGAGTGCTTATTCTACAAGACAACAGTCAATATTTTTAAAGGAGAGAAACCTTATTATTGCCAAAAATAAATATCAACCGGTTAAGAAATATCAAGTTGATCTTTCAACTCTTAAGCCTGCAATTAAGGCTAAGATGAAAGGAAAAACCGAATGGGTCCTCCGCATAAAGGGTTTTACTCGAGATGCGGCAAAGGATGAACTTACCGCACATCTGAATGAAACAGGTGAAGTGGTTTCAGTCCCAGTTACAATCATAGTGTCAATTAAAGATACATTGGGTAAAAAAGTTGCCTATGATGAGGGAATACGACTGTTAGACCAAAACAACTTTTCCCATACTAACATCCTCATACGTAGAGATATTGAAATTGATGCCGAAAATATTAACGAACAATAACAATTGTCATTCTAAGGAGAACAACGCTAATACTATTAGTTTAGTCGTTCGGAAGTTAAAATCGACAGTGTTTTTTGCGACTTACGTATATGTTTTTGGTTATAATTATATGTGCTTAGTCCAAAAGTTGTTAAATTACAGTGATACTGCAATTTAACAACCCGCATTTACCTTCGTAAGGCTCAATATACCATCAATCTGAAAACATCCCTCTCAGAAAGTGGTACATTATTTCAGTCCATGCTTTTTCCTTTTGATCAGGAGTGTTTTCTCTGTGATGCCGAGTAGTCTGGCGGCTTGTGCCATATTGCCGCCGGTATGGGCTATCGCGGCAGTGATTTTTGCTTTCTCGAAGCTGCTGTCATCCAACCGAAATTTCATTTTCACAAGGCTTGCCGGTGTGTCAAGTTCAAGATTATCTTTTGAGATGACATCGCTACGGGATTTCAGTACAGCGACGCGTACAACGTGTTTAAGTTCACGGATATTACCGGGCCACGAATGTAGGCGCATCGCTTTTTGTGCGGAGTTATCAAACCGCTTTACGTTTTTGCCAAATTCGTTATTGTAATGCCGTAGGTAGAAATTGGCAAGCAGCAGGATGTCATCCTGACATTCGCGCAAAGGCGGAAGCGTTATTGTAAATTCCTTGATTTTGTAGACCCATTTATTGGGGCGGAAGATAAAATATGGGGTCAATCGATATGTAAGTCTATTTTATGTTTAGCGGAGGTCAATCCTATATAGGGTCATAAAGAACTATTAATGTATTATGTGATAAAACTTATCTTTAGTTCCTCTCCTCCGGATATATTACGGATTAAATCTAAAATAAAAGCATATTACAAACTATGTGATACCAGTAGTTTCTTCCCTGAGATAAAGTAACTTCTTTTGCATTAGTAAAAGAAGCATTCTTTTAATGATTATATATGCCAGATTGTGTGAAAATTACAGTGTTGGAAAAGGAGCATTTGGACTATTAATCCATTTGCTCCTTTTTTAGTCTTAGATGTCGTTATTTTCTCGTCCAAACTATTCTGTCCCCTTCTGTAGTTGTCATTTTGTTACCACTTATTGAGATCGTTGTAGTCCAAACATCATCTTCTCCATCCAACCAAATGCAAAGGGTATCTTTAATAACTTCATAACGACCCTTGTTAGTTTCAATTTCTATCTTACCGTTTTTATAGGTATATTTCCAGTAGCCTGTCACCGTTCCATCTTTCTTAAAGATCAATTCTGTATACTGTATATTTTCGTACTCAGTTCCGATCTCACATGTCGTTTCGGTATACCATGTTCCTACGATTGATGGATTTTTGTCATCGTCATCATCACTACTGCAAGCCGAGAAGCACACAGTCATTAGCATAACAAACATAATCATGCTAAACACTCTAAATGTTTTTTTCATCTTTTTGTACTTTTGCTTCATAGCTCCAATGAAGCTAATTGAGTTTAATATTACCTAACACAAAAAGAAAAAGCATGAAGCTATTGACTATTACCGTTATGAAGCTCTGGACTGCTTGACACAAATAATAGACAATAGCCCATGCTTCGATAATGTATATTGTTTGAATATATACACTACAAAAGCATGAGCGACTTGCCATTATCCTTGTGTCGTTGTAGAATTGTCCAGATTCCATAACAGGGATAATTCAAATGCTCATTCTAATTATGTACGCTCACTCTTGAACGTAGTGCAAAATTAGTAAAATCATTTGAGATAGCAAGCTATTGTCTATTGGATTATCAGTTTATACGGTTAATAAGTCGCTTAACCTGTGTGATTTGGAATTTGCTACCATTAGGAGCGACAAAACCCTGCTCGTTTAGTAAGGCTGTCATTTCAGTAAGCGAAAGATTTTGAGGTAATAGTGTGCGGAGTAGTGCTATTGCCCTGCGATTATTGGGACTGCTTTCCGCTTTAGCCTTATTGGTCTTGCGACTGTTTTCTATTGCCTGACTGTATTTGCTCATAAGGTTTGAAGCCATACCGAGTTTAACGCCTCTGTTCTTCTTTGCCTGTAATGATTGGCACGTGCGTTGGCTGATTAAGTTGGCTTCATATTCAGCAATACTACTGATTATATGCAGAGTAAATCGGTTTGCTTGTGGAAAATCACAGAAAACTATCTCCACATCACTTTCAAGCAAGCGACTTGTAAAAACCGCATTTCTTGAGAGTATGTCAAGTTTAGCCACAATTAGTGTGTGGGGGAGGGGTACAAAAAAGGAACCGCTTGGTGCGATTCCTTGGTGGTGACCCCGGAGAGGCTCGAACTCTCGACCCAATGATTAAGAGTCATTTGCTCTACCAACTGAGCTACGGAGTCATGTCTTGCAGTGAGGGGCGGTGGTTGGTGTGCCGCGTTTCTCAATTGCGATGCAAAGGTAGGGGTTATTTTTTTACTGACCAAATTTTTCACAAAAAAAATTCAAAAAATATGTGGAGGAGGGTAAATGAGGGGAGGGGAGATGGAGATAGATGGAGGAAAAGAGCTAAATTTGCGATATGATAGATGCAAAGGATCTTAAGATAGTGTTTCTCGGCACGCCTGATTTCGCGGTCGAGAGTCTTCGCCGCCTTCATGAGGGCGGCTTCAATATAGTGGGTGTGGTGACGATGCCTGACAAGCCTGCCGGACGCGGCCATAAGATGCTTCATTCGCCCGTTAAGCAGTATGCCGAAGCTCATGGTCTGCACCTCATGCAGCCTGTACGCCTCAAGGACCCCGAATTTGTGGCCGAGCTTCGTTCGCTTGATGCCGACCTATTTATCGTCATTGCCTTCCGTATGCTCCCCGAGGTGGTGTGGCAGATGCCCCCGATGGGCACATTCAATCTCCATGCCTCGCTGCTGCCGCGTTATCGTGGGGCGGCTCCCATCAATTGGGCCGTAATCAATGGCGAAACCGAAACAGGCGTCACCACCTTCTTCCTCAAGCATGAGATAGACACCGGCGACGTGATAGCCCAGCGTAGCATCGCCATAGCTCCCGACGAGAACGTGGGTAGCGTACACGATCGCCTGATGATGCTCGGCGCAGACCTCACTATGGAGACCGTTCAGGCTATTCTCGACGGCACTCTGCGCACCGTCGCTCAGGCCGATATGCTTACCGCAGGCGAGGAACCCACCCCCGCTCCCAAGATATTTAAGGACACATGTCGCATCGACTGGACTCAACCTGCCGAGCGGGTCTATAACCTCATACGCGGCCTTTCGCCCTATCCCGGCGCGTGGACCGAGCTTTACGATGGCTCCGGCGATGCCGCTACACGCCTGGGCGACATGAAGATATTCGAGGCACGCATCTCAAATCGTCATCTCTCTCCCGGCACGGTGGAAATCTCCGGCGACATCATGACCATCGGTTGTGGCGAAGGATCCATAGAAGCCACTTCCATACAGATGCCCGGCAAGCGCCGCATGGCCACCGCCGACTATCTGCGTGGCTCTCGTCTCGCTTCCCCCTCCGTCAGATGACGGCCATTAATCCTACTGCAAAAACAAACTCCCCTACGCGATGACTCAGACCATTAAGCGCCTCATGCTTCTGTTGCTGCTACCGCTGGCGGCTGTGGCTCTCTACGCGGCCCATACTGTGGCCACTGTGCCCAACGTGCATGTGGCCGACCGCACACAATACGTCTCCAATCCCGACGGCGTATTATCTCCCGAGGCTGTCACTCAGCTCAACTCGCTCCTTGCCAAGGCATGGCAGGAGTCAACGGCCGAACCCGTCATTGTGGCTCTCGATGATATTGACACCGACGATGTCGACGGATTCGCCACCGAGCTTTTCGGCAAGTGGGGCATAGGCAAGAAGGACAACGACAACGGTGTGCTCATGCTCATAGTGCGCGACAAGCGTAAGGCCGTCATACGCACCGGCTACGGTGCCGAGGGCGTGGTGCCCGACGTAATAGCCGGACGCATACTGCGCGAGGATATGTTTCCCCGCTTCCGCGAGGGCGACTATGACGGAGGCACTCTCGCTGCCACCAATCGCCTTGTGACGCTGCTCACCGACCCCGAGGCCGCCCGTGAGCTTCACTCATCCATCGCCAGCGATTCGCGCTCATTCCAGGCCGTCGACTTCTCCGGCGAAGACCTGTGGCACTTCTACCTCTGGCTCTCGTTCGGGCTTGCCCTGGCAATGACAGGATGGGTGGCCTATACCGTCATCTCCAGTCGCCGGGAGGATGAGCTACAGCGCTACGTCAGGCTCAACAACATACGCTCCGTGGCCCTCTTCATAGCCTTCTTCACCCTCGGCATGGGAGTGCCTGCCCTCCTGTGGGTGCTTGTCAAGATGCGTCGCCTGCGCAATCATCCCCGCACGTGCCCCAACTGCGGCACACAGATGGTGAAACTCGATGAAGAGACCGACAATCAGTATCTCACCCCCGCGCAGGACACCGAAGAACTCATCGACTCCATAGACTACGACGTGTGGCTCTGCCCCAACTGTCACACTACCGACATCATACCCTACGTAAAGCGTGGCAAGAACTACACTGTGTGTGAGCGCTGCGGCGGACGCACTTGTGAGTACGTAGGCTCACGAACCGTAACTCCTCCCACTGTCACGCGTAAGGGCGTGGGCGAGCGCATGTATATGTGCCACAACTGCCACCACCGCTACGGAGTGACCTACAACATTCCCAAACTGCCCCCGGTGGTGATAGTGCCGAGTGGCGGAGGGCGTGGATTCGGCGGAGGCGGCGGATTCAGCGGCGGCAGCTTCGGCGGTGGAATGACCGGAGGCGGCGGTGCCTCCGGAGGATGGTAAACCGGATGTCAGACTCCTGCACATACTTTTTATATCATGACTGAATTCTTAGCATCATATCATCTCCTTGGCCTCGTCATCGGAGCCTCCACATTCCTGATCATAGGACTCTTCCACCCCGTTGTGGTCAAGGGCTACTATTACTTCGGCACACGCTGCTGGTGGTGGTTCCTTCTGCTTGGCCTTGCGGCCCTTGCGGGGTCCATACTCGTGGCCGACGTGCTGTGGTCATCCGTACTCGGCGTATTTGCCTTCTCCTCCTTCTGGACCATCAAGGAGATATTCGAGCAGCGCGAACGCGTGGCCAAAGGGTGGTTCCCCGCCAATCCCCGCCACTCTGCTACTTCAAGAGAGAAAACTTATTAATATAGATATAACTATGTGTACCACATGCGGCTGCGGAAGCCATACCCACGAACATACTCATGACCATTCCCACGGTCACGACCACGAACATACCGCTCACCACCACCACCACGACAACGGCGACGGACAAGTCACCGTCAATGTCGAACAGGATATCCTGGGTGAGAACAATCGCCATGCAGCCTTCAACCGAGGCTTCCTCGCAGGTCGCCGCGTAAAGGCCCTTAACCTCGTATCATCTCCCGGCTCGGGCAAGACGTCGCTCCTCGAGGCCACCATACGTGCCATCGGCGACCGCCGCCCCATGGCCGTAATCGAAGGTGACCAGCAGACCGATAACGATGCACGCCGCATCACCGCCCAGGGCGTGAAAGCCGTGCAGATCAACACCCTTAACGGATGTCACCTCGACGCTCACCGTGTGGGCCATGCCATAGAGGACCTCAACCCAGAAGCCGGCTCGCTGCTGTTCATTGAAAACGTGGGCAACCTCGTGTGTCCCGCCATGTTCGACCTCGGCGAGACAGAGCGCGTGGTCGTCATCAGCGTCACCGAGGGCGATGACAAACCCCTCAAATACCCCTACATGTTTGCCGGTAGTCACGTCTGCGTCATCAACAAGATTGACCTCCTGCCCTACGTTGACTCTTCCCTCGACCGCATCCGCGAAAACGCCCTCAAAGTCAACCCCAACCTCCGCTTCTTCCCCCTCTCCGCCACCACCGGCGAAGGCCTTACCCCCTGGGTCGACTACCTGCTGGGGTAACAGAGCTGAGGCACTCTGCCTCAGAAATATGCCGTCGCTCCGCGGCTCATTGTAGTATGACCAGTAAACTGCTACTGTCGTTTGAGGATTCGGAGTAAAATGACGGAGCTGTGTTAAAATTATGTATAGTGTTATCCAAGGAGGCATTCCGGAGGAAATGCCCCGATAATAGCCGTGGGTGAGCCGCAGGCGTAACCCGCGGAAAATAAGGTTACACACAATAGAAGACATCCCGGAGAGGATGTCCCGAAGAACTCAATAATTTCTTATTATAAAGGATTATAGACTATCGGGACATCCTCTCCGGGATGTCTTGTTTATTCGCATATATGATTAACCGCGGGTTACGCCTGCGGCTCACCCACGGCTATTATCGGCACACCTCCTCCGGGGTGTGCTGGAGGAGGTGTTAATTATGACACAGCCTCATATGGTAATATGTTATGTACGGCGGGTACGATGTCCGGTGATATTATCTTAAGGGGCTTGTCTACTTATAACCGATGTAGATACATGTTGTTATGCACTTTTATCAGATAGCAATTATTGAATAGAGGAAGCGGGAGGTCTGTCAATGATATTTGAAGAGTGCGATCGTGCAGGGCTTCCACACCCAACGGTAACTGATGAAAGAGGTGTTGTCAGGGTGACATTCAAGCGTCCGAATTTATTGAGCCAAAAGAATGAGCCGATAAATGAGCCGATAAATGAGCCGATAAAATCGCTGAAAGAGGTTGAGAATATAGTTCTATCTATTATCAAGAATAATCCTGGCATCAGCCGAATAAAGATTATTCCTCTCATCAATAAAAGCGAAGCAACTATCAGGAGAGCCTTGAAGGCCTTAGGAGAAATGGGCTATATTGAATACCGGGGTTCTAAAAAGACCGGAGGATATTTCAGATTGTAGAGCTCGCTACACCTCCATACACCTCCATGTGTGTGACGATAAACTCAACGGTAATGCTCCTGGTGTCGTTGACACCGATGATGACCGTACATATTTTCATGACTATTATCTTTGTTTGAGAAAAAAGTATCCGTCCGTGGTGGTATTGGATGGAAACGAAGAAAAAGCACCCGCGGCTCACCGATAATGTATCGGTAACGCTGCGGGTGCGATTTTGTATTAATGATAATGGGTTAGTCTGTTTGGACAAGGCGAAGGAGGAGGGCATCCCATTTTTTGCCATTAGCACTGTACTGGGTTGATTTTCCTCGGCCAACCATGTAGTTGCCATAGTTGAAGTCAAGAGCTATGTAGGGACTGGTGTCCGAAGGATGATCTATAGAGTGTTCTTGATCGGATGTCCAGTACACTGCGCCAAATTGATTACAAAGATTCCATGCCATAGGACGGAAAATATTGGTGTTACCGGTCATCGGGTTGTCAAGGTCACCGTAGCGATGCAGGCCATAGACGTAGGCCCCCCCGTTCGTAATATCCAGGTTTCTGCGTCGTCCGTGGCCTAAAGATCCCATAGGGAAGAAGATGTTGTCACCCTGTGACTTACTGTAGATTATAATGCCCCTCATACCCTTTTCACTCGGATTACCTGTGTTGTCGGGATCAGAGAATGAGTATGCGTTAGCGTTTTCAAGAGTCGAGCTTGCTCCATCTCCGTATGTAATACCGAATGCGAAGTTGATGTCATTATCTTCGTTTTCTTCCTTTCCGACATCTACAAATCCTAATTCACGGGTCTGCCGGTAGGTTGGCAGTTTGTATGTACTGGATGTGCCGTCATGACGTTCCAAAGAAAAGCTGTTGAAGGAATTGGAATGTGAATAAAACGGATCGTAATTTCCCGAGTTATTCCATGATCCTATATTATCCCATGTCAGGCTGCCCTTATCATGCACCTTATATTTGGAGGATGAAGTTGGTTTGTTAGGCAGATTTAGTTCAGGTATCAAGTCGTTAGCCTCTGCAATTGGGTAGCTAAGATCATTATATGCCCTGAAAAATGAGCCGGGTGAAAGAGGATTCTTTACCAGTGACTTACTGTCGTATACGTTAAACATCGAGAACTTCGTTGTGCCGCTGCCGAGAGAGGTTGCGCCATAACCCTGCTTGACGATAATCTTGTGTACGCAGGAGTTATTGTGGTAAAGCACTGTTATAATGGCTCCGCGGGGATTCTCTGTCGTCGCGGTCTTCAAGGGACGATACATAAAGTCAATCTCCGTATTGGTACGTCCGGTTATGGAACTACCCTGACCCACGGCTTTCTGACCGTTGGCGCTGATAGATACGAGTCCGTCGGGATCAGACTCGATTATCGCAGTCCACGGTCCGCGCGATACGACCGGCTCGAAGCTACCACCACTTTTCATGTACTTGAGGTTGACATGAAAGGATTGGAGATTATTGTCAGAGCGGTATATGCCTCGCGGATTATCAATGCGTCGCGACTGGAGTACATTCGTATAGGATACATCGGAGTATTCATCAGGACCAGTGACATTACCTACTTTCTTATATGTGGCAATAAACTTGATACGTGCATATCGGCTGTGCTCATAGAAAGGGTTGGCACCTGAGTATACAGCCCAGGGGTCAAGGGTTTTGGCACGTGTATATAAGGGTATGGTTGCCACATAATCAATCTCCCCGGAAGTAGGATTGACCGTGCGGGTTATAGTATAGTTGCCGTCAGCATCAGTAGTGGTAAGCTCCTGTCCGTTGGCTGTAGGTACATTGGTATACTCGCGCGCGCCGCATGATACGGTCTCTTTCTTCTCATTTACATGCTTGAAGTAGAAATCGCGAAGATTATTTACTATTGTAGTATGGACTCTAGGATCGGCTGAACCTCCGGCATCACGGGTCACCGCTTTCATCTTCCATAGCGAAAGGAATCCGAATTCACAGTTCTCGGCAGCCTCAGGATCATCCTTTGGATGTTTAGTGAAGTCTTGTGTATAGTCGCGGTTGGTATCTATCCTGCGGTGCTCTATCTGTGCGTCCCATGCATCCTTCCAATAGTCTACATCGGGCGAGCCTTCGTGAGGGCGCCACTCGTTGTCAAGTATGATGGCTTTGAGTGACAAGAGGTCATAGCCTTCGCGGGGGGTAGCGCGTATGGTAGTGGTTGACTCCTGATTGTAGAGATAGGGCACGTAGGTTTCGGTCGGAGTGAAGAGACCGGGCTTGGCCTCCTCCTCGTAGTCGATGTGGAAGTCTACGTCATTTGCGTTGCCATTGAATACAAGCGTCAGCTTGTAGTGATGGTTGCGCTCGGCCTCATAGTTTGTGGTAGTGTTCTTACCAAGCATGAAGCGATAGGTGATATCACCCTTACCGGTCTCGTTTTCGTAGTAGCCTTTGATCTCCACGTATGTGCCCCAGGGGCGGGCGTCTTTCCATCCGAGGACGTCGTATGCGTCATCCTTTAGCGAGCCGTCCTCATTGTGGCTGCCTCCGTAGTTGCCGTTGGGGTATGAGGGATAATCGCCATTCTGAGCTACGTCAAGTCCCTCACCGACAATCTGGCGCTTGTCGCTGGCAGTTCCTTCGGTGCCCGGAGCCTGCATATTCTCATAGAAGTAGAGCGCACGCACGGTCTGGGCGTGCTCTATCTTGATTAGTTCCTTTATACGGTCACTAATCATCTGCTGATAGAGCTCGCTGTTGGTCTCCTGACCTTCGGGGAGAGTGATTACGGTGTTGTGCTTAGTGTTTGCAGCATCGGCGGCGAGGCCGAACACGAGGTCACCAGCACCTATCTCGGGCCATTTCAGGTGGTCGTCCTTACCTATATGAGTCGCTTCCGCTCCCTGAAAATATATGGTAGAGGAGGCCGTGCGGGGTGCGAATTCGTTTTTGAGTCTGTAGTCCTCTTCGCCCAGATTGTTGGGGCTGTGGAGATAGCATTGAGCCGGTATGTCAATCAGAGAGATGGACTTGAGGTATATCTTCACATTTTCGTTGAGGCGGTCGGTGTTGAACGCCACGGTGAGCTTCGATGCGGCGCGGCGCACCCAGGCGTGGAGGTCGGCCATACCGGGCTTGATTACCACACTGTAGGCGTTCGGCTTATCATATTCGGGTTTGTCGGTGGAGTTGAGAAACCATCCGAACATCTGGTCATTATGGTCAATGCCGGTAGCCGCGTCATCCTGCCACGTCAGGGGCAGATGCATGAGCTTATCCTCTGTAGATACATCTGCCGAGCTGAGGTCATGGTTGGCTATGGCATACATGCGATAGCGTCCGTTGGGATAAGTCATGCGGAATTTCGCACATCCGGTAGGAGTCTCCTCATTTTCGGGACGACCTTCCATAGAACTGGTGAAGTCCGTTACCTCAAACTTCTCGACGTACTCGCCGTTGGCGCGATATACGGCTATCCACAGTGTGCGTATCTTACCCATGGCATCGCCGGCCGAGCGCGATTCGAGTGCGGGAGTATAGTCGGGAAAAGTAAAAGAGAAGTTCACGCTGGTCATACCGGCGGGAATATCCTCATAGCCCGGGGCCTCAAGGTGGTCTTCACACGAGGTCAGAGCCATTGAACCGGCAATGGAGGCCGTCAGGGCTGCAAGATATATGATGAGAGTGTATATGCGGGTCATAGTCGGTCTATGGTGATTGAGAGAATTTTATTCTTTGGGCCCGAGGCCGAATATGGGGTCGAGTTCGATGATGGTGTATGGGTCTACATCGACCTCTACGGCAAATTCGGTTATGTCCATTCTTACCGTGTAGTTGTAGAGGTAGTTGCGGCGCAGGTTATAGCGGGTATCGGTGGGTTCGCCGTCGCTGTATTTGCGGAACAGTAGTTCGCCGGTGCGCGCCTTGTCGTCCTTGGTCTTGAAGAACAGTGTGAGCTTCAGCTCATCATCTGCGGGATTCAGTATCTCAGGCATGTAGAACTCCACGCGGTTATCGGCAAACTTATAGAACACGGGGCCTTTCGACGACTGTTCGGGAATCCTCACGGCGTAGCGGTCGAGGTTCTTGGTCGTGGCTATATCTTTCCAGCCGTCAGGCAGGAGATAGCCGGTAGTATTTATGGCCGACACGGCTACGGATTCGAGCGCGGTGATATAGTTGTCGGCGTCGGTAGCGTTTTCAATGACCACCTTGGCCATCGAGCGCAGCAGCGCCACATCCTTGAAGTCAAATATCTCCTTGCTGTCTTTGATACCCGACAGATCATTGACCTGCTTTACGCCCCACATGGGTATGGCGGTGAAATTTTCGCCGGGCTGTCCATAGTGTGCGTAAGTGGTGGCATCGTCCAGGGCAGGATTAGAGCCCGCGTTGGCAATGATATGGAGCTTACCGTTGGTAAGTGCAGCCACCTTGTCAATATCCTCATCGTTGATGCGTCCCTGATAGTAATATGACACTGTCACTCCGTTCTCCTCGCTACCGGTGCATACGAGATTGGTGACGCTATACTCTGTGCTGCAATTTTCGTCGGTGATATACACATAGAGCTGATCTTTGAGCAGACGGGTGTCGAAGCTGTCGCCACCGTCCTGTTCGTAAGAGTCGCCCCATGTGGCCCTGGAGTAAGTGGTTGTACCGGCAGTTTTGAACGCCACCACATTGAACGCTACTATACCTGACTGATCCTCGCCGGCGGGCATGTCGGGGGTGTCATCGTGACTACACGACATCAGAGCCAGCGCTGCTATGGCAGCGACGACTGCGATGCTGTGGGTCAGACGCCCGCAAATATGTCGTATACCGGATAAAATCATCAGTTCGTATTATTCTTAAATTAGTCGTTTTTTTAGTGAATTGTGGGTGTATCTCTGACTATACGCCAGTCGTTGATATAGATCACCGTCTTGATCCATTCATGACTCTGGTCGAGGAAGAAGGTCATGGGATATTCGTCCTGTCGGTCAAGATACTCCTGGTCGGACATGGGTGTATGGCCGTCCTCGCCGTAGTAATGTCCCTTCACGAGAAGCATATATTCGATAAGGGGTATGGAGAGTATGAGATGGCCGTCGCGGCTGTGTACGGTCAGGGTTGCTGTCTTTTCGTGGTCGCTCATGAGGCGCCCCACGGTAAGCTCGGCCACTACGGCGCTTACGCCTGACACGGCTGCGGCACGTCCGCCCTCAGGCTGATCCTCGGGGTGGAAGGCGGCTTGACCGCTCTTTATTACCCAGGGGTGGTAGGTAAGTTCCCTGTGGGGCAGGAGGTCATTGTTATGGTCATAGAGGCCGTTTGAGTCGGTGATGCGGAATATGTAGTCATCCTTATCCATAGGCTCGCCGTTCATGTGCTGGAGCACTACGCGTACCACGTTGGTATTCTTCTTGAGGCGTATCACATGCTCGTGACGTCCTTCGTCGGCGGTCATGTCTACGTTGTCAAGTCGTCCGTGAAACAGACGTCCTATATCCTGACGGATATGGCCGTTGACGTCATCTTCTTCATCCAGGCTGTTGATGCGGCATGTATGATGCTCCATCATGGGCGAAGCCACACCCTGGTGATTGATGGTGAAGTGCTCGCTATCCTTGGTGCCGCACCAGGCGAGGAAACTGTAATTGCCCGGCGCGAGTCCGCGCAACTCTATATTGTAGTCGGCGGCATTTTCGCGGCTCACATGCTCCGAAACCACCCTTACGAGTGTGCCGTTGCTGTCAAACACATGCAGCTCCACGTTCAGCACCTCGGCCGGGAAGGCGTTGGTGAACTTCATGTTCCAGTCATAGTTGAAGCGGATGACATGGATAGGATCGCAATCGCCCTCATCGTCATATATGACCGAGTTACATCCCGCAAATGCCATCATGGCGGCTATCACAGGGATTATACGAAACAGTATGCAGTTATATAAATGTTTCATCTCTTGAGTCTTATATTTAATCAGGCTATCGGGAGCTTTACACCTGCCGGGGTAGTGTCCCGTGTGATTGGTTTTTTGTTGTTTGAGGATATATATATGTCGTACCGGTGAGATCCCGGCTGTGAACTGTCTGTTTTTATGAAAAAGAGGAGTAGAGAGTCCCGGTGTCCGCGCGTAGGGGCATCCGGAGTTTGTTTTGAGTTGGAGAGTAAAAGTTTTTTATAAGTGATTGGTAAAGTAAAGAATAAGGGTCGACCGGCCGGGTTATTAGCAGGGTCGGCCGACCCTTAGTTATGTTTGGTTCCGGGGCATGGGACTCGGTGAGTCACCATCACCCGTCAATAAGATTAGTGGATAGTAGCGCTGTTCTTAACCACACGCCAGGGAAGAATGTTGATTGTAGCCTTGAGGTAATTGGGACGCTCAACTTCGGGACGTTCGGGGTCAATAGGACGACCGGGCTCGATAACGGGAGTGCCGAGGCCATAGATGCCGTCAATTGATATCTGATAATAGTGGTTACGTACTACGCCGTTGAGGTAGTTGTCAGTACCGCCTCCAACGAGACCATAGAAGCCCTGCTGCTTGATTGTAGTGTAGTAGTAGGTCATACCGTCCTTCCAGTAGAGGATACGGTGCTCATTCATTGAATCAAGACTCTCGTCAATTACAGCGTCGATTTTAACTTTTGCCTTATTCAGGAGTGCGTTAAGAGTCTCTTCATTATCAAGGATAGCGTGAAGTTCGTCATCAGCGTAATCGTTGAAGAGAGCCTTGTTAACAGTAAGAGTATAGCTGAACTTGTCAGACTTCACGATTTTTGCCTCGAAGTCGGCAGCTGCAGGTATTGAATTCAGAATTTTAATTTCATACATATCAGTGGTAGTACCTTCTACGAAAGCGTTGTTCACAACAGTGTTAACGATGGTATATTCCTGTTCTGAGAGTCCAAGTGATGCTTCCTGCCAGTTGATATTACGTACGGCTGCATTTACATTGTTGGCTGAAAGAGCAGTAAGGTTACTTGCCTCCATATAGTCACCACCGTAGCGGACGATGTCAATATTTTCAAGTGTGCCGTCTGCATTCTTAGCCATAAGCTGAGCAATAACCATCACCTTAGTATTGTTAGAGTTAATCTCGTTGTTGGCGGTAGGCAGATAGGCTTGAGTGTTGGGATAGATGTACTGGGTAAACTTTGATATGTTACCTTCTTTTACATTCTTACCAAGAACTTGATTCCACGAAAAATATTCCAAATCATCAGAGGTGGTCTCTTCAGTAGTAGCCCAATAGCTACGCTTGTTGAGAGGATCGTTCCACTGGAAATCCTTATATCCGTCACCACCACTTACACCATAGCCAACGCTATTAATAAGGATAGGCTTGATAAGGTTGGCTTGCTTAGTGAGGACGTTTAGAGACACACCCTTTATGACAGGTTGGAGGGTAACGGTCTTTGTAGTAAGATTAACGTTGTCATAGATAGTGATTTTGCCACCATCTTTTTCCTCGGAAGCATAGAAGTCATCCATATTGAGTTTTGACTCTACAGTAACTTTGGCGAGTACACGCTCAACGTAGATCTGTACAGCTTCCTTACCGGTAGGAATTGTAAGTCCATCTTCTTCCATCTTCGATTTTTCTGCAGAAGTGTAGATGTTTTTTTCAGTGATGGGAACGAGGATGACTTTCTTATCCTGGGTAGGCTTGACCGTACGGTCAGGCATGTCAAAGTATACACTGTTTGACATAACTTGCATAGAGCCGTCGCCTGCCTTATTAACCTGATCAAGATATGTGCCGACACGGGCCTCAAGATCGCTCAGGTTGGTTATCTCAGTGCGGTATGAGCTTGCGCTTGTAACGTTTGAGTTGAGCACAACGGCAACCTTTTTATAGTTGAGACCTGATTTGAGACGAACTTCGCTGGTGCCGAAACTTGTTACGAAAGGATTCTTATTTTCATTAGGATCGTATGTAAACTTAGGATCAACCTTCTGGATGTCGACTACATTGTCGTTATCGTCGAAGAAGAAGAAGAAGAGGTTTGAAACATTGCTTTCTTTTTCTTCATTGAAGTCGTATTTGTCTTTGTCGTTATCAGCTCCACCTTCAGCACGACCGCCCATTGCAGAAGGCATCTGCAGAGATAATGACAGATAGTTGTCGCTGAAAGATGCTTCTTCACCTGGATTAGTGGTGCCGGGGTTAACGGGTTCGTCGGAGGAGCAGGCGGTGAAGGCCATCAGTCCGATAACACCAATGAAAAACTTAGTTAATTTCATAATGATGTGAAATTGAATTGATTATTATTTGATTTATTATTTTTTACTGGGATTGACATTGACTTCCGACATGGCGGAAGCTAATGTTATGCTTTTTTTTGAGGTTAAGTTATGCTTCTTTTGAGGTTATTCAAAGTATTTTGAAGTGATATGATTAGAGTTATGGTTGCGTATGCGGTCTATTTCGTCGAGGGTCGACTTCGAGGCTTCGATGGACGAGGCCTGGCGCATCAGACGCTCGGCAGTGTCATAGTCGCCTTGGAGGAAGGCGAGTGCTCCGCGGGCATAGATAGCCTCGGGGGAGTTGCCGGCGCGACTAAGGTAGCGTTCGGCGGTGGTATAGTCGCCTCGCTGCAGGGCAGCATTGGCGGCGTTGATGTTGGCTATCTCGTTGTCGGGATACATACGCACGGCGGTCTCAAACACCTCGTTGAATTCGTCGCTGCCGGGCTCGGCGTTGTTGCCGAGTATGAAGAACTCGCGCAGCGAGAGGCGTGAGGGTCGGGTCTCCATCACATGGCGTATCTTGTCCACATCGTCGAAGCGGCTGATCTCGTAGGTGATACGGTAGTTGGTATGACGCAGAGCAGGATACCAGTTGTCAAGCATAAACTTGTATTCCTTGGGATAGGTGCGCTTTATTTTTGCCTCCTTGGCGTCGGGCTCCATGTCGGAGTCGATGAGAGCGAGTATGGCTGCGCGGTTGTCGATGTTTGACTTTTCGACGGCGCGGCGCAATCCTTCCCAGTCCTCAGGCTCGAAGGCGGTCTCTACGATTTCGCCGGGAAATTTGTAGAGCTGATTGATATAGTGCTTGAGGGCGTCGGTACGTCCCATAGCCAGGTCGCGGTTGTGGGAGTAGGGCGACTCGGGCGATGCGAAGCCTTTGAGCCATACGCCGGTGATGCGTACATCGGGGTCGTTGAGCACGGTGTCGATCGAGGCCTGAATCTTGCCCAACTCGCGCACGTTGTTGCGATAAGAGGGTCGGATATCGGTCTTGTCTACCACGAAGTCAATGAACGCTTCGCCTTCGAGGGTCTCCATCTTGGGTCCCTGGGCGGGAGCGGGGAAGTAGACTATCTCGGGTATGGCGGGGTTGATGCGGAAGTAGCTCGTGAGGGGGTCGATGCGCTCGTCGATGAGACAGTTGGAGCAGCTGTAGACGGTGCGGCGCAGGAGTACCTCCGAGTTATCCATCCAGGGTTGCCACGCCACGGTCTGGGTATAGTCGAGGTCGGCGGGGCGCTCCTCGCGGCGATACATCATTTCGCTTTCTCCGCCGAGGGGGTGGCTGCCATTGCGCAGGTAGTTGATATAGCGCTGGCGGCCGTATACGCCTACGGGACGCAGTTCGAGGCTGTCGGTGGCCGAGGCGATGATGGGGGTCAGTATCTGTGCACGGGTCGACTGTATGTCGGTGGCGCTGAGGTCGACATTCATGTGAAACACCATATTGTCGCCCTGACGATCATAGCTTACGCTGTCAACCGCCACGGGCATAATGACACGCGCTGCCGCCGACATGATGCTGCCGCCGGCTATGAGAGAGAGCAGATAGAGTATGATTCTTTTCATTGTCGTGTGTGGGGTGTGTCAGTGGGGTATATGATCAGAATACGTAGACTAAGTTGACGGCCAGTTTGGTCGGGCCGACATAGTTATGGGGATGGTCGGTGGTGATTTTCTTGCCGCATCCCGTGCAGCGGAACTGGTCGTAGCGGGTATAGGTCCATCCCAGCCCGATTTCGGCTTCGATGTTCCAGTGCTTCGACAGAGCCCATGCGTAGCCGTAGGCTATACCTACGCCGCCGAACCAGCCCTGAAAGCGGGTGTCTTTGAGCTTACGGAAGTCGGTGCCGAGAAAGTTGACGGGAATGTCGAGTCCACCTACGTTATATTGTCCGCCGAGGAGGTGGGCGCCTACAAAGTGACCTGAGAAACGGTCGCAGAACCAGTAGCGCACCTCGGGTTGAATCATCCAGTGTTTCCAGCGATGGTCGCTGATGGCCCAGCCGTTGACAGATCCCGTTAGCTCAGCTGTCCATTTTTTAGCGATGGCACTCTCGATTCCGATATTGGGGTTTAGAGTAGCATCGTAAAGGAGATTGGTCTTGAGAGCTACCTTCTGGGCATGAACAGGGCTTACCGCTATGACCGCCAGAATGGCGAGCAGCAGTAGGCGCGACAGAGCTTTTAACCGTGATGTATGCGTGTGCATAGAAGGGTGTAAGATTGGTGTCAATATAGATATGTGTGAGAGAAAGATTAAGACTGTATTCAAGATTGGCATGGGATGTCGTCAGACGGCCTAAGCCACTTGGAACAATGTACGCGTCACATCTAAGTGTCACTCCGGCAAGGGGGTGTAGGCCTGACCGAACAAAGACGTCTACTTATGATTAAGACCTTAGGGATGATATGCGGTGAAGTCACTGAGATAAGCTGTGGTTCACGAAACATATCACATATATGTCATCGGGCGAGGTGAGAGAGAGGGCATCAAACGTTGTGCAATGTTATCTCAAAGTCATAAATCTCAATTTCACGGTGCAAAGATAGTATGAATCTGTGAATTGCACAATATTTTAAAGGTAAATAGGCGTGAAATAATGTTAACCTTTCAAATTTTTAGGGGGGGGGTAAATTACAAATCTAAATTTATTTCATCAGTGTGCTTAAATAAGATGTTTTTCATATTGACATCCCCCGCGCTAAAATAATCATAAATCCTCCATGCTCTTATAAATCAGAGGCCGGCAACACCCCGACGTGCCCCGGAGAGGAGGCTCCGAATTATCGGCATACCTCCTCGGGGGAGTATTTTGTAAGTGACGCGAATCAGGGGCGTGTCTCGTAGTTGGTGATGTCGTCGAGGCGCATGTTGAAGCGCAGGTAGGAGTAAGGGGGTATCGTGCCGCTGCCTTCCGAGCCATAGGCCTGGAGAAAGGGTATGATCACCTCGGCGGAGTCGCCTACATGCATGTCGTTGAGGGCTATCTGCCATCCTTCGATTACGCCGTTGACCTGAAAGTGAGCCACGGAGTCGACGAGCAGATATGAGGAGTCGAAGGCCAGATCATTGCAAAGGTGGCCTATGTAGCACACCTCTACTGTACTCGTCTCCTGGGGCGAGAGATTGCCGGCAGTGAGAGTGCGGTCGTTGAAGTAATGTATGAGCACTCCCGATTTGGGGTAGAACGATGGCGACAACTCTGTGAAGTAGGGGGTGCCGTCGGAGTTGGTACGGGCCTGCATCTCGTGGTACCAGTTGACATTCTGCTCGTACCAGGTGTAGTAATCGTCCAGAGTGTTATCGTCGGAGCCACACGATGTAGTGACTGCGGGGAGTACCACGCAGGCTAACAGGGGCAACAGTAGGGATGAACGTTTCATTCTTTTTGCTTGTGACAGAGAGTGAGGATTAGTCGGAGCCTTAAGGTCTTAAGGGGCATGTATAGGGGAGAGTTTAGAATTCCACGCGGGGTGCCTGTGAGGCTCCGGCTTCGGCCTTGAACTGAGGCTTGGGGGTGAAGCCAAACCATCCGGCATAGATGACCGTGGGAAATTTCTTGATGGCTGAGTTGTAGGCGGCCACGGCCTGTGTGTAGCGTCCGCGGGCGGTGGTCACGCGATTCTCGGTGCCCTCGAGCTGCACCTGCAGGTCCTTGAAGTTTTCGTTGGCCTTAAGGTCGGGATATGCCTCGGAGACAGCCAGGAGCGACTTGAGCGCTCCG
This sequence comes from Bacteroides sp., assembly GCA_014801865.1. GTDB lineage: Bacteria > Bacteroidota > Bacteroidia > Bacteroidales > Muribaculaceae > Paramuribaculum. The sequence continues at coordinate 69,904 of JAAVDH010000044.1, read as the reverse complement.
GTGAGCTGATTCTGCGCCTCCTGATATTTGGCCAGAGTCTCTTCGTTTAGGTCTGAGGGATCGATGGTGATTGAGGTAGCGGCTGCTCGGGCCTGGGTCACCTTTTCGAGGGTAGAGCTTTCGTGAGCGGCGTAGCCCTTGACGGTGCTGACGAGGTTGGGTATCAGATCGGCGCGGCGCTGGTACTGATTCTCTACCTCGGCCCAGGTCTGGTCTACGGTCTGCTGCTGCTCTACGAGTGAGTTGTAGTTGCAGGAGCTGAGCGACAGAGCCATGACTATGGCGGCTGCTATGGCGATGAGATATCGTTTCATTATATTATTAAGGAGTATAAGGTCCTTAAGGTCATCATAAGACGCTAAGGACCTTAATAATTTTTTGTTAGTGGGTTAGATACGACGCAGAAGTGAGTTGATGCTTACGCGGTCGTGGATAAGAGCGTGAAGGTCGCTGATATTCACGCGGGTCTGTTCCATAGAGTCGCGTTCGCGCAGGGTCACGGTGTTGTCCTCGAGAGTCTGGTGGTCGACGGTGATGCAGAAGGGGGTGCCGATGGCGTCCTGACGACGGTAGCGCTTACCGATCGAGTCCTTTTCGTCGTAGTGGGTGGCGAAGTCAAACTTGAGGTCGTTGACAATCTCGCGGGCCTTTTCAGGCAGGCCGTCTTTCTTCACCAGGGGCATTACGGCACACTTCACGGGGGCCAGGGGGGCAGGGAGGTGGAGCACCACACGCTTGTCGCCGCCCTCGAGCAGCTGCTCCTCGTAGCTTGAGCAGAGCACTGAGAGGAACATGCGGTCTACGCCTATAGAAGTCTCGATGACGTAGGGGGTGTAGCTCTCGTTGAGTTCGGGATCGAAGTACTTGATGTTTTTGCCCGAGAACTTTTCGTGCTGGCTGAGGTCGAAGTTGGTGCGTGAGTGTATGCCTTCCACTTCCTTGAAGCCGAAGGGCATCTCGAATTCGATGTCGGTGGCGGCGTTGGCGTAGTGAGCCAGCTTGTCATGGTCGTGGTAGCGATACTTGTGGTCGCCGAGGCCGAGAGCCTTGTGCCAGCGCAGGCGCCATTCCTTCCAGGTGGCGAACCACTTGAGCTCCTCGCCGGGACGTACGAAGAACTGCATCTCCATCTGCTCGAACTCGCGCATACGGAATATAAACTGGCGAGCCACGATTTCGTTACGGAAGGCCTTACCTATCTGGGCGATACCGAAAGGTATGCGCATGCGGCCGGTCTTCTGTACATTGAGGTAGTTGACGAAGATACCCTGAGCGGTCTCGGGGCGGAGGTATACGGTCATGGCACCGTCGGCGGTAGAACCCATCTCGGTGCGGAACATGAGGTTGAACTGGCGCACATCAGTCCAGTTGCGGGTGCCTGAGATGGGGCACACGATTTCCTCGTCTACGATAATCTGGCGGAGTTCGTCAAGATTATTGTCATTCATGGCCTGAGCGAAACGCTCGTGGAGGGCATCGCGCTTGGCGGCAGTCTCGGTGATGCGGGGATTGGTCTGGCGGAAGAGGGCTTCGTCAAATGATTCGCCGAAGCGCTTGCGGGCCTTAGCCACTTCCTTCTCTATCTTGTCGTCGTACTTGGCTAACTGCTCCTCGATGAGCACGTCGGCGCGGTAACGCTTCTTTGAGTCGCGGTTGTCGATCAGGGGGTCATTGAAGGCGTCTACGTGGCCCGATGCTTTCCAGATGGTAGGGTGCATGAAAATGGCCGAGTCAATACCCACGATGTTTTCGTGGAGCAGGGTCATGGAGTCCCACCAGTAGCGCTTGATGTTGTTCTTGAGCTCTACACCGTTCTGACCGTAGTCATATACGGCTGCGAGGCCGTCGTATATTTCGCTTGACTGAAACACAAAGCCGTATTCCTTGGCGTGTGATACAATCTTCTTAAACACGTCTTCTTGCTGTGCCATGGGTATGTTTTGTTTTTTAATTATGAGCGTTGTTTAGTCTGCAAAGTTACTAATAATTATCAATATAATCAGAGATAAGCTCCGCCTCTTTTATCTCAATGTGGCGTCATCAGGTGTGACCGATTGATTTGCTTACGTCAGGCAGAAAGAGTAATTTTGCAGAAACGATTGAAAATGATACGTAATATACTGCTGTTTGCTGTGATAATGACCGCCTTGCGCGGTGCTGTGGCATGGTCTGCCGTAACGGAGGCTTATGCCGATGCTGACAGTGTATACTCAGCCCTTGAGCTTGGCGAGGTGTCTGTGACGGCCATTAAGGAGGCCGGTGCCGACCTTACACTCAAACCTCTCGCTTCCACCGTGGTAGGGCAGTCGCAGCTTGAACGCCTCGGCATAGTGACCATGAAGGGTGTGAGTGAGATAGCCCCCAACTTCTATATCCCCGACTACGGCAGCCGTATGACGTCGAGTATTTATGTAAGAGGTATAGGGGCGCGCATTGACCAGCCCGTGGTGGGGCTGAACGTCGACAATGTGCCGTTTCTCAACAAAGACAGTTACGATTTTGACCTGGCCGACATAGAGCGCATAGAGGTGCTTCGCGGACCACAGAGCACCCTCTACGGACGCAACACCATGGGTGGCCTGATTAACATCTACACCCTCTCGCCCCTAAAGTTTCAGGGCTCGCGCATTATGGCCGAGACGTCCAACGGGCCTACGATGAGGATGCACATATCGCATTACAACCTCCTGCGTGAGGGGCTCGGTATGAGTCTGGCGTTGACTTTCAACTATTCCGATGGCTTTTTTACCAACCGATACAATGGCTACAAGTGCGATATAGAGAAGTCGGGCTCACTGCGATGGAAAACCTCATGGCGTCCCTCCTCTGTGTTCGGACTTGAAAACGTAGTCTCTTACCAGATAATGCGCAACGGAGGCTATCCTTATGAATATGCCGGCTCCGGTGAGGTCAACTATAACGATACCTGCTATTACCGCCGCAATCTGCTCACCGAAGGGCTGACGCTGAAATGGAATCCCTCGGAGCACCATACGGTATCGAATATCATATCGGTGCAGTATCTCGACGACTGCATGGCGCTTGACCAGGATTTCCTGCCCCTCGACTACTTTACCCTCACTCAGAAGCGCCATGAATGGTCGGTTACCGAGGATCTCGTGACGCGCGGCCACCGCGGTATCTACAGTTGGCTCGGAGGCCTGTTTGCATTCTATAAGCACACCTCGATGGATGCGCCGGTGACATTTCTTGACCACGGTATAAGCCGTCTCATCGAGGATAAGCGCAACGAAATAAACGCCCATTACCCCATACGCTGGGACTCGCGCGAGTTTCTGCTCGGCAGTCACTTTACTACTCCTACCGTAGGTTTTGCCGCCTATCATCAGAGCGCTGTGGAGCTTGACCGATGGAAAATCAATCTCGGACTGCGTGTCGACTGGGAGCACGTGAAGCTTGATTACCATAGCTTTACCAATACGGGGTATACCATATTCAACGGCCCGGCCGAGAATGCCGATATCTTCGGCCACCGCGATGTGAAGATAGATGACTACGGAAGTCTGTCGAAGTCATTTGTAGAGCTGCTGCCTAAATTGACGGTGGAGTATGCCCTACCGCTTCCGTCGGCTTCGGATGTGTATGCCTCGATAGGCAAGGGATATAAGTCAGGAGGATTCAATACACAGATGTTCAGCGATGTGCTGCAGCAGCGCGTAATGGGCATGATGGGACTCGGCACTGATTATGACGTGGACGATGTGGTGGGCTTTAAGCCCGAGAAGAGCTGGAACTATGAGCTGGGCGCGCATATCAATTGCCACGACGGCAAGGTAGGCACCGATATAGCCCTCTTCTACATTGACTGCCGTGACCAGCAGCTCACCATGTTCCCCGATGGAACCACTACGGGACGTATCACTACCAATGCCGGACGCACCCGCAGCTACGGTGCTGAGGCTCAGATTCGTTACACCCCCTCACAGTCGTGGCTCTTCAATCTCAGCTACGGATATACCAATGCCCGCTTCGTAGAGTTCTACAACGGACGTACCGACTACAGCGGCAAACGGGTGCCCTACGCTCCGTCACACACGCTGTTTGCCGGCCTTACTTATACACGTGACTTCAAGGGATTTGTCAATCGTCTGAGCGTCAACGCCAATGTGCGCGGCGTAGGTTCTATCTACTGGGATGAGGATAATCTCTACCGCCAGCCCTTCTACGCTCTTGCCGGAGCATCGCTCCACCTGGAACACGACTGGCTGTCGTTTGATATATGGGGCGAGAATCTTACGGACACGCGCTACCATACATTCAGTTTCGTAAGTATCTCCAACCGATTCCTTCAGCGTGGAAAGCCGGTGATTTACGGAGCTACCGTGCGGCTCAACTTCTGATAATACAAAAATATATAGGATATAGATGATAAAGTACTTTACAAGACGTCCGCTTCGTGTGCTCGCGGGGCTGATGATGGCCGTAATGACCGTGTCATGTGGCAGTGACGATGAAAACGGATTTGATATAGAAGCTACTATGGGAGGTAATCCCATCGCCGTGGCGTGGACTTCGGAGGGTATGACCATAGATACGGTGGGCACCTCATGCTCCGTGAAATTCAACACTATAAACCGTCGCGTGACTATAGAAGCGAACGGCACCGCCGCCATGGGTGCCGACCAACTGATATTCGAGAGCGTTGACTACGGTATGGGCCAGGACGGTCACTCTTATGTGGTGAACACTCAGAATCTTAAGGCCTCCAATGCACCGGTAAGTGTGACCATGAAGATGATGTACAGCGGCGAACGCACCATCAACTCCACACTCTGCAATGGCGTAAGCCTGCGTATGGCCTCCGAGCAGTGTGATCTCACCTTCGTGCCCCGCCATCTTATCATGGATGGTGCTACGGAGACTGTGCTCACCACCGTATCAGACTCTGCCTATGTATCTGAGTCAACAACTTATTCGATAGATATTGACCCTGCTAAGCTCAAAGCACAGGTGGTGGTACACCGCCCCAAATTCGCAGCCAATATGCCTGCGTTGGGCGACATGGTGTTCCCGGGCATTGACGTAGAGTTCGTGCCCGGAGGCTTCCGCCTCGCCAAGGATTCGCTGGTGCCTATGCTTGACGGTACTCCCTATCCTAACTATATAATCACCAACTTTAAGGCGGACTGCGATATGACATCTCCTGAAAGCACCATAGAGTTCAACTGTATGCGTGTCTTCAAGGTATACGCCAAAGTATCATCCAACTTCGCTCCCGGAAACTGATAGCCGTGCAGGAATAGTCACTACAGTAACTCCTCTCTCTCGGTGCAATGCCACCGGAAGAATGCGATATTATAAAAAAAGGAGCTGCGTCAAGTGTTGATGCAGCTCCTCTCACGTTTCAACTATTTATTTATGAGACCCCTGCGCGCTATTATCTCTAACCGAACGCAAGGTGAGGGATGAAAAAATGGAATGCTTGTCTCTATTTTTCTATCTATTCACTTATGGTAATTCATCACTTATGTTGTCATCAGTATTTCTGATTCAGTTACATCTATAAAACACTCTGACCCGGAGTTTGCTCAACACCGGGGTACTAAAATATTTTAAATATTGTAATCGCGGAAGTGGGTTTTTACTAAATTGGCAAATGATTGTTAACAGTTACCCCATCCCGGTTAATTTTACTCCAGGCCGGTTAATAATGTCCCGTCGATACGAATTCGCCCTTCGTCAGTGAGTATGCGGGCGAGGCTTATGACCCGGGCGCGGGATATGCCGAGTTGTGTGCTGATATAATCTATCGTGTGGCCGCCGGGCTGCGAGGCAAGACGCTCTATGGCGAGTGCGGTCTGCGAAGAGGCGTCGGTGTCGGAGTCAGACTTGGCCGGAGTGCGGTGTGAGCGGCATACGTCACATGTGCCGCAGTCACCGGCATCTGTCTCTCCGAAGTAGCTGAGCATCCCCCTGACACGGCAGGAGTCAGTGTTGTAGACAAAGCGCTTCATGGCTTCTATGCGTCGTGCCATCCGTTCGCGCATATCCTCGTAGACGGCAGTGGGCAGCTGCACATGACGCGGCTCTTCGCGCGAGGTCGTGTAGTAGATATAGGGCGACGATTTGCGGGGTATGTAGTGTATGGCCGAAGCGCGTGTGAGAGTCAGTAGCGACTCGTAGACCTGCTGGGGAGTGAGCGACAGGGTACGGGCTATGAATCCCTCGTCAATGTTTACATAGTCAGCAAACAGACCCGTATAGCGGCGCAGTATGAATTGAAACACGCGGTCGGTGACCGGGTCGAGGCGAAGTTCATAGAGCTCATGACGCTCCATGACCACCATCAGGCGCGAACGTGTGGTGATTTCGTCAAGATATTCTATATATTCGGCGCGGGTAAGCAGTATCAGAGCACTGCGTGTAGGCACGGGGGCGAGCTTGAATCGCTCGCAGAAGATGTTGAAATCAAACTCATACATGCGGCCGTAACCCTCTTCGACGGCTACATTGAGGAAATTGCCCGCAAGTTCATAGACGCGGCGTATGAAGTCTTTGTCGGGGAAGTTGTCGGAGAGACGGCGTGTAAGCAGGCCTTTGTCGTGACGCGAGGCGAGCACTACGGCGAATGAGTGGAGTCCGTCGCGCCCGGCACGTCCCGCCTCCTGATAGTACTCTTCGAGCGAAGAAGGGAGGTCGAGATGCACCACGACCCTTACATCGGGTTTATCTATGCCCATGCCGAAGGCGTTGGTGGCCACCATTACGCGCGTCTGGTCATCCTTCCAGCGGTTTTGCTTGTCGTTTTTCTCCTCGGGGGACAGTCCGGCGTGGTAGTAGTCGGCGCTTATACCGTTGGAGCGCAGGTATTCGGCGGTCTCGCGGGTGCGCACGCGTGAGCGCACATATACTATGGCCGACCCGTGTGTGGCGTGGAGCACCCTCAGCAACTGCTCCTCCTTATGGTCACAGTAGCGCACGATATATGACAGGTTGGAGCGTGAGAAACTGCGTGAATATACCTTTGCCCCTTTGCCAAACCTCAACTGCTTCATGATGTCGGCCGCCACATCCGGAGTGGCCGAAGCTGTCAGAGCCAGTATGGGCACCTTAGGGAATATGTCGCGCAGCACGGCTATCTGCAGATAGGAGGGGCGGAAGTCATAGCCCCATTGCGAGATACAATGTGCCTCGTCAACCACGATGAGACTCACCCGGCATAAGCGCAACGAACTGATAAAACTCTCGGTACGAAGCTTCTCGGGCGATACGTAGACTATCTTCACCTTGCCGAGGGTCATGCGGTCAATGGCCAGACGGTGTTCGGCACGGGTGAGACCCGAGTGAAGATACAGAGCCTTGATGCCCGCACGACCCAGGTTGTCCACCTGGTCCTTCATGAGCGAAATCAGTGGAGTGACCACTATGGTAAGGCCATCAAGCAGCATCGCCGGCACCTGAAAGGTGATGGACTTACCTCCTCCGGTAGGGAGCAGGCCGAGGGTGTCGTTGCCGGCCAGCACGGAGTCGATAATCTCGCGCTGCATTGGCCTGAAGGAGCTGTGACCCCAGTATTTCAGCAGTATCTGTTCGGGCACAATCTGTTCGGGCGGTTTCTGTACTGGCTCAGTCAATATCTATCTCCTTTATAAAGAGCTGTATGGCGTTTGTGCCGGGCAGGTGGCGGTTCTCCTCAATGGTGTAGCAGATATCGAATGGCTTGCCGGAGTGAATGTGGGGGAAGTACTTGGCTGCATTGAACGCAATGGCGTTGAGCACCTTTCCTGAGGTGTCGTCCACTAGTTCGAGCTTGATATGTTCGAGATTGCGTCCCACGAGCTTCGATGAGCCGAAGTCAGTGACTCCACGGGTACAGAACAGTGGCTTCTGATTGCCCGGACCGAAGGGGTTGAAGCGTCTCAGCAGCGAGGTGAACTCCGGTGTTATGTCGGCAAACGTCAGGTAGGTGTCTATATCTATCTGAGGCTGCATCTGGCCGGGCTGTATGTTGGCGGCCACATACTCCTCGAATCGGCGTGTAAACTCCGGTATATTCTCCTCCTTGAGCGAGAGCCCTACGGCATAGGTGTGGCCTCCGAAGTTCTCGAGCAAGTCACGCGAAGCGTCTACAGCCTTGTAGATGTCAAATCCCTGCACGGAGCGAGATGACCCCGTGGCAAGTCCGTTTGAGAGCGTTAGAACTACCGAAGGTTTGTAATACAGTTCGGTAAGGCGCGAGGCTACGATACCGATGATGCCCTTGTGCCAGTCCTTGTTATATATGACTATGGATTTCTTGTCTGAATCCATCTCTCCGCGCTCTTCGAGAATGGCATTGGCCTCTTCGGTGATATGCTTGTCAAGTTCCTTGCGGTCTTTGTTGTACTGGTCGATGGCTTTCCCCTTTTCGTAGGCATCGGCGGCGTCGCGGGCCACAAGCAGATCCACGGCCTCACGACCACTCTGCATACGTCCTGAAGCATTGATGCGGGGACCTATCTTGAAGATTACGTCCGATATGGTAATCTCCTTGTTGGTGAGTCCGCAGATGCGTATTATGGCGCGAAGCCCCATGTTGGGATTAGTGTTCAGGCGGCGCAGTCCGTGATAGGCCATGATACGGTTCTCGTCAACCATAGGCACTATGTCGGCGGCGATGCTCACGGCCACCAGATCAAGCAGTCCCTCAAGGTCAGAGGCGGGTATGCCGTTGCTCTTGGCGAAGGCCTGCATGAATTTGAATCCTACCCCGCAGCCCGACAGATGTGGGCAGGGATAGGGCGACCCCTCAAGCTTTGGATTGAGTATGGCCACGGCTTCGGGTAGTTCGTCGTCGGGCACATGATGGTCGCAGATGATGAAGTCTATGCCCAGGGTGCGGGCATATCGTATCTCCTCGATGGCTTTTATGCCGCAGTCGAGGATGATGATCAGTTTCACCCCTTGTGAGGCAGCATAATCTATGCTGCGAGTGGAGATGCCATATCCCTCGTCGTAACGAGTGGGTATATAATACTCGATGTTGGAGTAGAAGTTCTGGAGATACTTATACACGAGTGCCACGGCTGTAGTGCCGTCCACATCGTAGTCGCCGTATACCATTATTCTCTCCTTGGCGCCCATAGCACGGTTGAGACGAGCCACGGCTTTGTCCATTCCCGGCATGAGGAAAGGGTCGTGGAGGTCACGCAGCGAGGGGTGGAAAAACTTTTCGGCCTCGCGCACCGAGTTTATGCCGCGCTGCACGAGCAGCTCGCAAATGGGCGGACAATCGGAATACTTCTTAGATAGTTCCGACTCGATTATTTGCTCTTCTGTGGTAAGGGGCAGATAATTCCATCTGTTAGTCATTTATGTTGTTTCTTTTTTTTATTTCAAGTCGCGGTGGGCGGTCAACACGGCAATGAGCTAACTAAATGAGCTAACTATACATGGCATTATCAGGCGCATAGAGAGGTGACGAGAGGATAGGGGAGTGATGCCGCTCGCTGCGGTCATCGGCGCCAACTGCGCGATGTCGTGAAGACTTGCACTATTACCCAACCACAAAGGTAGCAATAATCCTTCACAACGGCAATAACTCATCCACCACTATTCCGAACCCATAGGCGAAATATCCCGGCGAGCTTGCCAAGCGTCCATTATCGAAGTAAGCCGTAAAAACTATTTAAGGCAAGTCCTATGCGGCCTCTCCCCACAGACTATTACTTGAAAATCTGCCGTAACAAAGGCTCTGCATAAGGGAAGCCATTGAGAGCAACCGTAAAGAACCACACAGCGGTAAATATACCTCCTCCCCAATAAAACCACCATCCAACGAATTTTGATGATTTACTGTACTCTTCCGGCGCTTTTTTCAGTTCACGATATTTTCCCTTTCGTACAAATACCCAATACGCAATTAAAGCAAATGGTAGAGGAATGATATATGCAGTAGGTCCGAAAATTATATCGGGTAGGCCATCCCCTGTATATGCCTTAGTCCAAAGATCAATCGTAAGCATTAGGGGAGCTGAGAAATAGAAGAAAGCTGTCCAATATAGTCTGTAGCAGGTATATAATGGCTCGTTTTTCCATCCGGTTGTGGACTGATAGCTCCAAAGCTTCTTGAATAAAAACTTGAGTAACAACATTAGAATTAGTGTATATTATATTTTATCTATCCCGAATACATGAATTAATACCCAGTCATTTATCCAAGGATATATAAGTATAATCATTAATGGAACTGTCCGAATGGCAAGTCCGATATATGGCGCTTTCTTTGTATGGAAGCAAGGGGCTTCCATTATTTTCTCATACCTGTCATGAAAGATCCAGGTGAAATAACTAATGATATAAACAGTAATCAGTGGAGCAAACAATACTATATGCACAAATTCATTCTTAGATAAGAAATTATGTACATAGGGGTATAATACATATTTAATTATATCAATGAATGGGAAAATCATAAATATTGTTAGTGCAGCGAGCATATTGTTAACTACGAATTCATCCGCAGAGCCATATCGAATGTCAGCACATCTAAGATAGCCACATATCTTATCAAACCACGATAGTTTCATATTATATAGATTTAATTATTCTGGCAAACGTGCCATGTGTCCATTATTTAAGTAACTCGTAATAAATTATTTAGTACAGCCCTATGCGGCCTCTCCTCAAAAGAGACTATTGCTTGAAAATCTGTCGTAACAAAGGCTCTGCATAAGGGTAAACTTTGGGAATAAAGACAATTAACCATAAGAAAGTAAAAATACCTCCTCCCCAATAAAACCACCATCCAACGAATTTTGATGATTTACTATACTCTTCCGGCGCTTTTATCAGTTCACGATACTTTCCCTTTCGTACGAACACCCAATATGCCAACAAAGCAAATGGTAGAGGAATAGCAAAAGCTGTAGGACCTGTAATGATCAATGGCATTTCATATCCTTTCGTCAGCCCTCTTACCCAATAATGTATAGTGAGCATTAGTGGAGCGCCAAAATAGAAGAATATTGCCCAATAGATTCTAAAGCAAGTATATAGAGGCTCATCCTTCCATCCGGTTGTTGACTGGTAACTCCATATCTTTTTAAATAAGAATTTAAGGATTAACATTGCAAAAGATAATTATAATTCAAACTAATATATTCCAAAAACGTGAACGAACAGCCAATAGCGAAAATAAGGATATAGAAGACATATCATCATGGCACCATTACGAATGGCAAGTCCGATATAAGGGGCTCTTCTCCGATGAAAGCAGGGTGCTTCCATTATCTTCTCCCATCTGTCATGCCGTATCCATCTAAAGTAACAGACTATTACTACAATTATTGGCGGTATACATAATACGGCGTCCAGGATATCATCTTTTGTTACCCCAAATGGCACATAAGGATACAGAACAAATCTCAAAATATCCGCCCATGGAAACATTACAAAAATAGTTGACACCACGAGGGTATATGTAACCCCAACATGTGTTATCTCACTCTTATCAAGATAGCATTTAATATAGCCACAAACCTTATCAAACAAGTTTAGTTTCATTTTTGTAAGATGTTTAAAACGGTTATAGCTATACTAATATCTTCTTGTAATGAACTCGAAATCAGATGGGTGTCTTTCAGAGAGCGGGGAGAAACAGATTTCGCAGTACTTTCAAGTATTAACTTATTTAAGGGAGGAGAGAGGGGGGATGCTATTCGGCCATGGATTGCATTTCGACGAGGCGGGTGTAGTAGCCGTTGAGGGCGAGGAGTTCGTTGTGGGTGCCGCGCTCGACGATGCGGCCTTCGTGGAGCACGCATATCTGGGTGGCGTTCTTGATGGTCGAGAGGCGGTGGGCGATGACCAGTGTGGTACGGTCTTTCATGAGTCGGTCGAGGGCCTGCTGCACCAGTTGTTCGCTCTCGCTGTCGAGGGCAGAGGTGGCCTCGTCAAGAATCAGTATGGGAGGATTCTTAAGTATGGCGCGGGCTATGGAGAGGCGCTGACGCTGACCGCCCGAGAGGCGACATCCACGGTCACCGATGTTGGTGTCATAGCCGTCGGGGGTCTCCATGATGAAGTCGTGGGCATTGGCTATACGGGCAGCATGCTCCACTTGCTCGCGGGTGGCGTTCTGCACTCCGAAAGTGATATTGTTGTAGAAGGTATCGTTGAAGAGTATAGCCTCCTGATTGACGTTGCCCATAAATGAGCGTAGGTCGTGGACTTTGAGGTCGCGTACGTCAATGCCGTCGACGGTGATACGCCCCTTCTGCACGTCGTAGAAGCGGGGCAGCAGGTCAGCGAGCGTTGATTTACCACTGCCGCTCTGGCCTACGAGAGCCACTGTCTCGCCCGGGCGTATGGTGAGGCTCACGTCTTCCACCACGGGGGTGCCGTCAGTGTAGCCGAAGGTCACATTGTCGTAAGTGACCTCACCCTTAAGGTGGTCAATTGTAGCAGGCTTTTCGGGATCCTGAATGGGATTTTCGGCTCCGAGTATGCGGTCTACACGCTCCATCGAGGCGAGGCCTTTCTGTATGGAATACATAGCCTTGGAGAGGTCCTTGGCGGGGTTGATGATAGAGTAGAACACTACCATGTAGTAAATAAACGAGGGGGCGGTGATGCTCGATGCACCGCTTAGTATCAGTGTGCCGCCGAACCACAGCACGATGGCTATGGTCAGTGTGCCGAGAAATTCGCTCAGAGGATGGGCAAGAGCCTGGCGGCGTGCCACGCGGTTGGAGAGGGTGTAGAACACCTGGTTGTCGCGGTGGAAGCGCATACGCACCTTGTCTTCCGCATTGAAGGCTTTGATTACGCGCAGTCCGCCAAGGGTTTCCTCGATATTACTCATAAGCACTCCCCACTGAGCCTGACCCTCGAGCGATGTGCGCTTAAGGCGTTTGCCCGCGCGCCCCATGCAGAGTCCGGCTATTGGCAGGAGTACCAGCACGAAGAGTGTCAATTGCCAACTGAGGGCTATCATGACGGCCAGCGACATGATGATCATCACCGGATTCTTGAACAGCATGTCGAGAGATGACATGATGGAGTTTTCGATTTCGGCTACGTCACCGCTCATGCGGGCCATTACATCGCCCTTGCGCTCGACGGTGAAGAATGATATGGGCAGGGTTACTATCTTGTCATAGACATAGTTGCGTATGTCTCTGACAATACCGGAGCGCATAGGTATGACGAAGTAGGAGCTGAGGAAGGTGGCGCCGGTCTTGAGTCCGGTCATCACCACCAGCAGCACGGCCAGTGCACCGAGCGTGGCGGTAGGACCCCACGCGGCGATAGCCTCCTGAGTCCAGTAGTAGAAGTCGTTGATGGCCACATCCTTAAGCGAGGCTTCGCCGATGCGCATATAGGTGTAGCCCGACTCGCGTATCTGAAAGAGCATCTCCAGAATGGGTATGATGACGGCAAACGAAAACAGGGTGAGCACCGCCGACAGGAGGTTGAACACCATGTTGAGCACGAGATAGCGCTTATATGGGGGCACAAAGCGCTTCAGAAGTTTCCAGAGGTCTTTCATTTGGTGAAAATGGATTGGTCCTGAGTCGTATCTTGAGTCGTACGACTCTTACGGGTATATGGCGTGATGATGGAGGGTTAGAGCGAAGCGAGGCGTGCAAGATACTTGCCTATGATGTCAAACTCGAGATTGACCACCGTGCCCGGCTCTATACGGCAGAAGTTGGTGTGCTCGAAAGTGTATGGTATGATGGCCACACGGAATGAATCGGCCTCGGAGTCACATACCGTAAGGCTTACACCATTGACAGTCACTGAGCCTTTCTCAACGGTCATGTAGCCTTTGAGGGCCATTTCGCGGGGCACAGAGTAGCGGAACTTATAGTAGCGGCTGCCGTCGACCTCCTCCACGCTCTCGCACACGGCGGTGCAGTCTACATGACCCTGCACGATGTGGCCGTCAAGACGTCCGTTCATCAACATGGAGCGCTCGAGGTTCACGAGGTCGCCGGGGCGAAGACCGCCAAGATTACTGCGGTCGAGAGTCTCTTGTATGGCGGTTACGGTATATGTCGAGTCGCCCGGAAGCGCTACTACGGTGAGACACACACCATTATGTGCTACAGACTGATCTATCTTGAGTTCGTCGGCAAACGAGCATGAGAGTGTAAGGTGGAGATTACCACCCTCTCTTTCAGCGGCCACTACGCGGGCAGCCTCTTCTACGATTCCTGAAAACATATATTCTTAAAACTTATGATACTGATGTTTATGATACAGAGATAATACTTTATAAATATATTATTCTGTAGTATTTACGTTATCCTCTCTGCGGCTAATAATGAATCTTCCGCAAAGTATTCTGATTGGAATTGCAAATTTACGGAAATTAAGGTTAGTGACCAACACTCGCTCTAACTTGTTACCGTAGATGGTGTGAGTCTTTGTTCACATACGACGTTTTATTTTTTAGAACGTACTTACTTATTAAGAGGATTTTTTACGCAGGTATGCAAAAAAAGAGTATCTTTGCGGTTGACACTTTACTTTAATGCCATCTCAAACATCTTTTACAATGAGAGTAAGTTCATTCCTTCGCACAGGTTGCATGGCAGTTGCCTGCCTGGCCTCTTCTATGGTAGCTTTCACAGTTTCGGCTGACGATCGTCGTCCTGACGATGTGGAGCGCACTCTTGTATTCAGCCCAGGAGACTATGACTCAAAGTTTTACCGTATTCCGGCTCTGGCCGTGATGTCTGACGGCAATCTGCTCGCCGTGGCCGACAAGCGTATTGACAAACTGTCGGACCTGCCCGGACGTATTGACGTGGTAGGCCGTATTTCTACCGACAATGGCCGCACTTGGGGTGATTTCTTCACAATCCTTGAGAATGACTCGATAGGTGGCTACGGCGACCCCGCTGTAGTAGTAGACCGCAACACCGGCGATGTTATCGTAATATGCAGCCACGGCAACGGCCTCTGGCAGGATGCTCCGGCCAATATCACCGTAGTGCGTAGCACCGACAATGGCCGCACCTGGGGCGAGCCGCTCAATATCAACCCCATGATACTCACCGCCGAGAAGGATGGTCCTCAGCCCATCAAGAATGTAGCCGGAGCCTTCGCTTCGTCGGGAGCCGCCCTGCAGCTCGACAACGGGCGCCTGATGTTCTCCCTCGTGGTGCGTGAGCGTGGCCGCGGAGGATTCTATAATTACGCTATCTATAGTGACGACGGCGGTCACACATGGCAGGTTGCCGAAAATCCCGCTACCGGCGACGGTGACGAAGCCAAGGTGGCACAGCTCGAGGACGGTACTGTCATCATGAGCATCCGTTCTCGTCAGAAGTTTGGTCATCGCTCCTTCTCCTACTCTCACGACCGCGGCAAGACATGGAGCGACCCCGTGTTAATAGACGATCTGCCCGACCCCGCCTGCAACGGCGACTTCATCGTTTGTGACTATAACGGCCGTCAGTTGCTCCTGCAGTCAATGCCCGCGGTCATTAAGATCGACCCTGACTTCAAGCCCGTTCAAGGCACATCGTTGGAACGCGCCGATATCGGTGTGTACGGCAGTTTTGACGGTGGCAAGACCTTCCCCGTGTTCCGTCAGATTACGTGGGGTCCCGCCGCATATTCATCCATGGCCATACTTCCCGACGGATCACTCGGTGTGCTCACCGAAGAAGCTGTTGAAAATGCAGGTCCCACCCATCAGGGAGGCTACCGCCTGTGGTTCCTCAAAATGCCTCTCACTGAAATAACAGGGGAGTCAGCAGGTAAATGATGGACAACCGACCTGTAAGCAATCCATTCTCACGCCCGCTGTATTGCATGGTGAAGCCCGTGGGCGACGCCTGCAATATGCGATGTGCCTACTGCTATTACAGCAACAAAAGCGCGGTATATGCCGCTCCCGAGCGCACACGCCTTATGACAGAGGCTACGCTTGAACTGTTCACGCGCCGCTATATCGAGGCTCAGACTGCTGGAGAAATCGTGTTTACGTGGCATGGCGGCGAAGCCACCATACGCCCCCTCGATTTTTACCGCAAGGCTGTAGAGCTTCAGAAGCGCTACGGCGACGGACGTCCCATACTCAACTGTCTGCAAACCAACGGCACCCTCCTCGATGAGGAGTGGTGCCGCTTTCTCCATGACAATAACTGGCTGGTGGGCATATCCATCGACGGCCCGGCCGACTTCCACGACGAATACCGCCGCATGGCCGGTGACCGCCCGTCGCACCGCACGGTGATGAAAGCCATAGAGATGCTTAAGCGCCACCACGTGGAGTGGAACGCTATGGCCGTCATCAACGACTACAACGCCGATTTCCCGGAAGACTTCTACCGATTCTTCAAGAACATGGGGTGCCGCTACCTCCAGTTTACTCCCATCGTGGAGCGCAGCCGTGGCGAGGGCTCACCGGTTGAGGCCGTTGACGGCGAAGGTTCACTCACCCCCTATTCCGTCACGCCCGAGCAGTGGGGTGACTTCCTCTGTCGCGTCTTCGACCGTTGGGTAAGGCACGATGTAGGTCAGGTGTTCGTACAGATATTCGATGCCACGTTGGCCAACTGGGTTGGCGAGATGCCTGGACTGTGCACCCTCTCACCGAGTTGCGGCCATGCGGCCGTGATGGAGTATGACGGCGAGGTATACTCGTGCGACCACTTCGTATTTCCTCAGTACAGACTTGGCAACATAGCCGACCGCTCGCTCATTGACATGATGATGTCAGATAAGCAACTTGCCTTCGGGGCTGTAAAGACAAAGGGCCTCCCGAAGCAGTGCCGCGAGTGTCGCTGGAACTTCGCCTGCCACGGGGAGTGCCCTAAAAATCGTTTTGCCACCACTCCCGACGGGGAGCCCGGCCTCAATTACCTCTGCGAGGGCTATCGCAAATTCTTTGCCCACGTAGCTCCCTACATGGACTTCATGCGCGACTGCCTCCATCGCGGCCTGCCTCCGTCATTGGTGATGAAGCATGCCGACGCCATAGCCCGTAGATAACTGCTTTTCAATCAGGTATGTATCTGACAATCTGACAGCGCCTGATTAGCAATCGGTTAATTTTACGAGAATTTCCTTGTCATCATCGCTCTCCACGAAAGCGATTTTGCCTTCGCGTGCGAGCCATCCGAGAGCCATACAGAGCTCCTTGTCCTTGAGCTTGGCTATCTTTCTGAGCTGCTTGAGGTCGAGTACGTCTGCCTCGTAAAGTGCTTGCCAGGCCAGACCGGCCCATGTGCCAATAGTTTCAGTAGTCATAATCGTTGTGTGTAGGGGTTAGACAATAATTCGCAAATATACACATTTTTGCGCTAACTGTATATGTTTTAACGCTTCGCATCGTGAATAAGTTGACTGAGACGTTGATTATTGGTCGCATTTTTTGTAATTTCGCGCTGCGTAAACGAATCTTTTTACAACATATATCCTAAAACACTAACACAAGACATGGCAAAGAAAGCATTGCTGATGATACTCGACGGATGGGGCATAGGCGACCATTCAAAGAGCGATGTGATTTACTCCACCCCCACTCCCTACTGGGACTACCTGTTGGCCAACTACCCCCACTCCGAGCTTCAGGCTTCGGGAGAGAATGTAGGTCTGCCTGACGGTCAGATGGGCAACTCCGAGGTGGGCCATCTCAATATAGGTGCCGGCCGTATCGTATATCAGGACCTCGTTAAAATCAACAAGGCTTGTCGCGATGGCTCTATCATGGAAAATCCCCAGATAAAGAGCGCCTTCGGCTACGCCAAGGAACATGGCAAGGCCATACACTTCATGGGTCTCACCTCCGACGGCGGTGTACACTCCAGCCTCGACCACCTCTTCGCCCTCTGCGACATAGCTAAGCAGTACGGCCTGGAGAAGGTTTACATCCACTGCTTTATGGACGGTCGTGACACCGATCCTCGCAGCGGTATCGGCTTCATTCGTCAGCTTCAGGACCACTGTGCCAAGTCTGCCGGCGTTATAGCCTCAATCGTAGGACGCTACTACGCCATGGACCGCGACAAGCGCTGGGAGCGCGTAAAGGTAGCTTACGACCTTCTCGTCAAGGGAGAAGGCGAGCAGGCCACCGACATGGTTAAGGCCATGCAGAAGTCGTATGACAACGATGTTACCGACGAATTCGTTAAGCCCATCAACAACGCCACCGTTGACGGCACCATCAAGGAAGGTGACGCCGTAATATTCTTCAACTACCGCAACGACCGCGCCAAGGAACTCACCGTAGCTCTCACTCAGCACGACATCCCCGAAGCCGGCATGACTACCATCCCCGGCCTGCAGTATTACTGCATGACCCCCTACGACGCTTCATTCACCGGAGTGCATATCCTCTTCGATAAGGAAAACGTAGGCAACACCCTTGGCGAATACCTCTCAAGCCTCGACAAGAAGCAGCTCCACATTGCCGAAACAGAAAAGTATGCCCATGTGACCTTCTTCTTCAACGGCGGACGCGAAGCGCCCTTTGAAGGTGAGGAACGTATTCTCGTAGCTTCTCCCAAGGTAGCCACCTATGACCTCAAGCCCGAGATGAGTGCATACGAGGTAAAGGACAAGCTTGTAGATGCCATCCGCTCAAAGGAGTTTGACTTCATCGTTGTAAACTATGCCAACGGCGACATGGTAGGTCACACCGGTGTGTACGAAGCCATCGAAAAGGCTGTGAAGGCTGTTGACGAATGTGTGCGCGACACCGTAGAAGCTGCCAAGGAAGCCGACTATGAGGTAATCATCATAGCCGACCATGGTAATGCCGACAACGCTGTGAACGCCGACGGTAGCCCCAACACCGCCCACTCGCTCAATCCCGTACCCTGCGTATACGTTACCTCACGCGAAGGTGCCACCGTTAAGGACGGCCGTCTGGCTGACGTGGCTCCCACCCTGCTTAAGATCATGGGTCTTCCCCAGCCGGCTGAAATGACAGGCGACGCCCTTATCTAATCAGAGGTAATACAACACCAATAGCAAATATAACTGCACAATCATAACTTTTTGAGGCTGCAACGGCGCTTATTGCCGATGCAGCCTCATGTTTTTTGTCCACCATCTCTGGGTGTCGTAGTAAGGTGCTTAATAATACAATCGCGGGGCGAAGCGTCAACAGCCGACGCTTCGCCCCGCGGATTTATAGGGGAGTGAGAAGGATTTTACTTCACCACATATTCAGATATGTTCTTGACGCCGGGGCCTCCGAAGTACTTGAGTATATCACCCTGGAGTTCTACGGTCTTGCCGAGCATTTCGGGTTTGCGCTTAAGCGACAAACCATCGCGAACCTTAGTGGGCAGCTGTACGACTACACATTGACTTATATCCTTGCAGTCAGCCGAAGGACCAAGTATGATATTGCTGTCGCTGGCATTTTCAGCAGAGAATGTTGCGCTTGAGATAACGCTTGAGGTACATGTACCCACGATTACACCCTCAACCCACTTTGAACCATAGGCATAGTTGGCAGGCAGACTACTGTCCTGAGGATTGATTTTGTAGAGATCTGCCGGAGTATAAGGCTTAGCCTGTGTGCCGTCGCCTGTAAGCTCGGGGGTGTCAGGAGTATCCGGAGTGTCGGGAGTAGTTGTCGACGATGATGTGCCGGCCACTACGTCATCGATAGCGTAGGTAGTATACGAACTGCCCTCAGCTGCCTTATAGCGGAATCCTATATAGATATTGCCCGAGAACTGCGACAGGCTGATATTGCCCGAGGGTACCCAGTCGCCGAACTGTCCCGTGGGCTGCGGTATGGTGCAGCTCAGGGGAGTGAGAGTGGCTGTGGCAGGATCGGGAGTAGTCATTGCGAATACCTCGAGAGTACCGTTGCCTGAGTAGCCTACAATAGTCTTGAAGCTGATAACCTTCTCAGACATGCCGGCCACATTGAGGGGGGGAGTGATAAGCCATGACACGAAGCCGTCGGCTCCGGCCTGAGCGTTGCTGCCGAAGGCGGTACACTCGGCGCGATAGTTGCTCTGCATTTCGCGGAAGAACCAGGGCTTATTGCCCGAGGGTGTCTCCACGCTCCATCCGGTGAGCTGATTGATTGAGGTAACGCCGTCGAAATTGACATTGAGCGAGGTCACGGGGTCGGCAGGAGTCACGGGAGTATCGGGATTTTCGGGAGCACTGCCGCCCTGAAGTGTATAGGCGGTCACGTCCTTCACGCCGGGGAGGGCGAAGTACTTGATGATATTACCCTTGACAACTACCCATTTGCCGAGATTGGCAGGATTGTCAACAAGATTGATAGCCTTACGGATATCACCTGAAGGAAGGTTGACGGCCACACACTTGCTGTAGTCCTGTTCGTCGGGAGTATTGGCGATGAGGATGTTGGTGGGTACTGTCGCGGGCACGCTGAACATGCAGTTCTTTTCGTCGCCGTAGGTCTGTGACGAGTTGTCGATCCAGCCCACGATGTAGCCCTTGACATACACATTGCTCTGTGAGGCTGAGGTGCCCATAGCGTTGACCTGAGCGGCGCTGTAGGGTGAGGCCTCTGTACCGCTACCGTTGGGTATCGCGCCTCCGGCTTCTACGCCATCGATGCGGAATTCATTGAGTGTACCCTGATTATTGGTGATGGCGAATGTACCCATATCCTTGGCGAATGTACCGTAGATGAGTATCTGCTTGCCATACACTTCGGGATTGTCGCGCAGGTTGGCCATCTCGCGCAGCTTGGAGTTCTGAGGGAGCTGAACGAGCAGAGCCTCGTCAAGTGAGCGGGTATCGGCTGTCTGACCGATGATAATGGTATTGTTCATCTCCGTGGGAGCGCCCCATTCGATGTCGCTGTCACTCTTCACTTCGGTCAATTCAGCCTTCACGGCACCCACGATATAGCCGCTTGTCCATGCGGTCATGTTCTTGCCTGCATCTGCGAAAGCCACGGCCTCGATGATTGAGTAGGGATTCTCTTCAGTACCTACGGGGAGTGTAGGATTGCCGAAGTTCATGAGGTCATCTGTCGAACGCAGAAGTATCTGCCAGTTGGCCGATGAGCCCGAACCGTTGTAGCTGAGTATACCTACTACATCGCCCTTTTCGGCGGGGAGTATCGTGCTCCAGAAGCGGGCGTAGCCGCTGGTACGTACTATGATGGTATTGCCGTTGTCATCAACCAGAGTGCGGTTGGTGTTCACCTTGTGCTCGGTACAGAAGGCTGCTTCCCCGCCCTCCTCAAAGTGCACGTTGTTGAGGCGTATGAGCTGGCTCTGCCACTGACGCAGCGAAGCCTCGTCCTTTGACAGTTTGTCAATGGTGGTGAGCAGAGTGTCAATCTTCTCGGGCTGGGGCAGACCGTTGAGTTGCGCATGGCCGCGGAAGAATTCGTAGGGCATGAACGTTGCCTGCCAGCCGTAACCTGTGGCATAGTCGGGAAATCCCAGCTGCTGAAGCGAGCTGTATTTACCGATATACATGTCGGTCACGTCGACCACCACCTCCTGTCCGATAGGATATGAGGTATAGAGCGAATTGGCGTTTATAGAGAGTGTCAGGGCGGCGGTGCCATCCTGAATGACGAGATTCTTATAGATATTACCGTCTTTGTCTGAAGAAACGACGCGTCCGGCGATGACGACATGTTCGCCGCTTTCGGTAAGGCGCACGGTGTCTATATAGTTGGCGTCGTTGTTCCAGTACTTGGTTTTGAGATCAAGTATGCTGGTGTTGGCCTCAATGGTGGCCACGGGAGCGGTGAATGAGGGAGCATCCACGTCGTCCTGACAGGCGGTGAAGCCCATGAGAGCCGCCACGGAGCCTACGAAGGCCGAAAGATATGATTTAAATGACATAGCAGTCTGTTATTTTTCTGTTGTGTGGGGTTCTGATTTATTTCACAAGCTGATAGAGACGCGGATACACTACGTCCGTAGTTGATGTCGTGGGTGCGACGTTGGTGTATTTGCCTTCCTGGGCTATGGAGTAACCTGTGCGCACATTGTTTGTGAAGCGCCATGTTCCGTTGCCCTCGGCCTCAGCGCTCCAGAGGCATCCGGGCTGCACACCGTTGTAAAGCTGGAAGGTCTTGTGCGATTCGTCATCATCCATGGCCAGATATCGTCCGTAGCCGTCGATGAGCAGGTAGCCCTCGTCGGTAGAGAGTACCATGATGGCATTGGCCATCTTGGTCTGCAATGCACCGTCGGTGATGGAAATATCAGCCAGCGCGAGGCGTCCGTAGGAATAAGTGGAGTTGATAGCCGTAGCGAGCTGATTGCCGATGGTCATTACATAGTAGTTGCCTGACACAAGGTCGGTACCGTCAACTGCAACGAATGTGGCCACTTCTTCGGGGTCGGCTGGCTTGGGTGTTTCCTCGGGCATCTCACCGTCGAAGTCTATGCAGTCTGCCGGGCTGCGTACCAGCAGTTGCCATGCGTTGCTATAATAGGCGAGTATAGCCACTACAGAGCCTGTGCCGGCGGGCATCACCTCTTCGGCAAAGGTGGAGTAGCCGCTGTTGCGCACGGTAACTGAATTACCTGCGGCATCCTTGAGAGTGCGGTTGGTATTGGTGGCGGCGTCAGCCCAGGTAAGGCGACCGCCTCCCTCGAAGCTTACACCGTCGAAGCGCACGAGCTGTCCCTCATACTTCATCATCGAGTCAGGATTGGCTGCTATGGAGTTGAGACGGTTGAGGCTAAGGGTAATAGTGTCGAGCTTGCTTATCTGAGGGAATCCGTTTACGCGGCTGTGAGCCTCGAATACGTCCTCTTCCATACGTCCGGTCTCCACGGTTGTACCCTGATATAGGCTGTATGCGCCTATCTGGAACGAGTTGTTGGAGCGTCCGGCAAATAGTCCGGTGACATTGATAAACATCTCTTCACCTACCTTGTATTCGTTGGCGAGTGTCTTGGAGTTGACATACACACATACGGCGCCGGTAGCATCCTGGAAGTATACCTTCTGGTAGATGTTGCTTGTAGAGTCGTTGGCTATGACGCGTCCGCGGATTATCACATCCTCTCCGCCGGGAGTACGATATACCTCATTGGCGTAGTTGCGGTCGTTGCTCCATACCATCTTCTTGAAGTCGAGGATTGACATGGTAGGCTCCCAGTCACATTCGGGGATGACCATGGGCGGCCTGTTGAGCTCTTCTGAGCAGCTTGTGGCCATGATCATGGCCGTGAGCATGAGGAGCAGTTTATATAGTTTCATATCTTTAAGTTATATGGAATTATGAGTTGGATGGGAGAGATCAGAAACGTATGCCTACATTGAAGAACACCTTGGTGCCCTGAGCGAAGTAGTAGCGGTTGGGATACTTCATGTTGTTGAAGTTAGTGTAGTCAAATCGGCCCTGCTGATAACCGTAGGTCATGATGTCGCGGTTGTTGAGTATGTTCTCGACGTTGAGGTTGAAGTTCAGCGAGAGTTTACGATTGATATACACTATCTTGCCGATTGAGGCATTGAGTATGAAGGCATTGTTGAGCTTGTCCTCGTTTGACAGCTCGTTGATGGCTGCCTGAAGTGCTTCCTCAGAGGGATAAGCGGTCCAGAGGTCTTCGATTGATTCGTGGCGTATGGGTGACTGATTTACGTATGCATTGCCCATCCATGAAGCGTTGATATTGAAGAACCACTGGCGGGGTGCAGCCCAATCCAGACCGATGTTGGCCGCTGTCTGAGGTGTGCCGCCTACATGGTAATTTTTGAGATAGGTGCGGGTGGTTACGTCGGGCATCATGCCGTTTTCATACGAGCGGGTACCCATGGGATTGTTCTTGTAGCGGTATGAGGCTATGGTGCCGGCAAACGATGCGGTGAGTGAGCCGGTGATTTTGTAGGCTACGCCGAGTTCCACGCCCTTATATACGCGGTTTACGTCCTTGAGCACATAGTTCATGAATGTCGAGTACTGGTCGTCATAGTATGATGTACGCTCGGTGAGGTTACGCATATCGGTGTAGAATCCGCCGATAGAACCGCGCAGACGGCGGTAATTCCATGTATAGGTAAGGTCTACAGTGGCTATGCGCTGGCTCTTGAGGCCGTCGATAGCCGTGTCCTTGATGCGGGGTGAGATGTAGGCGTATTCAAAGAGGGGAGCCACGGTACCGTACTCGGCATTGAGCGAGATGTAGTTGCGGCCGTTGACCTTGAATGTGGCACCGGCCTTGAGCATAGCATCGTCGAAGCGGTGGGTCTCACCCTTGCCGTATGAGTTGGAGGGTGCACGTCCGTTCTGCATTTTGCCGTCGCGGTAGAACTGTGTGTAGGTCATGCTCATACCATAGTGGATATCCCAGCGGGGCAGTGAGATGATATTCTGTAACCAGGCATTGGCGCGCAGGGCGTAGATGTTGTAGTCGTAGCCGAATCGGTCGCCGTTATAGATTTTGCGGTTAGGATTGCGCAGGTCGTTCTGAGCCAGTTCGGGATTATCGGGATAGTCGCGCTCTGAGAACTGGTCGATGTCCACCCAGTAGTCACCTCCGAGGAGATCGCGCATGGTCTTGAAGTAGTTGGCGCGGGTATAGTTGAATGATACACCACCCTGAAGGCTCATCGCTGAGTTGATACGGTGGTTGAGGGTTGAGTTGAGGATTACGTTAAACTGATTGCTGTGACGGTTTTCGAGTATGTAAGTCGAACCTGTATTGTCCTCAGAGTTGTTGTAGTTGGTCTGATACATCGAGTTCCAGTCGAGCTGACGGAATGATTCGTCATGCCACAGGTCGGTATAAAGGTCAAACGCTTCCTGATTGTCAGCGAAGTATGAGGGCAGATAACGGTAGTAGTCGGGACGGGGATCGGCGGCGTTATACCAGTTAAGTGCTGAGGTGGAGTAGTTGACCCAGCGCACGGCTGCACCGGTGTTGAGCGAAGTACCGTTAGAGGGTTTCCATATCCAGTTGAGGAGGATTGTGGGGTCGAAAGTCTCCACTATCTTCGAGCTGCGCTTCTTGCCGTCCTGCCAGCCCCAGTTGGGGTTGTAGAGATTGTTGTCGGCCAGTGCGTAAGCTTCGAGATAGGTAGCTGAGTTGGTGGCTCGCTGAGTGGGTGCTCCATAAGTGGTGAGCGACAGTGAGTGGTGATTGTTCAGCACCTTTTCGAGCGACAGGAAGTAACCTGCCGAGTTGTAGAATGTGCCGGGAATTATACCCTCCGGAGCATATCGGCCGATAGCACCTACGGTGAGACCCCAACCGTTGCTCTTCACTCCGGTAGAGTAGAGAAGCATGGCGCGCATCATGTAGTTGGCGTTGGTGTAGGCTACCGAACCGTTGAATCCGGGTGAGTAGGAGCTTGCAAGAGTGTTGATGTTTGAGCTGCCGCCTATATTGCCGAATCCGTAGGTCGAAGAGTTGAGACCCGAGGTGGTGGTGCGGTTGCGGAATGCACGGTTGAGGCCTCCGAGCGATGAGTAGCTGAAACGGCCACGGGCCATGTCGTTGAGGTTGATGCCGTTGATGTAAGTAGTATTATACTCCGAATCATAACCACGCACGCGGAAACGCATCACGTTGAAGTCGTAGTTGGCGGCATTGTAATACACATTGTCCGAGGCACCGGTGAGCGAACCGATAGTCTGCGAATTGCCCTCCTCATCGTCAAGTACTGACTGGTCAAAGAGCATGTCCTCCTGATCGGTGTAGTAGATGTCGTTGAGGTTCTCGGGAGTGAGTTTGATGTCGGGCAGGGTAGTGGTACCACTCTTGAAATGCACCTGCAGTGCATATTCGGCATATCCGTAGGCGCCTACAAGAAGTACATCAGTGCCCTTCTCAGCAGTGCCGATGGTGAAATTGCCGTAAGCATTGGTGGTCACGGACTCTCCCTGACCTGTGAGCATCACTACGGCACCTGAAACGGGCTGACCGGTATATCCGTCAACCACGGTACCATTGATTGCGGCTTTCTGAGCCAGTGCCGGTAAGGCTACTGTCAGCAAAAGCAGCATAAACAATTTGATTCTCATAAAATTAGTAGTTATTGATTTTGTTTATGATTTCCATTGCCGTCATCCGTCGACCTATACCTGGCGTGTAGTAGTATCACACACTGCACCCCCATACGTTTCTGACAGGTCGGGAATGGCACCCAAAATTACAAAAATTAGTGTTGATTAACAACTATTTTCTGTGAACCTTTAGAGCCTTTGCCGCGTTATAGAGGCATACGTTTTGATTTTGTTTATTGTCTGTGAGACAGGGATTGAGATTTGACCGGCGATGCCTCATCGCGCCCCGTGGTGAAGGAGCATGTAGTCGGATCAGTTTAGCTATTTTGATTGGATTGAGCATCTACCTCCCCCACATTCCCGGCAGCTCCGGTGAGAATGTCGGGGATGGTGACAGCTCAAATTTTTTTTGCCTGATCACCCCCAGCCCCAACTATCATAGCTAAAATAGATATAATAGCTACAATAGCCATCTCAGCTCCAATAACTCTGATTATTCCAATTCCTCCAATATAAAAAAATACAAGGCGCAGTGTCACGTGCGTGACACTGCGCCTCAGATATTCAAAGTTATGATGCTTTAAGAAATTTACTTCTTGGCAGCGAGTTTGTCGCGGAGTTCTGCGAGGGCTTCGAGGTCGCCGAGGGTGGCGCGCTTTTCAGCCTGGGGCAGAGCTGCGGGCTCTTCAGCCTGACGCTTGGGAGCAGCCTGACGCTTAGCCTTGCGGGCTTCGTTGCGTTCTGCCTTAGCTTCATCTTCGAAGATGCGGCTGTGTGAGAGGATGATACGCTTGCTATCCTTGTTGAACTCAATAACCTTGAAGTTGAGCTTTTCGTCAACCTTGGCCTGTGAGCCGTCTTCCTTAACGAGGTGCTTGGGAGTAGCGAAGCCTTCAACACCGTAGGGGAGTGCGATAACAGCACCCTTCTCTACCATTTCGATGATGGTACCTTCGTGGATAGAACCAACGGTGAATACTGTCTCGAATACATCCCAGGGATTCTCTTCGAGCTGCTTGTGACCGAGGCTCAGACGACGGTTGTCCTTGTCGATTTCGAGAACCTGTACTTCGATATCGGCACCGATCTGAGTGAATTCTGAGGGGTGCTTGATCTTCTTGGTCCAGCTGAGGTCGCTGATGTGGATGAGGCCGTCTACGCCCTCTTCGATTTCAACGAATACACCGAAGTTGGTGAAGTTGCGCACCTTGGCGGTGTGGCGTGAACCAACGGGATACTTGATTTCGATATCTTCCCAGGGATCCTTCTTAAGCTGCTTGATGCCGAGTGACATCTTGCGGTCTTCGCGGTCGAGGGTAAGGATAACGGCTTCGATCTCGTCACCTACCTTCATGAAGTCCTGAGCTGAGCGCAGGTGCTGGCTCCATGACATTTCGCTGACATGGATAAGACCTTCTACACCGGGAGCGATTTCGATGAATGCACCGTAGTCGGCCATTACCACTACGCGGCCGGTAACCTTGTCGCCAACCTTGAGGTCGGGGTTGAGGGCATCCCAGGGATGAGCCTGGAGCTGCTTGAGGCCGAGGGCTATGCGCTTCTTCTCGTCGTCGAAGTCGAGGATAACCACATTGAGCTTCTGATCAAGCTGCACCACTTCTTCGGGGTGGCTGACACGGCCCCATGAGAGGTCGGTGATGTGGATAAGACCGTCGACACCGCCGAGGTCGATGAATACGCCATAGGTGGTGATATTCTTGACAGTGCCTTCGAGCACCTGACCCTTTTCGAGCTTGGCGATGATTTCGCGCTTCTGCTGCTCGAGTTCGGCTTCGATGAGTGCTTTGTGTGACACTACCACGTTCTTGAATTCCTGATTGATCTTGACTACCTTGAACTCCATGGTCTTGCCAACGAAGATATCGTAGTCGCGGATGGGACGAACGTCGATCTGTGAGCCGGGGAGGAATGCCTCGATACCGAACACATCGACGATCATGCCGCCTTTGGTACGGCACTTGATGAGACCCTTGATGATTTCATCATTTTCGAGGGCCTGGTTGATGCGCTCCCATGAGCGGGCGGCGCGGGCCTTGCGGTGTGAGAGGATGAGCTGGCCTTTCTTGTCCTCCTGGTTTTCGATGAACACTTCCACGGTGTCGCCGATCTTGATGTCGGGATTGTAGCGGAATTCGTTCATGGGGATGATACCGTCGCTCTTGTATCCGATGTTAACCACTGCTTCGCGCTTGTTGAGGGCGATGATGGTACCTTCGATTACTTCTTTGTCCTTGACGGTGTTGAGGCTCTCATCGTAAGTTTTGGTGAGCTCCTCGCGAGTCTTTGCGCCCTGAGTCTCGCCCTTTTCATAGGCTTCCCAGTCGAAATCCTCGATGGGTGAAGTTTTCAGTTCTTCAGTCATTTAAATAAGTTAGTAAAATAAGTTAATTTAGAGTGAAGGGACGATGACACTATGACCCACTGCGGGGCGGACATCGCCAATTCGCCTGCAAAGGTAGTGATATTTTTCTAATCCACAACTATTTCCCGCGCTCACAATTGATTTAAAATATGTGATTTAAACACTTCTTTTATGGAGTGCTCCGGCAGACTTACTTATAGTTTGGCGGCGAGAGATATGGGTAGAAGTTTAGTGATGCTGCGGGCTATGTAGCGTTTGGTGCGCTGACCGGCGGTCTCTTTGGGCGGTGAGTAGCTCTCTATCGCTCTGTGTATCTCATCCTCGCCGACAGGTCGCCCATACTTCGCGGTAGTCTCTTTTATCTCTTCAATCACCTTGTCATACTCCTTATTATCATTGGCGTTATTCTGTCGGAGCAGCGCGGCGCAGAGAGCTATGGCGTTTTCGTAATACTTACCGAGCCATACGGCTGTCGCTTCGGGATGCGATTCATGAAAATGGCCGATCAGCAGTCTGCGAATCTGGGTCGCAAGTCGGCGCGCTCTCAGTGCGTCGCCGCTCCATATCCCGTAGCTGTGTTTGCGATACGCCGCCATCACCGCAGGCATGAAATGCACACGGCCACGCGCTGCATGCAGTGAGTGCATGGCATAGTCAAAGAGAGGGGTCTCATTGACCCATTCGGGTATATCTTCTCGTCTAATAGCGCGGTACATCACTGAGAGATTGGTGATAATGTTGCCCTTGGCAAGCTCTGTAAGTCCGAAATCATAGCTCGCCGGCTTGCCGCAGAGCGACCAATTGTGTTTGGCGGGGTAATAGTTGGCAACCCTGTGGAAACATACCGTACATTCGGGATGCTCCTCCATGTATTCCACCTGTCTTGCAAGTTTATCTGTGGTTATCCACCAGTCATCTCCTTCACAGATAGCCACGTATTTACCCGAACATCGACTCCAGGCATCAAGATAGTTGCCTGACGCCCCGAGGTTATTACTTCGGGTTATCAGCTTTATCTTGTCGGGAAATTCCGCTGAGAGTCTTCGACATATCGCCGGCGTCGAATCTTTTGATGCATCATCGGCTATGACAAGCTCAAAAGCAAAGTCAGTGCGCTGAGCCATCACGCTTCGCACAGCCTTTTCGATGAATTTCTCCTGATTATACGTGATCATTATCACGCTCACCATCATATTATCAGTGGATATCGTCATTGTCAGTCTTACAAGTCAGTCTTCAACAGCCATAGGAGGGCGAGAGGATTAAACAATCGTTGCGACTTACTTGCTGCAAAAGTACGAAATCCTGACGTGTTTTGGGCGCTCACAAGGAAGGAATGATGGAAATTTGGCGGACGAGTGACCCAAAAAGGCATTTTTTTTGTTAATTTTGTGAGGCTTAAGCGGAAAGATCTCGATACTCTCTTGTATGGGTCCTGAAGCGATAACAGATGGTCTGTAGAAGAGTCTGAGCCTCTGTTGTTCACTGTTTCACTATTCCGTTTATTAGCTTATGTTTAAATTTCTATCTAAGACACCTTATAGAATCGGTGTGGCCCTCAGCGGGGGTGGTGCCCGTGGATTCGCTCATGCCGGAGCACTCAAGGCAATGGAAGATATGGGTATTCGCCCCGATATCCTGGCCGGAGTCAGCGCCGGATCGGTAGCTGCGGTGATGTATGCCGGTGGCATGCGTCCCGAGGAGATCGTAGAGGCTTTCAAGGAGGCCCGCTTCTCTGACTTCGCCGAAATCGGTGTGCCGCGACAGGGATTCTTCTCTCTGGAGCGGTTCAGAAAGTTTCTCAGCGACCATGTGCCATATGAGAATCTTGAGGACTTGCCGCTGCCGGTAGCCGTCGGAGTCACTGACTTTGACAATTGTGTCAAGGCATGTTTTGAATCCGGACCGCTGGTAGAGCGTGTGGTGGCTTCGTGCTCCATACCCATAGTGTTTCGCCCCGTGGTTATCGACGGTGTTCGCTATGTCGACGGGGGAGTGCTTCACAATCTTCCGGCATGGACCATCAGGGACAAGTGCAAGTACCTCATAGGAGTCAATTGCTCACCTATGCCCGGTGGGTTGGTATCCAATTCTATAGTGGATATTGCCATGCGCTCCTATCATATGATGCTGCGCAGCAATATCGAAGAGGATCTACGTATTTGCGACATGGTGGTGTCCACCGACTCTATCGGCGACCACAATGTATTCAGTCTCAGCGACATTGAGCGTGTGTACCGTGCCGGATACTCCGAAACCGTCCACACCCTCCTTGAGGCCGGATTCCGCAAGCCCTCGCGTGTGTCGATGATGGTACTATAATTCTGAAGACTTATGCTTGTCAAACCAATCATCTATCAGCTTATCCCGCGCCTGTTTACCAACTATAATGACTCATGCGTACCCTCGGGTACCATTGAGCAAAACGGCTCCGGCAAGCTCAACGACATTAATGCCGCCATACTCGATTCCATCAAATCACTTGGCGCCACCCATGTCTGGTACACCGGAGTAATTGAACACGCCCATTGCCCCGACTACACCTCCTACGGCATCGCCCGCCAGAATCCCCATATAGTCAAGGGTCAGGCCGGATCACCCTACGCCATCACCGACTACTACGACATAGATCCCGACATAGCGGTAGACGTAGACCGTCGTCTGGAAGAGTTTGACGCCTTGGTTCGCCGCACCCACGATGCCGGCATGAAAGTTATAATCGACTTCGTACCCAACCACGTGGCGCGTCAGTACTCCTCCGATGCCAAACCCGAAGGCGTCCGCGACCTCGGCAGCGACGACAACCCCGAAATGGGCTTCTCTCCCTCCAACAATTTCTACTACATCACCCGCCAGCAATTCTCCCCCTCCATTGACCTCGGCTCGGGCGACGATGCCTACGTCGAATTCCCCGCCAAAGCATCCGGCAACGACTGCTTCCACGCCTTCCCCGGACGCAACGACTGGTACGAAACCGTGAAGCTCAACTACGGCATCGACTATTGCGGCGGTGGCCATCGCCACTTCCATCCCATCCCCGACACATGGTTCAAGATGCTCCACATCCTACTCTACTGGGCCTCCAGGGGAGTAGACGGATTTCGTTGCGACATGGCCCACATGGTACCCATCGAATTCTGGCACTGGGCCATCGGCAATGTCAAATCCCAATACCCCGACGTCATATTCATAGCCGAAATCTACGACATAGGCCTCTACCGCCCCTACATCTATGACGCAGGCTTTGACTATCTCTACGACAAAGTCAACCTCTACGATACCCTCCGCGGCATACAGTGCGACAACTGGTCTGCTGCACAGCTCACAAACTGCTGGCAGACCGTCGAAGGCATACAGCCCCAAATGCTCAACTTTCTTGAGAACCACGACGAACAGCGCTTCGCCTCTCAGTTCTACGCCGGCGACCCAGCCAAAGCCATCCCCTCGCTCGTCGTCAGCAGCATGATGTCCACCGGCCCCATGATGATATACTTCGGCCAGGAACTTGGCGAGCCCGGCATGGATCAGGAAGGATTCAGCGGACGCGACGGACGCACCACCATCTTCGACTACTGGAGCTTAGAGAGCGTACGCCGCTGGCTCAACCGTGGCACCCCCTCCGAAGCGGCCCTTACCGACTCCCAACGCCACCTGCGCAGCCGTTACGCCACCATACTCAACCTCTGCAATACCGAGCCGGCCATCAATAGCGGACGCTTCTTTGACCTCATGTACGTCAACTACGACAACCCTGCTCTCAACCCCCATCGTCAGTACGTATTCCTGCGCTCCACCCCCGACGAAACCCTCCTGATAGCGGTCAACTTCGCTGACACCACCGCAGACCTACGCATACGTATTCCCCGTCATGCCTTCGACACCCTCGCCATTCCCGAAGGTGAAGTCAAGGCCACGGAGCTTCTCACCGGCGATACCATGTGCAAGGACTTCACCCCCGAGCGTACCTTTGACACCCTTGTTGCCCCCTACGATGCCGTCGTCTGGAAGATACGCCACAAAAAAATTGTGCCACTCCGATAAAAGCACTAATTTTGCAGCCGTATAAACGCGGCTTCTACCGCAGTGTGAATCTCTGATCATACAATCCTATCACTATACCCTGTCATGGAATCAATAATTCACCCCATCAAGATTTTCGCAGGCACCAATTCCCGCTATATGGGCGAGGCTATATGCCGCGATCTCGGCATGGAGCTGGGCAAAATGAACATCCAGCACTTCGCCGACGGAGAATTTGAAGTGTCATTTGAGGAACCCATCCGCGGCTGCGAGGTCTATCTCGTACAGTCAACATTCCCCAACAGCGACAATCTTATGGAGCTGCTCCTTATGATAGACGCCGCCAAGCGTGCTTCGGCCCACTCTATCATAGCCGTGATGCCCTACTTCGGATGGGCACGTCAGGACCGCAAGGACAAGCCCCGCGTAAGCATCGCCGCAAAGCTCGTGGCCGACCTCCTCAGCGCTGCCGGTGTCAACCGCATCATCACCATGGACCTCCATGCCGACCAGATTCAGGGCTTCTTCAATGTGCCCGTTGACCATCTCTACGCATCGTCCGTGTTTATCCCCTACATCAAGTCGCTTAACCTCGAAGACCTCGTAATCGCAACCCCCGACGTAGGTGGTGCCAAGCGAGCCAACTCCTACGCCAAATACCTTGATGTGCCCCTGGTACTCTGCCACAAACAGCGCGCCAAAGCCAATGTGGTTGAAAACATGACTGTAATCGGCGAAGTCGAAGGCAAAAACGTAATCCTCATCGACGACATGGTCGACACCGCCGGCACCATCGCAAAGGCCGCAAACCTCATGAAGGAAAAAGGCGCCAAGAGCGTACGCGCACTCGCCTCACACGCCATCATGAGCGACCCCGCCTCACAGCGCGTTGATGACAGCGCTCTCACCGAGATGATTTTCACCGACTCAATCCCTTTCAAGAAGGATTGCAAGAAAGCCACCGTGCTCAGCGTAGCTTCACTCATTGCCGACACCATCTCACGCGTTCACAACAACCGCTCCATCTCCACCAACTACATCTTTAAATAAAAAAAAGCACTCCGGAGCGCGATCCGTAACACATACTCTACGGCCGTGTGTCATACATTGACTCACGGCCGTTCTTGTGTCATATCATGTCATATCATATCACCATGCTTACGTTATGCCTCAAAACCTGTCACTGCCATTCTCCCGCTCTGGATATCACTGTCATTTTGATACACTCCAATCCCTCCTGGCGACGCCGTATGCTACTTGATATTCAAATCCGAAAGCACGTGGTTAAATAATGTTAACACTATTCTATAATTATATACATAAGTATTGCTCTATGTGGTATTTGATGTATTTTTGTGACCATTATATAGGGGGCAAAGATACTTTCCCCGCTCATCACTATACACAACTAAATTTATTTCTTTACTAAATCAATATTGATCATTATTTGCAATGAAAAAAGTTCTCTTGACTTTAGCCATCAGTTGCTTCCTGGGCGGCAACATGTGGGGCCAGTCAACAAGTAATGAGGTCTCAGTCTCAAAGCCTACGAAAGAAATTACTGTCGAGGCTGTAAACTCACCTCTGCGTGCCAGCCAGGACGTAGTTGACGTAATGGCATGTACTCCCGACCGAATAGTTCATAACCGTGCCTACGATCTCCACGATACATACACCGGTGTGAGCAGCTCTGACCAGGCACGTACCAATATGACCACCCGTGTCTACCAGTCATTCAAAGACTGTAAGTACACGGTTGACGGTATTACATTCTACGGCAACTTCTCCCACTACGGATACCCCGACCCCACATACTACGGTCAGCGTAGCAGCTGCGTAGATGCAAAGGGCGACTTCATCGCACCCCTCACCGTCGAAATCGCATTCTACACCGACAATAACGGCTTCCCCGGTGATGAGGTATACTGGAAGGAAGTCGAAGTCATGGGCGAACGTCTCCCCGTGGGATACGAGCGTCTTGACCTTGAGCCCTTCTCATGCTTCTACCGCTTCCATGCCGACCTCGGTGAAGAGGTAGCTCTCTACAACGGTTGGTTCTCCATTACTGCCGTTGATATGGACAACAACGAAGAATTCTGGTTCGGTCTGGTAGGTGCCCACGCATCAACCAACGACTATGACGACGAAGACGGAAGAGCCATTGCCGAAACATCGTCTTATGGATGGATGAACGTTAGTAGCCCCCTGGTATACTGCTTCCACGGCAGCGGTGAACTCATCGTGGATGGTAAGGCTCTTAAGCTCCGCCGCTTCCTGAGCATCAACGATAGCCAGACCTCAACCAACAAGTACGAGAAAGTACAGGTAGAGATCGAAAACGTAGGCGGCAAGACCATCAACGACGCACAGCTCGGTCTCTATGTCGATGGCATCCCCATGGGTTTTGAAACACTCCCCATCAGCATTCCCGCAGGTGAGATACGTCACTATACCTTCCGTGCCCGTGCCGACCTCTCAACTCCCGGTTATCATGAGATCATGGTGAAGAACATGACCCCCGGTGATGCCGGAATCAGCACCAATACAATCACCACCACCCTTATGCACCCCCAGAACGGTATGATCTGCGACTCAAAGTCTCAGATTTACCTTGACTACTGCGCTATCAAGCGTGTGCGCATCGGTGACATTAACAACATCTCCGGAGCCAGCCAGTCAGGTTACACCGACTATACCCATATCTCTACCGATATCGCTCCCGGCGAGACTCTGCCCCTGACCGTAGAGCCCGGCGACGAATACAATATCGCCGTATGGGTTGACTGGAACGACAATGGTGTATTTGATGATGCAGGTGAGTCTTACGGTCTTAACGCTCTCGGTAAGTTCAATATCTCTATCCCCGCCGTGTCAGGTCTTAAGGCCGGTCCCCACGTTATGCGTATCGTGATGTCATACACCACCAAATTCGGTGCCTGCGGTACCTATCAGGCCGGTGAGACAGAGGACTATACCCTCAATGTAGTGCTCCATGACGACGATCCTATCATCAAGCCCGAGCTCGCTGAAATCGACCACCACACCAACGGAGAAGATCCCATTAAGGACTTCCTTATTTCTGTAGGTAACGATGGTGGCGATGACCTCAACGTAACCGCCCGAGTAGACTACTCTCTCCCCATGCTTCCCCTTAAGAAAGCTACAAATGTCAAGAGAGCCGACATGCCCGACATTCAGATTCAGGCAGCTCCCGTAGCGGATGTCAACAATGACAATGTAATGTTCAAGGCTCCCTCTGCCAAGAAGGAAGATGACGGGGAATACACCCTCCGTATGGACACCGGCTTTGAGAGCGCTATTAGCGTAGGCAACTACTCATCTGCCGTATTCGGTCACTACTATCCCGCCGATGTGCTTCGCAGTGTTAAGGGTATGAAGGTAGCCAGCATTGATGTATTCATCGCTGAAGCCCCCGAAAGTGCAGCTATCGAAATCTACGGCCCCTATAGCCAGGATGCTTCAGGCGCACTGCTCTATCAGCAGTCATTCACCCCCAAGGCTGATAGCATGAACCACATCGTTCTTGACAAGACCCTCGAAATCACAGGTGATGACATGTGGTTCGGTGTTCGTATCAACGGCATGGAGTCTGGCAAATACTACATCGGTATCGACGGTTCGACAGCCGTTCAGGGCTACGGCGACATGATCAACGTAGGCGGCAACGGATGGTGGTCACTCACCGACCTCGGTCAGAAGCACAACCTCTGCGTGCGTATCAACCTCACCGGTGAGAGAACCCCCGAAATTTCATGGATCAACCTCGACAAGAAGGACTTCACCGTAGAACCCGGTGGATTCGTTGACGTCAAGGCTACTCTTGATGCCTCTAAGCTCGAGACCGCCTTCTACGAAGCTGCTATCGTGCTTTCGTCCAACGACCTCCTCAGCCCCGAATATACCATCCCTGTATACATGACCAACGGTATCCTCAATGCCATCAACACCATTGACGCTACCCGTGTAAACGTCAAGATGGTAGGCAACGACCTGGTACTCGAGAGCGCAGCTCTCATCGAAGCCGTCAATGTATATGACCTTACAGGTGCCCTCGTAGACCGCAAGGCTGTCAACGAATACTGCTCTGTAGTAAGCCTCGGCAACCTCACCTCAGGCGTATATGTTGTCAACATCATCTATGCTGACGGTGCCACTGAGACTATCAAGGCCGGCATCATGAAGTAATATCATCCCCGACGTAATAAATACTCGTAATAAATATTGCACTAATAGTGTAACTATTCATAAATCATCCACTGAAGGTCGTGTGTCGTTGATGACACGCGGCCTTTTTCTTATGCCCTAATGAAAAAAGTTAGTAACTTTGTAGATTGACAAAAGTAAATAGAAAGTCACGACGATTATGCTTAATTACGTA
Organism: Bacteroides sp.; assembly: GCA_014801865.1. Taxonomy (GTDB): domain Bacteria; phylum Bacteroidota; class Bacteroidia; order Bacteroidales; family Muribaculaceae; genus Paramuribaculum. The sequence goes on along the minus strand of JAAVDH010000044.1, from coordinate 33,214 downwards.
GTTTGGAATGTGAGTCCCGACCTCTTGACATGGCCGGTAAATATACGATGGTACGGCCTGATGTTTGCCATAGGTTTCATGGTGGGCTACGAAATACTGAGCCGCATGTACAAGCGCGAAGGAGCACCCGAACGATGGGTAGGTATACTGCTCATCTGGGTAGCCTGTGCCACTATCATAGGTGCCCGACTCGGACATGTCTTTTTCTACGAATGGGAATACTATAGTCAGCACCCCCTCGACATCGTGAAGATTTGGGAAGGAGGACTTGCGAGCCACGGTGGTACCATAGCCATCATCCTCGCCGTCATACTCTACTCCATATTCACCACACGGCGCAATCCCCTCTGGACATTTGACCGCCTCGTGATACCCATAGCCCTTGTCGGAGGCCTCATACGTATAGGCAATCTGATGAACTCCGAGATATTCGGCCACGCTACCGATCTCCCCTGGGGATTCATGTTCGTGCGTTCCCGCGAGTGGCACATGCTCTACGAAGGCCAGGCCTGCCACCCCACCCAGATATACGAAGCGCTCTGCTACTTCGCACTATTCGCTCTCCTTATGTGGATGTACTGGAAGAAAAATGCCGGAGAACGCCCCGGCCTCATATTCGGAGTATTCCTGATATGGCTCTTCGGCTCGCGATTCCTCATTGAGTTTATCAAGAACGACCAGGTAGCCCGCGAAGCCACCATGTCTATCAACATCGGGCAACAGCTGAGCCTCCCCTTCATAGCTATTGGCATCTTCTTTGTGCTCTACGCCATGACCCGACCTAAAGTCCACATAGACTATCCCGGTAAGTTCGCTGAAGAACTCCAATCGCGCACCCCCCATTCCCGCTAAATCCCGTTAATTCTTGATAAATCTCGATTATTCCCGATAAATCGTGTCACAAAAAATATTTATCACAGGCATCGATACCGATGCCGGAAAGACGTATGCCGCCGGATGGTATGCCCGTATCCTCATGGACCGTGGCCTTAGTGTAGCTACACAGAAGTTCATTCAGACCGGCAACATCGACATGTCAGAAGACATCGAAGCGCACCGTCGCCTTATGGGCATACCCCTCATGGAAGTTGACAAAGCCCATGTTACCGCCCCTATAATCTTCACCCATCCCGCCTCCGCCCAGTTGGCCGCCCGCCTTGATGGCCGCGACATAGATCTTCGCCTCATTGACGAGGCTACGGAGCGCCTTGCCGCAGAATTTGATGTAGTGCTCATCGAAGGTGCCGGAGGTATCATGGCCCCCGTTACCGACGATTTCCTTACCATCGACTACATAGCCTCGCGCGATTTACCTGTAGCGGTAGTCACCAACAGCCGCCTCGGATCCATTAATCACACCCTCCTCACCTTCGAAGCCGTGAAGCGCCATGGCCTCCGGCTTCACAGCGTGATGTACAATACCTTCTATGACGGCACCGACGCCCTGATTGATGCTGATACACGCGGATTCGTAGAGCGCTACGTACGCCGCCACTTCCCCGAGGCTGAATTCCTCCTCGTCCCTGTCCTCTGACCCCCTCATCGCTTTACTCCCCACCTCTCCGGTTACTCCAATTGCTCCAATCGTTCCAATTGTCCCGTTCCTATGAATGAAGAAGCACTGAGCCAGATGTACCTTAAGGACACTGCCTTTCAGAATCTCATGCAGCAGCGTATATTCAATGTGTTGCTTGTGGCCTCACCCTACGATGCCTTCATGCTCGAGGAGGACGGACGTATTGAGGAGCAATTATACTTCGAGTACGTGGCCCTCAACCTAAGTTCGCCTCCCCGCGTGACCAAGGTGACATCCCCCGACGAGGCTATCGAAGCCATAAAGCAGAAAGACTTCAACCTGGTGGTGATGATGCCCGGTGTAGATCTCGGTGAGACATTCTCGGGAGCACGCCGTATCAAGGCCATCCGTCCCCGCTTACCCATAGTGGTGCTCACCCCCTTCTCCAAGGAAGTGTCGCGAAGATTGGCCAGCGCCGACCTCACCGGTATCGACTACGTATTCTCCTGGCTGGGCAATATGGATCTGATGCTCGGTATCATCAAGTTGCTTGAAGACAAGCTCAATGCCGAAAATGATATCAACACCGTGGGGGTACAGATGATAATGGTAGTGGAAGACTCCGTGAGATTCTATTCCTCAGTTCTCCCACATATCTACCGCACACTGCTCAGGCAGTCGATGGAGTCGGCCACCGAAGCCCTCAACGAGCATGAACAGATGCTGCGCATGCGCGGACGCCCCAAGGTGATGCTTGCCCGCGACTACGAAGAAGCCATGCAGCTCTATGAGCGTTATGGCCACAATATGCTGGGTGTCATCAGCGATGTCTCCTTCCATCGCGGAGGAGTCAAGGACTCCAAGGCCGGACTGCGCCTCGCCGAGTATCTGCGTCATAAGGACCCCACGCTACCCATCATCATTGAGTCGTCCGACGTGGAGAATGCCGGACCGGTAGGCGAACTCGGATGTGTCTTCCTTGACAAGAATTCCAAGAAGTTGCCCGTCGACTTGGCCGATGCAATATGCAATCAGTTTCGTTTCGGCGACTTCGTGCTCCGCGACCCCTCTACAGGCCAGGAGATAATGAGGCTCCATGACCTTAAGGACATGCAGTATCGCATGTTTGACATACCGTCGGAGGCGTTGCTGCATTATGCGCGCAACAACGATATCTCACGTTGGCTCTACTCCCGTCAGCTCTTCCCGCTGGCCAATGCCATCAGGCAACATCGCTTCAGGGATATACGTAAGGCTCCTGAAGTGCGCCGCTTGTTCTTTGACCTGATAGTCAAGTACCGCAGAATGAAAAATAGGGGAGTGGTGGCCGTGTTCCGCAAGGACCGTTTCGACCATTACTCCAACTTTGCCCGTATAGGCGAGGGCTCTATGGGCGGTAAGGGACGCGGCCTTGCCTTCATTGACCATATCATCAAGAACCATCCCGAGTGCGACAATTTCGAGGGTATATCCATTTCCATACCCCGTACAGTGGTGCTCTGCACCGATATCTTCGACGAATTTATGCGCACCAACGGGCTCTACCCCTTGGCCCTGAGCGATGCTCCCGACTCTATTATTCTCGAAGGTTTCCTTAAGGCTAAGCTCCCCACCCGCGTCAAGGAGGACTTCATGGCGCTATTCGAGGTCGTGGACTGTCCGTTGGCTATCCGTAGCTCCAGCCTGCTCGAAGACTCCCACTATCAGCCGTTTGCAGGTATATATTCTACCTATATGATACCTCGCCTTGATGACCGAGAAGTGATGTTACACCGCCTTACTGATGCCATCAAGGGGGTGTATGCCTCGGTATTCTATCGCGATTCCAAGGCTTACATGACCGCTACGAGCAATGTTATCGACCAGGAGAAGATGGCCGTGATAATTCAGGAGGTAGTTGGCCGTGAGGTCAATGACCTGTATTTCCCCTCATTCTCCGGTGTGGGTCGCTCGCTCAATTACTATCCCGTAGGGCGCGAAAGGCCCGAAGAAGGTGTTGCGGAAGTGGCCGTAGGACTGGGTAAATATATTGTTGATGGTGGCCTGGCGCTGCGTTTCTCGCCGCGTCATCCGGCCAATGTGCTCCAGACCTCTGAGCTTAAACTCGCTCTGCGCGACACCCAGACGCGCTTCTATGCCCTTGGTGTAGGTAAGGAGACCTCCGGGCGTTACGAAGAACTGCCCCCGTTTCAGGTTGATGATAGTTTCAACCTCAAGAAGCCGCTCATACAGGATATGGCGGGCACCGGTGCGTTGCGCTATATGGTGTCTACCTTTGACTTCCGCAATGGTATCCTGACCGACAATGACATGGGCGACGGCCGTCGGGTGGTGACGTTCAATAATATCCTGCGTCATGACGCATTCCCTCTGGCTAAGGCCGTTGACTTCATGCTCACCACCGGACAGCATGAAATGGCGCGACCTGTAGAAGTGGAGTTCGCCGGAGTTATTGATGCCGACCGCACTCATCCGGGCAAGATGTACTGGCTCCAGATACGTCCTATCGTCGACAGGAAGGAGACCGTGGATAGCACTCTGCTCGGGCTGCCTGACAGCGACTTGATACTCCGCAGCAATGCCGCGTTGGGCAATGGTATGCCCGAGAATGTGAAGTGTGTGGTATATGTACGTCCCGAAACTTTCGATTCTACAAATAATTCGGCTCTCGCTCAGGAAATTGAGAAAATAAATCGTAACTTTACAGCCAACGGGGAGGGCTATATTCTTATAGGCCCCGGACGCTGGGGATCAAGCGACACGGCACTGGGTATTCCCGTGCGGTGGCCTCAGATTTCATCGGCGAGACTCATCGTGGAGTGCGCTCTTAAAGGATATCGTATTGAGCCGAGTCAGGGCACTCACTTCTTCCAGAATCTTACTTCCTTCGGTGTGGGCTACTTTACTGTCGATCCCTATGCTGAGGGTGGTGGACTCTTTGACTATGAGTATCTTGACCGTCTCCCGGCTGAGTATGAGTCCGAGCGGGTAAGAGTGGTGCGGTTTGAGCGCGCTCTGCCTATCGGTATCAATGGCCGCACACGCACCGGCGTTGTGGCCAAACCTGATTTCCGCTCAGATTCCGGGTCACAATCCTCTCCCGCGATGTAAAAACCAATCATAAGATACATGTCATAAGTAAGCTGAGCCGATGTCAGTATTTAGCAAAATTAAGTGTGCCCTGGGATTTTCCCCCTCTGAGGATGAAGATGAGGAATATGACAACCTTCTCTCTTCCGGAGAAGAGACTGTTGCCGAGGATGCTTCGTCAACAGTCGGCGTGAGTGCGGGTGATTCACATGCAGAGGTGGCCGACTGTGGCCCGATGCCCGAACCTGATGAGGCTCTGACCGGTAAAATCTTTGATGAGACCATACGTCTGTTCAACGAGTGGCAGCCTGAGTTTGTAAGCAGCTGTCTCAACACTGAGGCGCAGCGTGCATATCTGCTCAATGCCATTGACGAAAAGTTGCGCCAGTCGCTGCACGAGGCTGTGGATGCAGCTAAAGCTCATGCACTTGCCATGGTAGAAGTTGATCGCCGACGCGCCTCCGAGGAAGTTACTGAACTGAAGAAGCGCAATGACCAGCTTGAAGAGAAGCGCAAGGTAATGAAGACAGCCCAGCTTAGTGCAGACCGCCAGAAGCGTGCTCTCTCCGATAGAGTGCATGACCTGGAGGGACAGGTCGCTCAGCTCGAGGCCGAAAAGGAGCAGTATCAGCTCGAAAACCGAAGTATGCTCAATAAGCTCCGTGTGGCTTCGTTGGACCATACCGTACACTCCGCCGATAGCTGTGATACCGTGACCGACACCACTGCTGTCGCCACAACGGATTCAGCCGAAGTACCTGCTCCACCGCTACCTGCCGAGGATATGGTGAGCCGCAGTGACCATGAAGCTGAATTAAGTCGACTCAGTGAAGAACTTGACCGACTGAAAGCTGAAATCACTCGCCTCACTGACGATAACACCCGTCTTACCGAAGAAAACGTATCACTCACGAAAACCGCAGAGGAAGCGAAAGCCCGCGCCACGGAGTTGGATGACATACGTAAGCGCCGCGACGTGATGGTAGCTCAGGCAAATGCTTCGGCACACCGCCTTACAAGCGAGTGCGAAAGTCTGAGAAATGATATCACTGACCTAAAGGCCAAGCTCCGCGAGTCAGAGACACGCCTCCATGATACCGAATCCCGCCTTAATGATACTGAGCTTCGTCTCCGGGATACAGAGACTCGTCTTAATGAATCGGAAGAGCGCTTCAAGGCCGCACGTACCACGGTAGTGGAAGCCGAAGAACGTATCAAGGAAGCTACCGCCCCCCGCCGTCGCAGAGGTCGCCCTGCAAAATCCTCCTCTAAATCCACATCCCAACCCTCCACCTCGACACCTACCTCTGCACCCACCTCTAACCCCGGCCCCTCCTCCATCCCCTCTGCCGCATCAGTCTCTCCCTCTGAAAGATCCGATGGCTCCAATTATTCCGATTGTTCCAAAACCCCCGATACTTCCTCCTCCATTCTGCCCGATTATAGCGCAGCTCCGGAACTGATGAATACTGCAGCTACTGTACCACCCGCTCCCGAAGCTTCCGTAAAGTCAAAGCGCAAAGTGAAGCCGGCGATATCTGCCATAGACGAACTGCTCGATGGATCTGACTGGATGGTATCTACCCCTCCTCCGCCACCACCCGCCCCGCGACAGCCTAAGGAACCGCAGGCCGAGGATGATTTCGGATATAAGGCACCCCCACGCCGTCAGCATATTGACAACGATGCGCAGATGTCCCTCTGGTAACCTATACCCCTAAAATGAACCCATTCATTATTCACACTGTTAAGTAAGTCGTAAAAATGAAACATTATAGAGTAAAACTGAATCTTATAGCCGCTGTCGCAACAGGTATGATGGCCTTTGCCCCCGCAGAGGCGGCAGGCCTTACTGACTTCAGAGGTATTGAGAATTATGTCGAGCGTCAGGCAAGAGTGCCCGGAATGCCCGCCTATTGTTTCATGCCCGACGGATTGAGTTATCTTCAGCTCTCGGACGACAATCGCAAGATTGAGCGATTTGATACCAAGACCGGAAAGGTTATTGAGGTGGTGGTCGACGCTACCCATACACGTGAAAATACGATTGACTCTTTCGATGGCTTTGAATTAAGTCCCGATGGAACCAAAGTGATGGTGTGGACCAATTCACGTCCCATATACCGCCATTCGTTTGATGCCGAGTATTATTTCTACGAGATTCGTAGTCGTCTGCTGCGGCCTCTCTCGACGGAGCATAAGCGTCAGCAGGCTCCGGTATTCTCGCCCAACGGACGTATGATAGCCTTTATGGCCGATAATAATATCTTCATCAAGAAACTCGATTATCTCACTGAGGTACCTGTAACTACCGATGGTGTGGTCAATGAGGTTATCAACGGTGTGCCCGATTGGACATATCAGGAGGAGTTTGCCACTACATCGTCTATGGCCTGGTCAGCCGACAATCTGTCGCTGTGCTACATCAAATATAATGAAGCTGCTGTGCCGAGCTATACTCTACAGCTGTTTGAGGGCAGTTGTGACCCTCTGAGCCAATATTCGCTCTATCCCGGACAGTTTGTATATAAATACCCCGTGGCCGGACAGGTCAATGCAAAGGCATCGGTACACTCCTACGACGTGGAGACCCGCAAGAACAAGGATATTGCACTTACTGACCCGCGCATTGAGTATATACCGCGCATAGCGTTTGCACCGGGCGGAAATGACGTTATGATTACTACGCTCAACCGTGCGCAGACTCGTATGGAGCTGTATATGGCTAATCCCCGTTCGGCTGTGGCAAAGTCCATACTTACCGAAGAGAGTAAGTGCTGGCTCAGCACCAATGTGTATGAGGACCTCACGCTGGAGAGTGACGGATTCGTCATGTTCTCGTCGCGCACCGGCTATGACCAGCTGTACCGCTATTCCTATTCCGGAGCTTTGCAGCGACGTATCACTACGGGCGACTATGACGTGACCGCATACTACGGCTATGATGCTGCCAAGGGACTTCACTATTATCAGGCGGCTTCGTCAAGCCCGCTTGACCGCACGGTAAGTGCCGTGGATCGCAAGGGTGTGGTGACTGCGTTGTCACCCGCTAAGGGTTACGCTGTAGCTCATTTCAGCCCGGCGATGAACTACTTCGCTCTCAATTACTCTACGGCTGAGAAGGTGCCCGTCTATACTATGTGTGCCGCACCCACAGGCAAGTCTGTGCGTGTAATATCTGATAATGCCGACTATGCGCGCCGCTATGCCTCGCTTACCAAACGTGAGTTCTTTACCTTCCGCAGTGATGACGTGGAACTTAATGGCTACATGATTCGTCCGGCTGATGCCGATGGGCGTCGCTGTCCGGTGATTATGTATCAGTATAGTGGCCCAGGCTCTCAGGAGGTGCTCAATAGATGGAAAGTTGACTGGACCGACTATGCAGCCACTCAGGGTTATGTAGTGGTTTGTGTTGACGGACGTGGCACAGGAGGACGTGGACGCGCTTTCATGGATGTGGTATACCGCCGTTTGGGCTACTATGAGACCATTGACCAGATTAATGCCGCTCGTTACATAGGCTCACTGCCGTTTGTTGACGCTTCGCGCATAGGTATCCATGGATGGAGCTATGGTGGTTATGAGACTCTGATGCTCGCTACTGCTCCCAATACGCCGTTTGCTGCGGCCGTGGCCGTGGCTCCCGTTACTGACTGGCGCCTCTATGATACTGTCTATGCCGAGCGCTACATGCTCACCCCTCAGGAAAATGAGCAGGGCTATCGTGAATCAGCGCCTATGAATAGAGTCAGCTCACTGGCATGTCCTACACTGATTATGTATGGCACCCTTGATGACAATGTGCATCCCGCCAATACCATCGAGTTTGTCGGTGCGCTTCAGGGCGTGGGCAAGTGGTGTGACATGATGGCTTTCCCCAACATGAATCATTCGATCAACGGCTGTAACTCACGTTCCGTGGTGTACGGACGCTTGATCGACTATTTCAATAAGAATCTTAAGTAATATGTAATATATCGGGTAGCACCCCTACCTGATTGTTTTAGAGTATGCAGAAGAGCATTAAAGACAATCACCTGAGAAGTATCTTTAGTCTGTGGACCGATTGGCTCACTGCTACAGGTGCGCTCACACTGTTAATAGTGCTGGACCTGTGGGTGCCGCGCGTATGGCATCCTGTTGTGGCCATTGTGCTTGACATCTTGCTGGTGTCTATTATGCGACGGCAGTCACAGCAAAAGTCTCCCGCATGTAGCCTGATGGAACATCTGGCATCGAGGACTCTCTTCTGGACTGCGGTTGTGATGGTAGTGAATATCGTGGCCTATGACCAAGGATGGGTAAATATGTTTTTTGACCCTGATCTGCTCAATGCTGACATGTCTTTTCTGACTGTGCTGATTGTAGCGCCCATAGCATCTGTCGTGGCCTATATCGCCTATAGACGTGGACAGGAACTGGCCTACTGTAAGGCTTGTATCAGACGCAACGGACTGTCGGTGGAACGTGGATTCGTAGGACGCACTTACAGTCAGGAGAACCGATATCAGTTGCGATTGATGGTAATTGTCTACTCACTGCTGAGTGTGACCGTCTGGGCATACTATTTGATTAGCTATATTAATGTCAATCTCAATAGCGCTGATAAATTCGTATTCATTTGGATTCCCGTGTTGGTATATATCATCGTAGGCATTCACTGTGGTATACGATATGCCGGAGTTTGGAATTATTACAACCAGAATCTCGAAGGTAGCTGGCAGCGTCAGGGACGATATACACGCACCAGAATGATTGTAATCTACGAAGATAAGATCATGGTAAAGGTGCCTGACGAGTCCGCCGACCTTGCGCCCGTGGAACGCAAAATGGATACTCCATTTAAGCTAATGGTACCGTTTCGCAGCACGATGTCACGTGATGAGGGGTATAAAATCTTTACAAACTTCACCAGAATGCAGGGGTTGGATATCAGATATATGTATTCCAATGGAATTGGCAATGCAGATTTTAATATTTTCCATTTTCTGTGTTTCCCCACCCCCTCCCAAAAGAAGGAACTTGACGAGCGCTATCCTTCGGCCGTGTGGATGACGGCTGAGGAACTTGACGTCATGTCGGAGAAGGGCTTATTCAGCCCGTTCTTCACGGCGGAGCTTTATAGGCTCTATAAAGTGGCTATGGCTTGGAAGTCTTATAGCCATGACGGTCGTCGGTTGTATAAGATAAAGCATTATCGCCCGTCCTTCCGTCTGCGCGATGTGAAGGAGTGGGAGGTTGACTATGACGACCCCAATTGGCTATATGTGTCTGACAATAACGAGGACGTACCTTTCTGGAAGTTAAGGGAGTTCTGGCGTAAGTACGTCATGGGGCTGATTGAGTGAGCGGGATTGACTGAAATATCAAGCAAATAATCAGAAGAGCTGCGTGTGATGGGTAAACTATTGGTTATCGTGGGCCCTACGGCATCGGGCAAAACGAATCGTGCAGTTAGTGTGACAAAGCGGTTTGGAGGCGAGATAATATCGGCTGACTCGCGACAGATATACCGTGGTATGGACCTTGGTACCGGTAAGGACCTTGAGGAGTATGACGGAGTGCCCTATCATCTTATAGACATACGTCCCGCCGGTGACAAGTATAATCTGTTTGAGTATCTGCGCGATGCATCTGCTGTCCGGCGTGATATCGAAGGTCGTGACAGGTTGGCGGTGGTGTGCGGCGGTACCGGCATGTACGTCGAGGCTCTGCTTAACGGTCTGGCTCTGCCGGAGGTGCCGGTCAATGAAGGTCTGCGAAAGGAGCTCGAGGGACAGACTCTTGAAGAACTAACCCGTCGGCTTGAGAGAATGAAGACACTGCATAACGTTACGGATGTGGATACGTGTAAACGTGCGATTCGAGCCATAGAGATACAGACGTACTATCTTGAGCATCCTGAACTGGCGGTAGCTACACGCCCTGAACCCGTGAAGGATGCCGTGATAATAGGTATTGACATAGATCGGGATACACGTCGCAGACGCATCACTGAGCGTCTTCATTCACGCCTTGAGTCAGGTATGGTAGATGAGGTGCGTCGTCTCATTGATAGCGGCGTGGCGCCTGAAGATTTGATTTATTACGGATTGGAGTACAAGTTTCTTACACTATATGTGACCGGTCAGATGACCTACGATGATATGGTGAAAGGGCTTGAAACTGCCATACATCAGTTCGCCAAGCGACAGATGACCTGGTTCAGGGGCATGGAGCGCAGAGGTTTTACGATTGACTGGATGGCATGGGACATGCCTGAAGATGAGTTCTTATCCCATATAGCCGAGAGGTTAAAGTAATATCCGTCTTGGTATGAGGAGCCTATTCAGGTGTGTTGTAATAGCCATATTGCTGGGTCTCACGGGTAGCACCGGTAATCTGTGGGGTACGGAGCACTACGATGCAAAGCTCCGTTACATTGAGCTTCCTGATAATGTGGCTGACACTTCCGTAAGTTTCAGTGTTGATACTGCGGCTGTGAAATGGATTTTTGAGGCACGTGCAGCCCTGGAGGGACGGAGAAGAAATACCGTCTGGGGTTTGGGGTGGACTACTGATGACGGTCGTACATGTAATATAGAATTGATGCGTGCCGCAAAAGACTACTCAATGAATGATGAGATAGTGACAGACCCGTCACTGAGGATTGTGGCTACGTTAGACGATCGCAGTCTGTATGACCGGGTTATCTCTAAAGGAATGGCGGCTACCTCGGGCTATAATACCCTGTCAGTAGAGGTGGCTAAGGGCGCGATAACGGTATATGGTGGCTCGGAACTTCTTGAACATATAGCAACACTTCCGGAGGGTATTTGTGGACACATCGCATCGGTCAGGGAATGTCACTTTCTGACACGGGGTAATGTCAAAATGGATTATGCCGTAGTGGAGGAGTGTTATCCTGCGTGGCGCAAGGTGGCAACATCATGGACGCGCGACAGCCTCGAGCACTATGCTGCTGAGGTTCAAGACTCCCACGAGGGATATTGGCGCTATCTTGACCGCGAAATGGACCCTGCCGTATCACGGCTTGGCGGCAAATATCAGGTGATACTTGTCAGCAATGCGGAAGACGGATACGACATCATATACTATACTGGAGCCGAAACCGGTGCTGACCAATGGCGTTGCGGAATGCTAAAGGGTGTCCTTACTCCATCCCCTTTTGCGGGGCAATACGAACTGAAGTGGTATGATACGCAATTCCGCTGCCATACTGATGAGGCCTACGCCACCTTCTCGGAAGGCAACCGTCTCCTGACTCTCAGCCTTCCACTCCTTCGCGCGACCCTCCGCTTCGCCCGCCCCTAACGAATAGGCTTCTGTCCGAATATAAATGAGAGCACAGAGGACTTCCGTATCAGATATCGGTCAGTAAGAATAGGAGCGATAATACCCATTGTTACTATCGAAATTGCAAGGATTAAAAACGAAATCTCCGAACTGTTAATGAAAAAAGGCAACTTCATGAGAATACCTTTGGCCGGCCCCATGAAAGTAGTATGAAAGAGATAGATAAAGAATGAGTAGGATGATATTCTGATTATACTGCGATAAATAAGCGAGTGTGTATTTTTCTGTATTAGCATACCGACAAATAGAGTCGTTGCAATTCCTAACCAGGGAAGTATTATTTCCAGATATCTATTAAAACCGAGTGCTATGTAAGCCATCTCTCCAAATAGGAAGAGTATGGTTATAATACACCCGAAAGTATTAATTGATAGTGAAGAAAAATAATGTTTCCAATCATAAAATATTATTCCTCCCATGAAGTAAATAAACATCCTGCGAAATTGCTCGAGGCAAAATATACTTGGGAATTGTATAGGACATAAATATATTGCTAACGCAATGACCGCCAGTAGTATGCGAGAGCTACGGGTAGTAAAATTATAGACGATAAGAAACATAATCCACAGGGCCCAAAGAAACCATAGGAAATAACCTGCGACCGGTAAATACAAGCATTCTATAAAAGAATGTAAATCTACAGGATGATCCACTGTCATTTGTCCCTGTGTTAACAGCTTTATAGTAAGGATTATTATGGAAGTAGCAATATAGGGAATCATCAACCGAAGCGTTTTTTTACGCACAAATGACAGATAGCTGACCTCATGTCGGGTCGCTATATATAGAAATCCACTTGCCATCATGAATAGTGGCATATGGAAAGTATATATAATACGATGGATACATTCGTAGTAAAAGGGTGACGAATCAGGATAGAAATGACCTATTACGACAAGAATTATTGCGATACCTTTAGCTATATCAATGAAGAGGTATCGCTTTCTGTTAGCGGTATTATGAGGAGGATTCTCAGAATGAGTTGGATTTGATGTGTTATTTCTGAGGATATGTGATTTTGCCGTCATCTGTAGAATAGTCTATGTATGTATTCAGGAATACTACGTGATAGCTATTATTCGTACGGCTTAATTCATAGACCTGATCAAGAAATTCCATCTCGGTAATATACTGTACCAGTGGGGATGGACACTGATCCTCAATCAGTACTTCAGGTAAAGTGTTGCCTCTACCGCTGATCGATGTCCACTCCTGATTGGCATCAAAGAGTATCTCTGTGCCGTTGTGGATAATCACTGTATAGGTGCCGTTGGAATTCTCGGTATAGGTCTGCACGGACTCCATAGGAAAGTAACGTGTGATAAATGTCGAGATAGATGGTCGAAGTTCTTCATTGACATCATTGTTACATGCACCGAGGGTGAGAATCGTAGTCAGGAGTATAACCAACAGTGATGAGATGGATTGTCTTTGGCTGTTCATAAGCGGAGCTGATATGTGATGATACTTTATCAACACCTCAAGCCGTTGAATAGTTGTAGTAAAGTATTGAATAATCTAATTTTCTGTTTAGAATTATTTAGTCTTTTGTTTATATGATGAGATTATGCGCGTATAAAACTTTATAAGCCGATTGTAATACTCTTCGGGTTCAAAATTGTTACGGGCAAATTGCAGTGCTCCGTTAGCCAGTTCATTATATCTTTCGTCTGACAAAGCCGATGACTTACGCACAGCCTCTTTCAGTGAATCTGCATCTCCACTACTGAATGTCAGTCCCGTATCCGGTGTGATTATTTCTGGTATGCCACCGATATTGGCTCCAATCACAGGTACTCCTAAGGAGTAGGGCTCGATGATGGTCATAGGATTATTTTCATAACACTCTGAGGGGAGAATTACGAACTCGGCCTGACCAACGATTTCCATTAATTCATGTCCCGTCTGGCGTCCTATAAAGCTGACGTTAGTCATGGCTCGTTCTTCTGCAAATTGCTTAAGTTGCGATTCCAGAGGTCCGCTACCCATGATCTTTAACTTTATGTCAGCCAAATCTGAGAAAGCCTTCAGAAGTGTGATTAATCCTTTTTCATGCGACAGACGTCCGTAATAAAGGTAATATGAATCAGAAATTCTTTTATTTACCCTGCTCTTTGCAAAAGGTTCGGTTGCAATTGAAGTTGAAAAGTTATAAATCTTCTCTGATGGGACTTTAGCAAGCGATGGCATCAATCGTTGATGGGTATCGCGCGAAAAGTCACTTACATAGATTATACCGTCAAGATTGTCAGACGGATTAAAACGGTGATTACGATAATACTGCTCGGCCGCCATCATCGCGCTTAACATCCGGTTGTTCTTATTACATTTCTCTATTACGCAATGCATAAAGTTTCCATCGGCGCATTTATGGCATATCTCTCCTTTACCGTTGCGTAGTGAGTATGCCGGACATATCATACGGTAGTCATGAGCAGTGTGAACTACAGGTATACCATGGCGGTGAAGTACAGGGAGGATAGAAGGTGTGAGCTGACCCCAGATAAGATGCACGTGAGCGATGTCCGGTTTTTCTTCTCTCAGCAGGCGGTCAAGATTGCGTGCGGCCTCGTCATTGTAAAAGTACGTCAGGATATTACGTGGAATTCTTAATACCCCGCTGCGTGTTTCTTTTGACTCTGGAAAGTATGTTGAATACTTAGAGGGAAGATTCTCCGGCCATTTCAGGGTGTAGGTCATTACCTCGTGACCATGGGCCTCAAGTAGGGAGGATGTGTTTTTAAACACACTCTCAGATCCGCCACGAATATAGTTGTATGCGTTGATCTGTAAGATTTTCATCTCTCCGTTTTACACTATGGCGGTAATGATATTTGAAGATTTGACACCATTGCTAATCAGTGTCTTGAAGAAATCAATGGACAGACTGTTTTTGGCTGTAATAACAATAAGCAGTCCATCCTCCTTATTGATACATGACGTGAAGTCTGCCACATGTTCCGGTTGAGGTACGTTGATAAGCATGATATATGACGCATCATCAACCTTACTGAGTGCAGTCATAAGAGCGTCATTACTATTGTAAGAGCTAATGACCTCAGCTCGAGTATTTATATTGCCAAAGGAGATTGCCAGATTGCGCAGTATTTCAGCGTCGTTAGTAGCGTTGATACAGTAGAGACGCTTCTTATCGGGCATATCGGTTAAGACACGGCGCAGGGGGCGTAAATCTTCGGTAGAAGTGCCTGTAAGTGTCATTGACTGCTGTTCGAGTCCGTTAAAATTGAGGTCAATAGGTGAAGAAACCTTACGATTGCGTGCAGTAATGAAGATTACCAATAACGAAGGACACAGTAAGGCAAGTACGAAACATGCTGCAAAGGCTAAATAAGTCTTCTTTTTTGATGGTTTTATGGCGCAGAATGCTTCTTCCACGATGAATCCCAATGTGGAATTTGACTGATATTTCAGCATGGCGTTCTCGCGCTTCTCGGTAAGGAAGAGGTACAGTTCGTTCTGAAGCTGAGTATCACGTGTCAGTTCAAAGAAGCGACGCTCTATAGCAGGCATGTTTTTGAGTCGTCCCTCAGTAGCTTTATTATTCTCAAGTATTGAGTTAATGAGGATGGTACTTTGGGCTATGGTACCTTCGGCATTCTTCTCAATCGATGAGCGGAGATCGCTGAGGTTGCTGTCCATGATTTTGAGCGATGCATTGTCTGGAGTCGCCGACAGGGCCAACTGCTTACGTTGAAGCATCAGGGTATTATAGTTCTCAATCATGGGGCTGCTGAGATCTTCTGCTACGGGTATCAGC
Organism: Bacteroides sp.; assembly: GCA_014801865.1. Classification (GTDB taxonomy): domain Bacteria; phylum Bacteroidota; class Bacteroidia; order Bacteroidales; family Muribaculaceae; genus Paramuribaculum. Next base: position 17,471 of record JAAVDH010000044.1, on the reverse strand, counting down.
TGATCATTTGCTTTGGGACTGCGAATGGCGGCAAGCACCTCGCGATAGTAGTCTCGGCTACTGCGGAGCTGTATCAATTCCTTTTCACTCTCAACAGATTGCCCTACGAGTAGCTTCATCTCCTCAGCAATATCCGAGAGATTATGGTCGGATTTGTACTGCTCGATCTCCTTTTCGCTCTCGGTTAGCATAGCAAGCTGTTCGGCCAGACGGTTATCCAGGAACTCCACCTCGCGGCGGGCATTCTCCTTGCGACGTTCTACGCGCAGGTTGTTATATTCATTAAGCAGACTGTTCAAGAGAAGTTTGTTATACTCTTTATTAGGTCCTTCATAGGTGAGCTGTATTACATCGGCTATTTTGTCGGGAGTCAATGTGACGACCTCTTTGAGAATTTTATTGGCGATAACCTCGTTGGAATTTACATTGATAGTGATATCATATTTCTCACCACGGTTGTAATACGTTGTAGGAGCAATGATGACTGGATAAGCCGGATTGTCGCAAACATAAGGAAGTGACTTTACAGTAGTGCTGTAGAGCTTCTTGGGAAAGAAACGACCTCTTACAAACTCTATGTCAGCCGCTCCATCGGGTTTGATTTTTACATTAATCTGATAGCTTGATTGTAATGTGTCAAAATACACGTCATCGGCCACCAGTTCAATAGGTGAATCGGGATAAAGCACTGAGCGTATGATTCCGTCATGAGCTATGTAGTTTCTATTGAGCCTGTTTCTACGCGATGCATTAATGAGGAGATCATGAGAGTTAAGGACGAAAATCTCATTGCTTACGGATGAACTGCCGAAGCCTCCGATAGAGAAAGAACGTCCAAGCAAACTTGAAAGTCCACCTGCGGGACTATTATCACCTGAGTCCTCAATAATCATTGTGGCTTGGGTTTCAAATGACGGCATACGGTAATATGCATAGAATGTGGCACCTCCCATAAAGACGATGAAGGCAAGCAGGTATAGCCACCACAATTTCTTTGCTGTACGGAAGTAGCGTCTTAAATCGATGGAGTTAGTTATGGTGTTCATGCGTAGTTAGTTTTTTCAGAAATGTATTGAAGAGTAGCAGACTTATTTTCTGATTCATCCCGGGCAACCTTGTTCCCGTGGGCAGCCAGTGAGCCGATCATACTGTAAATTGTGATAGCTCCCGGAGTCATGAATAGATTCCCGTTTGAATTTTCTATCAAACTGCTTAAAATTGCTACGACTCCACAGATAAAGTAATATTTATAACGTGGATATCGAGTGTGAAGAAATGGTCGCATCCTACGGTAAAGCCAAAGAGAGAGATATAGGAAAAGAATGATACCAAGTGCTCCAAACTCGCCTCCGATAGTAGCCAGGAAGTTATCACATATAAAATCATTCTTGGTAGGACTTAATCCCCACACTTTATCCAGGCCAGTTTCAATATAAAATCCCGAATAATTCCAGACAGAGGGGGTTGAACCAAATGATGCGAGTCCTGCTCCTAAGACAGGATACTCACATAATGACAAATATAAGCCTAATAGTAATGCCATACGTGCAACTGATTGCTCAGCTTCCTCCATATCAATATCCGGATTCAGGTAATAATAGGTCAATTTCTTCCAAATGACAGCTAATATTATACCGAAGAGAATGATGAGCACAATCATATTTCTGAATGACATTTTAGTTACTATTCCCGGACGATATATAAACAGGAAAAAGAAGAACAATATGCATTCACCATAATACTTTGAGCGACCACACCAAATTCCCAGTAATAGAGTGAATACGATGAATAGAAGAGTGCTTTGGGATATTTTTCCATTATCATCAATTGATACCCAAAGATAGATTAGAGCTACCGAGATACATGTCTGACCGAAAAAGGCTATATAGGAGAGGATATATTGCTGGGCGCGGAGTTCGCCTAACGGCAGGCAGATGAGCAACAGGGCTATATTGAAATAGCAGGCCCAACGGGTAGCTTGCTTTTCTTTGGGAGTAAGTTCGATACCCATACCGTAGAATACGCATAGCGGCAGGAACGGTTTAAGCATCATCAGATAGTCGAAAGTGACGTAAAGCGGGGTATTGTAGCTGCGGAAGAGTATGGTGTTGACCCAATACACTCCGAGCACCCCCATTATAAGTCCGAGGAGCTTATATTGCCTCCAGTTTCTGTTGAATATACAGTCAGCCAGAGCCGCCATGCCCATGAGATAGCTCAGCACTTCGTCAGCAAGCGAGAAGTACAATTGGTTGAGCGTCATCAATGTGAGATTGATGATGAACAACCATACGCATATGCGGTCAAGCTTAATCACGTAATTACTTTACAGCGAGTGCGATAATGAGTGATGCTATAACTGATACGGCGCTTACCGTAGTGGATATGGCTGAAAGCTTGTAGCTGTTCATGGTGTTGTAGCGCGAGTTGGAGGCCTTGATATTATTAGGCTCTACGTATACTACGTCGTTCTGCTGAAGGTAGTAGTAGGGCGATGACACGATATTGGCATCGCGCAGGTCGAGACGCTGATAGGTGACCTTGCCGTCCTGCTCGCGTATCACTATTACGTTGTCGCGTTTACCGTATTCCGTGAGATCTCCGGACTCCGCAAGGGCATCAAGTACTGAGAAACGTTCGGTGCGTACGTTAATTCGCTTGGGATTTTCCACTTCACCGAGTACATTTACTGTAAAATTAACTAAAGTTACACGTACAATCGGGTCCTTTACTTCGTTGCTGACCTTAGCTGTGATGTATCCGGTGAGTTCATCAAGCGTCATTCCCGCCACGTGTATCTCACCTATGCCGGGCATAGTGATATTTCCCTGAGAATTAACTATATAGGTCTGTGTTTTAGGCGTGTTGGTATATGATTCACCTAATGCCGAGTTTACCAAATCGGCCTGTGTCATATCGTTAAACATAGGCAGATTATATGGTGCAGTAGCTGCAGCTGACTGAGAGTTAACGGTAATGGCCAGTTCGTCATCGGGTACAATACGCACCTTATAGGCGGTAGTAGCAAGTTCGCCGCTCAACTTTCCCTCAAGATTATTGAAGTATGTGAGCTGATTGGTTTTGGAGTTGCATGACGATGTGGCGGCCATAATCGCCAGTGCGGCGATAACCGGTATTATCCTTGACGCGAGTTTGACGGCAGCAAGTTTCATGTGATTAGTGACAATGTAATGGTGGTGTAAATTTATAACGTTGACAGTGGCCAAGTTATTATCGTAAGTAAACCCTAAGGGTAATTTGGGTGATTTTTAGGGCTTACTTACGTGAAGTGGGTTTATGTGGTAGCGGGAGTGTCGCTTCCTTCCTCGGGCTGAAATTTCTCGTAGGCCTGTACGATACGCTGCACCAGGGGGTGGCGTACGATGTCCTTTTTGCCATATTCGATGCGTCCGATGCCCGGCACATCCTTAAGTACTTTCAGCGCCTGCATGAGTCCCGAGGGCACCGAGCGCGGGAGGTCGATCTGCGTCACGTCGCCCGTGATTATCATCTTGGCGTTCATGCCCAGACGTGTGAGGAACATCTTTATCTGGTGCGTGGTGGTATTCTGCGCCTCGTCAAGCACTATCACGGCATCGTTGAGCGTGCGTCCTCTCATGAAAGCCAGGGGAGCTATCTGTATGGTGTTGTTCTCCATGTACTCTTTAAGCTTTGCGGCGGGAATCATATCTTCAAGCGCATCGTAGAGCGGTTGCAGATACGGATCGATCTTATCCTTCATGTCGCCGGGGAGAAATCCGAGTTTTTCTCCGGCCTCTACTGCGGGACGCGAAAGTATTATCTTGCGTACTTCCTTGTTTTTGAGTGCTCTCACAGCCAGGGCTATGGCGATGTAGGTTTTACCTGTACCGGCGGGGCCGAGTGCAAATGTCAGGTCATTGTTGAGCACCGACTGCACCATCAGTTGCTGATTGGCGTTGCGTGCCGATATGGGTTTGCCGTTGATGCCGAATATGATGACACCGTCGGACTTGACATCCTTTGGTGTCTCTCCGCGCAGGACGTCAAGTATGGCGTCTTCATTCAGTGAGTTATACTTGGCGCAGTAGTTTTCAAGCTCATGAATCTTTTTTTCAAAGTCGGCAGTTTCCTGTTCATCGCCGATGACCTTGATTACAGATCCGCGCGCGGCCATACGCAGTTTGGGAAATAGGTTGCGTATGAGCTGCAGATTGGCATTATTGACCCCGTAAAAACTTACGGGGTCAGCCTGTTCGAGTATTATTATTCGTTCGATCATTCAGTCTTTTGAATGTAGAGGTGAGGAGTGATAAAAATTGAGGAGTGATAAAAAGTATGTATGTCAGGCGGCTGGATTAGTCGGCCATGAGCTTACGGTAGCGGCGGCGTGGGAGTTCTTTCCCTCCGTTGCGTGCGCGCTTGTAGTCCTCATAGTCAGAGTATGTGCCCTCGTAGAACACTACCTCGCCATTGCCCTCGAATGAGAGTATATGGGTACAGATTCTGTCAAGGAACCAACGGTCGTGGCTTACGACTACGGCGCATCCGGCGAAGTCCTCAAGACCCTCTTCGAGCGCACGCAGGGTGTTCACGTCGATATCGTTGGTGGGCTCGTCAAGGAGCAGTACGTTGCCTTCTTCTTTGAGCGCCATGGCCAGATGGAGGCGATTACGTTCACCACCCGAGAGCACAGCTATCTTCTTTTCCTGGTCGGCTCCGGTGAAGTTGAATCGGCTCAGATATGCACGAGCGTTTATGTCACGTCCGCCCATGCGGAAGCTTTCAACACCCTGCGAGATTACCTCATATACGCTCTTTTCGGGCACGAGATCGTGGTGGCGCTGGTCAACGTAGGCTATCTTCACGGTTTCGCCCACGTCAAATGAGCCGCTGTCGGGTGCTTCCTGACCCATAATGAGGCGGAAAAGAGTGGTTTTACCCGCACCGTTGGGGCCAATGACGCCCACAATGCCATTGGGTGGGAGCATGAACGAGAGGTTGTCAAACAGTTTTTTGGTGCCGAACGCCTTAGAGAGTCCGGTAGCTTCGATTACCTTGTTGCCCAGACGGGGACCGTTGGGAATGAATATTTCCAGGCGTTCCTCACGCTGCTTCTGGTCTTCGTTGAGCAGACGGTCGTAGTTGTTAAGACGTGCCTTTCCCTTGGCCTGACGTGCCTTGGGTGCCATGCGCACCCACTCGAGCTCTCTTTCGAGAGTCTTGCGGCGCTTGCTGGCCTGCTTCTCTTCCTGAGCCATACGCTTGGTCTTCTGGTCAAGCCATGAGGAGTAGTTGCCCTTCCAGGGTATACCCTCGCCTCGGTCAAGCTCGAGGATCCATCCTGCCACGTGGTCAAGGAAGTAACGGTCGTGGGTGATGGCTATCACCGTGCCGGGATATTGATTGAGATGCTGTTCGAGCCAGTCGATGGACTCGGCGTCGAGGTGGTTGGTAGGTTCGTCGAGGAGCAGTACGTCGGGCTGTTGGAGCAGCAGGCGGCACAGAGCCACACGGCGGCGTTCACCACCCGAGAGGGTTTCGATAAGCTGGTCGTCAGGGGGACACTGCAGTGCATCCATGGCACGTTCCAGGCGTGAATCTATGTTCCATGCGTCCATGGCGTCGAGCTTATCCTGGAGTTCGGCCTGGCGGGCTATGAGAGCGTCCATCTTATCGGGGTCATCCAGCACGTCGGGGTCGCCGAAGGCCTCGTTTACCTGATCAAATTCGGCCAGGAGGTCCATCACGGGCTGCACGCCTTCGCGCACTACTTCTATGACGGTCTTCGTGGGGTCAAGCTGAGGCTCCTGCTCGAGGTAGCCCACAGTGTAGCCGGGCGAGAACACTACTTCGCCCTGATATTCTTTGTCAATGCCGGCGATTATCTTCAGCAGTGATGATTTACCTGAGCCGTTTAGACCTATGATGCCTATCTTGGCGCCGTAGAAAAACGACAGGTAGATGTTCTTCAGCACTGTTTTCTGAGGGGGGTAGGTCTTGCTTACGCCTACCATTGAAAATATGATTTTCTTATCGTCTGCCATGTATCGGAATAGTTCGTTATGGGGTTCTTTATGGTGATTTAGATAGTGTTTTTACTTGCGGCGCACTCCGGGAGCGTATTTCACGGGGTAATCGCAGCGGGTACGTCCGGTAACGATATTGTTGAGCTTCGACTTGATGAGCTGCTTGCGTATGGGTGATATGTGGTCGATATACACTTTGCCTTCAAGGTGGTCACACTCATGCTGTATGATACGTGCGGCGAATCCCTCGAACACCTTTTCGCAGGGGGTGAAGTTTTCGTCGAGCCATGTCATGCGTATTTTTTCCACGCGGTTGACGTTTTCCGACAGGCCGGGGAGACTGAGACATCCCTCCGAGCGGCTCACCTTGTCGCCCTCGAGCACTTCGATTCGGGGGTTGACGAGCACCATTTTCATTCCCTCACATTCGTGGAACGACTCTGCAAGAGGGGATCCGTCGATGACCACCAGGCGTATGTTGCGTCCTATCTGCGGGGCAGCAAGTCCTACGCCGTCAGACTCATACATGGTCTCGAACATGTCGCTTACCAGTTTACCGAAGTCGGGATAGTCAGGCGTGATATCTTCAGATATGTTACGTAGTACGGGGTGGCCGTACAGGTATATGGGTAATTTCATCGTTCAGTGTGGTTTTTTATCTCGTTTGTTGTTTGAACTCCTCGTAGGCACGGCTCTGGAGGAAGTCGTTGAGTATAATCGTGGCGGCCATTCGGTCGGGCAGGGCTTTGTCGCGCCGTTGTGTGCGCGTCATGCCTGAGTCTATCATCGAGCGGTGGGCCATCGAGGAGGTGAATCGTTCGTCATACCACAGGATCGGGAGGCTCTCGGGGAGCACTTTGCGCAGGCGGTCAATGCCGGGGCGTATGTAGCGCGTGGACTCCGACGGTTCGCCTGTGAGGGTCAGTGGCCATCCCACAATTATGGCGTCAACCTGCTCGCGCCCGATATATTCGGTCACGAATGTATTGAGCCTGGCAGTCTCCACGGTAGCGAGCGCTGTGGCCACAATACGCAGAGAGTCCGTTACGGCCACTCCGCATCGTTTTCGTCCATAGTCAATTGCCATTAGTCTGCTCATAGAAATGTGGTGGATTTTCGTTTCACTTACAAAGTTACGAAAATTAAGTAAGTTGAGGAAATATCCGGCGCCTCGGATAGGCGGAATAAAAGTATGGATGTGGAATAATGTAAATAATTCCGCATAGGCGGAGTGCAGGGGGCACTCCGCCTATGCGGAATTGGATTCTGTATGCGGGTTTTATCGGCGGGTCACTGACAGGATGGTGTCGTGGGCGGGGTAGTTGAATATCAGGCGTTCGCTCAGGGGCTGCATGTCGGCAGTCATGAGGAGTATCTGCACTACGCCGTCGCCTAACTCTGTGGCGGGCACGCGATAGGTCTTGCCCTTTTCGGCAGGTGCGGCATAGCGCGCCACACCGTGGCTCTGCACCACCACCATGGCGCCGTCAGGCACGTTTCCTACTGGGGTGATGTCTAAGTAGTCGCCCTTGGAGTTGTCGGCGTGTATCACGGCTGCCTCCGCATTGGTCGCGGGCAGTTCAAATGTGTGTCCGTTGATGTGGGCCGTATAGCGCTCACCCTCCACGGGGAGAATCATCACCGAGCCGATACCCTTGTGAATGGTCTGCAGATTGGCCACAGTGTCGCCGCGCGAAGTGGTTATCACTCCGGTCACGTCTACGCCTGCGCCCGCTCCGTCGATGGCCTTGAAGCCAACCTTGCAGGGCACACCGGGTATCAGGTAGCCACCCTCGGGGTGGAATGTCACGTCAAGCAGTCCCTCCTTCGGGGGGAGCACTATATACTTCTTGTAGTGATCGAGCTGCACCAGCGCCACACGTTCGGGAAAGTCCTTGCGCTTCAGCGTGAAGTTGCGTGTGCGTGTGCCGCGTCCGCCCTCCATCTGCTTCTCTGTCGAGGAGGTCACGTACATAGTTTCATAGTGCAGGGGCTTTCCTTCGCGGTCTTGAAACGACAGGCTCATCTTCAACGACTCATCATTATCGGCAGGCTCAAAGGTGGTCACTATCTCTGCCTGGGTAGAGTAGGGCGAGATTACTCCCAACGGTTTTCTGAAGAAATAGTCAGTGCCGAGTCCCTCCATAAAGGTAGTATAGGCCGCCAGGGTGTAGTTGCCTTCGGGCAGCTCCTCGTCAAGGTCAAGATAGCCTGAGTAGAGGCCGTTATCCTCGCGAATCTTGATGCGCTTCTCTACTTTGCCGAAGGGCGACAGCAGCTCTACGTACACATACTTGCTGGCGTTTACCTGATGGCCCGAGGCCGCGTCGGTCACCCATGCGCGCAGCCATATCGTGTCGCCTGTCACGTAACGTCCCTGATCGGTGGTCACGTGTATCTTTTCCTGCGGGAACACATAGCGCTGATAGTCGAGTCGGGCGCTTATGGTGTCAAAGGGCACGGTAGGTTCGCTGCCCGTGGCTGCGGGAGTGGCTGCCGCTATGGCTATCGCGACAAATAGGAGCCGGTATATTATGGTCTTGATATTCATAATGGTTTTATATTTATATGGGTTATGGGGAGTATTACATGGTTTTGGTGATTCTCACGGGATGTCCGTCGGTGTCAATACCTTCTGCTATCAGCGTACAGCTCTCAACGGAGGCAGGAATGGGCATTGACAGATTGCCGAAACGGTCAACCGTCGCACTGGGAATCCAGTATAGTGTCGGACGATTGTTGAGTTCATAGTCGGCCATCAGCTCGTACTTGGGGGTGTAGAAGGTTTTGCTCCGCTGATACCCCAAGGGGGTAGCGTAGCGCATCCTCCAGTCAGGACGCGACACCTTTTCTGTACCATCCTTTGTCGTAATCATAATAATACCACCTTCCGTCCATGGACTCAGTAGCTTTGAGGCTGTTGGTGGAAAGTACTGTATTTTTTTGATGAAATCAACCGGCAATACCTGATCAATTTCTCCCAAAGGAGTTTCAATTATACCTTTCGACGTATGTGGGAGTCTAATCGAAGTGCTATGGTATCCACGAAACAGTCTTGATGCATTAAGTAGCTTCCCTGGAGATGCTACATAATCTGATGATTGTGGTAGCCCGGATATGGGTTCCCAAGGTAGATTATCAACCCAGAAAGAAACCGGTCTTCCCTGATAAAATGCTTTACGCTCATAAACCACAATACCGGGTATCGTACGTAATACATCCTCTACAGTTCTCAAGTTCTTATCTTCTATATCCTTATAGCTAACTTCACCGCGCGCCATAAGCTCAATCGGGTTCTCATAGTCACTCTGCTTTTTCTGCACAACTAATACCTCGCCAAGCATAATAGCGTCAGAGTGGGTTATGCGCCAGTCGTAGTCAGCCATTTCCTCAATTTGGCTTTTATCCTTAGACGAGTAAATGGATTTAATAGGTGCTACTGAGGGATACTTTGCGGGAATAATATCGAAATTGCCCTCGTTACCACCTTTCTCATTCAGTGCCTGAAATATAAATCTTGTACCGTCAGGGAAATCCTTATCGGTAAATACGAATTCTCCTTTTTCATCGGTAATTGCTTCACCGACGTATCCCATTGATGGAGCCAAGGTCAATACGGCCACATCCTTCATAGGCTTACCTTTCCAGCGTGACTTAACTATGCCACCTATCGAGGGGCCTATTTCAAGTTCTGACTCAACCTCAGTATATCTGCCGTCAATAGCTGCGGGAATGTCATATCGGCTCCACCCCTGGGTGAGCATGAGGCCATCCATCGCCTGGCGGTGTTTATGGGTCAGACTGTCGGGGAAATACCATCCTGCATCTTCCACACTGCCACGCAGTTCGCTGTTGAGCAGCAATGAGGTTTGTATCGTATTCTCCTCATCAGCCGTGGCAAGCTTATTGTCAATGACAGTTACCGCCACGTCGGCAGACGTACCGTTGCTGCGCAATGTCACCTCGCGGTTCGCCCCCATAGCCGTCAGGCCGGTCGCCATCAATCCGCTCAGGATAAATAATAGTTGATTTCTCATGACGCCAGTGCTTTAATGATTTTGGTAATTAAAGATTGTTCTCGCTTACTAACACACCTTTTCAGTATGAAAGGTGCTGCAATTTAGACAAAATTTGTTATATTGCATAGAATTATACATATTGTATCGCCACTAAAGAAAATTTATAATGGTAAAAATAAGCCTGCAATAATTATTGAACACCTATTGCCTTGGATGGTAAGCATTAATTATTGTTAATAATTGTCAGTGCTTTAATATAGATAATCAATAAGTTAAATTATATTAAATATAAATTTAAAATGGGGGGGGTAATTTTAATTAGTAAATTTGGGGCGAAATATCATTTTTGTTTCAAGCTATTATAGTTTTAATGAATTAAGTATTTAGCTATGCGAAAATCTCTACTTAAGACGTTTGTGGTGGCCAGTTGTATGTCAGCGATGGCCATATCGGCCAATGGCCAGATTAGGGTAACGCAGGACGGAGTTACTTATGAAGTGTCGCGTATCGGTGTTGCAGACAATGAGCTGGCGGCCCGAATCCATTCAGTGTCAGGTGATGTGAAGGGCAGTGTGATTATACCTGAGAGACTTGACACGCTCATGAAGTTCTCCGGAGGAGAGGTTCATCCTTTGGTCATGGGTATTAAGAATGGCGTTTTACAGGGCAACAGCGGTATTCAATCCCTGACCCTTCCCGCGAGTCTGAAGGAGTTTCCCGACAGTGCTTTTAAGGATTGTAAGTCATTGGCCTCGGTGAAGGTGCCCGGCATGAGCGGCTCAGTGCCTGCGAGTTGCTTTGAGGGTTGCACATCGCTGTCGGATATAGATCTTCCCGACGGAGTGAAGTTCATAGGGCAAAAATCATTTAACCGATGTTATTCGTTGACGAGCATAAAATTTCCTGAAAGTCTTGATTCTATAAATTACATGGCGTTTGCCAATGTGCCTTTGAAAGAATTGCACTTTCCTTCAAGTCTGAAAATCATTAATAACGCAGCATTTGCCGGAAATCACGTTCTTAAGACTCTGGAGTTGCCTGACAGTATAGAATATCTGTCGGGATTTTATGCATGCTCGTCACTTACTTCTGTGAAACTCCCCCGCAATCTCGGTCGATTAGGCCCATGGGCTTTTGCTGAAACTCCTATTACATCCATCTCTTTGCCTGAGAGCCTAAGGTGTATATTCCCCCATGCATTCAGTGGCTGTAAGGGACTTACAGAAATTACTTTGCCGGATTCGGTATATTTTGTCAGCGGCTTTGATAACTGTACCAATCTCAATAAGATAAATACACCTAAAGCATTAAGTGTTATCGGTGAGGCAGCGTTTACCAACTGCCCGCTTCTTGAATGCGAGCGTCTGGAACTGCCGGATGGAGTATGTGTGATATACCCTGATGCTTTCGCCGGATGGACCAAACTGACTGAGGTGGTTCTGCCCGAAACGGTGTTTTGTCTTTCGGGATTCAAAGACTGCGTCAATCTACGGTCTATCAATTGGGAAAATGTCAGTGTGCTGTATCCTAATGCATTTGACGGTTGTGTCAGTCTGTTCGGAGAAACCATAGAGCTACCTGATGGTATAACAAATATGTTTCCCGGATGTCTTGCAAATCTACCTCAGGTAAAAAATGTGAAGCTCCCGGAAGGACTTGTGATGATAGGCGGCTTCGAAGGATGTACGGGACTGACGGAGATTGCGATTCCTACCAAAGAGTCAATGTGTATACAGTTTGATACGTTTAAGGATTGTACCAGCCTGACAGAGATAACCATACCTAAAAATGTATGGGGCGTGGGAGCTGATACCTTCAAGGGCTGTACATCTCTACGCTCTGTAACGATTGAGGATAGTGAGAATACCTTGAATCTACATGTAGGATACAACGAAGGACTGACCGGAGTCGCTGTTATAAAAAGGCCGGGCAGAATGTTTGAGGATGCCCCTGTAGAGTATCTTCATATCGGACGTCAATTGCAGGAAGGTACCTACACTGAGATGGCTACAAATATACATTATGAAGTAGAACCTTTTGCCGGACTCACCACTCTTAAGACCATAGTACTCGGCCCCTCGGTAAAGAAACTTGTGTCGCTTGACTGTGCTGCCAACAATGACTTACAGACCATCAAGTCACAGCCTCTGACACCTCCGGTAGTTAAAAATGGATTCAGTGACAAGCAGTATGCCAATGCTACACTCTGGATTCCTTACGCCGATTTCTCTACTTCGCCCTATGCATCTGACGCTGTATGGAGCAAGTTCGGTAAGGTTATGTTTGATGCGGCTGTAGACAATGTCGGTGCTGATGCCGGCGAAGTTGTAGGCACATATTACTATAATCTCCAGGGCGTAGAGATAGCTTCTCCCGTCAAAGGTGAGGTGTATGTAGTGAAGCGCCTGATGTCAACCGGCGAAACAAAGGTTGCCAAAGAGGTGTATTAACCTAAACTCCCTCCCCCGACTTACCCTCTCGGAGTGAGGGGGGGAGGGGAAAAAAATAAGGCCGTGCGTCGCTCCGACGCACGGCCTTTATTGTTGGGGGACGGGAGATTAGTCAACGATTACTTTGGCGGTAGCGTTGCCTGTAGAGACGAGGTAGATGCCGCGGTGGAGAGCTACGCGCACTTCGGGTGAGTGAGCGGTGAAGCAGGTTACTATTCGTCCGTCGGTGGTTGTCACGGTTACGTTGAGGCTCTCGGCATTGAAGATGTCGATGTAGCCTTGGCCGCCTATGGCTGTGGGAGCGGGAGTGACTGACACCTCACCGATGGCGGCGTTGGAGCCTACGGTTACTTCGTTGGAGCCCTGCGATTCGCCGCGCTGGTCATATACGGCTGTCACACGATAGGTGTGTGAGTCGGGGGTCTTGTCGGAGTAGGAGGTGAGGGGAGTCTGTATGATAGCTTTACCGTCGCGATATACGATGTAGTGGTCGGGCGATACTCCGTAGGAGGGGTTGGCTCGCTCAAATTCTATATCGTCGATGAAGAGTGCGAACTGGCGGTTGGATGTGCAGCGTATGGCGAAGTGGGTGCTACCTGCGGGAATGGTGTAGCTGTAGCGTGTCCATGTGCCGGGCACCTTGCTCACCTTTTCGGTCATGGTGAAGTCGGCGGTGGCGGTGCCAGAGGTCGAGTAGCCGAATTCAAATGTCTCGGTATAGGTGTCGTTGACGGCCTTGGCCCAGAAGGTCACGGTCTGCTGCTTGCCTGAGAGGAGAGGTGACACCATCCAGTCGTCGTTGGCCTTTTCGGGGGCCAACAGGCATACAAACGATTGCAGACCCGAGCGGGGCTGCCAGTCTTTCACAACTATGCCTAAGAGCGAGGGATTCCATACGATGAATGCCATGTCGGACTCCTTGAAGATATTGGGGTGTTCAAATCCTACAAGTCCGGCCGAGCCTGCACCGTCGGCATTGATCATTGTCCAGTCGCCGATATTGTCGTTGAGCACCTTAGAGGTTGATGATCCGGTAGAGAAGGCTATGAGGCGGTCGGCGCCTTCGGTTACTTTTTCAAACTCATTGGCGGCCACGGGTTCGCTCCAGGTGAGGTCGGCGTTGATACTGTTGCGTGTGGCGCTGAGGTCGGTAACTACGGGCACGTCGGCGTGTACCACCGTGACGGCCATGGGAGCGCTGGCATTGTCATCGGGATTTTCGTCTTCATCGTCAATTACTGCCGTAAGCGTCAGGTCGGCGGGTGTCATGGGCGAAATCGAAACCTTGAGTTCGGGATATGAACGTTCGCCGGGTTCGAGTGTGGGCACTGTAGCCGAGCCGTAAGTTACGCCGTCGTTGCCTACGATGCTCACGGAGTATTCGGGGGTCTGTCTCTCACTGGTGTTTTCAATCTCGGCCACGTAGGTGTAGGTATAGCCCGGGCTTACGTGTGAGAAGCCTACGAGGGAGTTTACGGTCAGGTTGTTGTAGTATGTCTCCGTGAGGCGTATGTTGTCGATGTAGAGCACATACTTCTTGAGGAGGTAGGTGATTTTAAACTGAACGGTTTTGCCTACAAATTCGCTGACATCCACTGAGTATCTTTCCCAGTGCTGGTCGTCGCCTCCCTGATTCATCTCAGTGTGGCCTATCTCGCGGTAGCCAGTGCCGTCGTTGACCGATACGGTGAGTCCTTCACCCTCGGGTGAAGTCGGTATACTCCAGAACCAGAAGCTGAATGTGGGATTCTCACCTTCTATAAGTATCTTGCCTGTAAATGCCGAGCCTTTCTTCTCCTTGGCGCCGGTATAGAAGAGTGAACCGCCTGAGCCGTCCTGGTCGTAGTTGTACATTATCTGCCACATTGCGCTCTCGTTCTCATTCTCCTCGCCGAGTACTCCGGTGAGCGATGTGCCGCCGAAAGTCTCGATGTAGGGCATGTGGTAGGGGTCACCGAGTGCTATTGTCGGAGCCACGGCCATGTCGTATTCGTTCTTACCTTTTGAGGTCTCGGCAAACACGCCGTACTTGACCAATATCTGATTACCGTCGTTAAGAGCCTTGTAGGTCACGGAAGTGCCCTTGATGTTGGTCACTGCTGGAATCCACTTCAAGGTGCTTTCGTTGTATGAGGCCAGGGTGTATGTGATGTCTGAAGCATCGATGGGGCATCCGTCGCGGTCAAATTCGGGGGCTTTCCATGTCACGGTCACGGTGCGGCAGTCGTCGTGTTCCTTGGCTACGGCATCGGTGGGTGCGCCGGGTATGTTCACGCCGATATATGCGCGTGCCTCGGCTCTTTCGCCGTTGCCGTTGGCGTTGGAGGCTACGGCAGAGTATACGTACAGTCCGTCGGCGAGATTGTTGTCGTCAAATACTATTTCGGAGCCCTTGGCGGGAGCCTGACGGGTTACGATCGGAGTGTCGTTGCGGTATATCTCTATTGAGGTGATTTCGCCGGCTTCCTCACCGTTGATGAGGCGGGTGGGTACGGTGGCGGTGACTTTCACGCTCTTGCCGTTGCGCACAGCCGTGAGGGCAGGGGCGGCGGGGGCTGTCACGGGAGCGTCGGAGCTTACTTCCATGCTGTAGGCGTAGAGTCCGAAAGCGTCGGGTGAGCCGCAACCATGGATGGCTACGTAGTATACGCCGTCATTATCCACCTTAAACATAGCCTTGGCCTCCTGCTTGTATTCGGTGATCTGTTCGTTTTTGAGCAGTTCGGTGGTTACGGCCGACGGGTCGGCTGCCGAGGCGAGCACGAGGTCAATGTTTTCCTTACATCCATACTTGGCGTAGCGGGGCGACACGATGGCTGACAGGCGGTAGAGCAATCCCTTCTTAAGGTTGAGCGGAGCTGAGAAGATATAGTCGTCGGCATACGTGATGGATGCTGCGGGAAGATACAGACAGGCGTTGTTGTCGTCGTCGAGGCCCTGATTGAATCTGCGGCCGTCACCGTTGGCATCGGCTATGGTGAGGTATTTCAGGTCGTCGCTGTTGGTGAAGTCTGCGAAGTAGGGGGTGTTGAATGCTCCGTAAAGTATCTCTGTGGTCTTGGTCTCCGCACCCTTATGTGAGCCATATTCGGGAGTCACGGTGTAGTAAAGCATCATCGGTTCGCCCTCGGGAAGCACTTCGGTGAAGGCGGTGGCCTTGGTAGATTGCTCGACTACCTTACCCTCGGGATAGCGGGTCACGGTATAGGTCACTTCGTCGGGCTCTATCAGGCCGCCGTGGGCCGCCGTGGTTACGGCCTTCCATTGCAGTATGATACGGTCGCCGACATTGATCATCTCTACGGATTCTACAGCAGAGGGGGCATCGGGGCCTACGAAGGCAGATGTCCACGCGCCCTCCGATGAGCCTGAGGCGTTGGAGGTCACAATCTCGAAGGCGTATTCGCCACCCTCCTTGAGAGTGAGGTTGGCGGTGATGTTTTGTCCGTATGTTCCGGTGCCCTGAGCTGCGATCTCACCATTGGCATACACTTTGTAGGTCAGTGTGCCGCTTGCGGTGGTGCCTCCTGCGGTGGTGGCGGGCATCCGGAAGCTCACACTGCCCTTGAATGTCTTGTGGTCAAAGGTTGCGCTCAGGTTGGTGGCTACGGCGGGAGCCGAGGCGTTTACGGCCTCTTTTGCGAAGTACATGCCGGCAAGCTGTTCGCCGTCGTTCATGCGGTAGACGGGTGTGGCCTGAGCCGTTTCGAGGTCGATGGCGTAGAGGTATGTGGGTTGGTCGAGTACCGGGAGGAAGTAGAACTTACCGCTTTCGGGGTCTATAGCGCCGGTAGTGTTATAGGAAGTGGTCAAGCCGGTCTCGCCTATGAGGGTCATGGCGCCATTGCTTTTGTCTACTCTACACAGTTTGCCCGACTGGGTGATTACATACAGGCGACCTATGCGGTCAAATGACATGGCATCCCAGCGTTCGGTGAGTTCCGATATTTTCGTTCTCTCCTTATCGAGATTGTCGGGGTCAAGTGTGCCGAACACCCATCCCTTGCCGTCTTCCGTGCGGAAACATCCGTAGAGTTTGCCGCTGACGTGGTCCCAGGCCATGTCGCGGGATATCGACGTATTGTTGCCGTCGTATGTCTTGAATGAACCCCAGTCAGAGGTGGAGGTTACGAGGTGGTTAACAAAGGTGTAGCCGTAGGCACTCTCCGAGTGGGTCATGAGGTAACGGTCGCCGCCTATGAGCGCCGCTCCGCCGGTAGGGTCGAAGGCGTCGTTGAGATATACGGGTGTGGATGAATAAGAGCCCTCGGTCGGGAATTCGTAGATGCCGAATTTGTAGGAGCCGGTGCTCTCCCATGAGTCAGTGTACAGCACTGAAGCGCGCAGACGTGCGCCGTTTGCTTTTGTGGCTATGGCAGGAGCCGCAGTCCTTTGGGGTGCCCGTTGCAGGAGGGTTGACGTAATCGGACGTCCGAGACTCTTGTCGCGTTTCAGCGATAGGTCTCCATCAGCCCGGGCTGATATCCCGGTGAAACATCCGGCCAGAACAAGCGGCATAATGAGCGCTTGTGACAATGATTTTTTCATAAGTATAATTACAATTGGTTGAATCCTTAATATGTGTACTTATAGAATCCTGTTTACTACGTGAAAAAGAGAGACGTAAGTGCATGCAAAGTTACCAATTACATGCCAAATTTGCAAAGACAGCGAAGAGTGCGTATCTCTCTGGTAAAGATGAGGCTGTGTCGGAATGAACTGACACAGCCTCACGATAGATTCGATATAGGGAGGTTATTTTTCGGGGACGCGGTAGGGGGTCACTTCTCCGGTACCGGTGTCGACGAGGTATGCGTACAGAGGTGTGTTCACTCCGCCGTCGTAGCCGAATACATAGACTATGTACTTATTCCATACATATCCGTCGGGGTACTGGTATTCCGAGGAGAAAGAGAGTGATTTCTTGTACTCTCCATCGTAAAGCTGAAGATATGCACCGCTCGCATCGATATATTTCTTCATGAATTCCTCAT
>JAAVDH010000043.1 GCA_014801865.1 Bacteroides sp. | reverse complement strand
GGTGCTTTTCAAGAGTTATTATCGGTCACGATGCCCGCATCGCTCCCTCTTCAACTCTTGAAAATCCCTCCGAAAACTCTCTTTGTGCTAAAAGCATTTAAATTCAAACACTCTCTTGACTTAGCGTGGCTGATAGAGGGGATTATTATTTTAGGTTGTCGGAAGAATTCACTATCTTTGTATGTTGAAATACCTGTGGGTTATCCGCAGGTATGGATAAAGGACTTATTTTTGTATATAGATAAGGACTTACTTTGTATTTAAGAGAGTGTCAGAATTCAAACACACTCAAATAGAACTTCATAGATTATATTGGATATGAAATTTAATGTTCCGAGCAAAACCCTTTACAGCTATACGTCAGCTGTCAGCAAGGTTATCAATGCCAAGAATGCGTTGACCGTGCTCAACAACTTCCTTTTCACCCTTGACGGCGACACCCTCACTGTCACTGCGGCTGATATGGAGAATTGCCTCATGGCCCGTGTTCCTGTCACCGGAGCTGAAGGCACCGGAAGTTTCTGTCTGGATGCACGTCGCATAGTTGACCTGCTTAAAGAGTTGCCTGATCATGGAGTGACTTTTGACATTGACGAAACGACCCTCGAGGCTGTAATCACCTATTGCAACGGTGAGTATCGCACTGTAGCCATCAACGGCAGCGAGTATCCCGAATTCAAGCAGGAGATGGAGGGCGAGACGATTTCTTTCCGCTGCCCCACCAATGTAGTGATGCGCGGTATTGAAAACACACTTTTCGCTGTAGGCAACGACGAACTGCGCCCCATGATGATGGGTATTCTGTGGGATGTGAAGCCTGACAAGATAGTATTCGTGGCCACCGACACCCGCAAGCTCGTGAAATACTCTACCGCAAAGGTGGCTCCCGAAGTGGAGGGTTCGTTCATACTTCCCCTGAAGGCAGCCACAGTGCTCAAGAACGTATTCGGCAAGGAGGATGAAGTGAATATCACCGTAAGTCCCCGCAGCATAGTGTTCGAGTCATCGTCATACACCTTCAACTGCCGCCTCATCAAGGGTTCGTTCCCCGACTATAACAGAGTGATACCTCAGTCAAACCCCTATGTGATGGGTATCAATCGCCTTGACCTCCTCAACGCCGTGCGTCGCGTAGGTCTCTTCGCCAATGCCGGAAACGGCCTCATCAAATTCAAAATCGAAGATCAGAAGCTTACCCTCAAGGTGCAGGACAGCGGCTTCGGCACTTCGGGTCGCGAACAATTGCAGTGTGACTACACCGGTAAGGACTTCATGATAGGCTTCGGTGCGCCCTATCTGCTCGAAATACTTTCGACGCTCTCTACCGAGACCGTAATGATGAAACTCTCCGACCCCAGCCGTCCGGCCGTATGTGTGCCCGACAAGGACGAGGATGACACCGAAATGCTTGTACTGCTCATGCCCATGAGCTTCACAGAATATTGATAGCATGGAACTTAAACTGAGCCGCCCGATAGTATTTTTCGACCTTGAGACCACGGGCACAAACATAACCTCTGACCGCATAGTGGAAATCTCTGTAATCAAGGTTTTTCCCGACGGCCATGAGGAGACCCGCACCCGCCGTATCAATCCCGAGATGCCTATACCGAGCGAAGCGTCGGCCGTTCATCATATCTATGACGAAGATGTGGCCGATGCTCCCCGTTTCAGAGAGATAGCCAAGTCACTGGCCGACTTCTTCACGGGGTGTGACATAGCAGGATTCAATTCCAACCGCTTCGACATACCCATGCTTGACCAGGAATTCCAGAGAGTAGGAGTGAAGTTTGACTTCACCCGCCCGAGATTCGTGGACGTGCAGACCATATTTCACAAGAAAGAGCCACGCAACCTCACAGCCGCCTACCGCTTCTACTGCGGAGGAGACCTTGAGGCCGCCCATTCGGCCAACGCCGACACACGTGCCACACTGGAGGTGTTGAAAGCGCAGCTTGACAAATACGACGACCTGCCTAACGATATAGCGCAGTTGGCCGAATTCTCATGCCAGCAGCGCAACGTAGACCTCATGGGTCGCCTTATCTATGACGAACAGCGTCGGCCGGTAGTCAACTTCGGAAAATACAAAGGACGCCTTGCAGCAGAGGTTCTTAAGAGTGACCCCGGCTACTACAGCTGGATAATGCAGGGCGACTTTCCACAGAACACCAAGGACGCCTTCACACGCATCAAACTCTCACTGCGATAACACCATGCTTAAAGGCCGACACTTCATATTAGGCATAACGGGCGGAATAGCGGCATATAAATCCGTCACCCTCCTGCGACTACTCGTAAAGGCAGGAGCCGAAGTACAGGTTGTAATCACCCCCTCCGGCAAAGAGTTTATCACCCCGGTAACGCTCTCAGCCCTAAGTGGCAAACCGGTAATCTGCGACTTCTTCACGGCCAACACCGGAGAATGGCACAGCCACGTAGATCTCGGTCTATGGGCCGACGCCATGATAGTGGCTCCCGCCACGGCATGTACCATAGCCAAGATGGCCAACGGAGTGGCTGACAACATGCTTGTCACCACCTATCTGTCGGCCAAGGCTCCCGTATTCGTAGCCCCGGCCATGGATCTTGACATGATGGCCCACCCCTCCACTACAGCTAACATAGAGCGTCTGCGCAGCTATGGCAATATTATCATCGAGCCAGCCTCGGGTGAACTCGCCAGTCATCTTATAGGCAAAGGCCGAATGGAAGAACCGGATAACATCGTTAAGGTGCTTGAGGAGTACTTCACGGCCAAGAAAGCAGTAGATAACTCACCGCTTAATGGTAAGAGGGTGCTCATCACAGCCGGTCCGACGTATGAACGTATAGACCCCGTGAGATTCATCGGTAACTTCTCGACGGGAAAGATGGGTTATGCGCTTGCCGACGAAGCTGCGGCGCGTGGAGCTGAAGTGACACTCGTCAGCGGTCCTGTAAGCATAGAGCCCAAACGTCCTGAAGTGAAAGTAGTGAAGGTAGAATCGGCACGCCAGATGCTTGAAGCATGCGAGGAGGTGTTTGACAGCACGGATGTGGCCATCATGTGTGCCGCCGTAGCTGACTACGCCCCCGCCGCTCCCAAAGAGCAGAAGATAAAACGCGAGCATCAGGAGGTACCCGTAATCGAACTGGTAAAGAATCCTGATATCGCGGCTACCCTCGGCCATCGCAAACGTGAGGGTCAGATGGTAGTAGGCTTCGCTCTCGAGACAGACAATGAGGTAGCTAACGCCAATGAGAAACTCATCCGTAAGAATCTGGACATGATAGTGCTCAACTCCATGCGTGACCCCGGAGCAGGATTCGGGACTGATACAAACACCGTCACCATCATCACCCCCGACTGCGATTCGGTAAGCTATCCGTCAAAGCCAAAGTCAGAGGTGGCAGCCGATATACTTGACAATGTTGTGTCACTGATGGAGAGGCGACTTACTTAAGTAATCCGTTTACATAATTCACAATCAGACTTATCAGACAATAATGACAAGAATTCTCTCCATACTTGCTTTGCTGATGCTTCTGTGGCCGGTGGGTAAAGCCGGCGCACAGGAACTGAATTGCACCGTAGAGGTCAACTCCAGCCTGGTAGAAGGTACCAATACATCGCTGTTCGAGACTCTTCAGGAGGCTATAAGCGAGTATATGAACACCACAAAATTTACCAACGCACAGTTCTCACCTAACGAGAAGATAGAGTGCCGACTGTTCTTCACCATAGGCAGCGTGGAGAATGATGTGCTGTCGGGCGACCTGCAGGTACAATCTACCCGCCCGGTATATAACAGCAGCTATACCACCACGATGCTCAACTTCAAGGACTCCGGTATAGAATTCAGCTATCAGCAGGGTGAACCGCTGATATTTAACGAGACGTCGATGGAGAGCAACCTCACGGCCATACTCAACTTCTACGCCTACCTCTTCTTAGCGCTGGACTTCGACTCATTTTCTCCGCGTGGCGGACAGCCATACTTCGACCGCCTTGCAACGATAGTACAACAGGCACAGTCATCGGGTGAAAAAGGGTGGCGCGCCTTTGAGGACACGAAGAACCGCAGTGCCGTACTGAGCGCATACACCGACGGAAGTACTTCGGTGCTTCGCGATCTCAACTACCAATATCACCGTAAGGGTCTTGATGAAATGTCAGTGAGCCCGGACAAAGGCAGAAATAACATTACCAAGAATCTTGAGGCATTGACGACAGTATATTCCGCACAGCCGATGTCGGTAGGGCTGTCGATGTTCAAGGATGCCAAACTTGACGAACTTGTGAACGTATACAGCAAGTCGCAGCAAGTGGAGCGCGACCAGGTATATAAACTTCTGCGCGACATATATCCCACGGAACAGACACGCCTTAACAAGATACGTGTGCCGGCCGATACGAAATAATCAGTCTCATGCTCGAATCACTCCATATATCCAACTATGCACTTATAGACCGGGTGGACATCACGTTTCATCCCGGCCTGAATATCATTACCGGCGAAACCGGTGCGGGTAAGTCAATCATGCTCGGGGCGCTTTCGTTGCTGCTTGGAGCACGCGCCGATACCAAAGCCGTAAGGGATAAGGATATGAAGTCTGTCATCGAGGCTTCGTTTACGGTAGGAGACTGTGACAGGACTCTGAAACAATACTGTCTGGCCAACGATATAGAGTGGGACGATGTGCGCTGTATACTTCGACGCGAGATTACTCCCGCCGGACGCTCACGTGCCTTTATAAATGATTCGCCCGTGCCTCTCAACAGATTAAGCGACGTGGCCATGCGCCTCATAGACATACACTCGCAGCATCAGAATCAGCTGCTGTCGCAGGGAGATTTTCAGCTAAAGGTGCTCGACACGCTGGCGCACAACAGTGGTCGCATGAGCACCTTCGCAAGCCGATATCAGGCTCTGCGCGAGGCGCTTAAAAAGCTTAAGAGCATGAAGCTCAAGATACAGCAGACACGCGATGACGAAGAATTCACCCGATTTCAGCTCGAACAGCTCGACCGCATGAACCTGCGTGCCGGCGAACAGGAGGAGCTGGAGCGTGACCGTGACGTGGCCGAGAACATCACCACCCTCAAAGAGAATCTCGAAGCTGCATCGAACGCCCTGAGCGAAGGCACGGTCAATATCATGGATTTGCTGACGGAAGTAACTGACGCCGTGGCCGAACTCGAGGATATTCTTGACGAAAAAGAGCAGATAGGGTCGCGTCTCGACAACATACGCATAGAGCTACAAGACATAGCCGACACGATAGCCGACACAGACCGCAATCTGGCGGGAGACCCCGGTGACCTTGACCGTATAGATCAGCGTCTCAACGATATATACGCGATGGAGCGTAAACACCGCGTAGAGTCAGTCAACGAACTGATAGAGATACGCGAGCGACTGCGTGACCGGCTTGAGACTCTGGAGGATGCAGACCTTACCCTTGCAGACCTGGAGAAAGATGCCCGACGCGCCATGGCTTTGGCAAAAGAAACCGCCCAGGAACTTACGGTCGCCCGCAAAGAGGCCGCAAAGGGACTGGAAGAGCAGATAATAACACGCGCCACTCCTTTAGGCATGAAGAATCTGCGATGTGAGATAAAGGTGGACGCCACGGACATGTCATCGACGGGATGTGACGCCATAGACTTTACATTTGCATTCAATAAGAATCAGCCGTTACTGCCCGTAGGCAACTCCGCTTCGGGAGGTGAGATATCGCGACTTATGCTGTCGCTCAAAGCGATATTGGCTCACAAAATGTCTCTGCCCTCCATTATATTCGATGAGGTAGACACCGGAGTGTCGGGCGACGTAGCCAACCGCATGGGGCTCATGATGTCGGAGATCTCAGGCTCCATTCAGGTGATAGCCATCACCCACCTGCCACAGGTAGCAGCGAAAGGCACAAGCCACTTCAAGGTGTATAAGGAGGATGACGATACGTCGACACATACGCGTATTACAGAACTAAACGCCTCGCAGCGTGTTGGAGAGATAGCACTAATGCTCTCAGGCAATCCTTCAGACCCGACGGCGCTTGCCGCCGCACGCACACTGCTTGATGGCGGTGCGGATACCAAATCCTGAACTCAGACACAGCATAAGGAGATAAAGCGTTGTCATTACAGCACAATCGCTACTAAAATACAAGTAAGACCACTGCTAAAATCATAACCAAAAGAATTATATGGAAAAATCAGATTATATATTCGGACTGCGCCCTGTGATTGAAGCCATAGAGGCCGGTAGAGATATAGATAAAATATATATCAAGAAAGATCTTCAGGGTGAACTGGCCACGGAGCTCATTGAAACAGCGCGACGCTACCATGTAGTGATGCAGCGAGTGCCTATGGAGAAGCTCAATCGCTTTACCCGCAAGAATCATCAGGGAGTCGTGGCCCTGCTTTCAGCCGTGACATATCACAGGCTCGAGCATGTGGTTCCAGAACTGTATGAGGGAGGCATCGTGCCCTTCGTAGTAGTGCTAGACGGTATCACAGATGTGCGTAATTTCGGTGCCATAGCCAGAACGTGTGAATGTGCCGGAGTAAACGCCATAGTCATACCCGAGCACGGCAGTGTAGGTGTGGGCGGCGATGCCGTCAAAACATCGGCCGGCGCACTCAACTATATACCCGTGTGCCGCGAGCGTAATACCCTGTCGGCAGTGCGTTTCCTGAAAGACAATGGCTATAAGGTAGTAGCCGTGTCAGAGAAAGCCGATATCAACTATACTTGTGCAGATTACTCAGTACCTGTGGCTCTTGTGATGGGTGCCGAAGATGTAGGCATATCTCCGGAGGTGCTCAGAGAGTGCGACCTGTTCGTATCGATACCGATGTTTGGCAATATCGGCTCGCTCAACGTATCGGTAGCGGCCGGAGTGCTGATGTATGAAGTAGTGCGTCAGCGCCTCGCCTCAAATGAGGAGATAATCTGAGTATAGAATATGAGGAGATAATCTGAGTATGAGCACGCAGCCCTCTGTATCGCCGGCATCGCCCGCGTTGCCGCCAAAGAAACGGTCGAGTGTAGCCTCGCGGTGTATGCTGTTGCTTCATCTGGTGGTGATAGCCCTGGCGGCCGTTATGATAGTGTATATCACATACGATACACTGCGTGATATATCGTTCATAGCCGACCCGAGGTATCTGCGCTTACAATTCTGGGCATGTCTGGTGTTCATTATCGACGTGGTGATAGAGAGTCTGATGTCGGAACGGAAATGGCATTATTTTCTGGGGCATTTCTTCTTTCTGCTGATATGCATACCGTATCTCAACATAGTGTCGCACTTCGGTATAAGGCTCAGTAACGAAGTGGCCTATATGCTGCGGTTTCTTCCGATGCTACGCGCGGCCTATGTGTTAGCTCTCGTAAGCGGTGGTATATCGAAGAACTGGGTACAGAACATGTTCAGCGTATATATCATACTTGTGGTGACGATTCTGTACTTCTGCAGTCTGCTGTTTTTCGTTGATGAACACTATCTCAATCCGGGGGTTAAAGACTACTGGGATTCCCTGTGGTTCTGTGTCATGGCACTGACGACTACGGGGTCGAATATCAACCCCGTGACTCCGGCAGGGATGGTGATATCGGTGGTGCTGTCGGCCTGCGGACTAATACTCTTCCCGGTATTTACGGTGTTTCTCACCAATCGCCTCACGCATAACGACTCTTCCTCATCGCAATAGATTTAGAGTATGTTTACTTTTAAATCAAATTTACATTGCTTAAGAGTACCCGAATCCGGGACAAGAAAAATCATAACCAAAAAACTTCACATATACATCTTGCATCTACACATGAAACTACGAACTCTAATTACAACTATGGCAATATCTCAACTCATTTCAACGATATCGGCCTCTGCGGCTGTTCCGCCGGCAATACCGGCAGATGCCGCCCTTGAAGCAAAGGTGAAAGAAATAGTGAGCCATCTGACACTCGAAGAGAAGATAGGTCAGATGTGTGAACTGACTATTGACTTCCTCACTGATTCAGATACTTCGGAGGGCTTCTGCATAGACAAGTGGCAGTCAGACGAGGCATTCAAGATTTATAAGGTAGGCTCCATACTCAATGTGCCTCTCGGAGAAGCCCGTACGCCTCAGGAATGGCACGATGTAATATCCGTGATACAGAAGGAGTCAATGAAATATATCGGGGTGCCCGACATATATGGTGTGGATCAGATACATGGCACAACATATACCGCAGGGGGCACACTGTTTCCGCAGGAGGTAAACATGGCGGCCTCATTTAACCGCGAACTGGTGAGACGGGCCGGCGAAATAAGCGCTTATGAGACCCGTGCCGGTTCGATACCATGGACGTACGCTCCGGTAATGGACATAAACCGCGATTCACGCTGGCCGCGCGGATGGGAGAGCTTCGGCGAGGACCCTTACATCAACGGTGTGATGGCCGCGGAACTCGTAAAGGGTTATCAGGGAGATAATCCCAACAATATCGGGCCACGGAATGTGGCATCATGCGCCAAGCATTATTTAGGCTACGGCTCTCCCCGCTCGGGCAAGGACCGCACGCCGGCAATAATAGCACCTAATGAACTGCGCGAGAAGTATTTCGAGCCTTTCCGTCAGGCCGTGAAGGCGGGTGCACTGTCGGTGATGGCCAACTCGGGCAGTATCAACGGACGTCCTGTACATGCCGACTACGAGATGCTCACCGTGTGGCTCAAAGAGGGTCTGAACTGGGACGGCATGATAGTGACGGACTGGGCTGACATACAGAATCTGTATACCCGTGAAAAGGTGGCACGTGACTATAAGGAGGCTATAGAAATAGCCATCAACGCAGGCATAGATATGTCAATGACCCCCTACGACGTGGAGTTCTGTACGCTACTGAAAGAACTGGTAAGGGAAGGCAAGGTGGCACAGAACCGCATAGATGACGCTGCGGCGCGAATAATACGCCTGAAGCTCCGCTGTAATCTGTGGGAAATGCCGGTGACAAATCCGAAGGATTATCCGCTATTCGGCAGCAAGGAGCATGCAGATGTGGCAACCGAACTGGCTTGTCAGTCGGAAGTGCTTCTGAAGAATGAATCGGGATTGCTGCCTCTGGCCGAGGGTACGCGCATACTCGTCACCGGACCTAACGCCAATTCTATGCGTGCGCTCAACGGAGGATGGTCATATACGTGGCAGGGGACGGCCAAGCCTAAGTATACTTCGGCATACAACACCATATACCGCGCCCTGAGCAATAGATTCGGAGAGAGCAACGTGATGTTTGAACCCGGCGTTGAGTATGACAACGACGGTAACTGGGATGCTGAAAAGATTGTGGATATAAATCGCGCGGTGAGCGCAGCAAAGGATGTGGACGTAATAGTGGCCTGCATAGGTGAAAACAGCTATTGCGAGACTCCGGGCAATCTTACCGACCTGACACTCTCGGAGAATCAGCGCAACCTGGTGAAGGCGCTCGCCGCTACGGGTAAGCCTATTGTACTGGTGATAAACTCAGGGCGTCAGCGCATTATCAGTGATATCGTGCCACTGGCAAAGGCTGTGATAGACGTGATGCTTCCCGGCAATTACGGCGGTGACGCACTGGCGATGCTAATGGCCGGGGACAAGAACTTCAGCGCAGTACTCCCCTTCACTTATCCCAAGGAGATAAGCGGGTATGCAGTATATGACTATAAGCCGGCCGAGAGTGTGGCCACGATGGACGGTAACTATAATTACAGTGCATCGATGGATGTAGAGTGGGAGTTTGGCAGCGGACTGAGCTACACGACTTTTGCCTACGACAATCTGACGGTGGACCGCACGGAATTTGCGGCGGGTGACGTGATAAACGTGACGATAGACGTGACCAATACCGGTAAACGTGAAGGTATGACTCCCGTACTGCTCTATACGAGCGATCTCGTGGCATCGCTTACGCCCGACATACGCCGCCTGCGCGCATTTGACAAGATAAACCTCCGCCCCGGAGAGACCCGTACGGTGCGCTTCGCCCTGAACGCCGATGACCTGGCCTTTGTGGGCAGCGATGGTAACTGGCGACTCGAGGAGGGTGAGTTCGTGGTGCGCTGCGGAGGATTGAACAAACTCATTAACTGCACACGTACAAGTGTGCTTGGTATAAGTAAGACAAATTAAACCACTATGAATCAGACACTACAACTTAATAAGAATCATCTTGTGGCTTCGCTGCATAAACTCCCCGGAGAATTTACGAAGGAGGATATCATAAACTATGTGGAGTCGCAGGGTATCGAGATGATTAACTTCATGTATCCTGCCGGCGACGGACGACTTAAGACTCTGAATTTTGTGATAAATTCGAGAGCTTATCTCGATACGATACTCTCGACAGGCGAACGTGTAGACGGCTCGAGCCTTTTTCCTTACATCGAAGCGGGCAACAGTGACCTGTATGTGATACCGCGCTTCAGGACGGCATTCCGCGACCCGTTTGCAGAGATTCCTACCGTGACGATGCTTTGCTCGTTCTTCAATAAGGATGGCGAACCTCTTGATATGGCTCCGGAGCATACGCTTGACAAGGCGTGCAGGGCCTTCGAGGAGGTGACCGGTATGGAGTTTCAGGCTATGGGAGAACTGGAGTTTTACGTAATAGCCAAGAATACGGGTATGTTTGCGGCAAGCGATCAGAGGGGCTATCATGAGTCGGCCCCGTTTGCCAAGTTTAATGAATTCCGCACTCTGTGTATGAGCTATGTGGCTCAGACGGGCGGACAGATTAAATATGGTCACTCAGAGGTGGGCAATTTCACTCTGGGTGACACGACTTATGAGCAGAATGAGATAGAGTTTCTGCCGGTGGATGCCCGTGAGGCGGCTGATCAGCTTGTATTGGCAAAATGGGTAATCAGAAATCTCGGGTATAAGATGGGGTATGACGTGACTTTCGCCCCGAAGATAACGACAGGTAAGGCCGGGTCAGGACTGCATATACACATGCGTATGGTGCGCGACGGGGTGAATATGATGCTTGACTCTGAGAGGGTGTTGAGCGAGGATGCCCGCCGTATGATAGCCGGCATGATGGATATGGCCAAGTCTATAACCGCCTTCGGCAATACTAATCCTACGTCATATTTCAGGCTGGTGCCTCATCAGGAAGCGCCGACCAATATATGCTGGGGCGACCGTAACCGCTCGGTGCTTGTGAGGGTGCCTCTGGGCTGGACTACGTCGAAGGATATGTGTGCGATAGTCAATCCTGGCTCTGAGGGACGCAGCAGCGATCCGTCGCAGAAGCAGACTGTGGAGATACGCTCGGCCGATGGGTCGGCTGACATATATCTGCTGATAGCAGCTCTCGCTGTGGCTGCCCGTCACGGATTTGAGATAGAGCACGGACTGGAACGCGCCGCGGAGACATACGTAGATGTGGATATACATAAGTCGGAAAATGCAAAACGCCTGGAAAAGCTTGATACGCTGCCGGCCAACTGTAAGGAGTCGGCTGAGGCACTGAGCCGTCATCGCGAAGTGTATGAGCAGAGAGGTGTGTTCAGTCCGCGTATAATCGACGGTATCATATCACGCCTCAAAGATTTTGACGATGAAGGACTAACGGCTAAGGCTACGGCAGATGCGGAACTTATGCAGGAGCTGGTGAACCGTTATTTCCATGCAGGCTGATATAGCATCGAAAACATCATCGCCTGAATATCAGGGGGTGAGCAGATACGACGAAGCCCGGCACTCAAGAAGAGTGGCCGGGCTTCGTACGTTGATTGTTTTAAGAGTAAATGGGTTATGTGTGTATACTCAATTCATGCCTGATTAGAGAGAGGAGGGTGTGTAAGAGGTGATGAAGCATGAGGGAACGGGTATGTCAGCGTGATGAAATTATCTTCCTGATGGTGGCCCCGGAGGGATTGACGGAGACGATACGACCTTCCCTGTCAATAAGATAAGAGCGATAGCCGTGGCTCAGATGATAGATTTCGGCGAGCTTGCCGGCATCTGCGCTGCTGACATGAAAATGTGCCTTCGATTCAAGATTGTCTCTACGCATTATCTCACGAAAAAGGCGCTCACTACGATCAAAGTTGATCGACAAGAGACAAAGCCGCTGGTCCGTTGCTGAGCTATCGCCAAGCATGTCGTCATACCGACGGGTGGCAAGGCGCGATTCGGCGTCAGCGCTGCTCCAGAAGTTGAGCAGTACATAACGGCCTCTGTGGTCAGCTAAAGTGAGGGTGGTGTCACCGGTCTCAATCATAAACTCGGGAGCTTTGAAGCCTTCGGCAGCTTCATATACACGCTCCGTGTGAGCCGACACTGACAACAGAAGAACGACGAAGAGCACAATGAATGACATTGGTTTCTTCATTACAAAATGTTTAGGTTCGACTTGTGACTTTATGAGGAAGAATATCTCATGAAAGCCATGCCGATTTTCGGCACGTGGCGCGACTCTTCGCGTCCACATCATCTTAATAACACTGCAAAGTTACGAAATACTTTTCAGGTAGGCAAATTTAACACTATGGCAATGACCACTTTACGCCAAGAATCGCGTTTATAGCATACCAGAACATGTTTTACAACATGTGTTAATTTTATTTAACAGGGCTATCAGGGATGGTATTCTGCCGCCTGAAGAGCCTCGGGCGAGGCGTAGAATCGGGGGGTGAGAAGTTGGTGTAAAGTGTGCGAGGATTCGTGGTCGAGAAGAGAATGGATCATGCGCAATCCAATGAATCGTCCGAGTCGTCCCGGAGCTTCAGGATGAATGATAGAAGTGGCCGGAGAGGGATCGAAGAGGCGCGTCATATCCATGTCGGAGGAGGAGAACAGCAGTTGCTGCCCGACGAGGCTTTCCCATACGTGACGCTCATTTGAGCGAGCCCACTCCATCTGTTCGTCATCATAGCCGAGTACGTCCGCATCGCGGCTGCCCGGCACAATTGCTTCGACTGCTTTAGCTACCGCACCTTCATAGAACAGGCGTGAGGTAACTGTAGAGGCTGAATCGCTATAGGGATAGGCGGAACGTATCAGTGCCTCAGCCACGTCATAAGGCAGGCGGTCGAGGGTCTTAAGGCGCCGACGATAGTGCTCAAAGCCTGCGTATCCTTCAAAGTCCTCACCCAAATAATGGTTGAGGGCTATGAGCATGACAGAGTCGTTGACTAAGGCAAGCGATTGGTTATAGGGCCATTCAACAGCATAGATGCGGGATGGGAACGGCACGTCGGGGAGTTCGGAGGCCAGACGGTCACGAATCTCTCCGAGCGAGCTCTCCTGTGTGGCCAGACCTGATATGCGCTCACGTACTGCGGGAGTGAACATAAGGGCACTGCGATAGCGCAACGCCATAAGCCCCTCACCTTCGATCAGTTCGCTGCTAAATGCATTAATACGACTCAGAGCGTCAATACCGGGGCGCATGGAGTCGGTAAGTACGTCACGATGACTTACACTCATAGTGTCGGATGCCTCGATAGCAAGGTCAAGACGCTCGATGCTGACGGGCGTGGAATGATGTTGCGAGCACCCTACGGTCACAGTTAGCAACAATGCCGCTATGGACATTGATATTGTATTGTATATTAGATGGATAGCTTTCACTGTCTCGACTTTAATACGTCTTTCATTTTACTTCTCACTAAGTAATAGTTAGAGAGTGTTTTAATGAATCACCAAGTAAGTCATTCGATTAAACTTAAGTCTTTTTTTAACGACATACATTTTTTCAAATTCAACATCTCAAAGTTAGAGAATGTTTCTTTATTAGCGAAACTTTACGGGCAGACTCTTAGTACTTGACTCGCAAAGTCGGGGTCAAAATTAGTCTATTCTTCGCTTTTACTGACCGGGACTTCAAAGTTTATGGATAGGACGTTCAGCCCTTACGTGGATATTTTGTAATTTTGCGGACGATAATCCCGGATTCATTCCCTGTAAATCACCAGTTAATGTTTTTTGACCGACTGAGCCATCCGATACTTATACTGCGAAGCGCAATCATATCCGCCATTATGATTGTCTTCGCTTCTATTCAGTTGTATGGCAAGGACTTCACTATAGTGATTGATGCCGGCCATGGCGGTAAAGACTACGGAGCTATCGGCAAGACCGCCCGAGAGAAGGATATCAACTTAGGAGTGGCCCTGAAGTTGGGCGAACTTATAAGTAAGGATATGAAAGATGTAGAGTTGGTGTACACCCGCGATGACGATACATTCGTGACCCTTCAGGGGCGCGCGGATATTGCAAATAAAGCCGGCGGAGACCTCTTTGTGTCAATACATACCAATTCTGTCGACGCTAAATCGCCACGCCGCAACGTGGTGAGCGGGGCCTCAGTATACACGCTCGGTCTCAAGCGCTTTGAAGAGAACCTCAATGTAGCGAAACAAGAGAACTCCGTGATGATGCTCGAAGCCGATTACACCACAACTTATCAGGGATTTGACCCTAACTCGACGGAGTCGTACATAATGTTTGAGCTATCGCGCGACATACACCTTGACCACAGTATCAAGGCCGCTGACGCCATACAGTCGGAACTCGTGTCAACCGCCGGCCGTAAGAACCTCGGAGTAAAGCAAGCCATATTCTGGGTGTTGGTGAAGACTTCAATGCCGGCAGTACTCGTAGAGCTTGACTTTATCTGCAACCCTACCTGCGAGAAGTATCTCAGCAGCGAATCAGGGCAAAAGCAACTGGCACGCGCCATATTCAACGGCATAAAAGCATACAAAAGCTCATGCGATAAAGAAACGCAGGCCATAGGAAAGACCGCGACCAAATCTTCGGGCAAGAAAGCGACAAAGTCACAGGATAAAGAGAATAAAGTCACAGAAAAGAAACAGAAAACCTCTGACAACCCTAAATCGTCAACCGAGATAATATATAAAGTGCAGTTCATGACATCAGGTAGTAAATTGCCTAAGGATTCACCGAAATTCAAGGGACTTAGTCCGATAGATTTATACCGCGAAAGCGGCATGGTGAAATACACGTATGGCTCCACGACATCGCCTGACGAAGCCAAGAAACTGCTTGATGAAGTAAAGCCGCTGTTCAAGGACGCATTCGTAATCAAGACCATTGACGGTAGACGAGTAAAGTAACTGTCATTCACCCATTAAACAGATATATTCACCAATTCCTCATAAGCATAAAATCGGAAAGATGAAAAAGAAATACACCAAAGAATTTGTCATCGGAGCCTCTGCCGTGCTGGCCATACTGATACTTCTCTTCGGGATTGATTATCTCAAAGGTATCAACATTTTCAAGGCCGCAAACTACTACTACGTATCATATACCGACGTAGCCGGCTTGACCCAATCAGCCCCCGTGACGCTCAACGGCTACAAGGTGGGTCTTGTCAGAGAAATCGGATATGAGTATGATAACCCCGGCCATGTTCTCGTAGAACTCAGCCTTGACAAGAAGCTACAGATTACAGAGGGCACAGAGGCCGTACTTGTAACGGACATGCTTGGCACATCATCGATAGAACTGCACATGAACCCTACCTCAAAAGTTCATAAGATAGGTGACCATCTCAAGGGTGTACAGTCTACAGGACTTATGCAGACTCTGTCGGGAGATCTGCTTCCCGGAGTATCAGGACTCATGCCTAAGATTGATTCACTGCTTACAGCCGTGACTACCATCGCTACTGACCCGGCCTTAGCCTCATCGCTCAAGCGTATGGACAATATCATGGCTAACCTCGAGACCACTACACAGCGTCTTAATCAGGCCATGGCATCACTCCCCGGCGTAACTTCGGATGCGAAAGTCACCATGGATAATGTCAAGACTATAACCGGAAACCTGACTACCGTCACCGAAGACCTCGGTAAAGTTAGCGGCGAACTGCGCGATGCGCCTTTGGACTCCATGCTCGTAAACGTATATCAGCTCTCAGAGTCGCTTAAGGAGATCACCGCTCAGCTCAACACCAAGGACTCTTCACTGGGACTGCTCATCAACGACCCGTCGTTCTATAACAATCTTAATGCCTCGGTAGCAAGCCTTGACTCTCTACTCATCGACGTCAAGCGCAATCCCAAGCGCTACATCAGCATCAAGCTGCTGTAATAGATTATCAGAACTATCAGAATAATTAGAGCTATTGGATTAATTGGAGACCTTGGTCTGCCAACCTTTCCAATAGCTCTAATTTTTTCGGATTACTCCGAGTAATCCGAGTATTCTAATTACTCCGATTATTCTGATAAGTAGTCATATCAGATTCGGTCAAGTACAGTGCCTACGAGATCTCTCATCGCAGTCTTGTAGTTGGGGGTAGCTTCGTGGCACATGCGGTTGGCAATGATGGAGCACACTGTCATGGCCTTATGACCCATGAGGCGGCTGAGACCCTGAAGAGGAGCGCTCTCCATCTCATAGTTGGTCACTCGACGTCCACGATGCTCAAACTCCTCGATATGTCTGTTGAGGTCTGGATTAGCCAGAGGCAAACGCACTTCACGTCCCTGAGGGCCATAGAAACCTACGGCAGAGATGGTGTTGCCTCTTACCATATCGTTGCCACCTATAAGATTCACAAGTTCGCTGTCGGCATCTACAACATAGGGAGATGCCCACAGAGGGTTCCAACCTACGTGTTCGGTAAAGTCCTTTTCGAAGTCAAGATCGCACACTTCGTTGCGTCCTGCATAGTAGTTAAGCACGCCATCAAATCCTATAGCTTTTTCAGCGATAACAGGGGTGCCGAGCTTAAGCTCGGGTTGCAGTGCACCGGAAGTGCCAATTCGTACCATCTGAAGTGTACGGTGAGTGTCGCGCACCTCGCGGGTTTCAAAGTCAACGTTTGCCAATGCGTCAAGCTCATTGATAACGATATCGATATTATCAGGGCCAATACCATGCGACAGACACATGATAGGTTTACCGCGGTATGTACCTCCGATAGTATGAAACTCACGCGATGATACTTCAAAATCCTTGGTATCGAAGAAATCCGCAACCATATTGACACGGCCGGGGTCACCCACCAGAATTATACGGTCAGTAAGTTGTTCGGGGCGCAGATGAAGATGAAACACTGAGCCGTCAGGATTGATGATTAATTCACTCGGGGCTATGATTTTCTTTTCCATATAGTATAGACTTATTTATTCCTAACAATCAAAGAGAGGAATTTGATTAACCGGATGATTGATGTACTCTATTAAGAGAGTGTTTTGAAGACTTAGAGTATGTTTACTTTTAAACCAAATTTACATTACTTAAGAGTATGAATAATTTTTGATTTCATCACAAAGAATCTTTTGGGTGCTTTTCCAAAGTTTTCATCGGTCACGATGCCCGCATCGCTCCCT
>JAAVDH010000042.1 GCA_014801865.1 Bacteroides sp. | reverse complement strand
GGGTATTATTACCTTTGCATCAGTAAAGTAAGTGTTATTAAACAAAAGCATTCTCTCCTATGGCAACAATCAAAAGAGCCTTATCTACGAAAATAAACGCTTCAGGACGTGCCGAGATACTTCTCAGGGTCTCTGTTTCGCATAGCGTTTCACATCGAATAAAGAGCGGTGTCTATATATCTGCTGACCGTTTCAAAGATGGTAAATTTACGAATCCACGAGACCCGGAGGGGAAACGTGAGGTGCGCGAGGTACAGGATAAATTAGAGGAAATCGAAAAGTTCCTTATCCGTCTGTGTGAGGATAACCCGGTTGAGAAAGTAACGAAAGATTTTGTACTTGCTCAGTTAGATCTATTTCTCAATCCTCCGAAAGAAGAAACAGTCATAGCTCCTGAAATTTCCTTCTTTGACATTTTTGAGGATTACATCGCCAAGAAAAACATATCGGAATGGCGTATTAAGCATTTGCGAGTGCTGAAACGTGCGCTTATGCGATATGAACTGTATGTGCAGGCAAATGGAGATATATGGGGCACAAAACGAAGCGTTCAATGTTGAGATCGGCGGTTTTTGATGAAAGGCTTTGAAAATGCGCGAGTTAGAGGGTGATGGCGAGATTGGCCGAAAAAAACGAAGCGTTTCCATTGCTTGAATTTTGGTTTACATTTCGGGGGTCGTAGGTTTACATGAGGCTGACATCAGGCTTACGTTCAGAGATATCGGCTTTACATCACCGGTTCAAGAGGTAGGATGGTAGATTTCATCGGCTTTGCGCCGATTTTTTAATGTCTTAAATCAAAATATAATTATTCAAAAGGTTGCAAATAGTGGTTATTTGTGTATATTTGCGAAAAATAAGATTATGAAGCAGACAAAGGTTATATTGGTTCATTTGACCGGGAAGCGCAAGACCCTCGCATTTGGCTCCATCGCTGCCATTTTCCACCATCTGACCCCGGAAGATATAGGTTGTGGGTATGATTACCTACGCCGTGCAGGACTGTCGGGAGGTGGAACAGTGATCACTAAACGTGCGATAATACAGCAAACTACGCTGCTTACAGCCCCACGTGGCGGCTCAGAAGGCGTAGATGATAGAATGGACTAAGAAGGGCATTAGAACGGCCACAAAACGGCATTATAGTGATCCGGGCAAGGGAGAGTCAAGCGGCTCTCCCTTTTTTCGTGTTCGAACGGGTAATTTTTAGGGGTGGATATTCAGGTGGATATTCAAAGTGGATATTCATTTGGAGATAACTGGATATTCACATTTGGGGTATTCAAGGGGTGCGATAGAGGGGGGGTAAAATACCGATTTTTTGAGATAGACTCCCGATTTCGGCATTTCACTATTAAGAAAAAACCACCACTTTGCAAAAAATACTCCTTATTAAAAAGGCTTTAATCAGTCATTTAGCCTAATTTTAGCCCTATTTTGAGGGGGGTAACACCCCGAAAATGGGCTATCCAGGGGTGTTTTGGGGTGCTACTTCGTATCCGAGTGGTTAGGAGTGAAACACCGACAGAGTCGGAGCGGAAACAGCTTCGCGCCAACAGTGATGCATGGACGATCCTGAGTCATTCCACATGGATTACACCGACGACACGGGCGAGGCCGTCTATTTCAGATTTGGGAATGTCGAAAGGTTCATAGTCCTCATTGTCGGAGACAGCAAGGAGGCAGTCCGGCTCAGTGGAACGACGGAGACGCTTCACGATCATTCCGTCCTCACGTGTGGCTATGAGGTAAGCTTTGTTCCATTGGATGAACCGAGGGTTGGTAATAATGGAGCAAGCAATGATGTCTCCCGGAAAAAAACGAGGCATCATGGAATCACCGGTGACCTCGATTAGGAAATCGACATCAAGATGACGGAATTTAGGGATGATGTAATAGCCTTCAATATCATGCTCTTGGATGGAGAAGTCTCTACCGGCAAACCCTCCTACGGCCTGAACGGATACGAGGGGGATGGCTTCCGGGTTACGGGAAGATGCAAGGATCTTTTCAAAAGATTTATTCTGTTGTTTAGGGTTTCTTTTTGAGAGGACTGATTGATCTGTAGGAGCCGTAGGAGGCATATCGTTGACTACATGGGAGCGATCTTGATTTGAATGTACTGATTCAGTGTGGATATTTTTCGTATTAGCGATATTTTTCGCATTATTATTATCAATAATCATCTCCCCCTCCCCTAACAGTATCCATTGGGGAGAAAAATGTGGAAACTTTTCACATATCAAAGCTAACCATTTGGATTGAACATCAGTGCCATTCTTTATTGCTTTAGACAGAACACCTCGGCTTGCTCCAATTTCTTTTTCTATTGCTCCTATGGAAATCCCTTCGTGAGCTGCTAATTCATTAATTCTTGATATAATTTTACACATAATGCGAAAAATATCGTAATTAAATTTTGTAATGCGAAAATTATCACGTATATTTGCATCGAATTTAAAAATCAAACGCGACCAAAGATACAAAAAAAGCGCGATTTGACAAAATAAAGAGGAATGAGGGGCAGGATAGTAAAGACATTAGCGAAATCGGCTATTAAGCTGCGCACGGCACATCATCTTGTAGGACGTCGAAACTTTTACCGGATGGATGATATCCATTTCATCGAACTTCATCCACAGAAGATAGAAAAAGGGAAAGCGCTGAAACCGGAAGTATCGGTGATTGTCTCCAACACGGAAAGCTTTTTTATCTGCATAGATGTCGCCAAGGCAGAAAACGGATGGTTCTATACGTCATACGAGGTTCACTATCCTACGGGAGGGTCGAGTTCATGGCCCGGCACCGGCCGGGGAAGCAACGCCGGCCGGACATTAGGAGAGGGATTGAAGAAGGGACTTGAAGCACTCAAGAAATATCGGAAATATGCTAATTCAGATCCGGACGAGAGTGTGATCGCGATAGCTGACAAGGCAATCCGGAAACTTGAGAAGCAAAGCATATATCAGATGGATATTTTTGATATGCTCTGATTAAATAATAAAACAATACAGAGGGGTCAGACCCAAGAGAGGGCGATCCTCCGGCAAGAGAGCCGGTTAAAGCCGAAAGGCACGACATGTGAACCTCCGGCGTTGCCAAATGCGCCGGAAAATTCGGGAAGGTAGCTCAGTGGACAGAGCGGCGGTGCGCACCCATAATGGCCAAGAAGCAGCAGGTCGCAGGTTCGAATCCTGCCCTTCCCTCTAAAATTAAAAGATATGACAAAGCAATATTCAGAGAAAAGGACGGAGGAGACCGTAAGGCTCCTGCTGAAGATCATGGAAAGAAATGTCATCGACACCGATGTCATTCTTGCCGAGTTCGAAGCTACGCACACAGAACATGAGTGCGATCAGTCGAAGATCTACGACGCACTCGTTGCCGGACATTACGCTCTGAAGGAAGCGATTGAAGATATTAATAACCGACTAAATAAGTGAGTAAAAAAATGAAGACAATGACAGTCAAGGCCTTGCTGGATATAATATCCTACGAGACCTACATCAAACTAAGAAACAGAGGTAAAATCATCTTGTCTAAATGTACCCCTGATGCAGAGGTTGATTTAGAGCGTTCTTTTATTCCTCAACTTCATAGACCGATCTGATTTCATCTTTGCTGCCCATTATATCATAATGGTTTACGAGAGCGAATGCTTTAATGACAGCAAGGAGATCAGGCGAAAATAAAATGTCAGATACATAACTGAGAGTGATGGAAAGGAGTCGGTGTTCCTTGTCGAAAAAATCGACTTTTGCCCACATAGAGAAAGCCTTTGCGAGACCTTGGGCTGCCTCAATCTCAAAATCGCAATTCTCTGAGTCCAGATACTTTTGAAGATTCAAAGCCTTGCAGGAGTAGTATTCGCTTTTATTCATAATTGGTTCAATTTTGAAAGAGGCTATAAAGATAATAAATAAAATTCAATAAGCAGACAAATGAGAAGGGAAATAGTTGTGACTAAGGAGGACAGGGCATTCCTGATGAGGGTGTTCGGAGTGACAAACCAGACGATCTACAATGCCTTGGATCTGGAGAAGCCGGAAGTCGGGGTGCGCGGTAGAATCCGTAAGGCTGCGCTTGAGCGCGGCGGCGTGATCATGGTGACACTGCCGGAGATGGAGACGATCCACACTGCAGACGGGAGGATGATCCAGCGGTTCGGAAATGGTGCTGTACTGACGTTCTATCGTGCTGACGGCCATGGAGAATTATGGCATAATGGCAAGATGGTTTCGAGACACAACCATGTAGGAGTCATGGATATCTTCGCCTTGCAGGATCTGGCAAGGTGTCTGAGATAAATATTTTCAGTAGGCCCTGTCGGCAGGGAAAATTTGAATAGGAGAGAAAATTATAATGGAATATTGCGACGGCAGACTTTGTATATCAACTCGCGAACTGTTCGATGGGGGCATCGTTACGGAGGCCAATTATCGCAATTGGACTAACCGTAACCGTGTGGATGTCGTTCAGCGTGGAGGCGGAGCAAGGGGAAGCTATGCGCTCATTGCCGTTGACAGTCTCCCTGCCCGCTATAAGGAGAAAGTCGAAGAGGTTTATCCCGGTGGCTCACAGGCTCGTCTTGAGGGTTGGATCATCAGCAACTATGAGGTGGATCAGAAAGCTACAGCCTTCTTCTTTTCCAAAGAACAATGCGGAGTGGCACTCCCGTCAGAGAAAGCCAAGGAGTATATTACCAATGCCTCGGTTCTAAATACTTGCATCAAGCTCTATGATAGAGCAGCCACCGCGCAGAAACTCTTCGGCGGTAAATATGATTGGTCTATGATGACAGCGACCATCGAGACCCTGCGTAAGCGGTTTGGCCACACACTTCCGGCATCAACCCTGCGGTTCCGGAAGAAGGTGAACGACTACAAGACCAACGGATATGCCTGTCTAATCAGCGGCAAGTTCGGCAATCAGTCGGCGCGGAAGGTGGATTACAAGACCGAGCGTCTTATCCTTGGCATAGCAGTTTTGCCTAACAAGCCTTGGAACACTAACGTCCTCGAATTATACAACTCCTTCGTAACAGGCGAGCTTGATGTATATGACCCAGATTCGGGAGAACTTTTCAACCCGGACGATTTCACTGACAAAAACGGTGAACCGATGGTTCTGAGCGAGGCGACAATCACTAATTACTTAAACAAACCGAAAAACAGGGCTTTGATAGATCATCGCCTCATGACTCCGACAACCTTTATGCACGAGACCATGCCGCACATGCACCGCCATCATGGAGAATTCTCCCTCTCGAAGGTTTCGTTCGATGACCGCGATCTTCCACGCAAGCTCAAGGACACAAGAATCCGTCCGAAGGCATATTATGCCTACGATGTAACGAGCGGATGCTGTATAGGAGCAGCCTATAACCGAGCAAAGAATGTCGACCTTGTGGTGGATATGTTCCGGGATATGTTCCGGCTGCTTGATAGGCATGGTTGGGGTTGCCCTGCAGAAGTGGAAGTCGAGAACCATCTGATGAGTCAGTGGAAAGACTCCTTCCTACGAGCCGGAGTGATGTTCCCCTTCGTGCGGTTCTGCGCTCCGATGAATTCACAGGAGAAACATGCAGAGCAGTTCAATGGAGCCAAGAAGCGCAGCATCGAACACCGGAACCATGTCGGCATTGGTAGGTTCTATGCCAAGAGCAGACAATACCGGACGGAGAGCAACAAGGTATTCGATGAGTTAAACAACACCTACGAGGAGAAGGAATATTACTCATGGGATGAGCTGATCGCAGATGACCGCCGGGACATCTATGAGTACAACCATGCGCTTCATCCCAATCAGAAAAAATATAAGGGCATGACCCGATGGGATGTCCTTGTAGCCAATATCAATCCTAACCTTCAGCCTCTTGACAAAGCAGTGATCGCACGGTATGTCGGAGAAAGGATCAGCACAACGATCCGGCGCAATTCCTACTGCCGGGTGCTTTACAAGGATTGGTGGCTTAGTAGGACGGAGGTCATCGAGCAGCTTGCACCGAATGATTACAAGGTTGATGCCTTCTACCTTACTGATGAAGAGGGTAACGTAACCGATATGTTCATTTACCAAGGAGACAAGTATATCGATCGCCTTGAGGATGTGGGAACCTATAACACGGCACGAGCCGAGCAAACTGAGGAAGATGAAAAGATCTTCGTGGAGCAGCAGAAGAAGGTCAGTCACTTCAAGAAGTATGTCGAAGACCACGCAATCGGACGTGTGAGGATTATGGAGCGAGAAGAAACGGAGACTGAGGAAGCGGCAGAGGCCGTTGCGGAAACAGCTTCGCTCCACGCACCAGACCACCTCGGACAGCCAGGATCTTCCGAATCAGAGAAGGAGGAATTCTGTCTTGAGGAAGATTATGTCTCACGAGCCGTGCAAGACTTATAACGAAATTAAAACACTGTTTGAATATGATTACAACAGAGATCAAAAACAAGATTCTCGCCGCTATAAAGGCGAACCGGGCCAACTATCCGAGTGACGCGAAGCATGCCGCCTCTCTCGGCATAACGACTTCGGTGTACAGTGCGGTAAAGAACGGTCAGACCGACCGTGTTCTGAGCGATGCCAATTGGATAAGCATTGCCCGGAAACTCGGAGTCAGCCTCCGGGGAGAGATCGAATGGAAAGTGGCAAAGACCCCGACATTTCAGTTTATCACAGCGCAGTTGAAGGCTTGCCAAGGGAGCAGTATCAGTGCGATCATGTGCGACCTTCCCAACATCGGGAAGACCTTCACAGCCCGGCACTATGTCAAGATCCATGCCAACGCCATCTATATCGACTGCTCACAGGTCAAGACCAAGCTCAAGCTCGTGAGGAGGATTGCTGGAGAATTCGGGGTGGACAGCAAAGGCCGGTATGCGGACGTTTATGAAGATCTTGTGTATTACCTGCGCTCAATCGAGAATCCGCTGATCATCCTCGACGAGGCCGGAGACCTGCAATACGAGGCCTTCTTGGAACTGAAGGCTCTATGGAACGCCACCGAGCGATGCTGCGCCTGGTACATGATGGGAGCCGACGGTCTGAAGGAGAAGATCAACCGGAGCATCGAATGCAAGAAGGTAGGCTACACCGAGATGCTCAGCCGCTACGGAGACCGCTACAGCAAGGTGACCCCGGACGATTCTAAGGAGCGAGACAAGTTTCTACTCGCACAGGCTCAGATAGTGGCCAAGCTCAATGCTCCGGAAGGAGCCGACCCCGGACAGATAGCCCGGAAGAGCGGAGGCGGTCTTCGCCGAGTATATACCGAAATCGAAAAACTCAAAAGACAATGAGCGACACCAAGATAAAGGTAACTTTCGCAGATGGCAGCAGGAGAGTCTTGAAAGCTACGTCTGAGTTAGCGAAAGCAAACAAGCGACGCGAAATCCGAGTGGTCTTTAAGGATGGCAGATACATTGACCTTCGTTTAGGCCGGGTATGTTCCAAATTAGGGATAGTGAAGGTAAATACCTTTGGCCTTCTTCCCGAAGGTATCAAGTTAGAAAAAATCATGGGATGGTGCTACAAGTTCCCCCACAAAACATCAAAACGATAAAGATATGACAGTGATTGAGAAACAATATATGGATTCGGTGATCAGTATCAACCGAATGATGCGTAAGGCGCAGGACGCTCAACCGGATTGGGAGGAGCGTCGATATGAGTCTGCCAAGGATTTTATGGGTGCTATAATGACTAATCCCGATATAGCAGCTGGAGTATTACTCAAGCCGGGTGTGGACGAAGAGCTACCTGTCACTTTAGCTAAACTTTCCTTGACATTCGCCGATGCTCTTATTGATGAACTAAAGAAATCTTCAAAGAAGTAACGATG
Organism: Bacteroides sp.; assembly: GCA_014801865.1. GTDB lineage: Bacteria > Bacteroidota > Bacteroidia > Bacteroidales > Muribaculaceae > Paramuribaculum. The sequence goes on along the minus strand of JAAVDH010000042.1, from coordinate 38,145 downwards.
GCCAAGCGAGCATATAGTCCTAAAGAGGTACTTGCCAAGACCTATAAAACCTTACCTTGGGGTGAGAAGTGGAGCCGACCATTCGGCTTTCCAACGATCAACGAGGCATGGTTTATCAGCGGAGCGTCAGCCTCCGGCAAGAGCAGCTTTGTGATGCAGCTCGCCAAGGAACTCTGCAATTACGGCATGACTCTCTATCTCTCACATGAGGAAGGTATCAGTCAGTCGTTCAAGGAACGTATCGAGCGATTCAAGATGAACGAGGTACAGGGACGATTCAGAGTAGCCACAAGTGATACATACGATGAACTTGTAGAGAGGCTTTCTAAACCCAAGAGTCCTCATTTCGTAATAGTGGACAGCTTTCAAGTGGCAGGTTGGTCATACGATCAAGCCAAGCAACTTATAGATCGCTTCCCGGCTAAAAGTTTCATCTTCATCTCACAGGAACATAAAGGACAGCCAATGGGTAAGGCTGCTGTCAGACTCCGCTACATAGCAGGACTGAAAGTCCGGGTGGTTGGATACAAGGCATTCTGCCAAGGACGCTTCACCGAAGACCCCGGCAGCTACTATGTTGTATGGGAAGAAGGAATTTTGAGAACCTCAAACAATATCGGATAAAATGAGCAAGAGAAGAGAAACGATCATACTTGAGCCCGACGGCAGAATTCACAAGGAAGCCTTCAGCTCCCGTCCTGTGACCTGTCCATACTGCCACGGCAGAGGCTACTTCCCGGCAACCAAGCGACAGCCTTGGGAAACTATGTGTCCGGATTGCGAGGGAACCGGCGAGGTCATCGCTTTAGTAACAATAGATTGGAAACCAAATAATATAAAATAAAATGGCACAAAACATTGATTGGGTCTTTCGTCAGTTAGGTCGAAGCGAAAAGACTCGATTCATAGAGAAGAATCTTGAGTATGCCTCCGAACAGGCAATTGCAGAATTTGTGGACACCTACTTCTTGGGGGTAGCACGTTATCTGCCCATAGAGACACTTGAGGCGATGCTTCACTCAAAGGAAGATCAAAACAAGAGCAATGAAACAGCAGGTAACTAACTTCGGACGGTTCTACTCCGCTTTCCACAAGCTCACCATTCATGGGGAACCGGACGAGGCAAAGCGTCAGTTCGTACTTCAGTACACCGCCGGACGCACGGACTCCCTCAAGGAGATGACGTGGAAGGAATACAACGCCATGTGCGTTGCCCTTGAGGATATGAACGGCACCAGAGATGAACTGAAGCGTCGCCGGAGCATTGCCCTCAAGCTGATGCAGGAACTTGAGATTGACACAACCGATTGGGCGCAGATAAACGATTTCTGCCGACATCCCCGGATATCAGGGAAAGCCTTCGGGCAATTGTCGATAGAGGAACTGATGGAACTTGCCTCCAGACTCCGATCCATCAAGCGAAAGGGATGGATCCGAGCCGGACAGGCAAATAAGTCAGAGTCGGACCAGGCTCCGAGAACCACCCCGACACAGAGAATCACGTATTTAATTAATCTTGCCTCACCAGGCATGACAAGCTACAACTGATATGAGCAAGACACTCGAACAGATTAAGAATTACATTCAGCTACATACAGCCGAAATGGATGATGCCGACTATATCAACATTTTGCGAGGAGTTGCTGAATGGACCACAAGCCAAGCGGACGCGACCGAGTCGCGCGAAGACAATGACATCGTATTTTCAATCGATGAGTAATCAATACTTAAAATGACAATATAATGGAAAAAGTGGAAATGACCGCCGAAGAGCGGAAGGAGTTCGAGGCCTTCAAGGCTGAGCGCGAGAAGAAACGCCGTGAGGAAGAGCGCAAGCAGCAACGGCAGGAGTACGCAACCCTTGTGGATGAGGAGATCGCGACAACAATACCTATGCTCAGGGAAGTCAGCGAACAGCTAAAGACAGTGAAGGATACCATTTACGGGAACTTCGAGGCAATCCTGAAGATGAAATCGGAGATCATCCCCACCGCGCGTGACGATCAGGCGAGCCACACCTTCACCAACTCCGATGGTACCTTGAGGATCATCCTTGGAGTGAACTGCATCGACGGATACCGCGATACGGTGGAAGATGGAGTGGCAATGGTGAAAGAATATATCGAGAGCCAAGCCAAGGATGATGCGACCAAGGCACTTGTCAATGCCGTGCTCCGTCTTCTCAGCCGGGACGGTCAGGGGAATATCAAGGCGAGTCGGGTGCTTCAGCTGCGGAAGATGGCCGAGGACAGCGGTGATGAGCGCTTTCTCGAAGGTGTACGCATCATCGAGGAGTCCTATCAGCCGACTATAAGCAAGAAGTATATCCGCGCCCAGTACAAGAACGACAAGGGCGCATGGTGTTACATTCCACTTGGCATGACCGATGTGGACTAAAGCCGGAGTCCGGCAGACAAAAAAGACAATGAAGAGAGAAATAGAACGACCTCCCAAGGTTGCCCTCTGCCGGATCTGCAAAGGAACCGGCAGGGTGGCCGGAGATGAAGGCGAATTCCATACTTGCCTTCAGTGTGAAGGAAGCGGAAGGGTGACAGTGAGCTGTCAGATGACGCTCGACATCCGACCGTATAAACCGAAACCCTTAAAACGACACTGATGAAAGATGGGTAAGAAACCCGGCCACAGTTATCAGAAGCGTGTCGCAGAGATCAACAGGATATATGACCTTTATGCCAAAAAAGGAATTCCCAACCGGGAAATATGGCGCAGGTACATATATCCTGCTCATGGTATCTGTGAGCGTACTTTCTACAACCTTCTGAAAGCTCCCACCAAGCCGGGATTCAACCCACCCGATGATCAGAGTCCCACACTTTTCGATAACCTCGATGATGAATAATTACGACCAAATAATCAAGAATATCCTCCGGGACATACAGGTGGATATGGCTGATGAGTTCGACCGGAACTTCGAGCGTCAGGCATTCTTCTCGGAGGCTTGGCAGAGACGTAAGAGTCCCACACGCCCGAGGGGACATATTCTCGTGGACACCGGAGGTCTTCGCCGGAGCATCACAAGCCGGGAAACACCGAACAGCATTATCTTCCGTTCCGAACATCCGGCAGCAGCCATCCATAACGAAGGTGGAGAAATCAAGGTTACGGCCAAAATGAAGAAGTTCTTTTGGTATAAATACTACAGCACCACCGGTTCGTTCGGAAGAAAAAAGAATGGAGAGCTTAGGAAGACTAAGCGTAACATTCAGTTATCGACGGAAGCTGAATTTTGGAAGTTTATGGCTCTGATGAAGATTGGCTCAACATTCAAGATACCACGCCGTCAGTTCCTCGGTAATGCCCCGGAGGTGGAGCAGACAGTCAGAGAGATCATCGAAGAGAATATCACAGAATTTTTCAACACCGATTTTGACATAATAGAAAGATGAGAAAAGAGATTTACAAGGCTATCAAGGAGAAGCTCGGATTATTGTGCAGGAATGACTCAGGGGAATTCTACATAGCCGATGAGGATATGGATCCAGACCAGAGAGAGCCTGTGATCAGGCACATCGACCTGTGGAACCGGAATGTTGAGTTCATCGACCAGGAGATACCGTGGGAACGACCGGCGGTGTTCGTAGAGTTCAGCCCGGTGAGATGGAATGCGATAGTTCCTGGGGTGGAGTACCGCGCCGAGCCGCAGGTTGTACTGCATATTGTCACCGACTGGGCAGAGGTTGCTTCCGATGATGCGCAAAGGAGCATTGACATGCTGGACCTTCCCGATCATATCCATGACGCAATAGCGGGGCTTGACGGGCGAAGCTTCCGGGAGCTGTCACTGGTGGAGTCGCAGACGAACCATAACCATGAGGAGATTGTGGAGAATATAGAGGTCTATGGCTATGTGGCATTCAAGAGCGCGGTGAGATAGAGAAGAATTTGAGAAATTTTTTTTGGAAATGATTTGTATATGAAAAAATAGTGTTATATTTGCGGTGCTCTAAAATTCTAAAACAACTTGGACAGCCTGTTCTGTCCGATGCACCGCACGGGCATTTTTTATGTCCGCATGTATGGTATATTGACGGCATCCAACCCCGTGCATGGGCTGTAATGGCCCCTGCAAGTCCAAGTTGTTAGGATTTAGAGCGACGGGAAGTGGATGCCGTCTTTTTTCATCCACAAAGCTCTAATAAATAACAACAATGTCAAACAAGAAAGAAACAAGACCTGCTACGGCAGGCGAGATTGAGGTTTTCAACTTCAGTCAGGAGAAAGCACCTGTCAGGGTGCAGATGGTGAGTGGTGAGCCATGGTTCGTGGCTAAGGATGTGTGTCAGGTATTGGGAATTGAAAAATACCGGGATGCTGTCGCTCGTCTTGATGAAGATGAAAGGGAGTCGGTATTAGTGGACACCCTTGGCGGCACTCAAAAAATGTCAGCTGTCAGCGAGAGCGGCCTGTACTCCCTGATTTTCCAGAGCCGTAAGCCGGAGGCGAAGAAATTCCGGAAATGGGTTACGGGGGAGGTGCTGCCGAGCATCCGCAGGAAAGGTTGCTACGGCGTGAGGAAATCTACGGCAGATTACCTTGATGTGCGGGATGTGCCTTACAGGGTGATGAACTTCCGTGACGGGGAAGTTCGGGTTGTAGAGGTTGAAGGTGAGAAATGGTATTCTCTGAACGACATCCACTCATGCATCGGGGCGCGGACCGAGAGCACCCAAAGCGTGAGGAGGCTGAATGCGAAACAGGAGCTGGCGCGCAAGATGTGGCTGTACGGGGTGCCGAATCCGGGATGGTTCGTGAGGGAACTGGGGGTGAGGCTCCTGCTTTGCGCGAGCCAGAAGGTCAGGAAGGATGTGCAGCTGAGGTTGGATTTCGACTGGAAGGAGGGATGAAAATGGAAACGACGATAAAGATTCCGACCATAACGCAGCTTATAAGGGACGGTTACGGCAAGGGAATGCTGGCAACCGTTATCGAGTCACTGAGATGTATGGCTATATCGATGAAGGCAGAGGGAACCATATCCGCTTATGAAGAAGCCGGGATATTGAATCTACTGATGCTTGAGGAAGCGGTGCTGAAGGATTGCTACGGCATAGATATCTATGAGACAATGTGAGAATAGGATGGTAAAAGAGCGGAAACCACTCGGATTTCCGCTCTTTTTTTAATGCGATACTTGCAAAATTTGAAGATTGGTGTTATCTTTGCGAAACAAACAATCAAGGATGCGTCAGATAGAGGCTTCGGCCTACCTGGTGGCTCTTGGTTGTTTTTTTAATTATATACTCTAATAGTATATAAAATTAGCTCATTCCCAATAATTTTAGCTTTCGCTTCAATTGTCTTTTCACCCACTGTTCCTTTCATAACTTTGAATTTAAAGACATGGTGTTGCCCTTCTTCAATACCTGCTTCTGATAATGATTGGAACCATTCTTCAATTCTGATTGCATACTCCATTGTTTCAGCAGTATTATTTGCGCGTACACAATTAGAGTATGTTTCCCCAAAGAACTTTTTATTAAGAATGAAATCAAGTCCAGTTGCATCATGATGAATGACAAGGCGCTTAGCTATCTGCCCCCCATTATCTATCTCCGGTAAATGCTTCTCAGCCCATTCTTTAGCGGCAGCTTTTACAACTTTCTTTTCTGTTAAGTCTATTCCTTTTGCAGATTCTTTCTCTACCATTTCCCTAATCACGGAGCACGCCTGGCATAGCTGATTGTCGGGCGGAGTAATCCTTGCGAGCTTAGACTTCCCTTTAGCAATGTCGCAGTCACGGCATCGACGGATGGTGTAAGGGTTGTATGCCGGGATGGTTGACTGCTCCAGTCCGGGATTGAAGCGGAAAATACCTTTGGAATCCCTCTGCAGTGCTTCATCTCCCAGACGCATGGCCTCGTCGTGAGGGGTTGCAGGATATTTAGATTTGCGTACCTGCACGACCGTACACCGGCAGTTCCACCCATTGGGCGGATAGAACTCTGCCCAAAAAGGATCAGACGGTGGTAGTGTCACCCCATCTATAGCTGCATGTTCCGGACGAACCTTATCATCTTTCTGCGTCCTATACTGAAGATTATATCTGTCGCCGTCTTGAGAAAATTCCTCCCATTTAGCAGCCATTTCAGCCGATGCAGTAACGAAGTTGTATTCTGCCCGGAGATAGTTGCTATTATAGGTTTGGTCAATGCTTCGAACATCATTCAAAAAGCGTTCGAACGGTTTTCGTTCACCATTCTCATCGATGAGAGAAGGGAATGCCTCGTTAAGCTCATGGAAGGTCTTGATCCCGGAGAATATGAAATCAGAGCGATGCAGCCTTTTACGCATAGCATCTGACATCTCCACCTTCTCAAATGAGGAATCGAGGACAGAAGCATGGGAATCGATGAACTTCCGGACTTGAGGGGTTGAGAGAATGTCGATAGACAACTGTGCGCCTTCAGTCTTATACACAGCCTTCATCATTCCTTCAAACAGGACAGACAGCTGCTTCCGGATTTCATCCTCTCGCTCCTTTCTTCCGGCGATAAAGACCGGCACAGCCGGCACGGAAACAGTTTCGCGCCGCTTCGGGAAGGACTTGAGCAGCCGGGCATAGCGTTGATGGAGCCCCACATAGTCGGCGGGGCTTAGTCGAAAAAAGGTCTGCCGTTCTTTTGCTTCTTGTCAGGATCATCATCTTCTTCCTTTCCACCGGGAATTCCAGGAAGAGTAGAGAAATCGCGCCTGTTGCCGACAGGCATATTGTACTTGTCGGCGAAATAGGATGGATCCACATCGTACCGGTCAGCAACCATGGTCTCATAGGCAATCTGCTGTTCCGGCGTATAATCCGCAGCATCATCCCAAGCAAAGCGAAGACCCTTTATAGGAAATCCATGCTTGACCATGCGAGGTATGAGCTGATTATTGACTATATCCCGGAGCATATCCCGGTCGGATTCCACAAGGTTTTCAAATACCTCAAGATGTGTTTCGGACTGAGACAGTGATGAGCCGTCCTCGATAGTCATTGTCTGACCGATGATGAGTTTCGACAGTTCCGAATTGGCACGGTCGATACGCCTGTCATATACGTTAAAGGCATCCCCTTTGCCCGATTCCACGAATTGCACCTCCGTTTCCATACTGGTCAACATTCCGAGATTACTGCCTGCTTGCTGAATCATCTGCTCGAGGCGTTTCCATTCCTTGGGATCGCGAGTGGTTGTCTTGGCCACGCGCATAGGCATGCCGAATATCTCGGCAAAGGCATCCCAAAATGCAAGGGCATTCTTTTTTGGAATGGTCTGCTGCGCTGCTTTCAAATATTTGCCGAGATCATTTGAACGTCCGGCTTCGATAAGCCAATCGGAGAAAGGAGCCTCATGGTAGTCTATGCCGGACTTCCAATCGTCACCGACATTCTGTACACACCGGTGATATTCCGGAATAACGTGCTTGCGCGGAATGAGGTTGACTCCATCATAGCACAGGCAACCGTCACCGTCCTGTGTCAGATCACCGAGTTCCACAAGAGAGTGACCCCACCAACGGGACTCAAGACAGAGTTCCATGAGATCCTTGAACCATGCTTGGTCGAAGTAATGCCTTGCATCCTCATCTTCATCGCCGGTCTTGTTAACGAATTTGAATGAACGGGACATCACGAATCCTCTCCGCTGGTCAATACAGCCGGTGAGATGCAGATCAACATCCACATCCCTGTATATGTCATAGAGGCGTTGGCGGTTTGGACTATCAACATTGAGAGCCATCTGCCAAGCTGCTCTCCAATCCGCAATATCCTTACGGGTCAGAGCATCAGTGGTGCGATGTATTTCCATGACGATGCTCTTAAACTTTGCCCGACCTTCCGGTTTGGCAAGGTTCACTTCTCCGTACGGAGTCTTAAATACAATGGGAATACCTTCTTGAGAAGGTGTAGCGTTCTTATTTAAACGGAAGTTATCAAGGAATTTGTCAAGTAAGCTCATAGAATTACCAATTATGCCGGAGCCGGGGTTCCGAATGATAGATTGTGCCGAATGAACCTGAGTGATCATCTTCCTCTACAGTCGGAAGATCGGGTATGATCTTGCCGGACTGAACGCCTTCGAGCCATTCGATAGCACGTTCATATCGCTCCTTGCGAATCTCTATGCCCATCTTCTGAGGCAGCGAGGCCACAAGGTGGTAGAGTGCGATGTCTGCGGTTCGCATTACGATGAGCCGGTTCCGGGCATCCCCTTCGGCTGAAAATATGGCATTGCAGTCATAGACCGGGCGCAGATAACCGGATATCTCCTCGATAGCCTCAAGTTCCGCATTGGCACGGTTCTCCTCAGAAGCACGGGAGACAACCTTAAGTGCGTCATCTCCTATGACCACAGCGTAATCATTGTCTTTCAAAAACATATCACCATGAATTTTTTGGGTGTCGACGTAAGATCGCCACCGGTTTGAAAGTTTCCTGTCTTGTGTTGCGCTGCAGATACCAGATGGCACCTTCATCAGCATCGGGAGCATCGTCATGGACGCGAGAGCCTCGTTCAAGGGCGAGTGTCTGTTCGATGCCTACCTCCATGTCCGGAGAATCTTTCATCTCCTCGTTATAGAATACATAGCCACGTTCCCAAAGAGGTGATACTGCTTCGATGCGCTGTATCTTCTCCGGCTTTTTGCGAGTGTCCGGAATAATGGGCAATTGATACCCTCTGAGATTGCCTTCGGTGGCGAATTCATCAAGAATGATATCCTGCATGAAGTTGGCCTCCATATAGAAAGTCACAGCGACATTCTCCGGCAATCTCTCATAGAGATTATAGAGCCATCTGACCATTCCGGAAACAGTGTCTTGTCGGACGTATGTATCGATAAGATGCAGTTCCGTTCCGATCTTACCCCATAGGCGACAGGCTTTGTAGTCGTTGGCAGTGGTTGACTTGAACGAAGGGTCGGTATAGCAGACAAGCATATCATACTTGTCGAGCTTGTGCATACGCTTGAACCTTATCCACTCGTGCCGGAATATGGTGCCGTCTGTGATGGGATTGTGCATCATCTCCTTCTCCCATGCCCTATAACCGACAAAGTCTTTATACGTCTGTGCCTCTTCCTTAGTCCATTTTTCTGACCAAACAGGATTCCCGTCTCGATCGACCGCTTTGATCTCCGAGACATGGACACCCTTTGAAGCAGCAATGTTGGCAAGGACAGAATTCTTGGAGATAAGGTTTCCTACCATGATGAACCGGCCACGTCCGACATCGAGCGCACCGAAGAGAGCCTCCTTGACCCAATCGGTCAAATCCTTCACTCGTTTTTCATTCCGGCAGAGTTCATCGTCATCCAAGTCATCGATCACGATGTAATCCGGACGAGCCTCACGGTCTCGGAGACCACGAGGGGACTGACCGCGACCTACAGCCAGGAACTTCGCGCCTCCCCTTGTCTTGAATTCTCCTTCAAGCCAAGAGCCGAGGTTCTTCTGCTCACCAAAATCGGCAATGAGTTTCTGATTATATTCGAGTTCAGCCTGTAAGTCACCGAGCAGACGTGTTGCGCTATCCTCAGACTTGCCGACGGTGATCATAAAGTTTATCAGCCTCTTCGGTTGGAATATCAGCCATAGCGGTGTGAAAACACCAATATGTGTTGATTTGGCATGGCCACGAGGCCACTTGAATACAGCCTTAAGATTAGGCGTGTTCCTTATCTTGAGAGCAGCTTGCGAATGGAACGGTGCGTTGTGGATTGTCTTTATGACTTCACCGGTGGTCTTGTCGCGCAGGGTAAGGAAATGGGAGAAATAGTATTCGCAGAATTCATCATAGTTAGAGAGTAGTCGCTTGATGCGCTTGTCGCGCTCAATCGGTGTTTCCTTTGCTATGGCCATAGATACAGCGGTCAGCGTCTGAACTTCGCGGCAGTGTTCCTTCCACCGTTCAAACGCCTCCTTCTGCTCCTTAGTCATCTTTGCTCCCATATCAAGCCAATGCTCCCTTATTGAATGACTCTACAAGATACACATCCTGTAATTTATTTATGGTCTTGAGAAGTTCCGGAGTAATCATTGGATCTGACTTCGCACGGAACTCAAGCCATTTGGAGAAGGCCATGAATACTTCGATGGCATTAACCACATTTGCCTGTGACTTGTCAAGCTTGTCGATGGCAGCGGTCAGTTTGGAGAGCTGGTCGCCAAGGCTGTCCGCAAGCTTCGGCTCTGATTCGACCATGTCAAGAAGGTCATTGACTCTGAGAAGCAACTTCCTTATAAGTTCCGGACGCGTGATTGTTTTTGCCGCACGGGTCTCTTTCCAACCACCCTCCTTGCACCATTTTGAGAGCGACTGTCTCGTCACACCGACCTTATCGGCAATCTCAATCTGTTCCATCCCGGACATATAGAGCGTCCGGGCAAGATCTTTTTTCTTTTCGAGTTCTGCTTTTGTCATATTGAAATTGAATTTGCGCGATTAACCTCCCGGCAATGATAGACCACCCACCGGAAATTGATGCAAAATTCGTATGTTCACGCATGAGTACAAAAAAAGTGTGCAATGGTTGCATAGAAGTGTGCAACGGTTGCACACTTTTTTGCCGGTCAGGAGATTACCTCATAATATTGCAGCAAATTTCAAACACGAAACCGAAAATGGGTAAACGAGTAAGACTAACAGATGACAGTCTAAACAGTCATGGAAGCCGGGTTCTGACCTCCGGGATCGATGTCGCGCAATACGAGCGCAATCCCGTGCTTCTCTATATGCATGAGCGTGGCAAAGTCATCGGCTACATGAAGGACATCGAGGTCAAGGATGGTGAGATTTCCGGGGAACCGGTATTTGACTGTGCCACCGAACTGTCCAAACAGTGCAAAAAACAATGGGAGGTTGGTTCGCTCCGTATGGTCAGCATCGGTATCGATGTTCTTGAGCTGAGTGAAAAGCCGGAGCATCTCGTGGCCGGGCAGACTGCTCCCACGATTACGAAGAGTAAAATCTTCGAGACTTCGATTGTCGATATCGGTGCCAATGACAACGCGATAGTCATGCGCCACAACGGAAAGCAGATAACGCTGGGTAGGGACAGCGAGAACCCCCTGCCTATGCTCAGTAATAAACCTCAAACAACAAAAAAGCAAATGGAACTCAAGACCATCGCCCTCGCATTGGGCTTGCCGGAAACGGCAGACGAGGCTGCAGTACTTAGCAAGATCGGTGAGCAGAACCGTACAGTCGCGGAAGTGGAGCAGCTCAAAAAAGACAAGGACGCTCTGACACTCGCACAGGTCACTGCAGCGGTTGATACCGCAATCAAGGAGAAGCGTGTGACCGCCGACAAGAAGGAGCACTTCATCAACCTCGGCAAGACCGTAGGTATCGACACTCTGAAGGCTACCCTCGACGCAATGTCCCCAGCAGCGAAGCTCAGCCACACAATCAACCCGGCTTCCGGCTCGACACCCTCTGCCGGTCATAAGACCTACAGTAAGCTCAGCGAGGTACCCGAAGATGAACTGCGCAAGATGCGTAGCGACAATCCCGACGAGTACCGCCGTCTTTTCAAGGCCGAATATGGTTATTCCTGCAACATATAAACCCAAATATCAATAATGATGAAAACAGCATTCAAAACAATCTCCGCCCTGCTTTTCAATATCATCACGGGCGTGATCTTGGCAACGCTGCTTGGCGTTCCCCTTATTGCCGGAGCCATCTTCATGGTATGTGTCGGCACTGTCATGAGCTTTACTCCGGCTTCCGCAGGCGCACTCCGTGCCGGTGTATATACCGAAATATGGACAGGCGAACTTGTGAAAGGACTCCGCGAATTCCTCACCGGCTCTTGGCTTGACGGCGTGTCAGATCAGAGTTCGATTGTAGATAACGATACCATTCATCTGATAGATGTAGGAGTAGACCCGGATGTTATTATCAACAACACTACTTATCCGATCCCGTTGCAGGCACTGGATGATAAAGATATTGCAATCAAGCTTGATAAATTCACAACTAAGGTCACCCCTATTACAGATGATGAACTATATGCCATCTCCTACGACAAGATGCAGCGTGTGAAAGAGAGTCATGGCAATGCGATTAATGACGCTAAATTTCGCAAGGCGGCACATGCCCTCTGCGCTCAGAAACATACAGACAAGACTCCTGTATTGAAGACAACTGGAGAAGTAGATGGTGATACAGGACGTCTCCGACTCACAGTTAAAGATCTTGTCTCACTTAAGGCCGCGCTGGATAGGCTCGGTGTGCCGGTCACAGACCGCCGTCTTGTACTTTGTCCGGATCATTGTAATGACCTACTTCTTGCAGATCAGAGTTTCCGAGAGCAATTCAATATTGACCGCAATACCGGGAAGATAGGAAATCTTGGAGGATTTGAAATCTATACCTATGGAGGGAATCCATATTACTCAACCTCCGGAGAGAAGAAAGGTCTTGAAGATAAAGGGGAAGCCGGGGAATTTCAGTGTTCGTTCGCTTTCTATACCAAAAGAGTATTCAAAGCTACAGGCTCAACCAAGATGTATTTCAGCGAGGCATCGACTGATCCGGAGTATCAGCGTAACAAAGTCAACTTTACACACCGCTTCATCGCCATGCCAAAGAAGGCGGATGCAGGTGCGGTCATGATGAGTGGCTATCAAGGATAATTATGGCACAGCTCAAGTATCTCGTGATCCACTGCACGGCCACACCGGAGGGACGTGATGTAACGCCGGAGGATATCCGCTGTTGGCACACTTCCCCGGTGAGTGCCGGAGGTAGAGGGTGGAAACAGGTTGGATACACTGACCTTATCAGACTCGATGGCACAGTCGAGCGTCTCGTGAATAACAACGAAGATGCCAATGTCGATCCGTGGGAGATTACCAATGGAGCCAAGGGCTATAACTCCATCAGCCGACACATTGTGTACGCCGGTGGATGTGATAAGTCCAACAAGCCGAAGGATACCCGGACGGCGGCACAGGAGAAGGCTCTTGTCGCCTACGTCAAGGACTTCCACCGACGATTCCCCAAGGTTCGCATCATCGGGCATAACGAAATCGCTGCGAAGGCATGTCCGAGCTTCGACGTTCAGAAGTGGCTCAAGTCCATAGGCATCAACCAAGCTGCCTAAACCTCACCAACTAAAACCGAGTGGCGATGACATTCAGTGAAATATTAAACATACTTCTTGGCGGTGGCTTGATAGGTCTTATTGTAGGAATTATCACTCTCAAGGCTGCTGTCCGCAAGGCCAATGCTGAGGCTGCTCAAGCTCAGGCAGAGGCAAAGAAGGCTGAAGCAGATGCCGAGAAAGCCAAGGCGGATGCCGATGGTGTGCGTATCACCAACACTGAAAACGCCACCCGGATACTTGTGGAAAATATTGTCAAACCCTTAAAAGAGGAACTCAATGCAACCAGAGATGATCTACAGGCCACAAAGAGGGAGATGGCCTCTACCAAGAGGGAGATGCAGCGACTGCGTAAGGCTGTCGAGTCTGCTTCCAACTGTCCTCATTCTGATGACTGCCCTGTCATGCGCAAGCTGCGCGACAACCAAAAAGACTCAGATGGAGCAGATACAGACAGAGCAGATCAAAGTGACCTCCGACACGGCAGCGTCCGTAATAATAACGATCCAAAAGGAAGTGGTGCCGTCGAGCAAGGCGGAGATCGCAATCCCTGTCGACAGCCTCCTTAAACTTCCGAGTCAGGCTGTATATACCCACCACAGCGGCCAAGCGACCGCCACAGTCGCGAAGAAAGGCGAGGTCCTATATGTAGCCGCCACTTGCGACAGTATGCAGCGAGAGGTGGAATATTACGAAGAACTGTACTATAAGACAAGAGATGCGCTGGAGAAGTACAAGGACAGCGTTCAGACTGAAACCAAGCAGCAGTCTTCGAACCTGTGGGTAAAACTCATAATATCGTTTTTGATGGGTTTTGCTGCAGGAATACTCACAAGAATTTTCATCATAATCACAAAAAGACCGAAACAATGAACAAGGATTTCATGTACGGCGTAGGTGCCGTCAAGTATAAAGGATCCCCCGTCGGATATATAGGAAAGGATTCCTTCGACATGGGAGGCACCAAGCCGGAGTCGGCTGAGATAGAAGCCGAGCAGGTTCCGGGAGCCCCGGTACTTGTAATTCCTCAGTCAAATGGAAAAATCGCACCCAAGTTTGACATGATACAATTGAACTTCGAGAATTTACAGCAGCTTCTCGGGGGAACCCTTCATAAGGAGTCCACCACTGTTAACGGCTGGACTGCTCCCGTCGCGGCTCTCGTTCTTGAAGGACCCTGGCAGATCGATTTGGTTTCAGGTCAGTCAATCCTGATTCCTAATGCCACGCTGCTCTCTGATCTCGGAGGTAAACTGAGCCTTAAAGAGACCGCCAAGATCGAGGTTGAATTGAAGGTGGCGATGCCGTCAGTACCTGATACTCCTCCCTATGGTATATTCGAGACAACAAATCTGCCTACGGAATGGAGTGACGCAAAGGGATGGCTCCTTCCTAAAGAAACTACAACCACCGAATCTTGATGGATGATGCAACAGTAAGGCGAATCCAAATGGAAGGCGCAGATGCCCTGCTTGACGCAGGGGTGGATGTACCCATATTACGTCTGCGTCTTCCATTACGGAAGGAGCCGTTGGAATTAAGGGTCACGATGAAACGACCGTGCTTGTCGGGACAGATTCTTATCGCACGGACTTATTTGCAAATGGGGGTCACGAGCGATGAAATGTGGACGTTCACAGAAAAGCAGCAGATGGAGTTCCTTGCCAAACATGGGAAGGCCATTTCCCGAATGATCGCATACACTATCTGCAGGAATCCATTCTCACGGAAATTCCTCCTCAGACCCATCGCTTGGCTCGTCTGTAATGGTATGAGCAATGATCATCTTCTCGGCGTGATGAAACGTTTTGTCTCGCTGATGGGTACAGACCCTTTTATACCTATTATCAAATCAGCGGAGAGGGCGAACCCGATGAAGCTGAGGAAGAGCCAAGAAAAGAAGGGGAGTTAAGAACCGAATATGAAGGTTCCCATAGCCTCTTCGGGTTTGTATGGCAGGTAGCTAATGCCACCGGTTGGAGTATCGACTATATACTCAACGGCGTGAATTATCAGACTCTGATCATGATGCTGAGCGATGCTCCGCGCTATGTCCGGCGCAAGACAAAAGGGACAGGTGGGAAGCCATCCGCTGTCAGCGAAGAGGATCAGGCAAACGACATAGTAGGATTTTTCCGAAGTAAACTCTCAAAATGACCCAATAATGCAACCGGTAAGAATCGAAATACTCCTAAACGACAGAGCCTCGCAGGGAATCTCCCGTGCGAGAAACACCGTGTCCGGCCTAAGTGGTGACACCAAGAAGGCCAATAAGGATATGGAGGAATTGAATCGTACTACTCAGTCGATGGATAAGACCTTCCGCAGACTTGCCAGTGCATTCGCAGTGAAGGAACTTGCCTCCAAGATAGCCAATGTCAGGGGCGAAGTGCAGCAGCTTGATGTAGCATTCCGGACAATGCTCGGAAGCGCACCCAAGGCTGATGAATTGCTTCAACAGCTCGTCCGGACAGCGGCCATTACACCTTTTGGTCTCGAAGATGTAGCTAACGGTGCGAAGCAGCTCCTTGCATACGGTCTCGAAGCCGAAAAGGTCAATGAAACCCTTGTACGCCTCGGAGACATTGCCTCAGGTCTATCGGTGCCTCTCAACGATCTTGTGTACCTGTATGGAACCACGATGGCGCAAGGACGTTTGTACACACAAGACCTCAATCAGTTCACAGGTCGAGGCATTCCCATGATCTCCGAACTCGCTAAGCAGTTCGGTGTGGCTGAGAGCAAAGTCAAGGATCTTGTGGAAGCAGGCAAGGTTGGCTTCCCGGAAGTGCAGAAAGTCATCGAGAGCCTCACTGATGAAGGTGGTAAGTTCGGAGGTCTCATGGAGGAGCAGTCAAAGACCATCACCGGTCAGATCTCCAATATCGAGGATGCCATATTCATGATGTTTAATGAAATCGGCCAACAGTCCGAAGGCATCATCAATAAGACACTCAGCGGAGTCTCCTACATGATAGAGAACTATGAGCGTTTCGGTCGCATACTTCTCGGTCTTGTCGGCACTTACGGTGTGTATCGTACTGCGATCATGGCTGTGGTGGCAATGAAAGGATGGGCAACTGCAGCAGAGGCTCTTCATTACAATTGGCTTCTTTTGGTGGAGAAAGCACAGAAGATGCTTAATGCTACTATGCTCGCCAATCCATACGTTCTTATCGCCACCCTTCTTGCAGGTGTGGCGGTCGCGCTTCTCTCCGTAAAGACCGAGACCGAGCGTCTTAAAGAGGCAGAGGAAGATTATCAGAAGCAGAAGGACAAGGTCATTGAAGCTGAGGAGGAACATCGCCGTAAAATTGAGGAGCTATGCTCCATTGCCGGGGATGAGTCTCTCTCTACCGACACACGCCGGGAGGCACTCAATAAACTTGAGATGAAATATCCGGATATATTCGCAAAGTATGACACCGAATATGAGAAGCTGAAAAACATTAAGCAAATCAAGGAGGAGATTGCAGCCCTCGATGGCCAGAAGTCCATCACTAAACCTCAGAACGAATTGGCGGCAGTAGATAAGCGTATCGCAGAATTAGAGGCAAAGGCAGCTACTGAGAGAACGGAACTACGTTTTGGTAAATTGCGTCGGGTCGGGGGCTTGAGCAATAAAGAAAAGGATGAGTTGAAAATTCTTCAAGGCAAACAGAAAACTTTACAGACCAAAGTAAGGAAAGAACAAGTCAATTCATACTTCGAAAATCTCACAGGAGTTAGCAATGCCACTCTTGAGAAGGAAATCAAGCGTCGGCAAGATCTTCTTGCGAAGATGGCTCTTGAGGAGAAGAAGTATGGTTCCATAACACAGAGTACCTCTCAACTGAACGGCACCTATTCCAAGGATGAGCTGCAATATCAGTTGAACAAACTTAAATCGGAGCAGAACCGCAGGAATAAACCAACCAACAGTTCTGCAGACTGGGCAGCTTCGGCCAAAAAGAAATATCAGGACGCTCTGAAGGCATACAATGATTTTTTAAAGAATACCAAGAATTCCCTATCTCAAGAAGATTTTGAAAAAAAGGCAAAGGAACTGAAGGATGCAGCCGATGCCGCAAAAAAAGAATATGACAAGGTAAAACCCGGCACCGACAAGGATGCTCAGGCTGCCGAGCGTACTCGTCAGAAGGCTCAGAGGGAGCGAGAAAAGGCCGAGCGTGAGGCCGCACGTCGCCTTGAGATGGAACGTAAGCTCGGACAGGAACTTGTCGCCCTGCAGCAAGCCAACAGTGAGGCCGAGACAGAGGCTATGGATGATGGATTACAGAAAAAGCTGATGCAGATTGAGGACGAATATCAGTCCCGGAAGAATGCTCTCGACAAACAAAAAAGTGATTGGGAGGCTGATAACGTTAAGGCAGGACATTCCAAGAGTCTGTCGGAGGAACAGCAACAGGCGATTGATTACGCACAGGAATTGAATGATGCCAAACGTCAGAAAGCTATTGCCGAGGCTTATCAGGGAGAGTTTACTTTGATGCAGGAACATCTGCGTCAATATGGCACATTCCAACAGCAGAAACTTGCCATAGCCGCAGAATACGCTGAGAAGATTCGTAAAGCCGGAAGCGAAGCTGAGAGGTTATCCCTCAGTTCTGAACGAGACAGTCTTCTTGCCGGTATTAAAGCGCAGGAGTTAAGATCAGATATTGATTGGAGTGTTGTATTCTGGGAATTTGGCGGAATGTTCACCAAAGTCATTGAGCCTGTATTGGCCGATGCCAAGGCTTATGTACAGACTGATGAATTCAAAAACTCTGATCAAGCGAGTCAGAAAGCTCTCATTGATGCAATCCGGGAAATGGAACGTAATATCGGTGGTGCCGATAATCTCAGCTTCAAGCGTCTCGGACAGGAAATCAATGTCTATCAAAAGGCTATGGCAGACCTCAAAGATGGTCAGGCTGAATACGCTCGATGCTTCGGAGAATTACAGGCTGCTCAGAGAGCTTACATTATCGCACAGGCGGAGGGAACCGAGGCTGAACAGGAGGCCGCAGAGAAAGCTTTAGTCACTGCACAGCAAAACGAGACGGCAGCAGCCAAGAATGTCGAGACCCTTCAGACTACTGCCGAGACTGCTCAGAGAGCTGTGCCAAATACCGCAACCGGACTGAAGGCTGCGATGGACGGAGTAGTTGATGGACTTCAGAAACTCGCATCTGGAAGTCTCTCCGGCGCATACAACGGCCTTATTTCGCTCGGCAAGGGAGCTGAAAAGATGGGAGGCAAGCTCGGCAACGCCTTTGGCAAGATTGCAGATGCTCTTGAAGATGTTCCCATCATTGGGTGGATTGCAAGTATCATCGATATCTTCAAGGATGGCCTGAGCGTGGTGATTGGGGGGGTACTTGATGCTGTATTCAATGCTGTCAGCGGTATTCTTGACGATGTTCTGTCCGGGGATCTTTTCGTGACTCTCGGTGAAAGTATTCTGAGTGGTGTAGGAAAGATTTTTGATGCCATCACTTGGGGAGGTTTCTCTTCATGGTTTGGAAGCGGTGATAGTGATAAGGATCTTGGAAAGGATATAGAGTATCTGACAACCTCCAATAAAGATCTGCAAAAAGCCATCGATAACCTTGCAGAGAAATTGGAAGAGGGTTCGGTGGCAGATGCAGAAGAGGTCTATAACCGGCAGAAGGCATTGCTGGAGCAGTCAAGGGACAATACTCAGGAGATGATGCAGAGAAGTGCCGGAGCGTATAGCAATGGTTTTCTTGGTATCGGTGGCCATCATTCATCAAATTATAAAATCGATAAAGGGATGTCTTCTGCTGATTGGGATCGCATCAGTGCCATTACCGGAAAGAATATTCGCAGTGCAGGTGCCTTCTTCGGTCTTTCAAGCGAGGATATGGCCAAGGTATTCAATGAAGCGAATGACCTTTACTCGAAGATTAAGAGCCTTGCAGATGACGGCTATAAGGACGCTGCCCAATATATGGATGATTACATCGATTATTACCGTCAGATTGAGGAACTACAGGACGCGCTCCGGGAGAAACTGACCGGAATGTCATTCAACACTCTCCGAGACAACTTCAAGAGTCAGTTGCTTGACATGGAGTCGGACGCTGAGTCATTCGGTGAGAATCTCGATGAGATGCTCTTCGGCACCATTGTTGAGAGCCTGATGAGTGAGAAATATTCAGACATGCTTAAGGATTGGTATAACAGTCTCGCGGACGCAATGGCTGATGACGGCAAACTCGATGACGCGGAACTTACTGCTCTCCGCAGCACCTACAAGAAGATTGTCGATGGAGCAATTGCGGAACGTGATGCCATAGCTGATGTAGTTGGATATGATCCGGAAAAGAGCGGTTCAAGTCAATCGGGCAAGGCAGGTAGTTTCAATGCCATGAGTCAGGATCAGGGGACTAAACTTGAAGGACTCTTTGTCAGCGTTCAGATGCACGTGACATCCATTGATGAGAAAATGGAGGATGTTACCGAGCGGTGGGGACGAGCCTCTGACACACTCCAACGAATCGAGGAGAATACCGGACGCACAGCTGACACTCTCGATGAAGTTAAAGAGGAAATCAAGAAGATCATTCGTGACGGAATAAAAACCCGATAATATGGATAAAGATGTACTGAAAAACCTCGTCATCATAAATGGCGTGGATATATGGACAGAATTCGGTGCCTTTCTTACGGAAGAGAAGAAAAATGGTCGGGAAAATCTTACAGCCATAATGACACCGTCCAGGGTCAAGTCCCATGTCGCTGTCAATATCCGGGAACATAATGGGAGCAAGTATTCCTCTGAACTCGAAGTAAAGAACGAGGAGAGGGATGTGACGCTCCATTTCGCACTGTTCGCGGAGAGCAGGGGTGGATGGCTGACCAAGTACCGCCAATTCATCTCCTTTCTCAAACAAGGGGTAAATGGTTGGCTGAACATACGCTTTCCGGAACTGGATCTTACCATGCGCGTCTTTTATGTCGATAGCCCCGCGTATAAACCTCTCACCTACCTGTGGAAGGAGGGTGTGCACGCAAGCAGGTTCAAAGTCAAGTTCAGGGAACCGCAGCCCACGATATAATGAAATTCAAATACCTTTAGAATATGCTTATAACAATATACGACTCATCTGGAAAGCCGAAGGCTGAATTGTCTCCCAACGACAGCTCGACACAGGTAAAGGAGATACAGGGGGACAGTATCCTCACACTATCCTTCACCCATTATGACCATATATCCTTAGATGTCGATGATTACGTCGATTTTGAGGGAGAGCGATTTTGGCTGACAGAAAAATACAGACCGAGACAGAATGCCCGGAAAGAGTGGGTTTATGACATCAAGCTCTACGGAGTGGAAAGTATGCTCAAGCGACTCCTCGTTATCAAGAATGTCGATGATGAGGAAGACCCGGTGTTCACTCTCACCGCCCCTCCTCATGAACACGTGGCCATGATTGTCAAGTGCATGAACAATGGCCTGGGGAACATTACCGATTGGAAGGTAGGACAGGTGGACGGAACCGAGAATATCGTTATCGATTATTTCGGCAAATACTGCGATGAGGCACTCAGGGAGATTGCCGAGAAGGTCGGGGTCGAAGCATGGGTGGAGGGTCAGACCGTCAACATCTGCAAGTGTGAGCATGGGGAGCCAATCCCCATGGGATATGATAAAGGACTCCTGTATATTGAACCCGGGACCGCCGACAATGTCAAGTTCTATACCAGGCTTTATCCAGTAGGCAGTAGCCGGAACATTGACCGTGAAAAATATGGATATTCCCGGCTTCAGTTACCCGGTGGACAGAAATATGTCGAGATCAATGCCAACAAATATGGACGTGTGGATCATTACGAGGCGGACGCATTCGCAGACATCTATCCCCGTCGCACAGGCATTGTCAGCAATGTACGGAGTGAAGTCAAGACCGGCGAGGACGGAAATCCCTTCACAATCTATTACTTTTCAGATGACAGCCTTCCGTTTGATCCGAACGCTTACGAGATAGGAGGTCTTGTAAAGCGAGTGTCGTTCCAAGAGGGAAGCGAGCTTGCCGGACTTGGCGAAGAGGATAACGGCACTTATTTTTTCGAGGTGAATTTCAACAGCACCACAAGAGAATTTGAAATCATAACGATATGGCCGTATGACAACGGCATACAGCTTCCGGGCGATAAACTTATCCCCAAGGTCGGGGACAAATATATCCTCTGGAACCTCCGGATGCCGGACGAGTATTATGAGTTGGCAGAAGAGGAGTTCCTTAAGGCGGTTGTGAAATACAATGCCGATCATTGTCTTGACATCGCGGTCTATAAGGCACCCACCGACCATGTATGGATTGAGGATAACGAGGTCATGCTGACCGTCGGCCAGCGGATACGTCTTGAGAGCGATGAATATTTTCCCGGCACAGGTTACCGTGACAGCCGTATAACCAGGATCACACGGAAAGTGAATCTCCCCTCATCTATGGACATAGAGATAGGCGATGCGCTCAGCCGTACATCGATGCAGAAGGTTTCGGATTCAATTTCCGAAGTAAGGAGCTATGCGGAGGGGATTGCCGGCTCGGTGGCCCTTCCTGACATCATCCGCACCGGCGATGCCACCCGTCCAACCGACAATAATCTTTTAAGTGCGAAGCGCACTTATGCAGATCTGTTGCGACGGAACATAGATGAAAGGACCTCCGGTAAACTCTCGTCCGATAAAGGCTTCGAGGCCGGCAATTACATGGCCGGGGTTTCGGGCGGTATGTTGGGGATTGACTCCGATGGTGATTCCTTTGCCGAGGTTGCAAGGCTCTATGTGAGGGTGAAGGCTTTCTTCGAGGAGCTGACCGTGGTTAAATCAAATGTGCTGGCAGGGAAACAGTATTTGACTCCGGGTGGAGGCATCAAATGCGTGAAGGTTGAGGAGACTACCAGCGGTTACAGATGCTATTTCCTTTCTGAACAGGACGGGGAGAGGACTTACACGAAGTTTGCTGTAGACGATCAGGCGATCTGCGAGCAGTTCAATGTCGAGCCGGGAACATCGTCGAAAGTCAGCAACCACCGCTATTGGAGGCTTGTGACGGCTGTCGAAAACGATGACCATACCGAAGAAGGCACTGGGAATCATTACGGTTATATCGAGCTGTCCAAATCAGCGTGTGAGTCTGGAAGCGACATTCCAAAAGAGGGCGATGAGATATGTCAGCTCGGTTATCAAGGCAGCGGCAACAAGGAACGTCAGACGGCCATGGTGTTCTCCACCGTTGATGCCGATGCTCCGAGCGTCAAGCTCTTCTCGGGCATAGATTCCTTCTCTCTTGCAGACAAGGCTGTTGTCTCATTCGGGCGTGATTCCAATACAAGTAAGATATTTTTCCGACTCGGTAATTCGACGGCTTCGCAATATCTGGATTATAGGCAGGGAGACGGGCTGGTTGTGGCCGGATCAATATCTTCCAAATCTACTTATGTTGATGATTCTGGTAACGAGGAGAATCTTGGATCTATCCTTGCAGACAGAATAACGGACACCAACGTCTATTATAAGCAACAAGATTCCTCGGTCGCAACTCCTCCGGCTACCCCGATAGTGAGCGGAGACACCGTAACATCGTGGAACGGATGGGAAGATATACCTCCGACATTGGAAGACGGCAAGACTATGTGGCAGACGACATGCGTCAAGAAAGGGGATGGCAGCATTACCTTCTCCACGCCTACGCATATACCCGTGAGGAACGGCAAGGATGGCAACGGCATAGACCACATAGAGGAGGAATACTATCTCTCCACTTCTTCATCCACGCCCACGGGAGGATCATGGAAAACCGAAGCCAACAAGCCGACTTGGGTTGCTGGCAAATATATGTGGACTCGCTCACATGTTTACTACACTGACGGCACGGATGAAACATTTGGAGAAGTCTGTGTGACGGGAGCGACAGGCACATCGGTATTGGCCGAATACTCGTCAGATGGCACCAGCTGGCATCCTGCTTATCAAGTAGGAGATGTTTGGATGCGCACGGGTACTGACGGAGTAAACTGGAGTCCTGCTGTGAGGATTCAGGGAATTGGATATTCGACCAATCTTATCAGACACACCAAGGATATGACCGGCTGGGGTACTGACTACTCCACCAATGTCGGCTTCTCATATGAAACAGATACTGACGGCTTCATGGTTGTCACGCAGAATATAAAGACCGGAGGTGGAAACAATAACGCTTATTGGTGGCTCTGGAATACCAACAATGTCAATAATCAAAGATTGGTAGAGAGTCCGAATGATGTCTTTGTGCCAGGCAGAAGGTACACTCTGAGCTTTGAATTTATTTCTTATCCCGCAGGTCATCCCGTAGGAGGTTATATAGATGTCCGGCCCGGTGACGATGGAAGCGGCCGCATTACTTTGATGAGTTTCCTATTCTCCAATCCTTCCGGCATATGGGAGAGAGTGACCAGAACTTTCGTCTGCCCGCAGTTTAACAAAAATAAGACCTTAAGCCTTTTTGGTCTTGCCTTTAACGCAAATGCACCCAAGGATGCGTATTTGAAAATCCGGAAGATATGTCTTGTCGAAGGCGACTCTTCTGAATGGACTCCTGCGCCCTCCGAAATGGTGGGTCAGGACGGTCAGTACCGTAAATGGCAGTGGGCGGTGCATACCTCATCCACGAGTGCCGATGGGATTGCAGAGAGTTCATGGAAAGACACTCCTTTGACCGCCAATCCCGGTCAATACGTTTGGATGCGAAGCGGTATTGTCGTACCTCCAGCGACAGAGCCGACTTCATACGATAAACCTTATACTCGCGTTACGGGTGACAAGGGAGATTCGTCATACATGCTCGACCTCACAGACGAGGTAAAGGGGATAGCGTGTGACTCTTCGGGCAATCCGTTGTCTGCATCAATCCCGACCTCCCAGGCTTCCGTGTTTAAAGGCTCTGAAAAGGTCACAAGCGGAGTGTCATATTCGATAGCGCAAAAAACGGGAATCACGAATGCTAACGTAACAAGTGCAGGAGTGGTAACACTTTCGGGACTTACCGCCGACACGGCTACAGTGGTGGTTCAGGCTGTGGTTGACGGGGTTACATTGCAGTCAAACATTTCGGTGTATAAGGTCAAGCCGGGAGGGAGTTACGCACCAAACCTGCTCAAAGGCACAAAGAATGGGATTCTGAGTCCCGGGGCGAGTCCGGCCACGGGTGCATATGGGAACTGTGCAGTGGTCTTTTTCGATGAAGGGACTGTACTGTCCGTTGGCGACAAGATAGCGGTTAAGATTGAGTCGATAAAGCAGCTGGCCGGGTCAGCACCTAACGGCTATTCGATTTGGCCGTACAGCGTCCTTTCCAACGGAGCGTTGAAGTCCGCTCTCTGCCCCAACCCCAAGACAGTCAAGACAACCGACCTGCAATGCACCTTTGAAATCACCTCGACCACGCCTGAGGGACAGTATCCGGCTCTTCTGGTTTATCCGGCTGTCAACGGAGCGTTGACAGGCTGCCAGGCGCAGTATGGGCGCATAATGGTGGTGAGGGGTGATACCCCTATGGACTGGTCCCCCGCCGCTTCCGAAATGGAGGGGGCGGTGGTATATCAGGTAGAACCAAGCGTTGACAATATCACCAAGTCGATGACAGGAAAGTTGTCGGAAACATCATTGAAATGTAAGGTTTATAAAACGACAGGCGATTCTCCGAGGGAACTGACAAGCGACAAGCAAGTTCGCTTTCAGGTAATCAAGAAAGACGGCTCGTCCACGATAAGCACATTATGGCCGACAAACGGAGAGACAGCTTCGGTTGCTGTGACAGAAGATACGGAGTCTATAATTTGTGAATTAATAGACGGGAGCACCGTCCTTGACCGCGAGCGCGTGCCTGTAATCTCCGATGCCTCCGATTTGGAGATAGGTGGCCGTAACCTGTTGTTGAGAAGCGGTCAGGGCATTACCACAGCCAATTATCTGGTCGATAAGTATTACCTATCCGTAAATCCCATTGTCGGCAAGACATACACATTCACTTTGTGGGGGCAATTGGCATCTTCCAAGACAGAGTTTGGCATCTGGAACAGCGGAGGTGATGTGAATCTTGCTTTGCTTAAAAAAGTAGCTGACGGTAAATATCAGGCCACGTTTGATTGGGTCAATACTGCGGGTGGCAAAACAGCGACAGGAAAGCATATTGAATTATATGCCCTATTAAATACCCAATCGGGAACATCCATTGTCAACCGCGTGAAACTCGAGGAGGGCAATGTAGGTACGGATTGGTCACCTGCACCCGAGGACACGGGCGCAGGAGTGAATCTCCTGCGCAATTCGAGGGCGAGGTTGACCAAGACCTACACCTCAACGGGAGATTGGTATAATCTGCTAAAAAAAGAAACCGTATATCTGGAGCAGGGCAAGACCTACACCATATCTGCACGGACGAACTGCGCAAAGTTTACGAATGTACACGGCACACCGTATGAGAACAAGTGCGTGCTGTGGCTATGTTCCACGGCAGATTCTACGCAGGGTGTTGTCAATCAGATTGTCTCCGGCACGGATATGAGTACCGACGGTTCACGGGGGCAGACTTTTGTATGGAACCATCCTTCAGGCGAATACTTCCTCAGGATCAACTTCTATGCGGCCGGTACGTGGTGGGCGGAGAAAGTCAAGATTGAGAAAGGCTCCTACGCTACGGAATGGACTCCCTCTCCTGAGGATGTGGAGTATATGGAAGATGCGCTCAAAGAGAACGCCAAGATTGAAGGTGGCCTTATGCTTATCTCTACCATATCGCTCGGCCAGAATAACACTGACTACACATCTCAGACCACGTGGAGTGGAATCAACGGAATCTACAAAGAGACTGCCACAGGTGGTGGAATCGCGGTGTGGTTCGGTGGTGATATGCTTGACATGGCCGACTACTACAATTGGAGTGATGCTGAGGGTAAATGGATTGCGAAGAGCAGTTCAATACCATCCAGAATAGCCACAGGCGTTGACCGCTTTGACGGCTCGGGGTATCGGGCCAGCGGGAATCTATGGTGGGATAATACGGGTAACACGACCTTTGTAGGTACGATTGTGGCAAAAGGGGAATTTGCAGGAGTGAGGAGGAATCGAAAATTAACTATCACAGCTAATAATTATACTCAATATATACCCTCAGATGGTAATTTTATATATCTTGATAAAACGGGGTGTTTTTTAGAATTTAAATATGTACCAGATTACATAGTGTTCCTACCCACAACCGCACATTACATAGGTGAAACGATTGTGATTGCCAATAGAAGTTCTGTAAATCAACAATTGGCTATAACAGGTTTCATTGTATCGGAGGAAGACTATGCAGACAATATTTTTTCAAGTAAAAGCCTTATTATTGAATATAATAAAGTTTTTGTTGCTACCTGCAAAATATGTTATAATAAAAGTTCAAATAAATCCTATATTGCGTGGATTTACAGAATACTTCCTCTCCCCCAATACTGGGAATAACCCAATCTTTATCTTACATAGTGTTATGGTTTTATCCGCATCGCTCTTTTATGTTCGGTGCGGATAAGTTTTATTTGTGTGTAAACTTTAATATGGAGCGACTTGCTATGACGTGGTATGAGATAACGATAGCGGTCGCGGGAGCGTTCGGTGGCGTTGAACTTGTGAAATATATCAGCAAGCTGAACCTCAAGGTGGTGAGCAGTTAAAAAAATAAGTCGTGCTTATTTTGGAAAATGCACGACTTATTTATTAAAAATATTTGTAATTTAGAATACGCTTCGTTTTGCGTTAGAATACGCTTCGTTTTAGAAACCGCTAACATTTCGTTTTGCGGATTATAGATAGGAAATATAAAATCAAGCTTGATGATTTCACTGTCGATGATGTCAATAAGTTTGAGAAATTCCTGCGCTCGGAACATCTGATTTACAAGAAGTATCCGAAGATTTATGATGCTGTTCCAGCTGATACCCACTCCCAACGAAAGAAACCTAAGCCTGAACCGAAAGGCGATAATACTATCATAGGACTGTTCGGATTGATGAGGGCGTTCTATCGTTGGTGTAGGGAGCAGGGGATAACAACAAACGACCCATTTGCAAAATACAATGGCAAGACTACAGAGCGTTATGGTACGCCATATTATTTGACTATAGAAGAACGAGACCAGATAGCCGATTTTGATTTGTCGGCTAATCCATCACTGGAGGCTCAACGAGATATTTTTATTTTTCAGTGCCTCATTGGATGTCGTGTTTCCGATTTATTGGCAATGACCCCGGAAAGCATCATCAATGGAGCAATAGAGTACATGCCACAGAAGACAGCGGGAGAACGTCCGCAAGTTGTTCGAGTGCCACTTAACTCACGAGCATTGGCTCTTGTGGAGAAATATGAAGGTCGAGACGGATTAAACGGAAGGCTCTTCCCGTTTATTAGTTCTCAGAAATACAATGTTGCTATTAAAAAGGTCTTCAAAACTTGTGGTGTAAACCGTATGGTTACAATTCTGAATCCCACAACAGGAAAAGAAGAGAAACGACCACTTGATGAAATCGCCAGCAGCCATCTTGCCCGACGTACATTCATCGGTAACCTCTACAAGAAAGTAAAAGACCCCAACCTTGTCGGTTCACTCAGCGGCCACAAAGAAGGCAGCAAAGCCTTCGCCCGCTACCGCGACATCGACGAAGATATGAAGAAAGAACTTGTCAGCCTCCTCGACTGATTTCTCTTTTCTACAGTCCATATATAAGTTCAGTTCATCGGGCATATATAAAGCCCGAACCAAACCAAACTTATGTAATAGGATGCTAAGGAAAAGAAAATTCCAATGTATAGAAAGAGCCATCCCGCAAAAAACATTATGTAGGATGACTCTTTTGCTTTAATGGGAAAAGAATTTCAAGATCATCATAAGTCAAGTCTTGAGTTTGACTTTTCTGCTCAGCACACTCTAATAAGCGTTGATAGTGATTGACAGGCGTTTTCCCTGGTTTCACTTTTACTTCAGCAACAATCTTGATGAATTGATTTCTTCTAATCAGATATAGAAATAAATCTGCTATGTCGGGATAGCTGTTCCAGACCAAATTAGCAATCTGTCTTAGATTTTGCATATCATATCCAAATGGCCGTCCTTGTTGGGCGGAGACGAGACACCAAATCTCCTTTTGTCTTTCAGCGAAGAAGGTCAAAATCCTTTTGGGTATACCGTTCTTTGCGTTACGGTATCTATTAAGAAGTATCAGAGGGGTATAAAATACGAAATCCCGATCTCCGGTTTTTATAGAAGTTAGAAGGATTGAAGTCTCCTTATCTATTGGTTGCTTGAGGGATGGCAACACTCTACTATAATCATAGATTCCAAAAACATTAAAATAGTCAGAAAGAGATACGTAGTTAATTTTGCTCCCTTGAAATTCATACGAATAGATTACTTCATTCCATAATTCTTTCCCGGTCTGGACACCTTTACCTTTCTGCCTTATAACTTCACATACAATCTTTAGCCACTTATTTAAAGCGTCTACCTCAAAAGTTTTAATGTTAGAGCGAATACCATCTAATAATCTATCAATTATCTCCTCACTAAAACAATCAAGGTATTTCAAGACTTGCCAGAACATATCGGATGGAAATAAGTGTGAGGGTACATGAGATACAAAATCAAGAGTATCTTCTTTTTCATCGTTAGTTCGGCGTAATTCGTCTTCTTTTCTTTTGTTCTCCTCAATCAGCCTATTACAGTCATTGATTATATCTTGGATTCGGTTCAGACATTTCTGCTTTTCTGAATTTGAATTATGCAGATAGACCATCCTTAGATTCGCATCAAAAATTAAATCTGAGAATTGAACAATTTCGGTATGCCATTCACCGCCCAATCTAGAGTTAAGACCATCTTCAATCACATTAAAAGTATAGTACTTTACTGTCAGATGTAACCGTCCACTATTTTCTGTTGCAGCTCTGGCCTCATCATCAAATCCAAAGAGATTATAGTTATTGTTTACCCAAGCATCAAGTTCTCTCATTACTGGCGCGTCCTCATTTACATCGTCGAATATCCAGCAAATATACCAACCATTATTCCTATACGCATCATTTCTTTCCAGAATGACATGATGAAAGATTGGCGATAACTGTACCTCAAATACAACAGTTTTATCCTTAAAATCAGCCCGGATGTCAGGCTTGCGCCATGTTTTCCCAACTCTCTTTGCAACCTCCTCCACAGCAATCATAGTAATGTCAGGTTCTTCATTTAGAGCGGAAGCGATAGTGTTCTTAGTTTGTTTATGGCGGATACTCTCCGTTCTTCCATTAAACACCATTGCCTTTATTTCTTCCTTGCTGTACGGAATTTTATCGAAGAAGTCACATTCGTTCTCTGCTGGAGTGAATATGTGCATAAAATGAAAACACTTTTTACCATTCTCATTCCCTCCGACAATCTTAAGAGGACCTTTGCAACATCCGCATAGAAAAGTACGTTTTGAATCAATACGGTCTTGTTTCTTTACCTCACTACGTAATTCACTAAAAAATGCGGTTCTGACATCCTTGTGAATTGGATTATATTCACAATTGAAAAATCGAGAAGACTCTCGAAGAATCATTAATCCTTCGAGATTGTCAAAGTAGGTATGGATTGTCGGTTTATGGCTCATCTATATTCTCAAAAGTGACGGTTAAATTATTATGGTGCAGATATGTTATCTTGAGCCGGGATGATATTTTTCTGATGGCTCCCAATAAGCTATACTGAACCTTTGACTAATAAATTTTGGAGGTATTACTAAGCCTACTATATGGGTTGCTCTCGTTATCGCCACATACAATTTAGCTTTCTCCACTGGAGATAAGTCTTTCCCGGATTTGATAAACTCCAGCATGGGCTTAGTCAGATAGATTAAAGAACTCTTCATGCCTAAACCTTTGGATTCTCCCATATTCATTCGATGGGCTATATGGGGATGGACTTTAGTTACAATACTATGCGTTAATGCAACCGGAGTATATCTTTTAATAAATTCCTCAATATGGTCTGGTCTAACATAGAATACACGACAAAGACCTTGAAGATAACTGAGTCGTTTTTGGTAACAAGAATCACAATTACATGGTAACGTTGGAGGAAAGTCATCATGTACTAACGAAGCAACTCTACATATCTCAGGACCACAACGATGTGATAAGTTTAGAGTATGGTAATCAATATTTACAATTTTCTTTCTCTTACCATTTATTTTCTCCTCAATAAATTTTTCTACCCTTCCTTTATATTGCTTATGCTTCCTCAAAGAATTTGAAACATAAGTATGCTGACGAGGATCACCAACTATTGTAACGCATATTGGTGAAAACAATAGGGATTTTATAACCTCAAAATCAAATCCTGCCATATCTTGAGACTCGTCTATATAAATATGCGTAAATATCGAGCTGAGTCTCTTCATGCATGTGCTTTTATTTTTTTCTATACATTCAGAAGCAAATTCCGATAAATAATTTTTATAAATTTTCCCATTCTTGAGATATTTCGTCGTAATATCATCAACTGAGTATCTAGTCTTTTGGAATTTCCCATAATTCACTGTTTGATTAGTCTCTGACCATAGCATTGATACATTCCGGTCATATAATTCGGGAATTACATCTCCTTTATATGGTCTGATTATGTATTTCAACAAGAATTGATACCATCCCGACACCCTTATTCGTTTGGATATGTTAATAGGAAGTCGACTTACCCTCTCTTTAATATTATCTTGATTTTTGAGCGTTAACGTTATGATCAGAACTTTTGTTTTCTGATCGGACTTTAATGCTTCAATAGCTTTATCTATGATATAAGTAGTTTTACCAGCACCAGCTGCTGCAATAAGACAACGATTATTCATGATAAATCCAATTAAGAGCATCTACTATATAATCTGGAATCGCAAATGAATGATCTTTACTTTCCAGAAGACGGTATGCCCACGTTGTCTTATTATTCAGCATGAATTCTTGCAGTTTTTCTACGGAATCTCCCGTCTCTCGCTTCTTCCGAATTATTTTAGCTAAATCGGTGAATTTCTCCTCATTTTTATTTATGAAAGCAATTTCAAGTGTTGAATTTGCTATATCAGTACAGGTAAAAACTTGAATTAAAGAATGAGAGGAATCTGTATCTTCGGGGAGATATAGCTTAGTAACCTCGTCCTGCGTCTTTCCATCATTATCCGTGATTATCGCGACCTTTTTATTAAGCGCACGCGCAAGCGAAATAAAATTCTTAAAACGGACTCCGCCTACTGCTAATAGCTCAACACCTTCTTGAAAAACTGATTTACCCATCTTGCTGAGGTGATACTGCACAATCATCTCATCAGTGGGGCCTTCTACTAGAATGGCACAGTTGCACAGTGCTAATCTCAGAGTAGGATAATCTGTAGTGGTGTAAAAATAATTGTATAATTCTTCATTTGATTCTTCTGCGAGAGACATTGATTTAATCATACCTTCTTGATTATTAAGAATAATCAAGTTCTTGAGATTCATTCTATTCGCTATAAAACTATTATGGGTAGTCAAGAATATCTGGCCATCAATTTGACTTTCCAGTAATCTAATAAATTCATACATATAAGTATGCGATAAATGGCTTTCAGGTTCCTCAACTAAGTATATACTTATTTTCCCTTCCTTCTTATCTTTCTTTGACAAAGATACCAATGTCTTCAATATACATTGCTCTCCTTGGCCACATAAATGAACTGGTATATCATCTACGAATGGACAGGATATGGCATTCCAGGCACTATACGTGGTGAGATCTAATGATATTTCTAATTTCTCATGGAAATCTTTTGCTATTTCTGTTAATTCTTTATTTACGCCACTAACTTTTTCATTTGAATTGAAATTTTTCCGCAGTCCGCGAAGGGTGGTTTTCAGATTTCTGTTCTTTTCATCACTAAGATTTGATTGTAGATGACGCGTTATGAATTGCGTCGTCTTTACATTTTGTAGCGCAGAAGCGGAATTGATAACTTGTAAAGAAAACGGTTGCAAAAACGGTTTCACAGCATCTTCTGAAAACCAGCTCCTATTTATCGTATAATACTCGCAGGGAATTTGGGTTAAATCCTCGTCCTCTATCAATTCTAAATAAGAGTCATCAAATTTAGCCTCAAACTTTATTCCAAGGCTCTCTTTCCTTAAGGTATTATTTTTACCAGAGTACTCCTCGTACCCCTCAATAGGATCGAGATATACTTCAATAATAATTGAGGGTAGAGCTGTCTTATGCAAGGTATCCCATGTGGATTTATGGAATAGATAGGGAGTTAGTTCAAATCCATAGTTGGCCTGACCTAGCGCAAGAGATATAGCCTCCAGAATGGTCGATTTACCCACACCATTATTACCAACCATCACGTTCTTTTGTGAAAAGCTGATATTTGCATACTTGATGCCCTTAAAATTTTGTATAACAATTCGATTTATCATTTTGTGACTCTACCTTTCTTTAATCTTCTAGAAGATAGTTTCTTCCAGATGTTACGTCCTAGTTTTACTTGGTCAATCGAATAACCGCATCTTTCGACAAGAATCTTTTGATCCGTATAGTTAAGTATCTTATCAATTGATTCTCCTTTGCGAAGCATTCCATCTATCTCATCAAATAGATCCTCATTTTCTTCATTATAAGGGAGAAAGATAGACTCAACTTCGCTCGGCATGAGTTCTAAAACTCCACCACCAAAGTTTCTACCGACTATTTCAGCGTGAGCAAAGGAGAAAGAGTTATAGTAACTTGCTATAAATGCCTTGTGTTTCGTAGAGGCTTTGAAGAACACCCGATGCATAGTGTCGGTCGTATAGGCCTGAGCACTGTTCAGTACCAACCGGGGGAACAGATGATTACGCCGTAGAAATAAGGCATCAGATATTTTTATGGAAGGAATTACAAACCAATCGTCTCGTATACTAGTTTTATATCCTTTATTAATACCTTCTGACTCTCCAGCCTCAATATAATCCTTGGCTCCCGGATGGTCAGCAATAGCATCCCTTGATTCAAAAACAAGTAGATGGGCTCGGCTACCCTTATTCACGTTCTTCATCCAATCTGTGGTAGTGAAATCCAGACTCGAAACCTGTACACTCCTTCCAACCATCGGTTTGGCGAATTCCTTTAACCCATAAAAATCCACGATATTTTTGGGTACTGTGAAGTATTGATTGGCCCCCGTTGTAATGCCTACTTCGACTGATGCATAATTACCAATATGATTCTTATCTTTGGATGATAAACTTTCTATGAAAGAAATTTCTTCATTTGACAAAAAGTAATATGACCATTTATCAGAATCCTTATTAACTTTCTTTGCATTGAAGTGAAGACCACTTCTTAGCAAAGCCTGTAACGACTTACCATCTTTTACATCTATATGATCAATGCTATGCTTTTCTCCACCATCCTTACTGCATAAAAGGAGAACAACCTCTTGCTGAATATCATCAAATACAAGCTGCTCAAATGATACGATATTAACCTGATTAAAATTCTTGATCAGGTAGCTCCTTAGCTGCTTTGCATAGGAAACTTGAAGAATATCAGCAGGTACGACAAACGCCATTTTCCCACGTTCCTTTAATAATAAAGTACACCCGATGATGAATGTTACCCACGCATTAGTCAGTTTTGAATACTTTAATTTAGCCTTCTTAAAAATATCAGATGCTAATGTCTGAAGAGATTCGTCGTAATACTGATAACGAATAAAAGGAGGATTCCCAACTACAACATCAAATCGGCAAGTGGAATTTAGGCAGAATTCATGGAAGTCTCTGTTATAAACAGTTGTGTCATGAAGCTCTATTCCGCTTGCTTTGGCAGCCTCCTCAGCATCATATTCAATACCAGTAAAAGACGAGAAACCGAGATTCAATTTTTGGGTTTGTTCTATAAAGACTCCATCCCCGCAACTCGGCTCTAATATATCGGGACATAACATGTCGGTCATTCCCCATTGGAGGAGGAATGAAGCAATCTGAGGTGGTGTATAATAACCTCCTCTAAGTTTTTGTTGCGTTGCATTTTCAAACAGTTGCATATATCTCTGAGATTTGAGGGATTTCTAAATACTCTTGCTCTGTCAGTCCAAAGAGTTGGCAGACTAAAACTTCCATCTCTTTTTTCTTTGAATCAAAACTCCGGTTCAATGGAGCAAGTGCTCTTCTATTGTTTCCCGCAGCCTTTATCCTATCACCCAAAGATATAAGTTGTTGCTGGAGCGACGCTATATTATCATGCAGTTTTTTATCATCTTTATTATGAAAGTTGATAGCTCTAAATGGTAATTGTTTAAGCACTTTAGTGCCGCGAGCTATAAAGCCTCCTCGGAATATTTCTCCATACAATGATGAGATCCACTCAAGAGGCCGTGAAGTCAAAAGTGCCTGAATATAATATATGGAGTATGGCGAGTTCTGTGGAAGGCTAATTATGCAGTATCCAGCAGTTCCTCCAGAAGAAACCAGAGTGCCGTGAACATCCACTGCGTATTTCTCTCCTTGGGAAAGAACACCTACTATCAACTTACAAGGTAACTCACAAGCTTCTAAGCTTTGATGTCTACCGTATCTATGCCACTCATTGCCATTTTCGGGAACAGGTTTAATATCACGAGAAGTACGATTGAGTTCATCCTGATGAGCCATTATATACGAATATCCCAAAGGATACCTATCACCCAATTCTTCGAGTGGAATCACCTGTAATTTGCCATTGTCGTCCTTGAAGTATGGGAAGATGACACGCGCATTAGGGGTGAAGGAGTTATAGGAACTCAATCCTGAAGTTCTTTCTGTCTGAAAGTATGGTTTGGTCAGACTCTTTTCAATCTCCCACGTTGCATTATTGCGCTTAAATGAGTACGTTGTTTCGGTCTCATCCGATGGTGTGAAGATATAAGTTTTATTGGCACTCGTTTGAATCCCATTAAAAATATTATCTCTACCTACTGCATCTTCCAAGGTATACCCATCTCTATATATTTTATTAAACAGTGAGCCATATTTATTCGAGAATAAAGCCCATGTGTCAGAGCCAATGGCGGCTTCCTCAAGTTCGGTGATTTCATCCGGAATAAGACGATTCCGCCACTGAGAAAGATTTGAGATCTCTTGATATTTGAAAGTCGGATTTTCTCGTTTTGTCAATATCAGCAGACATGTGTAAGTGGTCTTTCCCATGAATACCTGATTTGCCCCAAAGGATAAAAGTTCAGCAAGATAATGATCTCGCGCAATTATATCTCTTAACTTGGTAGCAGCCCCAACCTTCATGAATTTGCTTGGAATGATGTAGCCCAAGAATCCTTCTTCCTTCAGAAGTTGAAGACCTCTTTCAATGAACAGGAAGTATTTATCATACTGTTTATATGCAGATTTGTATTTCTTCGGGTATAGTGGATACTCTAATGATGTAAGATTCTTCATATCCTCAGAGGACATATAAGGCGGATTTCCGACAACTACATCAAATTTAAGATCTCCGAAATCGTATGTATTGATAATTTCTCTGGTTTCGGCATTTGCAACATCCTCCGATTCCAATAGACTATTACCAAATAGGATATTAGCTGATAGACTTGGCAATATAGGTCTATGTTGGGAGAGAGTATTAACATTTTCTCCTTCAAGTAGTTTCAATAGTAGGCCAAACTTTGTGGCTTCTGTGGCATTATAGTCCTTATCCACTCCGAATATACACTGCGTCAGTATCCTTACTTTCATTGCATATGGCAACCTATAACTGTCAATACCAGTCTGATTCAATACGTGTACATCATGCTGCTCATAGTAATCAGTCATCACATCACACAGCAATTGGAATAGTTCCAATAGAAACGCACCCGAGCCACATGCAATATCCGCAAACCTCAACTTGCATAGTTGGTCTATATCTTTCCCTTTAATTACCGGTAAAACAGTTCTTTTTAGAATTTCCTGAATAATGTATGTGGGAGTTGTTACAACATCCCTATCTTCATTTTCAGGTTTGTCAACAATAGTAAGCTCGCCATCCTTTAAGGCTAAGCGCTTAGACAGGAATATCTCATAAATCCTGCCAAGCATATCAGATGACAACACCGCAAATGAATAAGGTGTCTCAGGATAATAAAGTTGACGGACAATTGTCCAGAATGTGGAGGAAATATTACCGATTAACTGAGGGGCAAGGAACTCGTCGAAAAGTCCTGAATTGTATTTTTGGTCTGCATTGTGAAATAAACCTACCAATCCGGCTGCATTATCTTGTTCTGCTACCGATAGCAACTCCTTATAGTCCTCTATATTGCGGTCTTCGCAAACGCGTAAGAACAACAGTTTATTGATGTAGCTCTGAACTACATCTCCCAGTTGATCAAGTGGCATTTCTGGCTCTTGCTTGTGAATTTCATTCGCTAAAGAAAGTCGCCATTCATTAATCTGTTCAAGAAACAGTTCATCCACAGGTTTATGGCTCACGTTGCGTTCAATGTGTGCCCAAATTTTATCAAATTCTCCACTATAAACACTTTCATGGCTCAACAATGAGGTAATTTCATCGAATTTATCCATGAATTCAGTGTAATGGTAGCTCTTGATTAATCCCTTCTCGCGGTTATCACTCTCGTTGACCGGAATGGTTGTATCGTAAATAAATAGGTATTCAAAGTTAGAGAGAACTGAAATATTAAGCCCTGCAGTATAACCGTATCTACGCACTTGCTTAGCAGGTGCGTCCTCAACTTCAATCTTGACATGTGGCTTCTTTGCTTCCAGAAAGAATTTTCTATCCGAAAATAATCTGAAAGTGTAGTCAGGTTTTTTTGTATTTGAGAGAGCATCAGCTTTTAGAGGCTCTTCCAAAAGAACCTCTCTTTCGCTCGTACTTTTGCCCTGAGTGTTTTTTATGTCCCAACCCAGTAGTTCAAATAAGGGATCGAGGAAATCACTTCTTAAAAGTGTTTCATTATAACGATCAGATTTGAAATAATCATAGTCACGTTGGAAACGAGACACCAATTCAGTAACCTGTTTTATTTTTTCCATATTCAACAATACTCTCAGAAACTATATCTAGAACTTCATTTGCTGCTTCTTCTCCAGCGATGACATCATAAACTTTATCTGCTAACCATAATTGACGTAGTTCATTTTCATCTATAGAATAAAATTTTGCTAATTGCGGAATATGCTCTTCTTTAGCGAATCTTTCGCCTCGTTCAATACGACTATACATAGGAGTATCAATATCAAGTATGGCCGCTATCTGCCGTTGCATATAGCGGTGCTCCTCTCTTAAAGATTTCAGTTTCTGAGCAAAAAACATATTTGTCAATTTTTGATTTGTCAATTTTTGGCAAATTTAGCAAATAATCCTGAAATTACCAAATCTTTGGGCAAACTCTTGAAATCTTTTTTGGAGGGAGAAGACCAAATTATGAGGCGTTTAGATGTAGAAAAGCCACCGAGAAGATAGAGGCTCTCGGTGGCTTTGGTGGTTAATCTTCGGTTGGAGCGAAGTAGAGGAAGGTTTTGTCGTAGCCTCCTTTGTGCTCCCAGTAGTGAATTAATTCTTTGATGCTGTCTTGTTCTTGAGGAGTTCCGGTGAAGAATTCCTTTTCATGATTGATAAGCAACTGAAGGTCTTTCTCAGTTCGGTAGAGAGTACGCTCCCTGCGGTACAGCCATTCTATTTCTCTCAGTCGGCTGTTCTGATCCAAGAGATAGAAGAATCCGTAGCCGAAACCTCCGGCAGCGAGAAATAGAACGCAAAAGAGGATATATACCCACTTAGGGATTGCCAGCCACCACTGACCGTTGATCATATTCTGGACGCGATAGCGTAGGTCGCTGACGATGTCGCGAAGTTCCCTACGCTCGTCGGCGAACTCATGACGTATGCCGTCTTTCATTACGTCCTTGACCTTAACGCCAAGATTGTTGGTAATTACGTTGGCAACACCCTTTGCCATTGAGTC
>JAAVDH010000041.1 GCA_014801865.1 Bacteroides sp. | reverse complement strand
TTGCTTGCTCGTAATTGAAAACGTGCGGAGCAGGGCTATTCTTTTGCCTTTCAACTGAAAAATCTCCAGACCTCCCGTTGGTCAGCTCGTATTTTTCAGCCGAAGGCGAACAGCCCTTTATTGCCTCCGCACACCATACTTTCAACGAGCAAGCAAAACTTCGATAGTCGATAGACCCATCAAAAATGCCGCACGATGAAAACGAACAACAACATATCAGTTAGAGGAGGCAAAGCATCCTCTCCAGTCTCAACCGCATAAAAAGGGTTGCCAAGTGGATAGCAATTCTTATCGGCTCAATCATAGGATTGATGTTGTGGGCGTTCATCAGACCGATATTCCGAGGCATGGGTTGGGTAATCTCAATCGTAACCGCCCTAATGATAATCTTTTGGTTAATTACATTCTAAAAATTACGACTATGGCTACAACAATGAATTCCAATGGAATCGGCGACACCCTTAAAAATAGAAACTCCGTCGCCAAATCAAACGACTCCGCACTCGCAGTAATGCAACAGATGTTGCATGAGCGGTGTATCACAGAACCCTGTTTCGCTATCAAAATGGCGAACCACTCAAAGAGTATGGAGGGAGCGGTCAAATATCTATGCTCACAGATACAGAGAAGCGGTCTTTGCGTGGTGGATGACAAAGAGGGACTCAATATTCTGGTACACTACTTTGACGAGAACGAGATTGAGGACTGCGGAAAGGTGAACTGCAACATCGTGGTATCAAAGCCCGAACTATCCGAGGAGGATAAGGAAATACTCAAAGAGCAGGCTATGCAGGAATACAAGGAAGAGCAACTCCGGCAAATCCGCAGGGAGAACACTCCGAAATCCTACCCCAAGTCTATCATAACCACACCGAAGAAAGGTGCAGAGATAAATACTACCCCAAGTCTATTTGATAACTTCTAAAATACATGACTATGAAACCGAGAAATAAAAAACAGCAAGAGATATTGGCACTGAGTTGGTAACTCCGCCCGCTCACCCCCAGCCAAAAGGAATGGGCATTCGGCAATACAATCAATCACTATGGTTTCCGTCTGAAATCCGGAATATGTACTTGTATGAAATGTGGACACGAGTGGAAGGAGGAGCGCAACGGAACACACCTCTGCCCCGAATGTGGCTCAATCATTGAAATCAAGGACACTAAGGAACGTGTTATCCACGACAAGTCCTATTTCAACGTAATCACCACAAAGGGAGGTTATCAGGTCGTTAGAATGTTCCTTATGATTGTGGAAATGCGTAAGGGTATGAAGGCAGAACCTGCATTTCTTGAAATCGGCAGTTACTGGATTGGCAATAAAGGCAATAAGACTGTAATCGGACTTCAACGCACATTAGGAATATATGTTGACTCCTTTGCTTTCGGTTCTCCATTGGAGATAAGGAATGACAATGACGCATACCACCACATCGCATGACAATGGGTATATCCGAAAATCAAGATAACTGACACGATTAAGCGCAATGGATTCAAGACCTCCACCTATCAAATACACCCCATTACTCTCTTTCAGCAGTTGCTGACCAATTCCAAAGCCGAGACACTGATGAAGGAGAACGACATTGAAATGCTTCGCTATCTTTGCCACAGTACCGCAGACGTTGAGCGATATTGGAATACAATCAAGATTGCCAAGAGAGCAGGATTTAAGTTCACTGACGTAGGAATGTGGGTTGACTATATCAAGATGTTGGAGCGTATGGGCAAAGACCTCAATTCCCCCTCTTTGATAGCACAGAGAGACCTAAAGACCGCACACGACATCCATGTAGAGAAGGTCAATCGACTGAGAGCGAAGGAGCGGATGGTGGCAGACCGAAAGAGAGCGGAAGAAGATAAAGCCACATTTGAGGAACTCAAAGGCAGATACATCGGATTGGCAATGACAGACGAAAAAATCAATCTCCACACCCTTGACAGCTTAGCCGAGTATTACGAGCAGGGAGAAAGCCAGCATATCTATGTAGGCTCGGCAAGATACTACCTAAAAGCCGACACGCTGGTATTCACCGCTACAATGGAGGGCAAGACAATAGCCACCGTTGAAATCTCGCTCAACGACTACTCAA
Source organism: Bacteroides sp. (assembly GCA_014801865.1). Taxonomy (GTDB): domain Bacteria; phylum Bacteroidota; class Bacteroidia; order Bacteroidales; family Muribaculaceae; genus Paramuribaculum. The sequence continues at coordinate 14,272 of JAAVDH010000041.1, read as the reverse complement.
TACTACAATGCAGAGCCTTCGCCAATAAGGTCTGCAAATACACCGAGGAGATTGCCGAAATCATCAACACCAACAAGCGGATGATTGCCGAGAGAAAGAGAGCATAAGTTTAACACGACCTCCGCCGTCAGTGGCGGAGGTCATAAATCCAAATAGTTATGACACGAATGACAAAGAACGGAATATCCTCCACTCTTGCAGGACAGGAGCAGTTTGAAACCTTTTACCTCAGACAGAGAGGAAAGAGAGTGAGCCGAATAATGTATGACTACCGCACGGAAGAAGGCGAGTTATTTTCAGTGGTAGCACCCACTTTGGAAGAGTGCAGGATAAAACGCGACGCATGGCTTACAAAGAAGAATTGAAGCATCAAAAAAATTGCCGGACGGCACTCACAAGACCGTCCGGTTGATTTTCCTATATAAATTGCTTTTTCAGCATACCTCACTATTTCAAGGAATCCTTGCTCATCTTTGATTCTTCTATCCGGGTATCTTCTGAAGACGCTTCCTTTACTGACCGATTATTCTCCTCAACCGTGAGGTTCCTATTAGAAAATGCTGACCCTTTTGATCCATAGTTTTTATTTGTACCGGTCTTGAAAGCTGTTGGTTCTTCCAGTATTGCCTGAGTCTTATTACTTTCATCATCAGGAATACCCTGCTTTACTTCCTTCAATGTCTCTATCAGTTGCGATTTCACCTCTTCAAGCTGATCTGATGAGTCATTGGATGTCTTTACCGAATACCATAAGCCTAATATACTGAACAATGCACTGAATACTATGCTGTAAATCGCCCAATGTGTTGATGATTTAGCAGCGTTCTTTGTCTCAATGAGATTCTTTTCAGAAGTTCTAAGGGTATTGCCTGCCGTATCAAGGTTCTGTTGTGACAGATTAAGGGATTCCTGTGTCGCTTGCAAATTTGTTTCCAGCCGTCTTAGGCTTTCTTCAGAATTTCTCAGATTGTCTTCTGACTTTTTCAGTATGGAAACATAATTTTTCTGTCTAATCCTTGTGTCAAAATAGACATAAAGGGCCTTAAAATACCGTATTGAATTTTCAAGATTGAAGGCTCTCCTTCTTAATTCCTTATCCTCGTTGGTGATCCTACATTCTTTATTATATACGGATTCAAATAGAGACCTGATATATGTATCGTAACCCAATGCCATTACGTACATATCCGGAAATGAATCATATTCTCTGATTGACTCGTGTCCCTGTCCATTCTTTTCAAGATCGGTAACATGTCGCAATAAGCGTTTTGCGCTATTGACAAGGTCAAGAACGGCTCTTTCATGATTTTTCAGATAATGCCGCAATGCAAGGTTATCTCTTTCATGTATGTCAATATCCTCTGCGCTTACAAATGGTTTGAACGATGAGTCGCTTTCATCTTCATGGAACTCATGGATATGATAAAAACCCTTGATTAGATGATATATCGCTTCCGGGAAGGTCCTATCGTCAAAACCGAATTCGCTATCTTCAAGGAACTTAGCCTCAAAAGAATATTTGACCATTCCGTTATGGCTGAAGTCGAGATAATGCAATGTCAGGAAGTGTTCAAATTCGGAAGTACTATCCTCTTTCTGAATCAGTATATCAATGTCTCTACCCATAGTTTTTACCCTCACAAAGAAAGGCTCTGACGGGTCGTCTGATATATTGAAATCCTTTACTCCTCCAAACAGTGGATTGTCAAAAGGAATAGGGATATGATTCACAGTAGGAATCCATAGGACTACAAAACACATATTCTGACGTTTTTACAAAAAAAATGGATGGATATTCTCCATCCATTAACAAGATATTTTTATTCGTTACTTAATTTGCGAGATCCAGATCACGCACATAACTTTTTCCGAGGTTGGATATTCTCCATGTCTTGCTTGTGCGAGTATAGCCACAAATAATGAATCCCACGGAAATAAATTCTGAGAGAAGATCATTACCTATCTTTTCCTGAAGGTCTTTGATGTACCCCCAACCGTCCTTGTATATGGCTTTAAGGGCGGATTTGCGGTTTTCGCTCATAATCTTGAAATTTGTTGTCCGGTAATCATAGTTTTTCAATGCCTATGAATACGAACTAAATACGCACTTCTATAAAATAGGAATGCCTACTGTCAATGATTTGTTCGCAAAGATACGGATTTTCTGCAAGATAACCAAATATTCTTGTCAGATTTCTCCTTCCTCATTGTACTTTAGCAATCTTATCACCTCATTCTCGGCAAAGTATTCTTGCTTGAAGTCCGGCATCTCTACAGGATGAGATAAATGCGCTCAACATCCATATTAGCTGGATTACGCTGCCGATTTTAGAATGATGACCTTTTTCAATAATCTCATTACACGCATTCTTCAAGTTTGATAAACTTATAAAATTAACCGCAATGCAGACTTCTCTTACTGTATTCGGAGAGATCTGTGCTTTCTTGTATTCTTTGGCAAATGTATTGATATTTCCTTTACGGCAATGATCAATGTTAGTAGTGCTGTATTTCTTTTTCGTCCAACCATTGACCTTACCGTCAATATCCAATCTTCGGATATTACCGATATTTTTTATAGCCTGAGCTATGACAATCTGAAAGTTTGAAGCAGACAATCCTGATTGGGGATGGCTCTTAGAATGAACAAAACTTATTTTATCCGGCATAAGAACAATATGGTCAGCCCACTCATCTCCAAGGTCATCACAAATAATGTGAGTGGCACCTTTTTCGGAGTAGTGTTTCTCAACTACGTGGAAAATGGATGTTTTCTCAAACGCTGTAGAAGTTGCAGTTGGATCCCCTTTCTCTGTGGTTGCTCCATTCATATCCGCAATATCTTCGAATATCGACAGAACTGTTTGCATGGTGGCTCCAATATCACCATCCTTGTGGAGCGCACCATTAAAATAAATATATGCCACATCCGAAAAGCCTACGAAGAAACATCTTTTCTGGTTAAGGTAGGAGACTAATCTTGTGGACTCGTTATCATTTGCCACATAAAGTTTTTCTAATATCTTTTTACCTGACAATGCCAAACCTCTCTTTGCCTCTTTGATAGTGAGCAGAGAAGTTCCATCGCATTTATAAATATTTTCTTCCCCGGCTGAGGATAGTGTGAAGATATTGCTACATCGCTCAATTATTTTATTAAAAAACCGTTCTGACACTTCCTTGGGTTCATCTTTTACAGAATTTCTGTACATGATTTTCTTATTCTCCTGAACCATAAGTTGAATCAACTCGTGAGAATCAACCTTTAGGAAAGCTGGGGTTATTCCAAGACTATCATATTCCTCCCAACGTATCGGAGCAGAGAACTGTCCGAGCAATGTTGTTGAAATATCATATGGATTTTTAATTCCATCTATAACCCTATCTGACCACTCGCAGAGTTCATTTATAAACTTTCGTGCGCTTCCAATCTTGGATAATCTTGAGGTGGATAAACTTATTGTAACCATCCCACTCTCGGTTTGAATTCTGGCTGCTTTGACAATATTATGCCCTGAATCGAACATTGGCATGGCGACTGAGAGATTGTCGCCTTCATATGACTTGTTACGTAAAGCATCAGGATTCATGTTCATACTGGCCAAACGCATCTGGGTAAACACAGAATTCATTGATAGTAAAGCACCGGCCAGTTCTTTGGCAGGGATATGACTCAGCTTCTTCTTGAATTCAGATTGACCATTGGCGTGACGTGAAAATAACACAATATAGTCGTCAATTTCTATGACAAGCATGTAGCAAATCAATTGTTCTTTCACGGGAAATATTTTAGAAATTTCTCTCATGAAATCAGGTACAAAAGAATTTCTAAACACTAACAAACTGCTACGCGCCGTTTTGCCTGAATCAAGTATAACCTCAGCTCTTATGAATTTAGTCAACGAGGAAAATTCAGTAGCACTACGTTCAATCTCATTGAATAATGCAATTATATCATTATTTATAATGCGCTCACGGATTTTAAAGAAATAAGCTCCTTCATTTGTTTGAAATCTGGAGAAAAAAAGTTGTTGTCTATCTGAAAGTTTAGCCATGTTATAGTAGTAGAATCAATTATTTATATTTGTGTTTTGAGGGTTATAGGAGTTTCTTAATGAAGGAGGAGAGGTTGGAGCAGGATTGGAGGAGGTGAGCAACGTTCTGATTGCAGTTGGTTGAATCCTTCAAGGCTTCTTTCAACTAATCCACCTCTGACTGTGGGACAGTTGAGGATTGCAGTTGCTCAAGGACTTCCTTGAAGAAGTCTTTACCCGTTACCTTCTCTCTTTTCTCTGCCGTCGCTATACGGGTATCCAAAGCGGCTTCCGCCGAGGCTCTTTTTGCTTGTTCTATCTTTTCTTTCATATTGTCTGATATTGGGATTATTCTTTGGCTCACTTTATCCGTTTCAATGAATCCTTAAGCTGTATATAGGTGTCCTTTATAAGTCCTGTTCCGACTTCAATCTGCTGAAGTCGTGAATCAAGTCTTATGAGCAAATTGTGAAGTGCGGAATCCAGACGTTCTGCCTGTCCTTCGGGGAGCATACGGTAATACGCGCTCTTAACCTCATACTGGGATTCAAGAAGCCGACCTATCGAGTAATTCATCTCCGTTGCCTTGTTATATTCTCCGGCATGAATGGCAATCATAGAATCCCGTTCAGCAGTAATCGGCAAGAGAAGAAACTCCTTCTCATCATTGTAACGGTCGATAGCCTCCCTCATAATAAAAGCCGCTATCCCAGTCCTGACGGATATATCTTCTGAATCAACAGCCATATTCCAAAGATCCTGAATCTCCGGTTTGCCGAAGAGTTGTGTCAGATATGCCGGGAACCACACACTATCAAGATATTCCGTCATCTGCCGGGTCTTATCCTCATAAACCTGAGTTATAAGACCGACGTTCGCCTGTTGAAGAGCCAAAATCTGTCGATCAAGTTTTGCCGACATATCCACGCTCTCTTTCGGGAAAGAGGTGCAGGAAGATAGAATCAACAACACCGTTGCCGGAATTGTCATTCGATACTTGAGTCGTTTTGCTTTCATAATTTATACTATTGAATTGATACTCCTGCTTTATAGTAGTCTTTCAAAAGCATTGCAAACAGTCTCGTTACATGATGCTTCAACTGCTCCTCATCCGGTTTCGGGTTGTCAGACCAATGGCTTGATTCAAAGACCACATTATTTTCCTCGGTACTAACGAGGAAAATCACATTCTTCTCTGCATAGAACACATGCTGGTCCTGGCTGTGGAATATCACATCATTTTCATCCAAGTCCTGCTCGTAACTCCAAGTGGGATGTTTACTTTTCTTTATGTTCTCAATAATATTTCGCTTCTCTCTGGAAGCAGACATCGAAGGGGGTAATTGTAAAAATAGAATCATAGGCTCTCTTTATTTATGTTAATATTCTATAACAAATATTGTGCCAACAAACTGATATGTCTGTAATTAATTGATCACTTAAGTGATAATAATACACTAAACACCATTAATGTCGTTACAGATTTTCCGATTCCTAGATGATAGCGTTTCCCTGCGTGGGCTCCCTTGCAATGATGAGATCTCGCAGACTCTCACGATTGGAGAGTTGACCAAACATCAGTGTAAGTAACTGATTCCAACAAGTATAGCTTTTTCACATGCTTGTCACCATCATACCTAAGCACTAAATAATCGAAGTAATTGCGATTCAGGAACTGGACTAATTAAGCGAAACCGTATCTGTCTCTATTCATAACGGGCTGATTCTGACCGCAAAGATAAATTTAAATCCGTTGACTCCAAATTTCTATACAATAAATTGAATTGCAATAATTTAAAAGTATTCTTATGATTTTTTAGTGGACACTAATGATTCAATTATTTAAAAGATTATTGAATATAATAAAGCAAAACACAGATGAATAATCATCCACAAAACATGACTAAACGCAACCATGATGTTGTCATACCCAATTTTTTTGGAGAGGGTAAGAATCTCGAAATGTGGCAACCCGGCTGGCAACCTGAAAATAGACGTGAGACAAAATCGTCAGTATCAAAGAAAATCTTCCAAACGTATATTGAACAGGGCGGGTTCAACATGATATTCTACTACGTTGGAAATGGGAACTTCTATGGTATTCATGCAGAGAACTGTCCTATTCCCATTTTTAGATTTAAAAAGGAGGTCGGAGATTATATTTATGACCAACTCGGAGATAGATATAGTCATGATTATTACGAGTAAGACATCCTTTATATGATTACCTGCAATGAAAGTGTCTGGGATACAGTGAAGATTGACGGCAAATCCCTTGAAGAAGTGCTCCAAGATTCTTATATAGTCAATATCAGTTAAAGTGTAACTGCCAAATCTTCCGGAATACTCCTCCTCTATATGAAATAGGAATATTCCGGAGGAGAAATATTCGAGTCGTATTATATACAAACAAACGACAAAATTCAGCTGTTAATACAAACAAATTTTGCCGTTTCAGACCATAAAACACCAGCCATACAAACAAATAATTATTGTTTATATGGCTGATTATTAGTATTTTAAGTCAAATAATAAGGCTTAATACTCCTCTTCGTTGAAGAAGAAGTCTTCTTTGGAGGGGTAGTCGGGCCAGATGTCTTCGATGCATTCGTAGGTTTCGCCCTCGTCTTCCATTTCCTGAAGGTTTTCGATGACTTCAAGGGGCGCGCCTGAGCGCATGGCGTAGTCGATGAGCTCGTCTTTGGTTGCAGGCCAGGGAGCGTCCTCAAGCTTTGAGGCTAATTCGAGTGTCCAGTACATAGTCGTATGGTGTTAAGGGTTATATAATTGTAATTATTTTTCGGGTTGGATCAGGTACATTACCGTTGGGTACAGGTGCATTACCGTTCGCCCTAACTGTTCGCTATATGCGAGGTTAAGGGCTGCAAAAGTAGGCACTTTTCTTATCACTAACAATCTTTGGGTAGGAATTATTATGTAAGGGTGAAGATTTATTGCGGGTGTACGAGTTTTTTTCTGTTTTTTTCTGATGATATGAGGTGATTTGTGGCTATCTTTACGTGTTAATTCCGTCGTAAGGCGGAGTCAGGTATTATTCGATTTAGAAAAAAAGAGAGAATAAATAATATAATATAGTTTTATGTGTCTTGCTGTTCCGGGTAGGATTGTCAGTATCGCGAAGGATGAGCTTCTGACGATGGCTGAGGTTGATTTTCATGGTGTGCGCCGTCAGGTGTGTATCGACACGGTCGATGCGCAGGTGGGCGATTACATAGTGGCTCATGCCGGTGTGGCGGTGTCGGTTATGGATGCTGACACGGCTATCGGGGCTTTGCACGATCTTGAACTGATGACCCACCATTCTGAGGAGAATGAACACTGATATGTCTGATATCCGCACTACTGTTTCTATGGCCGATGGAGCTACCGTAAGGAGTATGACGGCCGACGAGGCCCTGACTGATATGGGTCTGTATCGCGACGGGGTTACGATGCGGGCGCAGCTGCGGCGCCTCACGGAGGTGGCCACGCGCGGCTGGCGCATCATGGAGGTGTGCGGCGGACAGACGTTTACGCTTTCGCGCTATCGCCTTGAGGAGCTGCTTCCGGCGGGCATCACTATGATACATGGCCCCGGATGTCCGGTGTGTGTCACTCCGGCTTCTACAGTCGATGAGGCCATAGAGCTGGCCATGCGCCCGGGGGTGACGGTGTGTTCGTTCGGCGACATGATACGTGTGCCAGGCACTGTACGCCACGATTCTCCGGGGGCCATCACTTCCCTGCTTCGTGCCCGTGCTGCGGGGGCAGACGTGCGTGTGCTCTACAGCCCCTTGGAGGCACTCACCATAGCCCGCGACAATCCCTCGCGCGAGGTGGTGTTCTTCGCCATCGGATTTGAAACGACTACACCCGTCTATGCCCTGCTAGCCGAGGCTGCTGCCCGCGGCGGGGTAAAGAACCTTTCGCTGCTCACATCGCTCTTTACCGTACCGGCGGCTGTCCGCGCCGTGGTCGATGATCCTGAGAGTCGTGTCGACGCCTTGTTGGCGGCCGGCCACGTGTGTGCCGTGACAGGACTTGACGATTACCATATTCTTGCTAGCGACCTGCGTATGCCCGTGGTAGTCACCGGTTTTGAGCCGGTAGATATGCTCGCGGGCATACTCTGCGCCGCCGAGATGCTTGAGCGGGGCGAAACAGGAGTAGTCAACGCCTATGGACGTGTAGTGAGTCCTGAGGGTTCACCACGCGCCGTAGAGGCTATAAGACGGGTATTCGAGCCTTGTGACAGCCAGTGGCGCGGCATGGGCGAAATCTCCGGCGGAGGCATGCGTCTGCGCCCCGAGTTTGAACAATTTGATGCCCGTAAGCGTTTTAATCTCACTACACCTATACCCTCATCTCTCTCATCCGTTCCCTCCTCCGATACTTCCTCTGACGGCCACCGATGCCTTGCACCCTCCATCATGAAAGGATTGTGCTCTCCCTCATCCTGCGGAGCCTTTGGCCGAGAATGTACCCCTGACCATCCCGTGGGTGCTCCTATGGTGTCATCCGAGGGTGTATGTGCGGCCCATTACCGTTACTTAAGAAACTGAAGTTACTGACTGAGATGAACAATACTCCCACCTGTCCCCTGCCCGACCGCCTTGACGGAGCTGTAGAACTTGCCCATGGCGGCGGCGGACGCATGACGCAGCGTCTGATTGACGAGGTGTTCCACCCCTTCTTCACCAACCCCTACCTTGACCGCGGGGGCGACGGCGCCATTATGCCGGCTCCTGTCGAAGACCTCTCGGGCACCCGTGTGGCCATGTCCACCGACACCTTCGTGGTACGCCCGCTATTCTTCCCCGGGGGCAACATAGGCGACCTTGCCGTCAACGGCACTGTCAACGATCTGCTCTGCTGCGGTGCGGTGCCCCGCTGGCTCTCAGCCTCGTTTGTCATCGAAGAGGGCATGCCCATCAGCCAGTTGCGCGACATAGTACGCACTATGGCCGAGGCTGCCCGTGAAGCCGAGGTAGAGATTGTGACCGGCGACACCAAAGTCGTTGAGCGCGGCCGCTGCGACGGTGTGTACATCAACACCTCCGGCATAGGCTTCGTGCGCCCCGACCTCTATCTTGACCCTGCCAACCTGCGTCCGGGCGATGCCGTGATACTCACCGGCCCCATAGCGCGTCACGGTATGGCTGTCATGTCAGTGCGCGAGGGCCTGCAATTCTCCTCATCAATCACCAGCGACACTGCCTCATTAGGCGATATCGTCAGCAATCTCCTTGACGTGGCTCCCGGGTTGCGTGTGCTTCGCGACCCTACCCGCGGAGGTCTCTCCAGTACTCTTAACGAACTTGCTGCCTCCTCCGGCGTATCCATAGAGATAGACCAGGAGGCAATACCCATAGACCCCGACGTACTCTCAGCCTGCGAACTTTTAGGTCTCGATCCGCTATATGTGGCCAACGAGGGACTGATGATAGCCGTAGTTCCCGCCGACGAAGCCGAAGCGGCTCTTGCCGCAGTGCGCCGTAGCGCCCATGGTGAACGCGGAGCCATCATAGGCCGTGTGCTTCCCGCCGATGCCGAAGGGTCGCGCGTATGGCTGCGCATGCCGCTGGGCAACCGCCGTGGTGTAGAGATGCTATCCGGCGAACAACTGCCGCGTATCTGCTGACTCAACACATTTCATCACTCATTCGATAATTGATCCGATAACTAATCCCTTACCTTATATTACCGATTATGGCACAGAAGACCTTCTACGAAGAGCTTAAGGCCAAAGGCTACACCCGACGCGAATTTCTGAAATTCTGCGGCATGATGGGTGCCATGATGGGGCTCCACCAGAGCGGTGTGGCCCAGATAGTGGAGGCTCTCGAAAACAAACCGCGCGTACACGTCATCTGGGAGCACTTTCAGGAGTGCACCTGCTGCAGTGAGTCATTCATACGCGCATCCCACCCCCTTGTGGGCAAGATACTGCTCGAACTGCTGAGCCTCGACTACGACGACCTGCTCATGGCCGCCTCTGGCCATGTAGCCGAACAGACCAAGGAGGCCTCCATCAAGGAGAACTACGGCAAATACATACTCTGCGTCGAGGGCTCGATACCCACCGGCTCATACGGCTACTGCACCCTGGCAGGACGTTCGGCCGAGGAGATACTCCGCGAAGAGGCCGAGGGGGCCGCAGCCATCATCGCCTGGGGCAATTGCGCCTGCTCGGGCTGCATACAGGGCGCTCACCCCAACCCTACCGAAGCCAAGCCCGTACACCGTCTCATATCAGGCAAACCGGTAATCAACGTCCAGGGATGCCCTCCCATAGCCGATGTCATGGCCGGAGTGCTCGTCTACTATATCACCTTCGGACGTCTTCCCGAGCTTGACAATATGGGCCGTCCCAAGATGTTCTACAAAAACCGCATACACGACACCTGCTACCGTCGTGCATTCTACGATGCAGGACTGTTCGTGCAGAGCTTCGACGATGAAAACGCCAAGAAAGGCTACTGCCTCTATTACATGGGGTGCAAAGGCCCCAACACATTCAATTCCTGCGGCATAATCAAGTGGAACGACTGCGTATCCTACCCCATACAGTCAGGCCACCCCTGCATAGGCTGTGCCGAACCCGGCTACTTTGATCAGGAGCCTCTCTACAGCCATCTCCCCTCCGTCCACGGCATAGGTATCGAAGCCACCGCCGACAAGGTGGGAGCCGCGGCCACGGTGCTCACCCTGGCCGGCGTAGGCATACACGCCGTGGTCACCAACATTCAGAAGCGCAAGCTTATACTCAACAACGAAGAGTTACCCGTTAAAAAAGACGAAGTAGATGGAAATTAAAGTGGTAGTAGATCCGGTGACCCGTATCGAAGGTCACCTGCGTATGGAAGCCGTGGTTCGCGACGGCGTTATATCCGAAGCATATTCCACCGGCACCATGGTGCGCGGCATAGAAATCATAGTCAAGGACCGCGACCCGCGCGATGTGTGGGCCTACGTGATGCGTGTGTGCGGTGTTTGCACCTCCATGCATGGCCTTGCTTCAGTGCGCTCCATAGAGAATGCCCTCGATATCGAAGTGCCCTTCAACGCCGAGATGGTGCGCAACGTCATGCTCGGTGCCCTCCAGAGCCGCGACCACCTGGTGCACTTCTATCAGCTCGATGCTCTCGACTGGGTGGACATTGTCAGCGCCCTCAAAGGCGATCCCGCCGAAGCCTCGCGCATAGCCCAGAGCCTTACCCCTCTGAACGACTCCTACAGCCCCTGGGGCAAAAATTCGCCCGGATACTTTGCCGACGTGCAGCGCAAGGTCAAGAAATTCCTTGAGGCCAACCCCAAGAACAACCTCTTCTCCACCTCGCGATGGTGCTGGGGCTCGAAACTCTATCAGCTCCCCCCCGAGGTCAATCTCATAGGTCTGGCCCACTATCTCCAGGCCCTTGAATTCCAGAAGGAGATCGGCAAGATACAGACCATCTTCGGCGGCAAGAACCCCCATCCCAACTATCTTGTGGGAGGTATGGCATGTGCCGTCAACATGCAGAACCCCAACGCCATCAACATGGATCGCCTCGCCTTCGTGAGCAGCATCATAGAGCAGGTACAGACCTTCGCCAACGAGGTGTTCCTGCCCGATGCACTGGCTATCATGGCCTTCTACCCCCAATGGTTTTCTATCGGCGGAGGCCTCACCAACTACCTCTCATACGGCGACTTCCCCTCTACCCGCTACGGCCAGACCGATACCTACATGTCGCGTCGCGGCATAGTCATGAGGCGCGACCTCACCCGTATCGAAGAGTTCGATCCCGATGCTCTCGACGGCCTTCAGGAGTTTGTCAACAACGCCTGGTATAAATACTCTGTAGGCAAAGACCGCGGCCTCCACCCCTCGATAGGCGAAACCTATCTTGACTATACAGGTCCTACATCGCAATTTGACTGGCTCGGAGGCGACCGCCCCTACAGCTGGATCAAGACCCCGCGCTACCGCAATCAGCCCATGGAGGTCGGTCCTCTGGCGCGTATGGCCGTCAACTACGCAGCAGGCAACGAATTGACCCGCGACCTGGCCGACCGCTCGCTGGCACGCTTACAGCAGCTCGCCAACAAGTTTAACGGACGTGACTGCGGACTCACCATGCAGCACATGTTCTCCACCGCCGGACGTATCGTGGCCCGTGCCATGGATGCCGTAGAGGCCGCCGACTACATGGGACGCAGCTTCAACGCTCTTATCAACAATATCAAGGGTGGCGACGAATCCATGTTCAACGGCTCGAAGTGGGAGCCCTCATCATGGCCGCAGGACTGCAAGGGCTACTCTCTGAGCGAAGCCCCGCGCGGCGCACTGGCTCACTACTCCCACATCACCGACGGCAAGATAGCCAACTATCAGATGGTGGTACCCACCACATGGAACGGCTCGCCCCGTGACCCCATGGGACAGAAGTCAGCCTTCGAGGCCTCTGTCATCGGTACCCCCGTACAGGGCATGGCCGCCGACAGTGCCGAAATGGCTCTGAGCATCGTGCGCACGCTCCACTCCTTCGATCCCTGTATGGCGTGCGCCGTACACCTCTATGATGAGAACGGTACTGTAATCCACCGCGTGGATGTCAACTGCCAGTAATCCACCCATACTCCCAACCCCTGAAAACTTCATCTTATGAAAAGTCGCCGACGCAATCTCGTAGAAGTATACGTATGGGAGATACCGGTGAGATTCTTCCACTGGTTCAACGCCCTGTTTATCGTCATACTCTGCATCACCGGTTACATCATAGGCAATCCGCCCGCCGTGCAACACGCCACCGAGGCCATCCACAACTATTGGTTCGGCTGGGTGCGCCTGGCCCATCTCGTCACCGGTATGCTATTTACCGTCAACATTGCCTTTCGCGTGTACTGGGCCTTTGCGGGCAATCACTTCGCCCACTGGCAGAACTTCGTGCCAATGACGCGCCGCCAATGGCACAGCATATTCGAGACCCTCAAGGTCGACATACTGTTGCTGACCAAACATCCCGTCTATGACATAGGCCACAACTCTCTGGCTGCCACTACCTATCTCGGACTCTTCTTCCTGTCGCTCGTACAGATCGCCACGGGCTTCATGATGATGTTCGTCACCACCAACAATGTGGCCGAGCCGGCTACCACATGGATGCTCTTCGGCATGAACGGTTTCTTTGTGGTGCGCTACATCCACCACTTCCTCATGTGGGCCTTCGTGCTGTTCATGATTATCCACGTATACCTTGTGTTCTACCACGACTATATCGAGCGCAACGGTATCGCCTCCTCCATGATCGGAGGCTGGAAGTTCGTGCGACGCGACGTGCTGCGCGAATTTATCGCCATACACCGACGCGAAGCCCGCGAGTCGAAGACCCTTATTCAGCGTATCGTCAACGACTGTGACCCCGATAACTTCCCGGAGGACACTCTCAATGACCCCACTTTCACATCCCGGAAATGAGCGAAATGAATGACACCCTCGTGCTCGGCATCGGCAATCTGGTGCTGCAGGACGAGGGCTTCGGCATACACGTCATACGCGAGCTTGAACGCATGCGCGAGGAAGAAGGAGCCGATGGTCCGTTGCACGGTGTGGATCTGCTCGACGGCGGATGCGCCGGACTGCACCTCATGGGCTACATACAGAATTATTCGCGCCTCATCGTCATAGATGCTTCGCTCGATTCCTGTCCCGAGGGAACTGTCAGGCGTCTACGCCCCTCTTTCGGGGAGTTTCCACCGCTTGTCACCGTCCACGAAATAGGCCTCAAGGATCTTCTTGAGGCCCTTACCCTCACGGGCACCTGCCCCGATACGGAAATGATCGTCTGTAGCGTCAAGAAATATACCTCGCTGGGCACTACCCTCTCCCCTGCCGTAGAGGCCGCTGTGCCCCGCGCCATCGCCCTCCTCCGCGAAACTCTCGCCGAATAGGCGCCCCGTATGGCAGGGAGAGATAGGCCGCGGGAGATGCTCGTATGGCGGAGTGCCGGAGGCACGTGGTTGTGTATAACCGTGGATGACCGCAGGGAGTCCACGGATAAGTGGTCAAGTATCATATAGGGAGTCGCGGAGCGACGATGTCGTCGATGGGTCTTTGTGTCATCCAAAGATCATACGACGACATCGTCGCTCCGCGACTCATTGTTTAGAGCCGTCAGAGTCCGTGGACTCCCTGCGGTCATCCACGGTTATACACAACCACGTGCCTCCGGCACTCCGCCATACGCCCACCTCCC
>JAAVDH010000040.1 GCA_014801865.1 Bacteroides sp. | reverse complement strand
CTGCCCTGCTTCTTGATGATGACTGACAGGTTGGTCTCACCCTGAGCTCCCTTGACTGCGAGGGTCACCATGGGATTGCCTTCGGTAACCTGGAGGGCGGTACGGTAGAGAACCACGTCAGCACCTGCTGTGGTGGCACCTGTGATCTTCAGTGAAGAACCTGCCATGTAAGCGTCCTCGTGAGAGAAGCGTACATCGAGGTCGGTAGAGTAAGCGGTCATGTCACCCTTCTTGGTAACAAGCCAACGATAGGTGGGAACGATGTCCTGCTGGCTCATGTTGTACCATGAACCGTGTGATACCTTACCCTTGTAGAAGTAATTTTCACCGTTACCCAGTGAGAAGTGTGTCTCGAAGGGAAGGGCGAAGTTGATGGCGGTACGCTCGGGTACCATAGAGCAGAAACCGGGAGCGTTGTTAAGCTGCTTCCATGCTTCATTTCCTGAAGACACCTGGAATGAACCCCAATTATTGTTCATGACAGGGGTGTTCAGGGGGTTACGGTTGGCACCTGAATAACCCTTCTCGAGAAGAAGCTGATAGTTTTCCTGGATTGAGATGGGGTCTTCACCTACGCGGAACTGGAAGAAACGGCTCTGGTCATGTTCACCCCAGAGGCAGATATTCATAGCCTTGGTGGTCTCGGTGTTCATCTCCATCCAGAAGTCGGTAGACATATTCACGATAAGAGCACCCTGATAGAGACCATCGTAACTACCTACGGTAGATTCGGCAACAGACAGGCTGTTGGGCACATTACGATGAGCGAGTCTATTACCGCTATAGTTGAGCATGCAGTCATAGATTCTGCCTTCCGAGCTACCGTAAAGGAAACTGACATTAGTAGCGGTAAGACCTGAGCTACCGGTATATTGACCGATACCGAAACCGGTAAGATTAAGCTCGCGGGCATGCTTCATAACCTCGGCGTGGAAGTTAACCCAGTCGGCATTCTGATAAGCCGAACCCTCCTGGTTGTAGTTATAACCGTCGTTGCCGAAGAAGGTAGCTGCGTTTACGAACGCACGTGAGTACTTGTAGGTACCGTCGTCGTTCTTGGTATTGATGAAGTCAAAGAAAGCCTTCTCTTCATCACTATTGTTCCAGCCTTCAAAGAACTTGATACCACCGTAGATACGGGTACCGTTTTTGTGAGCTGCGTCAACCCATGAACCGGGGGCCTGCAGGAAGCCGTAGTTCCATGAGCCGAAGAGGTTGGTGTAGTTCCACAGAGAGAACACATCCTGGTCAAAGTCGCTTGAAGGGTAACCACCGATATTCTTACCATAACCTGCGGGGAAGTTGCTCCACAGCAGACGGTCGTGGTTGATATCCGACTTAAGGTCACGCGAGGCATCCTTAGTAATGTCGCGGTAACGGGTGTGCGAGCGAACCATCTCCATATCGACATAGTTCAAGCCGATAGAGTTGAGTTCCTCGGTCGTGGGGTAGTTACGGCCCTCGTCCCAAGCAACTGAGAAGAGCTTCAGGACATTCTCATTCTCCCAGGCGCTATGGTCATAAACCGATTTATCGCCTGTCTGAGCGTAACCTACCATAGGCATTGCGGCTGCGGCGAGCAACGATGCGCTAATGAGAGTAGATTTCTTCATGTAAATTATTGATATTGATTGGTTAAACGATTAGCATTTAAGGCTATGTACGTGACGGATTGACACGCCAAGAATTAAAATCCCGTATCGTATGTACACATACATCCGGGAAGACATAAACTTAAAGTGTACAAAGATAGGTAATTATCCAAAATAACACACAAGTTGTCAACCGCTTTTTTGATATCATACCTATGATTTAACATTTAATGTAAGAGTATATTTTTAAAGCAAATTCACATTACTTAAGTATTAGGCCATTAGGATTAGGCCATTAGGATTAGGCGAATTAAAGAATCAAGGGGAGATATACAAAAAGGGGAGGCGCGACTATTGCCGCGCCTCCCGAGGGATGGGATAGATGGGAATCTATGTATTAGAGGTTGGGGGTGTCAACGTCCCAGAAGATGCGGGTAGACATCAGGTCGGGACCGCCGAGAGCTTCGATACCGCTATCCTGCACGTCGTTCTGACCGGCCTGAGTGTTGCCGAAGGGCAGAGGTATGCGACGGATAATCTCACCAAATGAGAGTGAACCGTCATTACCCATGGTGGGGTTGAGAACGGGGAAGATATAGGGGTAACCTACACGACGGAGGTCAACCCAAGCTTCGTAGCTGTAGGGGAATGTAGCGATGTACTTCTGAGTGATGATTTTCTCGAGCTTGGTCTCAGGCTCGTCAGCTTCGTTCCACTTAACACCGATCTTGGTAACGCTCTGGATATTGTTAGCGTCATCCATGGGATCAACGTAGGTATAGGGAACGGCCTCTTCGAGCTCCTTATACTCGGGGAGGTACTTTTCGTAGTCGCCTGAGGGGAACATGAACACGTCGCTGCAGTCAGCGTTGTCGATACCGCGATTGTAGAAGAATTCAGCGGTGCCACCCATATTCCAGCCGCGGAGAGCGCCCTCGGCACGGAGGAAGTCGATCTCAGCCCACTTCAGGATATAGAAGGGCATGTAACGGGCATTCTCACCGGGGTCATTGTTGAAGTTGAGACCTGAGTAAGCCACGCGCATGTTAGAGAAATACTGCTGTGAGGGTTCCATACGGAGACCTGCACGCACACCTACTATTTCTGAACCGGCAGGAAGAACGTCACCGGTAGTAGAGTTGACGATATCGTTGCTGTTCGTATCGAAGAGATAGTTCATATAGGGGTGCTTGAGGCTGGCGAGGATACTGATCAGCGATGCATTAACGCGGCTGTCGTTCCAGCTGTTCTCAATTACCTGAAGAGGAGTGATGCGTGAGCCGAAGGTTGTACCGTCGAACACACCTACCTGCTGGCTCTTCTCTTCGATAACACCGTCAGCTACAGCCTGCTCGGCCCACTTCTTGGCGGTTTCGGGCTCAACCTTGGCAATATGGATAGCCATACGGAGCTTGAGCGAGTTGGCCAGACGACGCCATGTCTCATAGTTGGGGTTCACAGTGCTCTGGTCGTACATACGGAGAAGCTGATTAAGTTTCTCCTGATACCATTCGGGACGATTTTCAAGATTAAGAAGACAAGCGTTGATAGAGTCAACGTTGTTTACGATGGTATAGTAGATCTCACGACCGTTGTTGAAAGTGAAGGGGTTGGTCTCCTTATTGTTCTTATGGTCAGCGTAGGGTATGGCACCGTAGATATCGGTAACTTCCTGAGCCACGAGGTTGAACATAAGCAGAGCCACAGCCTTGAGCTCAACGATAGAGTTGGTCTCGGGACGGTTGAGGAAGTTAGCGAGGTCATTCTTCATGTTGAGAAGACGGCCATAGGGACTCTCAGTATACTTAGGAGTATAGTAGTAGGTAGTCTCCATGGTACCTTCCATGAATGAGCTGTTGATCATGGTGAAGTAACCGGCATAGTTGTCAACAGTCATGCTGTAAACCTGCTGATAGTAGTGCTCCTGAAGGGGTGCACCGTCCTTACCGCCGAGAAGCGCGGTCTGAGCGTTGATGAGGTGGGCGAACTCCATCTCGAGAGCCTCGATTACGCTGTCAACCTTTTCTTCATCGGGCTGGTAGACAAAATCCAACGCATCAGCATCGCCCTGGAAGATAGTCACGTTATCTTCTATTTCATTAGGGGCGAACTCATCGGAAGGAGTATCGAAGTCCATACATGAGGTAGCTCCCAGGAGGGGAAGCACCGCGATGGCGTATTTAAGTTTGTTGAAATTCATATTGGTATAACTGTAAGGAAGAGATTAGAATTCGAGTTTAAGGTTGATACCGTAAGAACGTGAAGCGGGCATGTTGAAGAAGTCAAATGCACCGAGACCGTTGGCAGTGGTGAGGGCGATATCAGGATCGGAGGGAGCCTTCTTGTAGAAGAAGAAGAGGTTACGACCGGTAGCTGACAGGGTAATACCCTTGATAGCACCCTTGAAGAGATTGCGTACGGTATAGCTGAGTGAAATCTCACCGAGACGTACGTTGGTAGCGTCATATACATACTCGGTAGCCATACGCTGTCCACCGATAGTAGCGTAGTAGTCTTCGATGGGCACGAGAGTACCGTGGGCATACATACCGGGCTTGCTAACAGAACCGTCGGCTGAGGTCCACATCAGACCACTGGCTTCGGCAGCGAGACGGGCGTCGGCGGTGCGCTGTGACATACCGATCTGGTCAAGATAAGCTTCGGTGAGCGAAATGAACTTACCGCCGAGACGGCCATTGATAAGGAAGTAGAGCGAGAGGTCTTTCCAACGGATAGTGTTAGACCAACCGAGCTGCCACTTTGAGTTCATGTTGCCGAGGTAAGCCCACTGGTTGTTAGACTTAACGGGCACACCTGCATTGGGATCGATATAGATAGAACCATCCTCATTGCGAACGAAGTCGAGAGCGTAGATATCACCATAAGAACCGTCGGGCTGGTAGCGAACGGCGATAGAACCGTTGGCGATGAGCTGCTCCATCATAGCGGGCTGACCGAATTCGTCGGTGAAGGTCTTCTTAATCTTGTTGTCGTTGTAAGCGAGGTTGAAACCTGTGCGCCATGTCCAGTCGCCACCTGCGAAGATATCGTAAGTGATGGTTGTCTCGATACCCTGGTTGCGGATAGAACCGGTGTTAACGGGCTTTGACTTACCACCGGTGGTAGCGGCGAGGAAGTAAGAGTTGGTCAGGTCAGTGTTATAGTAAGTGAGGTCCCAGTTGAGTGAGCTCTGGAAGAGCGAGATATCGAAACCGGCCTCGAATGACTTTGAAGTCTCAGGACGGGGATTGTCGAAGTAACCGTAGACGGGAGATCCGGCAGCACCGGTAGCGAGGTCTACGCTGGTCTTGGCAAACACCACGTTGGGGATTGAGTTACCTACCTCAGAGTAAGAAGCGCGGAGCTTGAGGTGTGAGATAAACTCGGGCATCTTCACGTAGCGGTGAACGAGGGTGTTGGCACCAATTGACCAGTAGCCGTAGTGGTCGGGAGTACCACGGTCGGCAAACTGACGGAAGGCACGATACCAGTCGACACGGTAGCTACCTTCGAGGTAAACCATATCCTTATAACCGAACTGGCCGGTGAAGAAAAGACCCTTGTCCCAGTTAGAGCTATTGGAAGCGCTGATACCGTTGCCATTGAAGCGTGCGGTGGGGTGGAAGTAGTTTGCGTACTGGGGAGGCTTGTTCATGCTATACTGGTCAAAGTATGTAGCGTTAACCCACTGGCTGTATACGTCGCTCTTCACGGTGTGGCCTACCCAACCGGCTGATGCTGATACAGAGTAGGTGTCGTTGAAGGTGTTGTTATACGATGCCATAGCGTCAACATACCAGTCGTTACTGTTGTAACGGCCGTTACCGTAGATACCATAGTCTTCCTTAGCTGAGGGAAGCTGGGTGGTAGCATAACGGTTGGTGATGGTGGTCATCTTTGAGCGGTCGGCGTTAAGACGGCCGGTTACGGTAAGACCGGGGATGATCTCGTAGGTGATGACACCTGAACCATACACACGTTCCTCAACAGAGGTGTTGCGGTTCATGTTGGTGATCCAGTAGGGGTTGTTGTTGTCAGCAGTCCAGGGGTAGAACCAGTTCTGAGCGGGACCTGTGAGGGTAGCGAATTGTGAAGTCTTCTTACCGTTCAGAAGGAATTCGACAGCATTACTTGTCTGCCATGAACCGTTGGGATCCATATAGTTTGCGCGGTAGTAGTTCATGTCGGCGTTACCGGGCAGACGATAGAGGTCGTAGAGGGGGTTCATTGCAGTACCACCACCGGGACGGTTGGCGTTCTTGGCGTAAGCGTAGTTGATCGAGAGGTCGATCTTAAGTTTGCCACCGATGAGGTTGTAGTTCTGACGGAACGCAAATGTATTACGGTTGTATGAGTTGTTAGGCATCATACCCTGTGAATTTGAATTTGCGTAAGAGAAGTAGTTACGAATCTTCTCAGTACCGCCGGAGATGGCGAGTGAGTTGTTCCAGGTAGTACCGGTTTCGAAGAAGTTATCGATATGGTGCTGGGCAGTGTTGGTGATACGTGACTTGTCGTAAGCAAGTTCGGCGTCGGTATAGGTGCCGATCTTCTTACCCCAAGCACCGATGCTCATGCTGATAGGATTACCCTGGGGGTCGTTGAGGAAACGTGTACCGTAGATGTACTGCAGGTCGGGCTTTGCGAGGGGATTCTCGAAGCTTACGCTTGAGTTGACAGTAACACTGATCTTGCCCTCCTTACCCTTCTTGGTGGTAATCATGAGTACACCGTTGGCAGCGGCAGAACCGTAAAGAGCGGCAGCGTTAGCGCCCTTGAGCACGTTGATGCTGGCGATGTCGTCGGGGTTGATGAGCGAAAGGGCGTCGCCGCCTTCCGAAGTGCTGGCGTAGCCGAGTTCACTACCTGAGCTCCAGTTTGAGGTGCCCTTAACCTGGTTGGTCATGGGAATACCGTCAACTACAACGAGAGGATCGTTGTTACCCATCACAGACTTGTTACCACGAAGAAGAATCTTGGAGGCACCACCGGCACCACCGGCGCTCTGAGTGATGGTCACACCTGACACCTTACCGTTGAGGGCATTTACGAAGTTGGCGTCCTGCACCTTCATGAGGTCGTCGCCCTTGATCTCCTGAGTAGCGTAGGTAAGCGATGACTCTTTACGCTTAATACCCATGGCGGTTACCACCACTTCGTCAAGAGTCTGTGAGTCGAGCTCCATCTGTACGGTCAGAGGAGTACCGTTCCACACTACTTCTACGTTTCTGTAGCCTACAGAGGTGATGAGAAGCTTTGAGCCCTTCTTTACATTGGCCAAGGCGAACTCACCGTCAACGTTGGTTGACACACCCTTTGAGAGGTCAGAGGTCAGACGTACGGAAGCACCGATAAGTCCGTCGCCGTACTCATCAAGTACGATACCCGTAGCCGAGTTTGAGCTCTGTTCTACAGGTGCCGGAGCAGCCTGCATGGTAGCGGGAACTGCCACACCACCAAGTACAGAAGCTGCTAATAGCAATTTGCTAACTGATACGATTGGTTTTAGCATAAGGTAAAAATTACTGTATGTTTTGTTTCTTTTTGAATTTTTTGATTGGTTAATAATCAGCGGTTTAAGCACTTTAAGCCACCTTATGACAGATGAATCCACTCGCGCCCTGGAAGAGAGCGTTGAGGTGCACATAGTCAAAATTACCACAAAGATACGTAAACGGCACAAATAATTCTACAATTCAGTCATGATATTTTACGGCTTTAACATTTCAATTTCATTCTAACCCGCTCCTGACTTACGAAGTTTAATCCGCTTGCGCCTTGAGAAGTGTCACACAGCTCCCGATGAAGGCGGGGCTGACGCACCGGGGAAGAAAAGACGCAGGGCATGCGCAGAAACTGCACATGCCCTGTTATATTATATATAATAAGGAGTGGCGGCTTAAATCCGTGCCTTATCTCCTGACCCTACGAGTAGGGATTAACGGTTTTCGGGGAGGGGACGACGCTTCTTGGTGGGGTTAACGGGTACCTGACGGCGTACGTTCTCTACGAAAGAGAGGAAGGTGTCGGTGCGGAATGAACCTACAGGTTCGATGCTGCCGTGGAGAATCTCGAAGAGGTGGTCGGCATCGCGAGCAAACACCTTGATAAGGAGGTCGTAGGGGCCGGTCACGGTGTGACATTCCACGATTTCGGGAATCTCACGCATACGCTCGATAACCTGGGGAGCGTCTGCGGGGTTCTCCAGCATGATACCGATGAATGAGCGGAGGTTGAGATCAAGTGAGCGAGGGCTGATCATGGTGTCGAAGTGGTCGATGATACCGGTCTCAACGAGCTTCTGTACTCGCTGATGGATAGCGGCACCTGACACTCCACATTCACGACCGATTTCGAGCAACGATGTACGAGCGTTGCGCGAGAGAATGTCTATGATTTTACAGTCCAGGCGGTCAAGATGATATTTAGGCATACTTGAAAATTTTTATGTGGGGAATGGATTTGAGATTATTTATGACTTAAACCGGCTAATCCACATCCGAAGCGCTGGGAGAGCTTTCGCATGGCTGCAAATGAAACAGGTCCACAGTCGCTGCAAAGGTAGTAACTTTTATTCCACCCTACAAAATTATTTAAGAAAATTTTACATACAGGATTAAAAGACCGACAAACACGGTCTTTCACTTAATCAAACTATATTTTTTATAGCGTTTTACTAATTCAAAGCTATGACTCCGCAACTCCTTGAAAATCCTCATTTTGCATATTATATACAATTCTACTGACAATGAATCGATGTCATTCACACGGCACAGAAGGGCGAATCCGTCGTCAGGAGCCAACGATATGAACATAGCTTTGCGCAGCAAATTCATAAATAAATTCATCTGCTATGAGACAAATCACAGAAATCATCGTTCACTGCACAGCCACTCCGGCCGGACGACCCGTTAGCGTAACAGAGATTGATCGCTGGCACCGCGCCAGAGGGTTTCGCTCTATAGGCTATCACTATGTCGTAGGGCTCGACGGCACTGTCATGGAAGGTCGCCCCGAACAACAGACCGGCGCACACTGCAAGGGTCACAACAGCCGTTCGATAGGAGTATGCTACGTGGGAGGAGTCGCCTCTGACGGCACTACTCCGGCCGACACACGTACATTACAGCAGCGCGCGGCCCTGCACACACTTCTCAAGCAACTGAAGGAGCGTTATCCTTCAGCCGTCATTCACAGCCATCGCGACTTCGCAGCCAAGGCCTGCCCCTGCTTCGACGCCACCGGCGAATATGCCGATATATAGCAGAAATATAGCCCCTGCCCTACCCTGGCGGGCAACAACTTATCGTATGCGGTCGAGCGAGCGCAGAAGTCGCTCATCGGCACGGATGCAGCGGAAGGCAAAGCCGAGATTTATCAGCGCGCCAAGAAGCAGCAGGTCACCGGCTCCGATAGCCATTGAGCCTCCGAATACGGGGAGAAGACTAAGCACCGCCACTGCCACGAGCAGCAATCCACACACCACGATCAGCCTGCGCTGAAGCGTGGTGTTTTTATATAGGAATATATCTCCTAAAGTGAGTACAGCAGCCAGAGCGGTCATTATCCACATAGCCGGACAGCATAGCGGGGTGACTCCCTCGGGAGCGTAACCGTAAGGCACAAAGAGATATACTATGGAAAACACGGCTGAGAGAAGGAGCAGAAGCGACTGGATACGTTGGATAACCATATAAGTTCTTGATATTTTACGATGAATACTTATTGACAACTATAGTTCACGCGGCATTTCGCTATGGACTTGCAGCCGCAAAGATAGCACTTTTCTTCGCCACACACCTTCGCAATCAAGTGAAAATCATCCGAAAATACTCCCGAAGACAGTATAAAATAATTTTTACGACTTACTTACAAGCTATTTTCCGTATATTTGCATAAATTTTCGCAGTAAGTAACACTCACTTAACCGATGAACGAGTTAGCCACAAAATATAATCCTTCGGAAGTAGAGGACAAATGGTATGCCTACTGGATGGAGCATGAGCTCTTCCGCAGCGTACCCGACAGTAGAGAACCCTATACTATCGTTATTCCTCCGCCCAACGTGACAGGTATACTGCACATGGGCCACATGCTCAACAACACCATTCAGGACATACTCATACGCCGCGCCCGTATGGACGGCAAGAATGCCCTGTGGGTGCCCGGCACCGACCACGCATCCATAGCCACCGAGGCTAAGGTCGTGGCCAAGCTCGCCGCAGAGGGCATACGCAAGCGCGACCTTACCCGCGAGCAGTTCCTGACCCACGCCTGGGAATGGAAGGAAAAGCACGGCGGTATCATCCTCGAGCAGCTCAAGAAGCTCGGTGCATCGTGCGACTGGAGCCGCACAGCCTTCACTATGGACGACATACGCTCACGCAGCGTAATCCACGTGTTTGTCGACCTCTACCGCAAGGGACTCATCTACCGTGGCAAGCGCATGGTCAACTGGGACCCCAAGGCCCGCACCGCGCTTAGCGACGCCGAGGTAATATATAAGGAGGAGCACAGCAAGCTCTACTACCTGCGCTATAAGGTGGTAGGCGAAGATACCTGTGCCATCGTGGCCACCACGCGCCCCGAAACCATAATGGGCGACACAGCCATGTGTATCAACCCCAATGACCCCAAGAATCAGCATCTGCGCGGCAAGCGCGTGATAGTGCCTTTGGTGGGCAGGGAGATACCCGTAATCGAGGATGAGTACGTAGATATCGAATTCGGTACCGGATGCCTCAAAGTGACCCCCGCTCATGACCCCAACGACTATATGCTGGGCCAGAAGTACGGACTGGAATCAATAGATATATTCAACGACGACGCCACAGTGAGCGAAGCTGCCGGCATGTACGTAGGCATGGACCGCTTCGATGTGCGCAAGCAGATAGCCGAAGACCTTCAGGCCGCCGGACTCATAGAGAAGATTGAAAACTATGAGAACAAGGTGGGCTACTCTGAGCGCAACGCTGACACCGTGACCGAACCTCGCCTGAGCAATCAGTGGTTCCTTGACATGAAGGGTCTGGCAAAACCCGCTCTCGAGGCCGTGGAGAATGACACCATACACTTCATTCCCGAAAAATTCAAGACCACTTACCGCCGCTGGATGACCGAGATACGCGACTGGTGTATCTCACGTCAGTTATGGTGGGGCCACCGTGTGCCCGCCTACTACCTGCCCGACGGCAGCATCGTAGTGGCCGAGACCCCCGAGGAGGCTCTTGCCATGGCCCGCGAGAAGAATCCCAAACTGACAGCAGCCGACCTCCATCAGGATGAAGATGTGCTTGACACATGGTTCTCATCATGGCTCTGGCCCATATCGCTCTTCAACGGCATACTTGACCCCGACAACGAGGAGATACGCTACTACTATCCCACAGCCGACCTCGTTACCGGTCCTGACATCATATTCTTCTGGGTGGCCCGCATGATTATGGCCGGATATGAATATGAAGGCAAGCAGCCATTTAATAATGTGTATTTCACCGGTATCGTGCGCGATGAAATAGGCCGCAAGATGTCGAAGCAGCTCGGCAACTCGCCCGACCCGCTCGACCTCATAGCTAATTACGGTGCCGACGGCGTACGTATGGGTCTCATGCTCTCGGCTCCCGCAGGTAATGACATACTCTTTGACAAGAAACTCTGCGAGACCGGACGTAACTTCTGTAACAAAATCTGGAATGCATTCCGCCTTGTAAAGGGCTGGGAGGTAGACGAGAGCATAGAGCAGCCCCGCGCCGCCGCAGAAGCCGTGGAATGGTTTGGCCACAAACTTTCAGCCACCATCGAGGAGGTCAACGACCTCATGGGCAAATTCCGTATCTCGGAAGCCCTCATGGCTCTCTATCGCTTGTTCTGGGACGAATTCTCAGCCTGGTATCTCGAAATGGTGAAGCCCGCTTACGGCTCTCCCTCAGACATCAAGACCTACCGCGCAACGCTCGAATACTTTGACGCCCTGCTGCGTCTGCTCCACCCCTTCATGCCCTTCATCACCGAAGAGCTGTGGCAGCATCTGAGCGACCGTCGTCCCGGCGAATCTATCATGTATGCCCCCACTCCCCGTGTCAACGCCATTGACCATGCACTGCTTGGCCGCATGGAACACCTCAAGGAGGTAGTCAACGGTGTGCGTGGCGTACGTGCCCAGAAGAATATCCCCAACAAGGAGCAGGTGGCCATCCACGTACTCGGCACATGGGACAAGGCTGAAGACGGCCTCATCATTAAGCTCGTGAACGCTTCGGAGATTGTGCATAACGCCGAAAAAGATCCCTCGGCAGCTACATTCCTCGTAGGTGCCACCGAGGTAAACATACCTCTCGGAAGCTCTGTAAACGTAGAAGCCGAACTGGCCAAGCTGAGAAAAGACCTTGACTACTATACCGGATTCAAAGCCAAAGTAGAAGCGAAACTCAGCAACGAGCGCTTCGTCAACAACGCTCCGGCAGCCGTAGTTGAAGGCGAACGTCGCAAGGTGGCTGACGCACAGGCCCGTATCGATTCGCTCAACGCAGCTATCGCCGCTCTGAGCTAAAATCGTCTCTCACCATCTATACTTACTAATATTAACGACTCCCACATATATGGAAATCAAAGGAAAAATCATAGTTGCCCTTCCCGAAATGTCGGGCACATCCAAGAACGGCAATGCCTGGAAAAAGCGCGAATATGTGCTTGAGACTATCGAGACATATCCCAAGAAGGTTCATTTCGACTTCTTCGGCGAACGTGCCGACCAGTATCCCCTCAACGTGGGTGATATGGTGACCCTCAGCTTCGACATCGAAAGCCGCGAATACATGGGCCGCTGGTACACCAGCATCCGTGGCTGGAAGGCTGAGAAGGAAGGTGCAGCTCCCGCCGAAGCAACTCCCGCAGCCTTCGGAGGTGCTCCCGCCATGAATCCCGGCCCCGCCATGCCCCCCGCCCCCTCGTTCGGTGGTGGCGACCAGGCCGATGACCTGCCCTTCTAATCACACGAACCACCTGAGTGCCGGAGGCACTATATAATGCTTAACCGTGCATGACCCACGGGAAGTACACGGATACGTAAAAATAAGTGCGTCCAACACAATGAGTCGCTTGGCGACGGCGTTGTCGGACGCACTTACTTTGTTTTTTTCTCAAAATCTCATTATCACACCACTTCACAACTACCTTCCATGAAAGTCTCAACCCTTCTCGCAGGTGCGATGTTGACCGCTATTGCCGCACATGCCGGTGAGGAAGCACGCACACTCACCCCCGAATACATGGCCATGGACCCTAACCGCCAATGGGTATACACTCCCACCGAGGAAATACTTGAGGCGCGTGAGCAGTTTGCCGACCACGGGCTCGGTATCTTTATCCACTGGGGACTCTACAGCATGTTCGGCCAGGGCGAATGGTATCTCACATACGGCCCAAAGGCCGACGAATATGCCAAAGCTGCACGCGGATTCTATCCAGCACACTTCGATGCCAAACAGTGGGTGTCGGCCATCAAGGATGCAGGCGCAAAATATATCTGCTTCACTACGCGCCATCACGACGGCTTCTCCATGTGGGACACCAAAGAAAGTGACTACAACATCGTGGATGCTACCCCCTTCGGTCGCGATGTACTTAAGAAACTTGCCGACGAGTGTCAACGCCAGGACATAAAACTGCACCTCTATTACTCCCACATCGACTGGACACGCCCTGACTATCCCTCAGGCCGTACAGGGCTCGAGACAGGCCGCGATACAACCCTCCGCGACTATCCGGCCTACTACAAGTTCATGAACAATCAGCTCACCGAACTGCTCACCGACTACGGCCCCATAGGCGCAGTATGGTTTGACGGATGGTGGGATCACGAACAGGACTCCATACCTTTCGACTGGAAATTCCCCGAACAGTATCAGCTCATACACCGTCTGCAACCCTCCTGCCTGGTGGGCAACAACCACCATCAGGTACCCTTTCCCGGCGAAGATATACAGATATTCGAGCGTGACCTGCCCGGCGAGAACACGGCCGGACTGTCGGGACAGGATGTAACCGGATTGCCTCTCGAGACGTGTCAGACGATGAACGGCATGTGGGGTTACAAGATTATGGACCAGAATTATAAGAGCACAAAGGAGATTATCCATCTGCTCCTCGGTGCTGCCGGACGAGGCGGCAACCTGCTTCTCAACGTTGGTCCTCAGCCAAGTGGCGAGATACCCGCTGCAGCTCTCGAACGCATGAAGGAGATAGGCGAATGGATGCGCACCTACGGCGAGACCATCTACGGTACCCGCGCAGGCGATGTGCCCGTACAGGACTGGGGAGTGACAACCCGCAAGGGCGACAAACTGTATGTACACGTAACCTCGCCTGAAGTAGCCGACCTGCATCTGCCCCTGACATGCAAGGTCAAGAGCGCGACTACGTATGACGGTGGCGAGAAGGTGGAATTCACCACACATAAGGCGAAGGACGGCGGTGGCGTGACACTGCATCTTCTCCCTGCCCAGCTTAAGTATTACAAACACCTCTCTGACCCATCAAATGTGTCGGAGGGTATTGACAATATTATCGTACTCGAGACAAAATGACCCGCAAACTTGAAATATGCTGTGGTGACCTCCTGAGCGTGGCCAACGCCGTGGCCGGAGGTGCCGACCGTATCGAACTCTGTTCAGGACTCGCCGAGGGTGGCGTCACCCCATCGGAAGGATTCATCCGTGGCGCCGGACGGCTCAAAGGTGAGCACACCCGACTTCACGTGTTGATTCGTCCCCGCGGCGGCGACTTCTGTTATGACGAAGCCGACCGTGAGACTATAATAAACGATGTGGCCGCATGTGCCGCGAGTCCCTATGTTGACGGCATCGTAATCGGAGCCCTCACTCCGGAAGCTGAAATCGATCTGGATCTTTGCCGCCGCTGCATTGAAGTGGCCGGAGGCAAGAGTCTTACCTTCCACCGTGCTTTCGACCTCTGCCGCGACCCACTGAAAGCTCTTGAAGAGATTATCGACATGGGATTTGACCGCATACTCACCTCGGGATGCGGAGCTACGGCAATGGAAGGTGCCGAGATGTTGAACCGTCTCAACAAAGCCGCCGACGGACGTATCATAATACTCGGTGCGTCGGGTGTAAGCTCATCCAATGCCTCAGACCTGCTCGACGCTACCGGACTAAGCGAACTCCATGCCTCGGCACGCCGCCCTGTGGCCTCACAGATGAAGTGGCGCCATGAAGGCGTAGCTATGGGCGCTCCCGGTTCTGACGAGTATTCACGCATGGTCACCTCAGAAGAAGAGGTGAAAACCCTGCGCGATATCCTCGACACTTATAAAAAGTAATACATACTCTTATCACATAATCAAAATGCGCAACAGTTTAACTTCACTTCTGGTTCTGTGCTCCTCTATGTTCTTCGTCTCCGAGGCAAGCGCACAGATAGCCACCCCCGCCGTGAAAAGCGATTTTGAGGCACGACGTACCACCATCGATGCGCCGGAATACTTCAAAATCTTTGACCGTACCGACCTGACCGACAAACAGCGCGAGGCACTTGAAGTGCTCTACGCCTACATGCCCCTGCCCGATATCACCGACCGCACGGGCGAATACTTTCTGGAAAACGTTGACGTAGCCCTGCGTGGCCGCGAAGAACTCCCCTGGGGTAAGATTGTGCCCGATCGTGAATTCCGCCACTTCGTACTCCCCGTACGTATCAATAATGAGGCTCTTGACGGTCACCGTAAAGTATTCTATGAGGAGCTTCTGCCCCGTATCAAGGATATGTCCATGGAAGAAGCCATACTCGAAATCAACCACTGGTGTCACGAGAAGGCCACTTATCAGCCCTCTGACGGACGTACCCACTCTCCCCTGCTCACCGTCTACACTGCTATCGGACGCTGTGGTGAAGAATCCACCTTCACCGTAGCAGCCCTGCGCGCCATGGGTATTCCCGCACGTCAGGTATACACTCCCCGCTGGGCTCACACCGATGATAATCATGCATGGGTTGAGGCATGGGCCGACGGCAAATGGCATTTCCTTGGCGCCTGCGAGCCTGAGGCTGTGCTCGACCTCGGATGGTTCAACGCTCCCGCCGCACGCGGTATGCTTATGAACACCCGTGTGTTTGGCCACTATGACGGTCCTGAGGAAGTGCTGATGCGTCTTGACGGCTATACCGACATCAACGTGACACCTAACTATGCTCCCACCGATGTAGTAAATGTCACCGTTACCGATACCGACGGCAAACCGCTGGAAAACGTCAACGTAGCTTTCCGCATCTATAACTACGCCGAACTCTTCCCCCTTGCATCGAAAACCACCGACAAGGATGGCCGCACATCACTGCTTACAGGTCTTGGCGACCTCATCGTATGGGCCAACGATAAGGATGGGAACTACAGCTTCACCAAGGCAAAGGTAGGCACGGACAAGAATGTGACTCTCACACTCGGTCCTGACGCTCCCAAGTGTCAGATTAAGGGTTCAGAAGGCCTCACTTCGATTGATATTGATATAGTGCCCCCCGTTGCGGCCGCGCGTCCCGTCAAGGTGCCCGAGGAACTGGCCGCCATAAACGTATGCCGATTTGCCTACGAAGATTCAGTACGCGGAGCCTACACCGCCACATTCGGAAATGCTCAAGAGGCCGCCGCACTGGCCTCGCAGCTCGGACTGGATGCTGACCGCCTCACGAAGGTAATCGTCGAGTCACGCGGCAACCACGGCGTAGTAACCGAATTCCTTACCTCACTTCCCGCTGCCGACCGCGAACGCGGACTGCGCCTGCTCGAAGTGATAGCCATGAAGGATCGTAGCGATATGGCTCTTGACGTGCTCCGCGACCACATGCTCACCATCGAGGGTCAGGATTCTCCGCTCTATGCCGAATATGTGCTCAATCCCCGCGTAGACAATGAGATGGTAGAACCTTACCGCGCTTTCTTCCGCTCACAGATTCCCGCCGCCGACGCAGCCCGCTACCGCAGCAATCCTCAGCTGTGGGTCAACTGGGTGCGCGACAATATCGACGCCACCCGCAAGTGGTATCCCTCAAATGTAGTGATGCTCCCCACCTCTGTATGGAACTATCGTCGCACCACTCCCCTGTCGCGCGACGTATTCTTCACAGCTGCCGCACGCGCCATGGGTATTCCCGCACAGATTGACCCCATCAACGGCAAACCCATGTGGGCCGACGCCTCAGGCACATGGCACGAAGCACTCTTCAATGCTCCCGAGGGTGTAAGCGCCTCACCCGCCGGCACCATTGCTCTGACATACACCCCCACAGGACGTATTGACGATCCCAAATACTACACTCACTTCTCACTCGCTTCTGTCGATGGCGGTCAGCCCACTCAGCTCACCTACCCCGACTTCATACCCTGGTCAGAAGTGCTCGCTACACCCAACCGCATGGATGAGGGTGACTATATCCTCATTACCGGACAGCGTATGGCCGACGGAGGCGTACTGGCTCACATGGAGATACTCCCCGTAAAGGCCAATGAGAATGTTACGGCTCCCATCACCATGCGTCAGGACCCCAACGGTGTGCAGGTAATCGGCTCATTCGATGCCGAAACAATCTATCACGATGAAGCTACCGGCACCGACAAATCAGTGCTCTCCACCACCGGACGCGGCTACTACATACTTGGAGTGATACGCCCCGGTCATGAACCCTCCAACCACGCCCTGCGCGACATCGCTGCTCTCGGCAAGGAACTCGAAGCATGGGGACGTCCCATGATACTGCTCTTCGCCAATGCCGACGAAGCCTCACGCTACGATGGCTCACTGCTTCCCGAACTCCCCTCTACCGTAGTATTCGGCACAGACAATGCTCAGGGCACCGTAGCCTCATCGCTGATTGAAAATCTCAAGCTTGACCCCTCCGACCGTCCCATATTCGTGATAGCCGACACCTTCAACCGCGTCGTCTTCCTCACCCAGGGCTACACCATCGGTCTCGGCGAACAGCTCATAGACACCATCCATAAACTCAAGGAATAATCCCCCTCCCCACGTAATGAGTCGCGGAGCGACGATATTGTCGGTTAGTCTCTATGTTTTAAAAGACTATACCACAATACCGTCGCTCCGCGACTCATTTGTTTAGTGACGTATCAGCTCAGCGGACTCCCTTCACTCTTAGAGAGTGTTTACTTTTAAATGATTTTATTACAAATGAAAATTATGGAAAAACGCCCAAAAGATTCTTTGTGATGAAATCAAAAATCTCCGAACTCTCTCATAATAATTAATTTGGTTTAAATTCAAACACTCTCTTACTCCATCGGGGCTTTGGATGAAGGGACGGATGCGCCTTCGCAAGCACTGTCCTCACGCGATATTTCTTTGGGACCTTCAGAGGAGACGGGACGCTTGACTTTAAGCTTCACGGCATCAAATCCCTGGCCGTAGACACCGTTGACATTGGCCTGAGTAATGAAAGCGTTTTCGTCTACACTCTTGACTATACGGAAGATAGTCACGGCCTCTATCTTACGACACATCACTATCAGCATCTTAACTTCGTGGCGCGAATACCACCCCATTCCGGTGAGGACTGTACATCCGCGATGTGCGTCATTATTAATAGCTGTAGCTATTTTTTCCCAATGTTCTGAAATAATGGTAAATTGTACGGCCTGACGGTTAGTATTGATAAGTAAATCGGTGATGTAAGCGGTACAAAAAAGTATAATATAGCCGAAAATTACGGTCTCAATCTCGTGAAAAAGGAAATATGAGGATGAAATGATACACATATCCAC
The DNA here is from genome assembly GCA_014801865.1 of Bacteroides sp. Taxonomy (GTDB): domain Bacteria; phylum Bacteroidota; class Bacteroidia; order Bacteroidales; family Muribaculaceae; genus Paramuribaculum. The sequence continues at coordinate 28,558 of JAAVDH010000040.1, read as the reverse complement.
GTACAGCATGGTACGTCCTACGGTGGTATTTGTCTTCTTTGCCACGAGAGCGGCCACTATATCCGTGCCGCCGGTAGAGCCGTTGTGGGTAAATACCATACCGACACCTACACCGCAGCATATACCGCCGATGATAATGTTCATGAAGGTCTCGCCATGAATGAGAGGCTCTGGAAACAGCGGCACAAGCAGACCGATGAAGAGAGAAATTACCGTGGTGCCGAATATGGTACGCAACACGAAGGTGCGCCCTACCGCACGATATGCCATAGCCAGAAGGAGGAGGTTGACGACATACTGTGTTACGGCCACAGGTATGCCCCATCCGAATATTCTTTGCGTAACGAAGTAAACCAGTGTGCCCAGACCGGCCACACCGCCTATAACTACCTTCTCGGGGAATATGAAGGCTGAAAATCCAAACGCATATATGAATATGCCAAGCACTATGACCACATAGTCACGGCTGCTCACCCAGAGATTATGGCGGTTGAGAGTCATCGCACTATATAGATATGAAATGAATAATAATGATTGGTTAGATTCTTAGGAGGAGGGGGCACATTAGCGTACTGTGAGTACTGCTTTTGTTGGAGTGCAAAGTTACGGCCAACTGAGCATTTTACAAAATAAAACGCCCTGAATCGTAATATTGCAAGATACAATAGTTTTCATTAGCACATTATCGCCACTCCCGCTTACGATTTATTATCAGCAGCGGGAGCATCCGTTGACTCTGCGGAGGAGGGTGCGGAGGAGACAGGGGCTGACGCGCCGGATGAAGAATCGGCCGAAGCCTGGGTACGCGCGGCCTGAGTGGTCATGGTGGGATACTGCACCCGGGAGTGATATATGGTACGCAGTCGCGACACGAAAACTTCCTTTATTTCCTGTACATCGCGGAACGAGAGCGGACTATCATTGTGGAGACCCTCGGCAATCTGACTGTCGATAATACGGTTGACAAGACCGCGTATCGACTCAGGGGAGTAATCTCTGAGCGAGCGCGAAGCGGCCTCAACGGCATCGCTCATCATCAGAATCGACGTCTCGCGGCTACGCGGATTCGGGCCGGGATATGTGAAGGGAGCAGGATCCACCTTTTCGTCGGGATGCTCATTGCAATACGTAGTATAGAAATATCGTGCCTTACCGCGTCCATGGTGTTCGGCAATGAAGTCACGTATCACGGCGGGTAGTTCGGCCTTTTCGGCGCGTTGCAGTCCATCGGTAACATGGCCTATGACCACACGTGCGCTCTGCATGGGGCTGAGGGCATCATGTGGGTTGACTCCATGCTGATTTTCGGTAAAGAAAGCTGGGTTGGAGATTTTACCTATGTCATGGTATAAGGCTCCGGCACGCACGAGCTGCACATTGGCGCCTATACGGTTAGCCGCAGCCGAGGCGAGATTGCTCACGGCCATAGAGTGCTGAAATGTGCCGGGACACTCCTCTGACAGTTCGCGCAACAAGGGATGATTGATGTCACTCAGCTCCACGAGTGTCACCCTCGAAGTGAAGCCGAAAGACTTCTCCACGATATACACCAGCAGATATGCAAAGCAGATAAGCACGGCATTTACTCCGAAGTAGCCGAACATACGGGGTGAGATGCGCTCCAGATCGCCTGTCTGCATCACCTCAACGGCCACGAAGGCAAGGCAGTAAGCCGCAAATACGATGATAGCCGCTCTAAGTAACTGAGAGCGTTTGGAGAGCTCCTTGATAGACTCGATAGCGGCCACACCGGCAGCGAACTGCATGAATATGAATTCCATCTGAAACACAGCTACAAGCGCACATACAAGCACTGTAGTGATATGGCAGAAGAAGGCAGTACGCGAGTCGAGAAATATCAGCACCACAATGGGCACCATGGTGAATGGACTGAGATAGAGTCCTGATGTAAATGCATCGGCCATAAGTATGGCAAACACCGAGAAACCTGTGACACAAATAATTATAAACAGGAGTTTCTTAGAGTCGGCATAGTATTCGGGACGGAAGAAGTAGAGGAAGCTGAACAGGGCAGAGAACAGTATTACGAGATACAGTATGCGCCCCACAGTGGGATAATACTGGTCGCTCACCACACTTTTAGCACCACGGTCATGCAGCAATCTCTCATAGGTACGCAGTACGGTATAGAGCTGCGGAGTCACGATGTCGCCCTTATCGATAATGCGCTCGCCCTGCTGGATGACTCCTATGGGAGCCATAGCGCGCTGAAGCAGTTCGTTGCGCAGGCGCAGGTTTTCCACCGAGTCGAGCTTGATGTTGGGTTCAAGCAGCTCCGACAGTCCTGTAGCGGAAATTGCCTCGTGGTAACGCCGGTCGTTGAGCACACTGTCAAGGTGGCTGTAGCCACTTCGTACAGAGTTGTACCGACGTGTAGGTATGGATATTGCTACATTGTCATGTATCATTCTCACGGCCGGAAGTTCACCACGGCGTATACGCTCGTATGTGTCGCCATCGACAATACCCGCATCATATATGGCACGAATCTGAGTCAGCAGATTATTGCGCTCCAGCGGGGTGAGATTTAGCCCGTCCGTAGAGTTCAGACGATTGGCGTATGCTGCCAGAGCCTGCTTCTCGGCAGCTACATCGCGCTTGTATACAGGCTCGAAATTAGTCTCTATACTGTCGCGCACATACTCTGCACGTATGGAGTCGAGATGCACCGGGATATCGAATGGTGCGGTCAGGAGCGAATAACTCCATGGACGATTGACTGCGTAGATATACCGGCTGTTGTCACTACTTGGCAGACACAGATATATGCATACCACGGCAGCCACAAATAATATCATACGATAGAAAAACTGTGATGAAAACTTTAGCTTCATAATAAGTAAGTCATCATTTGTAATTAGGGATCAGCTCACACGTGTGGCGCTCTGCACCCCGGGGATTTTCTTTATCTTGTCACAGAGGTCGGTCACTACGGCCGTATCGCGCACGAGCACTCCGAGACGACACTCGAACACCTCCTTTTCGGCGTCGATATGGAGGCTTCTTATGTCAATACTCAGATGGGTGGATATCATCTGTATGAGTTCCTGAAGTATGCCGTGGCGATCTATGCCCTCTATGCGGACATTGGCAAGGAATTTATGGCGTACCTCTTCCCACATGGTGGTGACGATACGAGGGCCGTAGGCTGCCTTGAGAGCCTGAGCGCGGGGACATGTCAGCGAGTGGACTTCCACACGATTATCGTGGTTGAGGAAGCCCATCACGTCATCGCCCGGTATGGGGTTGCAGCAGTCACAGAGCACGAAGTTCTGCTCATGTTCGCCATAGCGAAGCAGATAGGGTTTCTTAGTGTCGAGGTCGGGCACCGGAGCCACCTGCGAACTATCCTCGCGGGGTGAGGATGCCGGGGTGTCATTCTTTTTCAGTCCGCCAAAGCGCAGTATGCGTGATATTATACCTTTATTCTCGCGTGGCTGAGTGTAATTAAACTTATACTCCTTGACATCGATCTCGTCGCTTCCCACCTTAAGAAGAAATGTGTCGCGATTATTGATGTGGAAGAATCCCATCATCTTGGTGAGGCGCTCGTTGGTAAGTTCCTCACCGTTGGCCGTGCAGTAGTCTTCGAGAAGCTTGCGTCCACGTTCAATCATCGGCTGCTGTTCTCTGCGCAGAGCCTGCCGCAAGCGTGTACGTCCCTTGGCCGTGGCGAGGAAGTTGAGCCACTCCGCTTTGGGTGTCTGCGACTGAGAGGTGAGCACCTCCACCTGGTCGCCGCTCTGCAGTTTATGCGACAGCGGCACCAGTTTATGATTGACCTTTCCGGCTATACAATGGGTACCCATCTCGGAGTGAAGTTCAAACGCCATATCGAGCACTGTAGCTCCATTAGGCAATGTCTTCAGCTCACCCTTGGGCGTAAACACCACTATCTCGGATGAAAAGAGATTGAGCTTAAGTGTGTCGAGGAAGTCGATGGCATTGGGGTTGGGATCATCGAGGATATCCTTGATAGTGCGCAGCCACACATTGAGCTCGCTCTCCTCTTCCCCTCCGCCTATCTTGTATTTCCAATGGGCGGCAAATCCTTTTTCGGCAATTGAGTCCATGCGTCGCGAGCGTATCTGCACCTCAACCCAGTTACCGTCGGGGCCCATTACCGTAAGGTGTAGCGCCTGATAACCGTTGGCCTTGGGACTGCTTATCCAGTCGCGTGTGCGGTCGGGGTGAAGTCTATACAGGTCGGTAATCGCCGAGTAGATATTCCAGCAGATGCTCTTTTCCTGCGCCTCATCGTCACAGTCGAATATGATACGTACCGCATAGAGGTCATACACCTCCTCGAAAGGCACGTGCTTGGTCTGCATCTTACGCCATATCGAGTAGACCGATTTGAGCCTTGCCTTAGCGTCATACGACAGCCCCATTGCGTCGAGCTTCTCACGGATGGGTATCAGGAAATCGTTGGTCACCATCTCGCGGTTGCTCTCCGTGGCGCGTATCTTTTCCTCTATCTGTCTGTATGCTCCGGGGTGTTCGTATTTGAAGCTCAGATCCTCAAGCTCAGTCTTTATGCTGAACAGTCCGAGGCGATGAGCCAGCGGAGCATAGATATAGAGCGTTTCCCCCGCTATCTTATACTGCTTATTGGGGCTCATGGAGCCGAGAGTGCGCATATTGTGAAGGCGGTCAGCCATCTTTATCAACACCACTCTTATGTCCTCGCTCATCGTCAGCAACAGTTTGCGGAAGTTCTCAGCCTGAGCCGAGGCACGGTCGCCGAAGATACCGCCCGATATTTTGGTAAGTCCGGCTACTATCACGGCTATCTTCTTACCGAAATTGTGCTCGATATCCTCTACGGTATAGTCCGTGTCCTCCACTACATCATGAAGCAGAGCCGCACAGATAGACGTAGACCCCAGTCCTATCTCGCGGCTCACGATTTTTGCCACGGCGATGGGATGGAGTATATACGGCTCGCCACTGCGCCGGCGGATACCCTCATGGGCCTTTTTGGCAAAGCGGAAAGCCTTTTCGATTATCTCCACCTTTCGGCGGTGGTTGCTCTGCAGATAGCCCTCAAGCAGGTCTTGAAACTCCGCTTCGACGAGGCGGTCATCCTCTTCGGGGGTCATGGGAGCGTAAGTTGCTGATTCCTGAGTCATAGGCGATAGACGATGATAGTATAAAACAAGATTTACGACTTACTTAGAAACCGTTTAAATTTATGTCAATTATTTTACTACATGCCGTGTGCTCTGATTTTGAGTTATTTTTGGCGTATTTTGCCAAGATTTCGTCAGTCACGATGCCCGCATCGCTCCTTCCTCAACTTGCAAAATCCATCCAAAAATAGCTCAAAATCATTCGCACATAAATTTAAACAGTTTCTAAGAAACTGTCATATCTTAAACACACAAAGTTACGTAATTTCCCCAATTATCCCATAGCATTTTGTGCTGTACCGAAAAGGGGAGCATCCATCTGACATAGATGTCCTACAGGGGCGGAGTGTGATGGAGAATATTTTATAATTTTTTAGGGATATTTTGCAAAGGAGGATATTTATACATACCTTTGCCTACGACAGTATTCACGACTGTTACTTACCAATCAAATTTCTCTTACACTTAACACAACTTACACAACAGTTACATGAAGAAGATTTACTCAGTGATTTCATTTGCTGCGGCATGTGCGTTAACCGCTTCGGCAACTTCCCCGCGCGAGAGTTTTACAGTGGCACACCACATACAGAAGGTGGAAACCGCCGTTGCAGTATCTGAAGGCCAGACCCGTATGGCTGCGACCTCCAAGGTGGCTACAACGAAATCTATTACCACGGATAATATCGAAGGGACTTATTTTCTCAGAGCAGTAAATACACTTCTCGGGGGCACGGCTCCGAATCCAGTAACTATCAGCGTGAAGGATGCCGCGACGGGTGCTGTAGAGATAACCCTGAAAGTATGGAGTCTGGAGAAGTTCGTGGTGCCGGCTACTTTTGACGCTGACAATGGTACTCTGACAATTGACAACATGTCTTATCTGGGCAAGGACTCATACGGCGACGCCAATTATTTTTATGTAAAGATGGCCGACGGGGGTAGCTCGAGCAATCTTCTGCCGGGGGCAGCGGCCGTAGATAATACGGTGGGGTATCTCAACGGCGATACTTTTGAATTTCCCATTGATGAGTTCTGGGCTGTGGGCGATCCGACCAGTGAGTCGATGCTTCCACCGTGGGTACTTATGTATGATGTGAAGCTTACCAAGTATGACCCTGAGGCCGACCCCAACAAGGGTTGGAGAAGTCTTGGCAATGCCCTCATTGAGGACGGATGGCTGAGCCCCTGCTTCTACAAGATGGACTATTTCACATCACAGACCGAGCCAGATCAGTGGTATGAGGCTGAGATACAGCAGAATCTCGCGAATCAGAATCTGTTTCGCATAGTTGACCCCTTCAAGGGGGATTATCCTTATACGTTTCTCAACGAATGGGACTATACGGGTTATATCACTTTTGATGTATCGGATCCCGATCATGTTATATTCACGAATCCCGTAGGGACATCGGCCGGATTTAAGTATGAGAAAGCATGGATAGGCACTTTCTATGCATGCAACTTCCTGGGTTATTACTGCAATCTGTATCTTGATGAACCAGAAAACATCATAGCCAACTTCGAGGACAAGATACCTTATACGACCTATAAGGAGAATTCTGACGGCAATATGGAGGTGTATCTCGGGTTCGGCCCCAACGGCAAGTGGGACGCTATAATGGGTATCGATGACCCGGTATGTGCTCAGCGATGGGAAACCGGCGACTTCGAGATGCTCAATATGGAGTCGCGCATTATCTTCGCCAAGCCATCGCCACTTGCCCCCGATGCGGCCATAGAGACTATCGGCGAGTCATACCACAATCAGCCTGTGGAGTACTTCACTATCGACGGTATGCGTGTGGAGAATCCCGCTGCCGGACAATTAGTCATCAAGCGTCAGGGCTCGAAGGTGACGAAGCAGTTTATCAGATAAGAAATATGGAGCTAAGAAACTGTTTTAACCCAAATTAATAATTATGAGATAGATCGGAAATTTAGCTTTCATCACAAAGGATTTTTCGGGTGCTTTTCAAGAGTTTTTATCGGTCACGATGCCCGCATCGCTCCCTCTTCAACTCTTGAAAATCTCGCCGAAAACTCCCTTGTGCTAAAAGCATTTAAATTCAAACACTCTCTAAATTTTGGACACGGCCTCTTTTTGTGGGCTTTCATTTTTTCCACGGGGAGCCGCCTACGGAAATGTATGGGAGGCGGGATTTTTTCATGAGTTAACATGCAGTTACAAAAGTTTTCGTAATTTTGTCACTAAGTGTGTATTGCCAATCATAGCATTCTCAACTGACAATCTCAAATCATACATTAAAATAACTATTATGAAACATTTCTTCACTTCTCTTGCACTGGCATGTATATGCGGGGCACAGGCATGGGCGGTCGACGTGGTTCCCGTCACTCCCGAGCGCTTTGAGGCCTCTCCCGTGGTTACACCCAGACAGACCGTTAACCCGGCCGCTGCAAATGCCAAATTAAAGGCTTCTTCGTTAAAGGCTCTTTCGCTGTCAGAAATAGCGGGAGACTACTATGTAGAGTGTGATTACCTGGCCGGCGACGGAAGTCAGAAATATGACATCACAGTAAAGGTGGCCGATGAGGCTAAACGTCAGGTGTCGATCAACGGACTACCTCTTGACTGCCCCATCTACGGTACTATCAATGAAGACGGTACACGCATCGAAATACCTAACCGTCAGTTCCTGCGCATGGTCGGAAATGACTCTATCTTCTTCTATTTCAAGAATTTTTCATCAAACTCCCTTAACTTAGAAGATGGTGTAAGCTCTATTCCCTCGGCAACTGGCTACGTTACCTCCAAGGCTATAGCTTTTGACGTGGACAAGATCTGGGCCATAGGTGACCCCAATACTGAGAAACTGGGCTATTATTTCCTGGCCTATAACATGATGCTGATGAAGTATATCGCTGACTGGAAGCCCATCGGTAAGGCTACCTTCCAGGATGGTTGGGTGCTTCCAGGCTTCGGTCTTGACCAGACTGACCGCGCCAACTGGTATGAGGTGGAGATGGAGCAGGACAAGAATCGTCCTACCCGCTACCGCCTTGTCAACCCCTATCATGGTGAGTGTCCCGTACTGGACAAGAACCAGGATACACGCGGAGGATACATACAGTTTGATATCAAGGATCCTGAACACGTGGTGTTCGACCTGGTTTCAGCAGGTTTCTCATGCCCCTCAATCGGTATCAGCGACATGATTTGCTATAACTACCTCACCATGTTCAGCCTCAATGTAGATGATCCTATCGAGACTATTGTAAAGACTTTCGGCAACACCATACCTTACACTAAGTATAAGGACGGTGTGCTTACCCTCCAGGCTACCTACTCGGCTCAGTTCAATGAGATTATGGAGGATGCATGCTTCTGCACAAGCTCGAATGTAGGCTCCATCATGGGATGGAACACCAGCATGTATACCCGTATCTTCTTCCCCGGCACAAAGCTGCCCGACCCCAACGAGGGCTGGAGAGATTACGGTACAGCCACATTCCAGGACGGATGGCTGCTGCCCGTATACGGCATTGACCAGACCAAACCCGAGAACTGGTATGAGGTTCCCGTACAGGTCAAGGAGGATAACCCCAATATCTACCGCCTCGTAGACCCCTACCACAGCAAGGACTGCCCCATCGCTCAATACAATAAGAGTGAGAAGGTGGGCTACATACAGTTTGACGTCACCGATCCTGACCACGTGAGATTTGACATAGTGTCATGCGGTATGGCCGAGCCTGCCCTGAATATGACTACCATGTATCTCTACAACACGCTCACTTCGTATATGCACAATATGGGTCTGAGTGCCGAGGAAGTGGTGGATGTGCTCGGAGAGAGTCTGCCCTACACTACGTTTAAGGACGGTGTGGTATCAGCTACCGGTTATATCACTGATCCACAGAGCGGCATACAGTATGACTGCTGCGTAGGTTCACAGCTCAATATCTATGCCTCACAGCGCTGGAAAGTGATAGGTGGCGAAATGGCCAATATGTCAACCGTAATCACCCTTCCCCCTCTGGCAAGTATCGATGCCGTAGGCTCTGACGCCAATGCCGACGCTCCCGTAGAGTACTTCAATCTCCAGGGTATGCGCGTGGCCCAGCCCGCTGCCGGACAGGTGGTTATCCGCCGTCAGGGTACCGAGGTGAGCAAGATACTCGTGCGCTGATAAGCCGTTGACTTATCTCACAGCCAAGTGACAATTTTTCCCTCGGGGCTATATCTTTGTCGGTATAGCCCCGAGGCTTTTTCCGGCGTAACAACACAATTAATCAGAGGTGTGGTTAGCTTATTTTCGAGGAGATGATTAACTTTGCATACAGCTAAGAGTATGTTTACTTTTAAACCCATTAATTATTATGAGAGAGTTTGAAAGGCTCTTACAGACTTCACAATGGAACAAAATATACAATACGACTTTGACCGTGAAATAGACCGTTCGGCTACAGGAGCTATAAAATTAGACGGAGCTGCCGCGATGTGTGGCCATTCCGATGTGTTGCCTCTGTGGATTGCCGATATGGATTTCGCGATATGCCCTGAAATACTATCCGCACTTAAGGAACGACTGAATCATCCGATATTGGGCTATACACAGCCATACGATTCGTACTGGCAGTCGATAAGCTCGTGGCTGAAACGCCGTCACGGACTGGAGGTAAAGTGCGGTGAGATGGCTTTCCTGCCTGGTGTAGTGAGAGGCGTTGCCTACACGGTGCTTTACTTCACCCGTGAGAATGACGGCATAGTCATACAGCCTCCGGTATATCACCCCTTCAAGATAGTTATAGAGGGTAACAGGCGTAAGGTCATAGAGAATCCCCTGATACGTCGCGCCGACGGCTCATACGAGATGGATCTCAAGGGGCTGGAGGAGATATTTGCCACGCAGCATCCGCGTATGCTCATTCTCTGCAATCCTCACAATCCGGCCGGCATACAGTGGACGAAGGAAACCCTCGCGGAGGTGGCCCGACTGGCGTTGCGCTACGACGTAAAGGTGGTCTCGGACGAGATACACGGTGACCTGATGCTGTATGGTACACGCCACGTGCCTTTCCTTGCGTCATGTCCTGAGGCAGAAAAGGTGGGCATAATGCTGGGCGCTCCATCAAAGACGTTTAACATACCGGGCATGGTCAGCTCATGGTGTGTGGTCAAGGATGATAATCTGCGTAACGGATTCTTCGGCTGGCTCGAGGCCAACGAATTTTCATCGCCCACGATGATGGCTGCGATTGCTGCCGAAGCTGCCTATAATCACGGCGAGGAATGGCTTGCACAGCTTCTCCCCTATATAGAGCGCAATGTTGACACAGTGATGGAATTCTGTGCCAAGGAGATGCCTGAGGTAAAGGCTCTCCGCCCCGAAGCATCGTTCCTTGTGTGGCTTGACTTCACAGATACGGGGCTTGAGCATGACGAGATAGTGAGATGTCTCGTGGACAAGGCTCATGTGTTGCTCAACGACGGCATGATGTTCGGCTCACAGGGCCGCAACCACATGCGCCTCAATGTGGGTATGCCGCGTCACAAACTCATACATGCCCTCAACCTCATCAAAGAGGCCATAAGTAAGTCGTAAAAGATAAGTACTCCCGTAACCCTGACATAAGATTTAGATAATGCGTACTGACAGCGATCTCAGTTCCCTGAGCCTTCTCGGCAATCAGGCTACAACATATCCCACAGATTATGCTCCGCAGATGCTTGAGACGTTTGACAACAAGCATGCTGACAATGAGTATCTCGTGACTCTCGACTGCCCGGAGTTTACGTCACTGTGTCCCAAGACGGGTCAGCCTGACTTCGGCAAAATCATCATACGCTACATACCTCGCATAAAGATGGTTGAGAGCAAGAGCCTTAAGCTGTATCTGTTCAGCTTCCGTAACCATGGCGATTTTCATGAGGATTGCGTAAATATCATCATGAAGGACCTGGTGAAACTCATGGATCCGCGCTATCTCGAGGTGGAGGGACGCTTTATGCCCCGCGGCGGCATATCGATACTTCCCTTTGCCAACTATGCCGACGATGAGCACCAGGACATGGCTCGCGCACGCCTGCTTGCGATGATGAAATAAAAATATTTGATAATCATAATAAGCGGAGTGAGTCCGTGTCAAAATTAAGTAACTACTCTCAAAGGAGGCATTCCGGAGGAAATGCCCCGAAAATAGCCGTGGGTGAGCCGTAGGCGTAACCCGCGGAAAATAAGGTTACACACACTAAAAGACATCCCGGAGAGGATGTCCCGAAAAACTCAATAATTTCTTATTATAAAGGATTATAGACTATCGGGACATCCTCTCCGGGATGTCTTTTTTTCGCATATATGATTAACCGCGGGTTACGCCTGCGGCTCACCCACGGCTATTATCGGCACACCTCCTCCGAGGTGTGCTGGAGGATATGTTAATTATGACACAGCCTCACTCTTGTGTATGGGGGGGGGGCGGGATTAGCGAACGAGGAGCTTGCTTACTTCGTTGCCCTGGCGGCGGATAACGATAGTGCCGTCGGCAGGAGCGGCTACGCGAACACCATTGAGATCGTAATACTCGGCAGGAGCGTTCTCTGTGTCAGCACCCACTACGCCTACACCACCCTGCTCAGAGGCAGCGAAAACGATGGAGCAACTTACTGCTTCGTCTTCAAATTCGGGCTCGTATACACGCACCTTGATAGTGACGGGCGAGGTGACGGCTACGTTGGTTGAGCCTTCGATGTCAAGGTTAGTAATGTAACCCTCCTCGAAACGACGGGTGAAGGTAAATTTGTTGACTTTATCTGTGGCCACTTCGTAGCAGTCCTGACCGAGGTCGGGACAAGTCTTGGCAGCAAAGGCTTCGTCGGCGCCTTCTACTGTGATTTCGTAGACAAATTCTGCTACGATGCATTCAAAGCGCAGTGAGAGCTGTGCGTTCCATTCGTAGGTGGTGACACCGCCGAACTCGTCGGCCTCATAGCCTACCTGATATGACGCACCGTTTGCAAGCTCTACATAGTTGTTTTCAGGTTGATTGTGGAGAAACATGAAGCTCTGAGCCTGAGCCATGGCCGCTGTCATCATTATGGCAGCAATGAGAGTAAAGATTTTTTTCATATCTGTATCTATATCTATTTTACTTATTCTCGGTAGGAATGTTGTAGGCCTGCTCTACTACGCCATTTTCATCAGCGAAGAAGGCTATGACGCGTATATTGGCTACGTTCCAATATGACTTGACAGGGAGTGAGTAGCGTTCATCAGCAGTTACATTGCGCTGATAGGTCACCTGACGTCCGAGGGCGGGAGTGATGCACTGGCGCAGGAGGTGATTGTGGATGTAGTTGTTGTCGCGCTTGCCGTTGGGGAGGAGCTGGCGTGCCACTACACTGTCTTCGAGCACCCATACGTTGACTGTGCCCTTGAATTCTTCGCCTGAACGCACGCTTAGATTGACGGTGACAGAGTCGGAGTCGGCAACGGCTGCGCCTGAACAGGTGATGGTGGACGTGCGTTCAACGGAGTTGCGCACCTCATTAGCCCATGAGGGGTAGTCGATAAGGCCGGTGCTACGGTCTACCTGTCCGGTAGGAAGTGTTGTTCCGGCTCCGGCAGATGCGGCTATCAGTCGTCCGTCCTCTGTGCCGAGTCCGGCTGAGCCATAAGTAGCTTCGTCATATACAAGTCCGTTGCCCGCAGGGTGGATACTGACAGCTATCAGAGCATCGCCATACTGTTCCTGGAGGGCATGAATGGCTTCGTGGGCGTTGGGGCAGTTCTTACAGTTCTGTCCGGTGAAATCCTCGAGAAGCACCGTGCGCTGCACTTCGGCTACAGGCAACTCAATGTAGCGGTCATCTTTATCGATATTATCGCAGGAGACGAGCATCATCGCTCCGGCGGCAACTCCGAAAAGGAGGGTTGGAAAAGCTTTGTTCATAGGTGAGAGAGGGTTGGATTAGAAGTTATAGTTGTAGGATATCTGGAATCCCTTTGACTCGGGCACGAAGCGGCATACACCTCCTGAGCAGTTGAAGCCCTCGCGTGTGCGGCCGTAGCCGAGCATGAGTCGGTTATTCTTGTAGTTGCCCGTGACGTTGAACATATAGTAGTGTTCCTTGGTTTTGCCGCAGTTCCACTGGTCGCTTACCGAGAACATCAGGTAGGGAGCCAGAGAGTATTCCAGAAGACCGAATACCCAGTCTTTCTTGGCCTGACGGGTAGTGAGGTACTGAGCTTCGGCACGTAGGGTGTTGCGTTTGTTTATCTTCCACTTGCCTTCGGCCACGAAGATATGGGAGTTAATCATGCCGATGGGGTCTTCATGTTCCTCTGACTCTTCGGTGGAGAGCACTGCATTGTTGTACTTCTGGTACATATACATGAGATTGAGGTTGAAGTCGCGTACTATACGCTTCTCCATCTGCAGATTGATGTCGGCATAGTTAAGGGCTCCCATGCCGAAGAATTCGGTCTTGGGGCCGTCGGTGCCATAAGTGGTATTGGGCACTTTGAGGGTAGCGTCAGCAGCTTTGCCGCCATCCTTCTCCTTGAGGCTGCGGATGTAGCTCACATTCAGGCGAAGTTTAGTGCCGTACTTGCCTCCAAGGGGTGTATGGCGCTTGAAGGTGTACACTCCGGCTGCCTGGAAGGCCCATTCGCCGGTCTCGTACTGAGTGGCGTAGGGATACATCGAGGCCAGTGTATAGGTGTGCTGATAGGCAAAGGGTGGCATGTAGTTGACGAAACTGGCCATACCGTTCTCGGCACGCTGGCTACGGAATGACATATTCTCGCTGCGCTTGGCCTGAACGAATGCACTCCATCCTGAACGCGAGTATGAAGCCGAGAGGAGGTAGGCTGTACCGGTCTTGTAGATGTAGTGGTTTTTGACGGAGGGGTCATTGTTTTTCCACGCGAACTCACCGAGAAGGTTGAAGCTGTTGCGGTAAAACTGTGTACGCACGTCAAAGGCGTTGACATTGAGAGGAAGATTGAGGCGATAGTTTGAGCCCGGCACGAGGATGTCTTCGTCCTTTTCATGCTTTATGACGTAAGAGCCTCCGATGGTCCAGGTGATATTGCGGTCACGCAGTGCACTGGAGTAGCTGTTGATATCAAACTCGAGGTCGGCACCACCCAACACTGAGCGATCGGGCCAGTCGAAATAGCGTCGCTGAAGTCCTCCGAGCACAGTGAAGCGAAGTCCGTCAAGGCAGTTTACCTTCAGTCGGCCACCACGGATGGCATTGTCAATGCCTACGGCGCGATCCTCGTAGGTACGCAGTATCAGTCCGCTGCCAAACTGTTCATATACGTCACCGGCGGTAAGCTCCAGACCTTTGTATTTGCCCTTGACATAGAAATATGGCACACCCCATCCCTTGAAGTCGGGCTCGACGAAGATGGGCAGAGGGTGCTGGAGATATTCAAATCGGAGTCCGGCATCTACATATCGACTGGTGAGGCCGAGATCGGCATAGGTATTGGTCAACACCTTGTCGTCGATTTCTGTACCGTTGTTATTGATCTTTCCGTCGGGAAATAGGATGTCGCTCTGTATGCTGCCGTGGAGCTGCACTCCCTCTATGGCCGAAGCCTGAAGGGCGAGAGCCGACAGGAGCATAAGTGTGCTGAGGCGTGACATATATGAATGTGATGGGGGGTATGACTGGATAGGAGGTGAAGCGTGGGATATACGATCCCGACGCTATTAGGGGTGGAGAGGGAGGGTGATGGATTACTTACCCTCGAGCTCGCGTATCTTCTCGATGATGTGTGACTCGGCACCCTCGGTATAGCCGCTGCGGCTCTCGGCTATCTTGCCGTTGCCGTCGATGATGAGGCAATGAGGTATCATCTGTATGCCGAGCTGACGACGCAGGTCGCTGTTGGGATCAAGAAGTATCTCATATTCCCAACCTTCGGAGTCAACGAGGGGGCGCACCTTGTTCATATTCTGGGCTTCATCAACAGATACGGCCACGACTTTCATACCGGTCTCTTCCTGCCAGTCGGGATAGACTTCATGTATGGCCTTAAGCTCGCGGTTGCAGGGTTTGCACCATGTAGCGAAGAAGGTGAGTACCCAGGGTTTGCCGTCGTTGGAGATTTCGGATGTATTTACAGTCTTGCCATCAAGGGTCTTAAGTGTCACGGAAGGAAGCTGTGCATTGGCCGCCGCACATCCCATGAGGATAAACATAGCTGCGACGAAGCTCTTTAGAAGTTTCATAAGAGTATAGAGTTAGAGTGTAGAGTTTTTTAATGCGATCTGAGAAAAGAACCTATATATGGCAAAGTTAAATCTTTTTTGCCACATTACCAAGAGTTTGAGGGGAGTGTTTTAGTGGCGGAGTGTATTGGAAGTGCACATACTCTATGCAATCACCCTACGGAATGTATGCAATTATCCTACTGACCCTTCGAGCGATATCTGTAACAGTTTCTGTGCTTCGACGGCAAACTCCATGGGGAGCTTGTTCATTACTTCCTTGGCATAGCCGTTGACGATAAGGCCCACTGCTTCCTCGGTAGGTATGCCGCGCTGGTTGCAGTAAAATATCTGGTCCTCGGAGATTTTCGAGGTTGTCGCCTCATGTTCCACTACGGCGGTCTCGTTGAGCACATCAATGTAGGGGAAGGTGTGGGCGCCGCAGGTACTGCTCAGAAGCAGACTGTCGCACTGCGTGTAGTTGCGGCATCCGTCAGCATTGGGAGCAACCTTGACGAGACCGCGGTAAGAGTTCTCGCTGTGTCCGGCCGAGATACCCTTGCTTACGATGGTGCTTCGTGAATTGCGACCCACGTGAATCATCTTGGTGCCGGTATCGGCCTGCTGATAGTTGCGCGTCACGGCTACGGAGTAGAACTCTCCCACCGAACCTTCGCCGGCAAGCACACATGAGGGATATTTCCAGGTGATTGCCGAGCCGGTCTCTACCTGAGTCCATGACAGCTTGGAGTAATCACCGCGGCAGAGTCCGCGCTTGGTCACGAAATTGTAGATACCTCCGCGTCCTTCCTTGTCGCCGGCATACCAGTTCTGTACGGTAGAGTATTTCACCTCGGCACGGTCTTCGACCACGATTTCTACGATGGCGGCATGAAGCTGATTTTCATCACGCATGGGAGCGGTACAGCCTTCGAGGTAGCTCACGTAGGCATCGTCGTCGGCCACGATAAGTGTACGTTCAAACTGTCCTGTGCCCGAAGCATTGATACGGAAATAGGTGGACAGCTCCATCGGACAGCGCACACCCTTGGGAATGTATACAAAAGAACCGTCGGAGAATACTGCGGAATTAAGTGCTGCAAAGAAGTTGTCGCGATACGACACTACTGAGCCGAGATAGCGTTTCACCAGATCAGGATAATCCTTTACAGCCTCGGAGATAGAACAGAATATGATACCCAGTTCGGCAAGTTTCTCGCGATGGGTGGTCTTTACGCTCACAGAGTCAAACACCGCGTCAACGGCCATGCCCGAAAGCTGTTTCTGCTCCTCAAGCGGTATGCCGAGCTTGTTAAACGTATCAAGGAGTTCGGGATCGACTTCACTGAGGTCCTTGGGTCCTTCTTTCTTCTTCTGCGGAGCTGCATAGTAACTTATGGCCTGAAAATCTATTTCAGGTATATTGAGGTGTGCCCATTTGGGCATCTCCAGAGTAAGCCAATGGCGGTAGGCTTTGAGACGGAATTCGAGCATCCACTCGGGTTCGCCTTTCTTCTGCGAGATGAGGCGTATGACGTCTTCACTGAGTCCGACGGGTATCTTTTCGGTCTCCACATCGCTATGGAAGCCATACTTATACTCACCCGAAGTTACGTCGTCAATTATATCGTTGTTCTGTTCGTTATTCATCGGAACTATTCTAATCTATCTTATCAACAATTCAGATAGCGACATGGTTAGTTGTCCCCGCATCAACAGAAGCATTATCCGTATCTCCGAGTCCGGATACACCATCGGAAAAAGTTCCAAGGAGTGACGGAGCGAAACTGATAACCGCCTCATGAAGCGGACGCAGACTCTTGTGACATCCATCGGTAAGCGTAGGCTTTGCCGAAATAAACAGCCACACATTGAGCACTATACTGAGCCCCAGCAGACACTTTGCCGCCATAAATAGCGAACCACATACACGGTCGACGGGACCAAGCATGGCGGCATGAGTTATCGTGCGCAGTAGACGTGCCACTATCTTAACGGCTATATATACCACAGCAAACAGCAGCATATAGCCTATCCCCTTTTCTATCCATCCTACCGTAGCCATATCGCCCATGCGGTCGCCCACTATGAGGCGGCTCAACTGCATGGCACGCTCAGGCATAAGTCGGCATACCGCCACTCCGGCCACCATGGCCGCAATGTCGCCAACCTGACTGATGACCCCTTTACGCATCCCTAACAGGAGCGCCGCAGTAGTCACCACAAGCAGTATGATATCAAGCAGATTCATGGATGCAAAATTAATGAAAAATCCTCTGACTAAAGGACCGGGTATGGGTACGGAATGTGTATAAACAAAAAAAAAATTACTCGTCGTCACGACGAATAATCTTCTTACCTTAAATCTAATACCATGAAAACTGGTGCAAAGGTATAAAGTTTGTCCATATCCTCCAAATCCCATAGCGATAATTAACTTTTCTTAACTATATTCGCAACATATGAGGAGGAATGACGATCAGAGGAGGCCGGATCCTGACGACATTACACAACGCACCTTTAACAAACCAACTTAAAAGCGATTATCCGGTGAATCGCCATAGGGCATAGATGCACTTCAGGCTGCCTTAACATACGCCATGGTTTGATAGCGACGATGTCAGGCAGCCTGGAAAGCGGTGAGAGTGATTTTTTTTGAGGGGAGAGATTATGTATAAGTGCGATCTTACTTAAGAACGTCCTTTACGGCATCGTTGGGAACCATCTGTTCCTGGAAGGTATAAGCTCCGGTCTTGGGTGACTTAACCACCTTGATTACCTTGCTATAGGTGCGACCTTCGCCCTTCTGAAGCGATGCAACGGTTTTCTTTGCCATATCTTAGAGGTTGATTAGGGTTACCGAATTAATAAAAAAATTCCCGATTATTTAATTTCCTTGTGAACAGTTACACGCTTGAGGATGGGGTTGTACTTCTTAAGCTCAAGACGTTCGGTAGTGTTCTTGCGGTTCTTAGTGGTGATGTAGCGTGAAGTGCCGGGCATACCACTGGCCTTATGTTCGGTGCATTCGAGAATTACCTGCACGCGGTTACCTTTAGCTTTCTTTGCCATTGTTGTTTAGAATTCTAAGGTTTTGATATCAGTTAAATAACCCTTTTCTGCGGCTTCCTTGATAGCGGCATTGAGGCCTTTCTTGTTGATAGTGCGCAGACCGGCGGCAGAAATTGTGAGAGTAATCCACATGTCTTCTTCAACCCAGTAGAACTTCTTGTTGAAGAGGTTGACATTGAATGTGCGCTTGGTGCGACGCTTCGAGTGCGAAACGTTGTTACCCACCATCGCCTTCTTGCCTGTAATTTGACAAATCTTTGACATGGCTGTTGAAGTTTATCTTATCTCTTGTAGTTAATTTATTTAACGATTGGCGTAATGCGGCATTGCTTTCTCATATCATCGCTAAGTGCATCATTCTAAGCGATTTTCAGCAGGGGCCACAAAACAGAGTGCAAAGTAACGAAAAATCTCGCTAATGGCCAAATATTTTGATACTTAAAAAATTCTCATCTTATTTTGCACACTTTTCAGTGAGATTTCGATGCATTGATTCGGCGGCTCGGCGACCGTCGCCCATAGCGAGAATCACGGTTGCACCACCGCGCACAATGTCGCCTCCGGCATATAACGGAGCCAGCGATGACTGCATCGTGGCATCATCTACCACGATAGTGCCGCGGCGGCTCACTTCCAGGCCTTCGAATGAATGAGGTATCAGAGGATTGGGCGATACACCCACACTCACTATCACCATATCGACAGGTATTTCGTCGATCGCACCCTCGACGGGCACGGGTGAGCGTCGGCCCGATTCGTCAGGCTCGCCGAGCGCCATGCGCTGCACACGCATCATCCTAACGTGGCCGCCCTCGTCACCGATATATTCTATAGGATTACATAGGGTCATGAATTCCACACCCTCCTCCTTGGCATGTTTTATTTCCTCGATGCGCGCGGGCATCTCTTCCTCACCGCGACGGTATACGAGCATCACCTTCTCGGCACCCATGCGGCGGGCGGTACGCACGGAATCCATGGCAGTATTGCCACCGCCGATGATGGCGGCAACTCGGCCGCGTGCCACGGGAGTATCATGTCCCGGCTGTCCGGCACCCATGAGATTGACGCGGGTAAGGTACTCATTGCTCGACATCACACCTATGAGATTCTCACCAGGAATACCCATGAATCGGGGTAATCCCGCACCGCTGCCTACGAATATACCTTCGTAGCCCATCTCCAGCAGATCATCGTAGCTGAGGGTTTTACCAACAACGCAGTCGGTAACAAACTTCACTCCGCGACGTCTGAGTGATTCTATCTCTAAGTCGACAACGCGATTGGGAAGGCGAAATTCCGGGATACCGTATTTCAGCACGCCACCTATCTCGTGCAGCGCCTCATACACTGTCACATCATAGCCATACGCTGCCATTGAGCCTGCAAACGAAAGTCCGGCAGGGCCTGAGCCCACCACCGCCACTTTCACACCTCCCTCAGTCACTGTCTGTATGGCCTGAGAATCGGTATCCTGCGTTTCGGCCTCGCGGAGTTGTGCCCCGCTGTCGGCGGCATAACGCTCAAGGTAGCCTATAGCCACGGGATGCTTCCTCATCTTATGATATATGCAGCGGCTTTCACACTGCTTTTCCTGAGGGCAAACACGTCCGCACACTGCCGGGAGGGCACTGGTGAGATTGATTACCCTCAGCGCCTCTCCGTAGTGACGGCGCTGTATATTCTTTATAAATCCCGGGATATCTATACCTACGGGACAGCCGTTGACACACTGAGGGTCGGGACAGTCCATGCAACGGGTAGCCTCAAGCACAGCCTGTTCTTCCGAAAGTCCGCAATTCACCTCCTCATTGCAGGTCACACGATAATCTGCGGGGAGCTCAGGCATCTTCACGCGGGGAATGGCCGTACGTTCTTTGGCACTCATTCCGTCGCGCAACGCCTTACGCCATTCAGCCTCACGTCCGGTCGCGGCGGTTCCGGCCGCGGTATCAAAGTAGTTGCTTTTCATTACTTCATTTTAATTATATGAGCGCAGTCGCATTATCATCTCATCGAAGTCAACCTTGTGGCCATCAAACTCTGGGCCGTCGATACATACGAACTTCGTCTTGCCATCGACAGTAACGCGGCAGGCCCCACACATACCCGTACCGTCAACCATAATGGTATTGAGCGATACCTGGGTAGGAATACCATACTTCTCTGTGAGTTTACACACAAACTTCATCATCACGGCCGGGCCTATGGCCACCACCTCGTTGACTTCCTCGCGCTTAATCACCTGCTCCACACCATCGGTCACGAGCCCCTTCTGCCCCTCCGAGCCGTCGTCGGTCATCACTATCACCTCATCACTGTATGGAGCCACACGGTCCTTGAGTATAATAAGGTCTTTATTTCGGGCAGCAAGCACTGTAACCACCCTATTGCCGGCCTCCTTCATAGCCTTGATGATAGGGAGCAGCGGGGCAACACCAACACCGCCTCCACAGCACACTACTGTACCGACACGGCTCACCTTGGTGGCACGTCCCAAAGGCCCTACTACATCACTTATTTCCTCACCGGGCTCGAGGGCACATATTTTGCGGGTACTTTCACCCACTTCCTGCACCACGAGAGTAATAGTGCCGCGCGTCTTGTCGGCATCAGCTATAGTAAGAGGTATGCGCTCACCACCCGCGCCACAACGCACTATGACGAAATGGCCCGGCTTGCGCGAGCGAGCTATCAATGGAGCCTCCACCTCAAGGCAAACCACCTTGGGAGAGAAATGCTCTTTTTTTACGATACGATTCATATTCAGATAATTGGCTGATTGAAATAAAGGAGAGTACTGCAAATATACAAATTAAGTATTACCTTTGTGATACAAACAGAACATAAACCACTCATTATACTATCATGAAATTATTGCTTTGCAGCGCTATAGTTGCGCTGACAGCCTTCTCGGCAGCTGCCGACAACTCTACGGAGGCTCCCAAAGACAGCACCGGATTTGAATTCACCGACGTAACTCTCGTGAAGACTTCGCCCGTACGCGACCAGAACAAGTCGGGCACTTGCTGGTGTTTCTCGACCAATACATTCTTTGAGAACGAAATACTGCGCAAGACCGGCAAGCCCGTTGACCTGTCCGAGATGTTCGTCGTGCGCCACTGCTACACCGACAAGGCCGACCGCTTCGCCCGTCTTCAGGGTCGCACCCACCTGTCGCAGGGTGGCAGCACACTTGACGTGCCCTACGTATGGCAGCGCTACGGCATGATGCCTGAAGAAGCATACGCCGGTATCGAATATGGCGAAAACAAGCATGCCCATGCAGAGATGGCCGACATACTCGAAGCCTATATGAAAGCACTGGTGCGCAATCCCAACAAGCGCCTCTCTACCGCATGGCGCAAAGGCTACGAAGGCATCCTCGACGCATACCTCGGCGATGTACCCGAAACCTTTGTATACGAGGGCAAGACCTACACCCCTCAGTCATTCGCAGCCTCACTGCCCATTGACATCAACGACTATGTAGAGATCACCTCATTTACTCACCACCCCTTCTACGAACCCTTCGTCCTCGAAGTGTGCGACAACTGGCTAAACGGCCGCTACCACAATGTGCCTCTCGACGAGATGAAGGCAATCGTTGACAACGCCCTTGACAACGGCTACTCCGTAGCATGGGCTGCCGACGTGAGCGAAGGTGGCTTCAAATGGGCCAAAGGCTATGCCGTAATACCCAAGGAAAAGAACGAGAACGATATGGACGGCACCGAGCTCTCACGCTGGGTACACCTCAGCGACAAGGACCGCGAAAACTCACGTTTCGACATAGATGGCCCCGTAGAAGAAATCGAAGTGACTCAGGAACTGCGTCAGGAGATGTTTGACCGTCAGGAAACCACCGATGACCACGGCATGGTAATCGTGGGTCGCGCCGTTGACCAGAAAGGCAACCGCTACTACAAAGTACAGAACTCATGGGACACCAACCAGATTTACGACGGATACTTCTACGTGTCAGAGCCCTACTTCCTGGCCAAGACCGTTGACATCTTCGTCAACAAGGAAGCCGTGCCCGCAGCCATCGCCAAAAAGATGGGTATCAAGAAGTAAACCCACTCTTAACCACCTTATTATTCCCCTGCCATCGACCTAAAGGAAGTGGCCGGGGAATTTTTTTTTCAAAAAAATTGCATCGGGGCTAAACCTTTTCGGGCGGAGGGATGTTTAGATAGTACATAGCGAAAATTACTTTTTCCATTGCAAGAAATGTGATAATGATTGGTTTATTATCTAAGCGAGAGGACGTTGTGAAACATCCCCTCGTTTGGTTTATATACATACCTTTACATATATCGCAATTATATTAAAATATGTTAATGGGGGGGGTAAGTAGAACGTAGGCCGCCATAAGGAAATAATTGTATATATTTGCAGGTGAATGTAATCAATCATATCAATCTATCCCTTCCTCATAACGAAAAACCATGAAGAATAAAGCTATTGTCATTATACTCAAACCGGCACTTCTGTTACTGACCCTTGTATGCTCTCTGACGTCTATCGCGGCCAATCCTGACAAAAAGGAAACAGACAAATCCAACATAGAGATAATGGGTCGCATCAAGGACGCTCTGTCGCGTAAGGATTTACTACAAGCCACAGTGTATCTCAGTGACTCCACCGGTTGCCTTATTGACTCGACGAAAACCGGAGGATGGTTTTACGGCATGGGACGCGGGAATATTAATGAACGTGCCATGTTCCGGTTTAATTTACCACGCCGTGAAGCCACATACTATCTTGAGGTAGTGATGCCTGAGTATCAGAATCTGTATTTCACCCTGGATCTTAACAAAATCGGACGTCGCGAATACAGCAGAACTCTTCCCGATATGCTGATGCAGAGAGCTCCGAAGCAGCTTGACGGGGTGACAGTAACTGTGTCGAAAGTGAAATTCTACAACAAAGGTGATACACTGGTTTTCAACGCTGATGCATTTGAGCTGGCCGAAGGATCTATGCTCGACGCACTTATCAAACAGCTACCTGGGGTAGAATTAAAGGAGGGCGGACAGATATTTGTCAACGGCGAATTCGTAGAGAATCTGCTGCTCAACGGCAAGGACTTCTTCAAAGGAAAAAATGAGCTTATGCTCGATAACCTCAGTTCGTACACTGTGAAAAACGTAGAGGTCTACCGCCGTTCGTCCGACCTACAGAAATGGGCGGGCGATAAAGCACAGTCAGAACTGGTAATGGACGTCAAACTCAAGCATGAGTACAACATGGGGTGGATAATGAACTTCGAGGCCGGAGGCGGTACATCGGAACGCTATATGGCACGAGCCTTCATCAATCGCTTCACCAACAATTCGCGAGTAAGCATCATAGGCAACATCAACAATCTGAACGATAACCGCAAACCCGGCGAATCTTCGACGTGGACCCCGGAGACCAATACGGCAGGAACCATGAAGACGCAACTCGGTGGACTGGACTACTATGTGCAGGAGGCTGACGAGAGGTGGAAGGTCAACGGCGACGCCACAGTGCGCCACTCCTCCCAGACTGACATAAGAGAGACGAACCGCCTCAACTTCCTTGGAGCCGACCGTACCTATGACTACAGCTTCCTTAACAATCACACCCGCAATCTCGCAATAGCGACCTCTCATTCCTTTATGTTCTCTCCGTCATCGGCGATATTTATGCGCGGAAGTGTCAACGGCGACTACAACAAGACACGCTCACGCATGAGCAACCTCTCAGGGGCTTTCTATGACGAGCGACCCAACATGACCATGGGAATGCTTGACACTCTCTACAGCGGTAATCCTGCGGCACTGGCTGATATCATCAACCGCACCCGCATCTCAACTTTGAATTCGTCGCACAGTGAAAATCTCAAAGCCTTAATAAATGGAGGGGTAAAAGTCTTCAACACCAGTGATTATATATTCTATAGTCTCAGTTTCGGATATTCTTCAAGCAAGAGCGAGGTATGGCGCGACTATACGATCAACTATGGCGACGATCCACGGCCGGTTCTGCACGAAAATCGCTTTTACGATGACTCTCCCAACCGTAGTACTCTCATAGACGGCTATGTCGGTTATCAATATACGTTTAATACGGATACACGCCTGATGTTGACGTATGGTTATGCGCATCGCGACCATCATCGCGATTCTTACGCTTATGCGCTTGACCGCATGGCAGATCAAGGTGTATTCGGCACTCTTCCCGAGGGATACCTGTCGATGATGGATGCGTCACAGTCATACCGCTCACATACGGTAGAGAATACTCACAGCATAGGTCTGCAATTCTCTCACTGGTCTGACGCACTGAGTGTATTTCTGACCCCTACGGTTAAGATAGCAGACCGCGACTTCGACTATTTCCGCAATAACACCGACTATCGCATTGACAAGAAGCACGTATTGGTATCGATGCCTCAGTTTGAGGGACGAATAACGTGGCGACTTGGTAAATACTCACATAATGGCCGTAAGGTGTGGCGTCATCAGTTGGTCTTTCTGCCGTGTATCGAATCCGTGATGCCCAACCTCGTGAAGATGGTGGATATAGTCGACGACACCGATCCAATGAATATCTGGACAGGCAATCCCGGCCTTAAGCCTTCGGTGAAATACAAGGGCTTCCTTCAGTGGATCATCTCTGTACCTATAGGACAGTACTTTATGCGCAATCTTACGGAGTTTGTCTACTCCGACACCCACAACGAACTGGTCAACGGCTATCGCTACGATACGGCTACGGGGGTACGTACCTACCGCACCTATAATGTCGGCTCAGGCAACTCGTCTACTAATTTCCATGTCAATCCATCGCTCCAGTTCGGTAATAAGGGACAGTTTACCGTCGAATTATTTGCAGGGCTGGATTATATCCGCGCTGCTGACATGATAGGTTTCGATGCAGATCCTGTCAAGTCACAGGTACACACTTACTGGAGCGTAGAGAAACTGAACTTCAGCTGGCAGCTGGGAAAGCAGAAACTGGGACTGCGGGGAGAGATTAATTCACGTCATACAGGATCGGACCGCCCGGGATTCTCCCCTATAACCGGCACAAATACCAACATCTCTGCCAGCGGCCAGTTCTCTCTCCCGAAGGGATTCGGCATATCTACTGACTTTACCGTCTACATGCGCCGGGGCTATGGCTCGCCTGAACTCGACAAAACCGAACCGGTATTCAACGCACGTCTCAGCTATACCCCGCCGAAGAGCCGGTGGGTGATAATGCTTGACGGTTTCGACCTTTTCCATCAGTTGTCAAATGTCACATACGCGACCAATGCTCAGGGACGTACCGTAGTATGGAACAACGTATTGCCGCGCTATCTGCTTCTCCATGTGCAGTATCGCCTCAACATACAGCCCAAAAAGAAGATTATAGACACCCGTCCCGAGTGGGCACGCTGAGGCCTCAACCGACCCATCGCTATTGTGTATTTGGGAAATAAGGCGTATTTTTGTGACCCTGAATCTCATATAAATGATGGACGAAGAACTCCGAAAAAAATTGGCAGCTGATCCTGACGGACTGCTGACCTACGAATACATTGCCAACCATATAGGCGTGTGTGATGATATTATGCATGACCTTGTTGACAATATCATAACCGTTGACCGCTCAGGCCAGTTTGTTGTAAGCGCCGCACGTTATCTGTCGGCCATTAACCGCGAGGCATACGCCGAAGATATTAAGCGGCTTATAGCATCGGCCATCGAGAAAGACCATGAGCGACGCTACATCGGCGACCTCCTCAAAGGCATCTGGGGAGCAGACTATGCCGAACGCGCCGAGGAACTTAACGCTACTGACGATAATTTCAGACGTATCTACAAACGCCTCTATCCCGCAGCCGGAATATGACCCACCGAATAGCACTCTCTACTCTGACCTGGCTCATCAGCCTACTGATAGCCGCCACCGTTGCGGCCCAACCTCAAACCAACTCTACAATGACTGCAAATACTGCCTCAACCCCCGCCATTGGCCCCAATGATGCCGTGGTGGAGATAGTGACCTCTGAAGGTCCCATCCGCGTAATGCTTTATGGTGACACTCCCCGCCACCGCGACAACTTTGTGAAACTCGCCTCTGAGGGCTATTACGATGGCACACTGTTCCACCGCGTGATAAAGGACTTCATGGTACAGGGGGGCGATCCCGACTCAAAGGGTGCGCCCAAGGGCAAGATGCTCGGTATGGGCGAACCCGGATATGATATCGAAGCTGAATTCGAGGCCTATCCCCGCCGCTTCCACAAGAAAGGCGCACTGGCAGCTGCCCGCCAGGGTGATGCAGTGAACCCCCAGAAGCGTTCAAGCGGCTCGCAGTTTTATATCGTTACCGGTAAGACCTACAATGCCTCACAGCTTGACCAGATGGAGCAGCGTATGCGCCAGGCCCAGCTCAAGAGCGTGTTTGACTCTCTGGCTGCCCAGCACCGCGACAGCATCATGAGTATGCGCCGCAACCATGACCGCGACGGTCTGCAGGTGCTTCAGGACACACTCGTAGCCAAGGCCGAAGCCATGGTAAAGGAGAACCCCGTAAAACTAACTCCCGAACAGCGCGAAGCATACACCACCGTAGGCGGCACACCTCATCTTGACGGTGCCTACACCGTGTTTGGTGAAGTCATCGACGGCATGGAAGTGGTAGACAAGATACAGCAGGCTGCGACTGACTCACACGACCGTCCTCTGGATGATATCGTGGTAGAGAAGATGACAGTCATAAACCCCGGAAAGTAAGTCAGATGATAGAGACCACCCGATTTACACTGCCCAACGGACTGCGTGTGGTTCATGCCTACGATCCGCCGTCGGCCATGGTGGCACTCAATCTGATATACAATGTGGGAAGCCGCGATGAGTCCGCCCACCTTACCGGCATGGCTCACCTGTTCGAGCACCTTATGTTCGGCGGCTCGATTCACGTGCCCGATTTTGACGCGGCCATGGAACGCGCCGGAGGTGTCAACAATGCCTGGACCAGCAACGACTTCACAAACTTCTACGATGTGGCTCCGGCCATAAATGCCGAAACACTGTTTTATCTCGAGAGCGACCGCATGCTTTCACTCGCCTTCAGCGAAAAATCGCTTGAGGTACAGCGTAGTGTGGTGATAGAGGAATTCAAGCAGACCAGCCTCAACAAGCCCTACGGCGACTTGTGGCACCATCTCAGGCGCTTATGTTACCCCGACGGCCATCCCTATAGCTATCCCACTATAGGACGAGCCATAGAGGATATAGAGAAAGTGACGATGGAGGATGTGCGTAAATTCTTCTACAGCCACTATGCCCCCAACAATGCCATACTGGCCATAACAGGCGACATAACCGCCGGCGAAGCCCGACGGCTTACCGAGAAGTGGTTCAGCGACATTCCTGCACGCGCCATAACGCCACGCACATATCCCGCTCCGGCACCGCTTGACGGCCCCGTGAGAGCTACTGTGACGGGTGAAGTGCCGCAACCACTCATAGCCATGGCCTTCCGCATGGGTAAATACGGTGATCCCGACTACATACCCTGCGACCTGCTGTCCGACATACTTGCTTCGGGCCACTCCTCACGATTCTACACCCGCTTGCTCATGGGCACCGACCTGTTTACCAATGTCAATGCCTCGATACTCGGCAGCGAGGAACCGGGACTATTTCTGGTAACGGCACGACTGCGCGAAAACACCGATGAGGCTATAGCCCGTGCCGAAGAAATGCTGTGGCTACAACTCCGCGAGATTGCCTCGGACGGAGTGACCGACCACGAACTTCTGCGCGCGCTCAACCGCTATGAGAGCCAGCAGACATTCCAGAGCATCAACTTCCTGAGCAAGGCCGAGATGCTGGCTATGGCCGAGATTCACGGCGAGGATATCAACACCATGACATCCATCTACCGCAGCGTGACCACAGAATGTATACTCAACACTGCCCGCAAGGTATTCCGCCCCGAGAATTCGGCCACTCTCATCTATCGCCCCATGTCGGTTTAATCCGTCTATCATATTCAGAGAGTGTTTGAATTTAAACCAAATTAATTATTATGAGAGAGTTCGGAAATTTTTGCTTTCATCACAAAGGATTTTTCGGGTGCTTTTCAAGAGTTATTATCGGTCACGATGCCCG
>JAAVDH010000039.1 GCA_014801865.1 Bacteroides sp. | reverse complement strand
GGGTCTTTCACTTTCTTGTAGAGGTTACCAATGAAAGTACGTCGGGCAAGATGGCTGCTGGCGATTTCATTCAGAGGTCGTTTTTCTTCTTCTCTCGTTGTCGGATTGAGCACCGTAACCATTCGCGTTACGCCACAGAGTGTAAAAATGCGCTTTATCGCTACGTTGTATTTCTGAGAGCTGATGAAAGGGAAGAGTTTGCCGTTTAAATCATCACGTCCTGTATATTTCTCGACCAATGCTTTGGCGCGGTTATTAAGTGGCACTCTTACCACTTGCGGACGTTCACCCTTAGTCTTTTGTGGCATATATTCAATGGCATCGTTGATGATGCTTGCCGGAGTCATCGCCATTAGGTCAGAAACTCGGCATCCGATCAGGCACTGAAAGATAAAAATATCACGCTGAATTTCCAATGCCGGATTTGTAGACATATCAAAGTCTGCAATGCGGTCTCGTTCTTCGATTGTGATGTAATACGGCGTACCATACACTTCGGTTGTCTTACCGTTGTATTTGGCAAACGGATCGTTGGTGGTAAGTTCTTGTTCACGACACCACCGATAAAACGCCCTCATCAGTCCAAATAGCCCGATGATGGTGTTGTCCCCTTTGGGTTGAGGTTTCGGCTTCTTACGTGAGGTATGCGTGTCAGCCGGAACGACCTGATATATCTCGGGATATTTCTCGCTTATCTTATGTTCAGACCTGAGAAATTTCTCAAAGCCGTTGACATCTTCAACCGTAAATTCGTCGAGCTTGATTTTATAACGAGAGCGACCATTGGCGCGGACGTACAATTCGTATCGCATAAGCGCACGTTTCAATACCCGCAGATGCTTTATGCGCCATTCTGATATATTCTTCTTTTCAATGTAATCTTCAAACGTATCAAAAAAATTTGGCTCTCGGGGAGTGCGTTTCTTCTTTTCCGGAACCGGATGAAGAAACAGGTCATATTGTGCCAATAGAAAATCTTTCGAAAGAATATCCGGTGCAATCTTTTCACAAAGATTGATTAAAAATCTTTCGATGTCGATGAGTTTATCCTCAATAGCGCGAATCTCGGCTCTTGCCGTCGCGTCTTTAGGAAGGGAGAATGTACCCTTGTCAAATCTGGATGGGTCAATCCACAGCCCGGTCTTCAGTCGCACAACAAGATTGCGCGACACGGACAGGCGAAGAAGAATCTCCGCGTTGCCCATCGGGTTAGTACCTTTGGTAATATTGCGTGTAAGAGTTGCCATAGGAGAGCAGTTTTAATTTATAACGCAAAGTTAATCAAAACCGTTGACATGGGCAATGGTTTCGTGTCAACGCCGTGTCAACCAAGATTGAATTTAACTAAATCGAGATGAATTTCAGTAAAATTCAATTGGATTTATCGTAGTTGTAAATAGTTTATTGTTAGATAATTAACAAGTAAATGCAAAATCAGCAAACTTTAAGCACAGTCCAATATAATTCAATATTCGTGCTCCTGTTCTGGACACAAAACAAGCGAGACAACTCTTCGTAAAAATTGTTCTATAGAGCTGTTATTGCAAAGGAATTAGAATTTAATAGACACACGATTACTATGCGACCCGATAAGTCACATTCACGTTTTAGGAGATAACATAGATGATATTATCGCCTAATTGAATGACGGCTGAAATGAATGACGGCGGGAGTTCGAGGAGTTAGTCCTCATCCTCCCAACCCATGAATTCAATCTCACCTCCGTTAGTGGGTTTACCCGAAGTTGCTAAAAGGAAACTACCCTCAATTATAAGTTCCATTTCTTCAAGCACAGGCGCTACATACTCTTCAGGCATTAGAATTGGTATTTTATTTGGTTATGAAAAGAATTAGACAATCACCAATGAATATCCCATACAAGAATATTATTACTGACTACCACACAAAAGTAATACACAACTATTGCCCCTACAAGTTTATACATGTTTTTTATTACTGTCGCTAAACTTTTTGAGCAATTGAAGAATTGGAGGAGTTTGAAAATCGAAGTGCAAAACTTTGAGATCATAACAGCCCTCCTGTCTCCTCTATGAGAAGGTTGTCAGAGCGGCCGTAGGCAGCGAACTTCCCAAGCTGATTAGTAGAGTATTTCGACTGAGTCGATTCCCATGGTAAAGTGCTGCATCAACGGTCATTACTGTAAGAGAGTGTTTTTCCATAGCACATAAACATATAGTGCAATACTGTTGTTATTGTAATACATTTATATTAACTTTGCATTATAAAATAATATAGCCATGGACATAGCATTAAAAAAGAACCAGAGCTTCCGTCTGCCGGTAGACCTCATAGACCGTCTCAAGCAACTTGCTAAGCGTCAGAACCGAAGCCTTAACAACTATGTTGAGACTTTGCTTCTTGATGCAGCATACCACGAACCAAATGCCACTACCCTTGCTGCAATGCGGGAAGCTGAAAGTGGAGCTCTTCGTAATGAACCCGCTCTTGACCTGACATCTATTCAAGCGATGGAAAAATCCATGGGCTTATGAAAAAGCTCAAACCTACAAGGCAATATAAGAAAGACTATAAACGCTTTCGTAATACTCCCAAGAAAGTTGAAAAGCTCTTCAAGATCTTGGAATTACTGCAAAACGAATTGCCGATACCCGAAGAAAATCGTCCGCATCCATTGACGGGAGATTACGCCGGGCACATGGAATGTCATATCGAAGGTGATTTTCTGCTAATATGGTTTGATCCCGACACTGACGAAATCAGCCTTGTTCGTTTAGGCTCCCATTCGGAACTGTTCAGTTAGAGCCACAAGTACATAACACAACTATTGTCCCTGCAAGTTTATACATGTTTTTTATTACTGTCGCTAAACTTTTTTGAGCGATTGAAGAATTACGGCTGGTTCCATAAATCAAGAATATATGGTCAGCACCATTGTCCGCTCACCGCCATAATCTCGAAACTCACAAAGATAGATTCCCTGCCACATGCCGAGGTTGAGACGATGATTTGTGATAGGGATTGTGAGTGAAACACTCATTAGAGATGACTTCGCGTGTGCCGGCATATCATCGTCACCTTCCATTACATGCTCATAGTAAGGTTGACGTTCCGGCACGAGATGATCCAATATGTTGTCAAGATCAGTTCTTACGTCAGGATCAGCATTTTCGTTTATAGTCAATCCGCACGACGTATGTTTTACAAAGACATTGAGCAAGCCGGTGGCAGGCAATTGTGGCAGCTGACGCATAATATCACCTGTAATCAAATGGCACCCACGCCTTTTAGCTGCAAGGCGGAATTCAATCTGTTGTATCATATCATTTAAATTCTAACACTCTCTTACTTAATAGAATAATATCATATACGGCCAGACCATTGCCGTAGATGGGAGTAGGATATCCCGCAAGTCCCTACAGTAGGCACACAAACCGCCCACGACCCGCAAGAAAACCGCGACGAGTTCTATAACCTTGTCCAGAGACGCATATAAGAGTATACATCCTATATTCTTCCTACATATCTCTACCCCAAACATATAGAATTAGCGCTGTGTCAGAAGGATAACACAGTGCTAATTCTATTGATGTCTCTTAACAGAGATTGGTTACCTGATATCTATTATACTGAATCAAGATCTATCCCAAACTCAAGTCTTTTTTCTAAGAGAGTGGATTATTTGGGAAGGTAGATGGTGGTGAGGGAGTGTTTGCCGTATTGGGGGAGGAAAGCACGGGCTCGTACGTCCTGACCGTAGTAGCGAATCGGATCGGTATAGAGGGGCGATTCGGCTGTGGGTTCGGATCCGTCGAGAGTGTAGCGTATCTCGACATCAGGATAGGGGGCGTTCATTATGATGTAGCCATCCCTGACAGTGATTCCCGGCAGGCCTACGTGGAAGTTATAGCCCTCACGATTCCATACGGGCATCTCGCGGTTGACGGCAGCATTGAAGCGTGGTTCGGTGTAGGTAGTATCCATGTTCCATGCTCTTTCAGCAAGACCAAGCATCTTGGGCAGCAGGTAAGACTCAAGCATCTGAGGCGAACGGACGGTTTCGCTGAATAACTGACCTGACAGTCCTATGACATTCTTGAAGCTATTTTCGTCAACCTGACAGAGTTCTTTGGGATAACCTCCGAGTGACTTAAATTCATCAACGGCGCCACCCCATGTAAGGCCTCTTTCCTGAGGATGGAAGTTATATACCAAGTCCATGTAGAAGCGGTCTACGTTGCTCAATACCGTGGGATAACCTGCTGTGGCAGACTGTGCCGGCACTGAACTTTCGCCACCTAAGGTGCTCCAGCAATTCACGCTATAGATGTAGGGGCGCACTTCGTTGTTAAACTCTTCATCGTGGCCCACGGCTATCTCCTGCCATCCCGATACGGGTATGCCGAGCTTGTCATAGGCCTTAACGATATCACGCACGTATATAAGATGGAGGTCGCGCTCATTGGTAATACCGTGGTCGGCCATATACGCCTGAGCTATAGGTGAGCCTTTCCATGCGCCCATAGCCACCTCATCGCCACCGATATGAATTGCGGGAAGTTCAACTCCGGCATCACTGTACATACGCTTTATCTCCTCGCCTACCTTGGTCATGAAGAGCATCGGACCGGGCATGGCCAGATTCATAACGTTGTCGTGATAGTCCTGCGCCGAAGAGTATACCGATTTGTCATCGGGATCCATCAGGCGATAGGTGTCATCACCGGTGTTTCTGAGGCGATTTTCCATAGCCACGATAGCGGCTCTCGCGTGGCCCGGCGATTCTATTTCGGGTATCACTCTTATCCCCAATTCATCGGCCTTCTTAAGAAGATTGATAAAGTCGGTGCGGGTGAAATATCCATTTGAGCTGTTGCCTGTCGTAGCGGGGTTTCCGTCGCCTGAATAAATCTGTGGCAGGAAGTCCTTACCGTCGAGCGTATATCCGCGGCGTCCTCCTACGTCAGTCAGTTCAGGGAGGCCGGGTATTTCAAGGCGCCACGCCTCATCGTCGGCAATATGGAAGTGGAGCACATTAAAACCATAACGGCTCATCAGTTGCAGTATGCGCTCCATCTCCTCAGGCGACTGATAATTACGGGCTATGTCTATCATCAGTCCGCGGTAGCCGAAGTCGGGATAATCGGTGATTACAGCCGCAGGGAGCATGCCTCCCCTGCTGAGAAGGTTGTTGATACGCGTACGGGCCAATGCCTTATTGTTGGTCTTAGCGGTGATGCGTCCGCCTTCAACGGTTATCTGCATCCAGTCGGGCTGAGGATTCTCTGTCTCAACAATTGTCACCTCACATGCCGAAGCATCCGTAGGTGCGCCATCGGTCAAGCTTACCTCCTTAAAAGAAGGTATTATATCGTATGCACCCAATTGCTCGCCACGATTGCGCTGCTCATTCAGAAGAAATAAAGCGTCGCCGTAAGGCATGCGGTTAAAGTTGCCGTTGGAATACATTTCAGGCGACTCGATGATATTATCCCACTTCATTTCCACCGGTGAGGTCGTGCCGTCATTGTTCACCAGATGAACTCCGTCGGGGGCGAAGCAGATATTTGAGAATGTACCGGATGTAACTATATCGACCACCACGGTCTTGCCCTTGGCATCGGCAAACTTAGGTGACTTTATGGCATAATAGCTCGGTACTATCTCTATTATAGAATCGGAGGCATCTACAGGCTGTTTATCAGTCTCAAACTGATTAAACGCAAGACGTGCAAAATTCTTGTCACTATTGATAGTAAAGCGCTGAGTATACACAGGCTTTCCATCAGCCGTCACAGAGTTGCCCAAAGTGCTCCAGGTCACCACAGTCTCGGCCGAAGCACCTACGGCCGTAGCCATCATGAAAGCCACGCCCAGATGTTTCATGTTACTTTTCATCACTGCAAAGATTGGTTATCAGAAAATTGGTTATTAGATTTTTATATAGATTCTACGCTTATAGAGCGGCAGACCTGCAAGCCATATTATACCGACAAACAGGAGGGCAAATACCAGCGAGGCGAGCTTCATATTTCCGCAGCAGAGAGGTATGATACATGACTCCATAATCGGACCCTGCACCATCCACCCGGGATAAATACTCAGCACCGTGGCCAGCACATACAGCGCCAACGGATTAACGCCAAACACCTCGAAGAACCGACACCACCCGGCATGCTTCCTTACATCTATCACATAGATAAGCAGACCGAGCAACGACGAAGCCAGTCCACAGGTGGTCAGCACAAACGTAGGCGACCATATCTTTTTATTTACGGGAATACCGTAACTCAGCAGAAGTCCCGCGAAGGTAAGGCTTGTGCCGAGTATAAGCACCTTCAGCGCACGGCGACTGTTGTCACCATCGCTCATAAGCATCTCTCCTACCATGAAACCTATCAGCACATGAGCCACAGAGGGAATGATACCCAACAGACCCTCAGGGTCAAAATGAAGTCGCACACCCCCTACCCAGTCGGTATACATGTGGTTTTCGCCCAGCACACAACGATCGACTACAGCTATAACATTGTCCTCAGAGAAGGCGAATCCATTACCAAAAATCAGTATCACACTATAGACAACAAGCAGCCCTACAGCCACGACAGGCAAATACCTGTTGCGACACGCCAATGCTACCAGTGAAGCCACTCCATAGGCAAGCGCCAGTCGGGGCAACACGCCGAGAATCCTTATATGGTCAAACGACAGCGCTGCGTCAATCAGCGCTGCTCCCGAAGCTATGCCTCCCACAAGCAATCCTATCCATGCCAGAATAAGGCCGATGAGAAATATCACCGCTGTGCGTCTCGTTATCTTCGACACAGCAGCCCATGACAAACGGAAATCATACTTGCGCAGCGACATGTAAGTCGACACGCCCATGATGAACATAAAGAACGGAAACACGAGGTCAGTCGGTGTCAGGCCATGCCACTCGGCATGACGTAGAGGGGCGTAGATATCGCTCCAAGTGCCGGGGTTATTAACCAATATCATTCCAGCTATCGTGATGCCACGCATGACATCAAGCGAGAGCAATCTGCTTTTCTTCTTCTTATCGGGTATCATACTAAGTAAGTTCTAAGAGTTATAGGTGAATAAAAATACTTGAACAATAAAATGACTTCGTTTTATATATTCATTTATTTTTCTCACTTACTTATTTATTTAAGGCAGTTATCTCATTTAAGGCGGTTTTTGCTCTATGTATCAGTTATATAACTTAACACACTCTTGATACATAGAGCAAAAATCACTCGAAAAAGTCACTCAAAGATAATACAAAATATCGTTTGAACCTCACTAACTCATTGTTTACTTTCAAATAAGTAAGTTAGCGCTCAGAGTCGGCCCACTTCTGCGACTTGCCGACGGTAACCGGCACTTTAGCCACAATGTTGTCAGATGACGTACCTATAAGTATCTCAAACTTGCCGGCTTCAAGAGTCCACTTCGCATCGTCCGGGTCATAGTATGCAAAAGCGTTGCGGTCGAATGTCAGAACAGCCTCTTCGGTCTGTCCGGGAGCCACCTTTACCTTAGCAAAAGCCCTAAGCTCTTTCTCCGGTCGGGCAACGCTACTCTTGACATCGCGCACATACGCCTGAACGACCTCCGCGCCATCTACGCCACCGATATTCGTTACGGGAACAGTCACGGTATATCTCACGTCACTCTCATCTCCGGCGACGGACAACTCCGGCTTACCGAGCTTAAAGTCGGTATAACTCAGTCCGTGGCCAAAAGCATAGTTGATACGCGAGGGCTTAAGGCGGTCCGTATACCGGTAGCCGACGTTCAACCCCTCCTTATATATCACATCGCCCCCTACACCGGGATACATCGTTGAATCAGCCTCAGCATGAGCGGCATAATCCTTAAGTTCCTTAGCAAACGTCATAGGAAGTTTGCCGGAAGGATTCACGTCGCCAAACAGCACATCGGCAATGGCATTGCCCGCCTCAGAGCCGATATACCATCCCTGAACTATTGCCGGAACCTTATTAACCCAGGGCATCGAATAAGCGTTGCCGGTAAGATTCATCACCACCAGACGGGGATTGGCCTCGTAAAGAGCCTCGATCACACGATCCTGATTGTAGGGTAGAGCGAAACTCTCGCGGTCGGTTGCTTCTGCATTCTGATGATCAGCCTTATTAAGTCCACCGATAAAAATCACCATATCAGCCTCCTTGGCTGCCTTAACGGCATCGGCGATCAGCTGCTCGGCCGAACGGTCATCATTGAGATTCTGACCTGTGGTCACGCCGTTGTACTCTCCGGTGACATCACCCACATAGCCGCGCTCATAGGCCACCTCTATACCGCAGTCGGCCGCCTTGGCCTTTATCCCGTCAAGAGGAAGCATCTCACGCTGTACTTTCAGCGACGAAGAACCTCCGCCTACGGTCATCATTTTTATGGCGTTCTCCCCTACTACAAGTATCTTTCTGACTTCGGAGCTGACGGGCAGAAGGTCGTTCTGGTTTTTCAACAACACTATACCCTCACCGCCTATCTTACGTGCGGCGGCATAATGCTCATCGCTATTGAGCGAGCCGTAAGGACGATGGCGGTTCATCTCAGTGCGCATTATCAGTCTCAGCACTCTGCGGGCCTTGTCGTCAAGGCCATCCATCGGGAGTGTGCCGTCAAGTATCATCTTCTCATAGGGTTTGGCCAGATAGTAATTGTCATAAGCGTTGCTCGCACCCCAGTTGAGACCGTTGGTCCACGAACCGAACTCCATATCCAGTCCGCTCTGCGCCACTTTATCTGTGTTATGCACAGCTCCCCAGTCACTTATGGCTACTCCGTCAAATCCCCAGTCTCCCTTAAGAATGTCAAGCAGAAGCACCGGATTTTCACACGCATGTTCACCATTATACTTATTATATCCGGGCATGATGGCCCAGGCTTCGCCCTCGGTCACCGCCGCCTTAAAGGCAGGAAGATATATTTCGTGAAGAGTGCGGTCATCGACCAGTACATTGACAAACGCACGATCCACCTCCTGATTATTGAGAGCATAGTGCTTGACACACGCTGCGACACCATTCTCCTGCACACCCTTGATATAGGGCACCACTATACGCGATGACAGGTAGGGGTCCTCACCCATGTACTCGAAATTACGTCCGTTGAGAGGAGTGCGGTTGATATTAACGCCCGGCCCGAGGAGCACATTCTTGTTTCTGTAGCGTGCTTCCTCACCGATAGACTTTCCATAGAGATACGACATCTCGGGATTCCATGTGGCGGCGAGACAGGTCAGCGCTGGAAATGCCACACACGAATCGTTTGTAGCGCCGGCCTGATCCCATTCGTCCCACAGTACATCGGGGCGAATACCGTGAGGGCCGTCCGTACACCATACGCCTGGTATGCCGAGACGTTGCACACCGGGAGAACTGAATTTGCTCTGAGCATGGATGATAGCCACCTTCTCAGCTACCGTCATTTTCGACAAAGCGTCATTCACCCTCTCCTCTATCGGCAGAGAGTCATCAAGATATGCAGGCACATCGGCAAAAGATGCTGTGGCCGTAAACATAGCCGCCACGAGTGCCGCAGTGATAAGATTGGTTTTCATGTTCTAATAACTTACTTATTGAGTTGGATAGCCGATATGTAGTTATCGTGTCTGAGCATTTTTTCGGCTTTGGCATTTTCTATAAATTCATTCAGCAATGCCCTGCCCTGCTGCTGAGAACAAAGTTTTCTGGCCTCACGGATTTCTCCGTAAGAAGTTCGTGGAGCCTCTACATACTCCACCAGACTGCCCCATTCCTCAGGAGCCTGTACCCCGGTCATGGAGCTGTCGCCAATCTTCTTGTAAGGCCAGAAAGTGTAACCGATATTATTCTGTCGCATTACATCGACAAAGTTACTCATCCATTCATCCGTATTATGGCCGATCTCACCCATATACATAGGTAGGTTGGTTTTATCACGGAATGATATGTACTCGTCGATGGCCTCACGTGTTGCGTCGCCGCCATATCTGTGGCAGGTATACATGATGTTATCATCAAAGGTCCAGTCGGTAAAATTACCGAAATAGCTGTTCCACTGCGGACCGCCTAACAATACTATATGATTGGCGTCGTGCTTACGGATTTCAGCCACAGCACGCTTATACAATGGTTCAAGGGCGGCATTGAGCGAGTCGCGTTCGGCACCTTCCCAGTAAGTAGCCACAGGTTCGTTGGCAAGCTCATAACCGAGTATCACATCCTCGTCGGCGTAATAATCGGCTATCTTTGCCCAGATGTCTATAAACTGCTCCTGAGCCACAGTGTCAGTCATGAGCCATGGATAACCATAGCTATCGTCAATATTATCGCCGGTCTGACCGCCGGGGCAGTCGTGCATATCCAGTATAAGGCGCAGATTATTATTGCGCGCCCACACCACGCAACTGTCAAGGCGGCGGAAACCTTCTTCAGCATCATTAAGCCCCATGTAGTCCTCATTAGTGAAGAGCTTGTAGTGAAACGGTACTCTGACCGTGTTGGCTCCTGTCGAGGATATAAACTCAAAGTCGGCTGACGTGATATAATTATCCTTAAACTCCTGCCAGAAGCGTGCTGCCTCGGTAGGTCCTACGAGTTCACACAGCGCCTCATTGATTTTGCGGGCAGAATTAATCTTGGCAAAGCCAAACATATATCCCTCGGGGTTGAGCCAATTGCCGAGATTGGTACCTTTGATATAGAACGTGTCACCCTTTGAGTCTACGATATTATGCCCGTCGACATGCAGAAAGTTCTTTTCCGAAGAGGCGTACTCGCCACTGCCCCCGGTGCAGGCGACAGTAGCGAGTGATATGACCATAGTAAAAACTGAAATTCCCTTATTCATTTCTCTTACTTATTAAAAGGATTACCTTCGGGAGCATGACTTGCCACGTAGCGGAAAGCATTTACGGTCATGAGATTCTGCGTAGCGTCAGTAAACTCCTTGTCGCCGTGACCGTAGTTAAGATATACCATTCGGTAATTCTTGTTGCGCCACGCTATAGGGAAGTCACCGAAGCTTATCACATCCTTGATGCCCAGCGGATAATTCTTGGGAGATATCGAAGCAAGTATCTCCACATCAGCGTTCTCACGAGGTGAAGGATTGAACTGATACCACTCACTCTCGGGAGCAACGAACTCTGCGGGCAGATTGCGTGTGATATCACACGTTGTATTGTCGAGAGTCAGCAGTACGGGCTGCGGAGGCCAGTTGTTGCAATAGAAATTACCGCAACCGAGGAATCGGTTGAACCACGCCCAATCGGTCGAACGGTCAGTGTAACCGGCGGCATGAAAACCGAGCCAGCCTCCGCCATTCTCCATATACTTCTCAAAGGCTTCACGCTCTGCGCCGGGGGCCGGAGAGATATTGATTACAATGAGCATGTTATACTCCTTGAGACGTTCGTAGCTGTAGCCTGCGAAAGTGGTTGAAGTATCGAGAATCCACCCGTCGCCTACTGTGAGACGCTTGAAAAAGTCAACGGCATCATTAGCGAAGTCTACATGAGCCGGCTCTGCCGTGTCAGAATAAACCAGGAGCGCCTTAAAACGAGGGGCGCGGGCATAATTTGCAGGGTAGTCACTGCCCTGAGCAGAAGCACAAAGAGATATTGCGATGGCAAATAATGCCAGTATGTTTTTTAAAATTTTCATATCTATTGCTTAAATATTGTTTGTTTTTTTCGTTTTTACTCAGCCTTAGAGTATAGCGGCTGAGAGCCGTTTTCAGCAAACCCGTCAGTTTCGGCTACTAAAGATAGCCATTTTCCGGCAGAGGTGACCCAGACCTCCTTGTAGCAAGCACAATTAAACTGGGGCCAGTATGGCTCGTCACTGTCGTCAAGACTACGGATACCTACAGGCATTGCCCCTGTAATACGTCCTGAAGAGAAATTGTTCAGGTCAGGATAGCGATGACCCTCGCCATAAATCAATGACTGAGCGAAAGGATTCTTACCCACAATCCAGTAGAGCTGTTCGCGGGCTATATCCATAAGTGTATCATCCTGCATACACTTGGCACATATTGCCGCTGACTTACCCATAGAGGTGTGCACGGCAAGATTGCCGTTATAGATATTGAACCACACTGGGAAACGCTTCACGAAATAGCCGTCGCCTACATCTACTCCATGCTTGCGCTGCGTGGCAAAACGCTCCTTGGCGTCAGACGGCGGAAACAGATGGAGCGCGAAGAATGCATCAGTATCGGAGGGCTCATCCTCATGGTATATGCCGCTCGGCAACATACCGTAGGGAGCGGTATACTTCATAATGGCCTTAAGATACCGGCCGTAATCGCAGATAGCGTCATACCACTGTGGCTTGTCGCTATGCGTAGGTTGGGTACGGCACAAGGCCTCAAAAGCCTGCATGTAGACCTGCTCGCGCGACTGGTGAATGAAGTGTACCACCGATTTTTTCTCCGGTGTGCGGTAGAAGAATCCGCTAAGTTCCTCTTTGCCCACCGGCACCGTGCATCGGCAGTCGAGAACGTAGCGTGCATAATTGACAGCATCACCGGCATAGTCAGGATTGCCTGTAAGATCATAAAGCATCGAAGCCGCCCAGCTTGCCGAGGCCATGTGCTGACTCTCGCTTGTGCAGTAAGTATGCTCGTAGGGCGAAATCCATCCTCCGAACCCGCTTTCCCTGAACTTCTCGCAAGCGAAGTCATAATCTTCCTGAGCTACCTGGGTAAGGTAAGTGGCGAAAGCACTGTCATCGGCAAGTATCTTGGCCGCATAAGCCTCATAGGCCGCGTAGAGATAGTTGTCAAACGAAGCGTTCTGCACTCTTACGGTGGTTATATCGTCATGGCTACCCATGACCCCGTCGGTCCATATCAGCAGTCCCATACTACTGGCGTGGTAACCGTCGCCATATCGTGTACGTAATATGAAGTCGAGTCCCCACAAGGCCTCCTCTCTGAGACGCGAAGCGAAGGCGGGATCTGAGTCGCGCTTCCGGTCATAGAGTTCAAGCAGAGAGTAAACGACATCGGCAGTCTGGAGAGTCTGCTGCGAGAGGTCACCGGCATCGTGCCAACCACCCGCGTAAGAGCGACTCACCCCATTATGTACACTGAACAGGTCGGTATGGCACATAGAGTGGACGCCAAACACCGGGTATCCGCATCGCATACTGTAGATAAAATTGAGAACTTTGCCACACGACTCATCCCAAAGCTGACTGTCACAACCTATAGTAAACGTATCTGTGGTCAGTCCGCCAGCTTCAAGCAGATAACGGCCCGGGCGGTCAACGCTGCTGAAATCTATCACGCCATAGCGTCCTGTTGTGGTAGACTGCACTTCGGATTTACCTTCAAGAACCACACGTCGCGTATCGGCATCACGCAGAATAAACTCCTTATCCTTCTTCAGACGGTCGCAACTTACTATTGCCGTCTTTTTTCCGTCGGCCGCATAGCCGCTCATAGAGTAGATGATACGGTCAGACTGAGGAGCCCAACCGCTTATCTGCTCTGTATATGGCACACGCTGTGCCGCTATTCTTTTGATATGAATCTTCGACTCCCCTTTGACATTTAGGTCGGCGCCCTTAAGAGTCACCGTAAAGCGGAGTCCGCTCATATTGTCGCGCCGAAGATCGGCCACCTCAAGGTAACAGTGGTTCTCCCTGCCGTTGTCGAGGTGAATAAGATGCTCCCCTACCGGAGCGTTATACCCTTTGCCCACAGCCGAGGCATTTTCAAAGCCCACGGTGAGATTAATCACCCTGAGGCCGGGACATTCGGGAGTGATGATGAATTCGAGACGGTTGTAATCCTCGATAGAGCGGCCACCCAAGTCGAAATATACCGACTTGTGACCGTAGACCGCATAATCCGGATCAGAGGGATGTCCCTTGGCACGTCCTCCCCGTGGGTCTACATCAAATGAAATAATGCTGTCGCCCGCGTGGAGCACACACTCCTCCAGCACCGGTTTCACAGCGGCCTCCGCCTCGAGCGAACGGGCGGTATCTACTGTTCCCGGCAACGAAAGCATACATCCGAGCAATAGCAAAAGTGATGATAGTAACATAAGCAAATGGCGATATCCTAAGAGATATCTTATGTTAGAGTATAATATACTCCTGAAAAAAGAAACGCCAACTGAATACTATCAGCGATAGATTCAGGCGGCGTTCGTAGAGCAATCTAACAATCTATCTTTTTACCTGATATACTCCTAAGTAAATTTGGTTTTGAGTAAACATAAACTAAGTCAGCCAACAAAATTTTCGGAGTGTTTTGAAGTTGAAAGAAGTAGTCGTCATAATGAGCCCGGAGGTCATAAGTGACTGCAGTGACGAACACCATTATGACTGATCGTCAAATTTTGTTGACTGACTCAGAAACTCTTGTTTACTTTTTAACCTGGAAAGTCCAGTGGGTAGAACTGATACCCCAGCTATCGTCACAGATAGTGTGTGCGCCACCACCACCGGGAGCTATCAGAATCAGATGGTCGGGATCATCAGAGGTAAGTACCACGTCAAATACCGCGGGAAGGTCAAGATACCAACTATACTGGCTGTTGTTAATCTGGTGGGGAAGGTCTACGGTAAGCTTCATTGTACCGGTCCAGCCAAGCGCTGCCTTTTCGGGAGTCGTGCCCGAGGTGAGAGCGAAGGTTCCCTTCTTCTCAGTGCCGTCGCTGTAGTGGACTGTTACATTAGGACCACCGTCAAGGTCAAATTTCACCCATTCATCCATGGTCACCTTCTGGCCTGTCCACTCATCTTCCTGACCTACTTCATAGCAGACCCAGTTAGGACCGGTTGCAGACCATCCGTAACCGCCGCCACCTACGCAGCCCCATGAGCCGTCGACGTAGGAGTAGTTACCGTTCTCGTAGTCGTAGCCTACCCACCATTCCCAGGTCTTGCCTTCGGCTGTGCCATCGGTAAGAGCCACGAAAAGCGGGTCAAGGTCATTGTCAAGATCATCTACATGGACAGGGATTGCAACATCGATATATGCACCGTCGTAAAGCACTGTAGCAGTGAATGTGAGGTCGCCGGCAAAGGGCACCACGACGTCTACCGTATTGTCTTTGCCACTGCCGAGCATCAATGTGCCCACCATGTAGTCAAGGCGGCAGTCATATCCGCTGTTGTTTATTACAGTCACCTTATTTGAATGGTTCTCGCCGTTCTCATATCTGAAAGCAGCGGCAAACTGCTGTGAAAGAGCC
Source organism: Bacteroides sp. (assembly GCA_014801865.1). GTDB lineage: Bacteria > Bacteroidota > Bacteroidia > Bacteroidales > Muribaculaceae > Paramuribaculum. The sequence goes on along the minus strand of JAAVDH010000039.1, from coordinate 53,069 downwards.
TCTTTCTGGCTATCAGATAGCATCTGATTCTTAAAGGCTTCATGATTGTCATCTACCTGAGTATGGATACATGATGACAGTCCTATACCCAGAGCGACGCCAAGGCTTATGATTGATTGGATTTTCATTGTTTCGACTTTTTAAGGATTTTAATTAGTAGGGACTTGTAAAGTTACCCTCAGAGGAACTCCAACCGGCGTTCTGTACGAGTACACCGTTTGACTTCTTGATTTCATCGTCGGGGATAGGCAGAAGGCCCTTGGTCTCAGGACGGTGAGGCACAGAAACGGTGCGCATGTTACCGTCACACATGGCTTCTATACCGGTACGGTGTTCGTCAACGAGGTTGAGCAGATGCCAGCGCTTGAGGTCAAAGAAGCGTATGCCCTCGAAGGCCAGCTCCCAACGACGTTCGTTGCGGAGATTCTCATCAGAGTATGCCACAGCATCAAGACCTACACGGCTGCGCACTCGGTTGATACCCTCGGCGGTAGCGGTCAGTTCGGAGTGCATCAGAAGCACGTCGGCGAAACGTATAGCAATCTCGTCCATGAAGTTACATGACATGTAGTCATTGTCGGTATCCATGATTTCAGGGTAGCAATACCAGTAGAGAGCCACTGCGCCGGGACCGTTCTGAGAATCCTTTGACACCATCTTTTCGGTGTGAACGTTGATAGCGATATACTTCTTGTTAAACATGTGGGTATCTTCTACCTGGTGGCCGCCATTGTCATGATATGTCATACCCTCTTCGGGATCATCCATATTGAGGATTGACGATTTGCGGCGAGGGTCGTCAGAAGGCCATGTGTTGTAGATATTGGGAGTGATTGTACCACCGCCCCAGCCTGTACCGAAGGGGTAGACACCACCCCAGCCGTCGCCGTCGCTATTGGGGTTGTCGGCATCCTGATAACGGGGGCTGAAGAACAGCACGGTGAGGTTACGTCCGTAGTACTGCGAGCCATAGGCATGCTTGATGGCAAACACCGTCTCGGGATTGTCGCGGTAACCGGCGGTCTGGCCTTCCCAGCCCTGCCATCCGGCACAGTCGCCCAGCCAGCTATAGCCATACTTCTCATTGATCCAGTAGTCACCTGCGGCTGAGTAGGCCCATAGGTCGCCGAACTTTGCGGCAAGGTCGTGGCCGGAATTTTCGATACAGTCTTCGAGATGACGGATTACATCCTGCTTGGTCAGAGTGCCGCCATCTTCGGCCAGAGTAATCGATTCCTTCTCGTATACACCGGTGTAGAACAGGAACACACGCGCCAGAAGAGCCTCGGCAGCCCAGCGGGTAGCGTGGCCGTCAGTGCCTACGCCATTGACTCCGGCATGTTTCTTTTCGGGGAGCAGGTTGATAGCGTTCAGAAGGTCTGATGCTACCTGACCGAAAGCATCCTCGGGAGTAGCTTGAGGCAGATTGGCAGGTTCGGGAGTAAGAGGCATGGGCACATTGCCGAACAGACGCAGCAGGTCGAAGTAGTAATATGCACGCATGAAGTAACCTTCGCCCATGACTCTGCCACGGGTCTCTTCATCGCCGGCCCAGTCTATCTGACCCTCCACGGAGAGGAGGTAATTACAACGGTAGATACCTTCGTAGCAGCGGCTCCAGAGGCCTGAGTACTGATTGTCGCTCATCTTCTTGTAGTATGCCACTGACTGCACGGCGCCGTCATCCTTACCGCCGCCACCGAAGCGTTCGTCGCTCATAAGCTCGGCTACGAACATCACATTATTGGCAGGATTATCGGCATCACCCATCACGGGGCGATAGATACCGGTCACTATCTCCTCGGCGTCGGTAATGTTCGCCGGGAAGTTGCTTGAGTCTTTTGAGGTAAGGTTGTCGGTATCCAGAAAGCTCTCCGAGCAACCTGTAAGCAGCGCGGCTATAGCGAGGCTGCTTATTATTTTATTGAGTTTCATTGCGGATATTAGTATTTAATGTTTACACCAATGAGGAATGTACGGTTGCCGGGATAGAAGCCCTGGTCAACGCCCTGCACCCAGGGTGTACCGCCCCAGTTGCCGTCAGTACCGATTTCGGGATCGAAGCCTTTGTACTTGGTGATTGTAAACAGATTGGTTGCGCTCACGTAGAGACGACACTGTGACAGGGGCATCTTCTTACAGAGGGCCTTGAAGTCGTAGCCGAGAGTCAGGCTCTGAAGACGGAAGTAGTCTGAATTGTCTACATAAATGTCAGAGATGTACGCCCAGTTCTGATGGCTTGAGGTCGAGGGACGGGGATAGCGGTTTGAGGTGCCTTCACCGTGCCATACCTGTGAAGCAAGGTTGTAAGTCCAGTTATCATAGCCCGATGAAGTGTGATCACGATAGTTGTTGGCTATCTGCTGGCCGAATGCGCCATAACCGTTGGCTCCGAGGTCGAAGCCCTTGTAGAAGAGCTGGATGTTGATGCCGAGGGTCACGTCGGGATGAGGATCACCGATTTCCATCTTATCGTTGTCAGATATCTGTCCGTCACCGTCGCGGTCAAAGAAGATAAGGTCACCGGGCACGGCTGTGGGCATAATCATGTTGCCGTCAGCATTACGGTAGTTGTTGATCTGCTCCTTGTTCTGGAATACACCGAGGGTCTTGTAGCCATAGAAGAAGCCGATAGGATGGCCTACCTCGATACGTGATATGTAGGTAGAGTTCTGAAGCACTGCATCACCGGGACCGTTGATTACGCCCTGGTCATTGGCCAGACGGGTCACTTTGTTTCTGTTCCAGGCTACGTTGGCGCCTACAGAGTAGCTGAACTCACCGATATTAGAACGCCAGTTGGCGGCAAATTCCAGACCCTGGTTACGCACATCGCCACCGTTGATGACGGGAGCACCCGTACCGTATGAAGCGAGGATAGGAGCGTTTACGAGCCAGTCCTTGGTGGTCTTGCGATACCAGTCGAGGTTAAGGGTCAGCTTAGAGTTGAACATGCTCATGTCGATACCGGCATTCCACTGGTCTGAGCGTTCCCAAGAAAGGTCGGGGTTGGCAATCTTGTTGGGGTACGAACCGATTACCTTATTTACCTTATCGTCACCGAAGAAATAGTCGGCGCCACCTACATATACCGTGGCGAGATACTGGAAGTTGGCGATGTTGGCATTACCGTTCTGACCCCAGCTTGCGCGGAGCTTAAGCTGATTGAGCCAGTCGTGGGTCGATTCCATGAATGATTCCTGCGAGATATTCCAGCCGGCGCTGAATGAGGGGAAGTAACCCCAGCGGTGACCTCTTGCGAAGTTTGACGAACCGTCGGCACGGAGAGTGGCGGTAGCCATATAGCGTGAGTCGTAGTCATAGGTCAGACGTCCGAAGTATGAGTTGATGGCTCCGGGGCTGCTGGGCCATCCGCTCATATCCCATGCTCCGGGATCGGTAGCCAGCGATGTGCCGTTGCTGATATATGCGTGGAGCCAGTCGCCGAAGGTGTTGCCTACACGCGATGCTGACAGGCCCTCGCCGTAACCCCACTTCTCGGCTGATGTACCGATGAGGGCTGTGATATGGTTGAGGTTTACGTCAAAGCTGTATGAGAGGGTGTTTTCCCAGCTCCATGAATAGTAGTTGCCTGAGCTCTGGCTGATGCGGTCCACTGTAGCAGAACCGAAGGGAGCGTCATTATAAGGTGTGCTGTAGCTGCGCGAAGTGTTGCCGCTATAGCCGAATCCGAGATTTGAACGGAGCACGAGGTTATCTATCGGCTCTAACTGGAGATAGAAGTTACCGCGGGCTGAATAATACTTGCTGTTGCAGTTGTCGATACCGCCGCGGGTAGCACCTCTCACGGGGTTCATCTGAGAGTCATTGAGCCAGCTGGCACCCTTCACGATGTCGCCGTTTTCATCATAGCAGGTAAAGAGAGGCGATGCCTTGAGGGCCTGACGTACGGTATTGCTCCATGCGCCACCGGTGCTCACGGCGTCCATGCCGTTAGAGTTGTTGAACGACAGCATGAGATTTTCGCCAAACTTAAGCACATTGCGCTTGCCGTGCTTGACTACGTTCCAGTCTGAATTGATACGTGCTGTCACGCGCTCAAACTTTGAGTTGATATAGTCGCGGAGCATCACACCCTCCTGTGAGGTATAGCCGAGGCCGATGGCGTAGCTACCCATCTGGCTGCCGCCTGACACACCGAGGTTGTAGCTCTGCTGAGGAGCGTCCTTACCTATCATCAGATCAAGCCAGTCTGTTCCGGTCCAACCCTCCTGAAGCATATTGTAATAGCGTTCGGGTATGAGTGACGCCCAGTCTACGGGAGCATTGCCCTCATACATTCTGGCCACGTCATATATATACATATACTCCTGAGCGTTTAGCATCTGAGGACGCTTGGCTATGTTCTGCCAGCCCACGTATGCATCGAATGTGATATTGGTCTTGCCCTCCGAGCCATGCTTGGTGGTGACGAGAATCACACCGTTAGCGGCGCGGGCACCGTAAATAGCCGTTGAGGCAGCGTCCTTGAGGATATCTATCGACTCGATATCGCCGGGGTTCAGCTCATTGAGATTGCTGAGGGTACCTACAAGACCGTCAACTACCACGATGGGGTCTGAGTCGCCGTTGGTTCCGACACCGCGGATATTCACCTTAAAGCCTGAGTTGGGTTTACCGCCCATAGACATGATGTTCACACCCGGAGTCTGACCCTGAAGAGCGCCTATGGGGCTCACAGTGTTGCGGGCTGCGATCTCATCGCCCTTTACCTGTACCGTAGCACCGGTGACGAGTTTCTTCTTCTGCACGCCGTAGCCGATTACCACTACTTCGTCAAGCACCTCACTGCTCTCGTTAAGTACCACTTTAAGATTAGTGTTACCCGCCTTTACTGCTACTTTCTCCGTATCATATCCTATATACGAGAAAAGGAGATGCTCACCTGTGGCGGCCTTGATATTAAATTTACCGTCGATATTCGTAGCCGTACCGTTGGACGTACCCTGAACAATGACGCTTACGCCGGGCAGAGGTTCACCTTCGGGGTCTACAACCACGCCACTTATCGAAAGTTGCTGGGCTGTCATCCCGAGGATGCTGCATAGCGCGAAAATCAGCATGATGAATCTGAGTTTCATGTGTTAAGATTTTAATGGTGATTAATGATTGATATCGCAAATTTAGCCCTCCAAGCTCCCTGCCGGGGTCGAAAAACCGTCATTAAAGGTCGAAAAAGCATCATTCCCCGCCTCTCTACCAGCAAAATAACCCGTTACCCCCTTCTTTCCCTTCCATCTCCCTCCCTATTGCGTCATTTCCCTTCACCCATCTCCCGTCCTATTGCTCCATTCCCTCTCTCCTCTTCCCAATCAGCTTCGTCCCCCGCATAATACGCTTGCGGATTAAAGCAAAAAAATAGCGCTGTGCCTATCACTGCACAGCGCTTTCACTAACCAATCGTTTCAGTATTTAAACGCTAATCTAATTTATATATGTATTAATTGTGTATTTCTTATTCGATTGCCCAATCTATAGCATTAGAGAAAAGTCGGGTGAAGTTTTCGCTCTCAAACAGCTTCGGACTATGTCCAAACTGGAAGTACACATTGCGCGCTTTCTTCTCAGGATTAGTCCATATCACAGGATGATCACCCATTTTGACTTCCGAATCGGGAGTATACGTCGATTCATCTACCGAGGCCAGCACTTTCACATTCTGACGAGGCGAGACATTATAGGTATACCACTCATCATCGCGAAGCACAAACTTCGGGTCTACCCCCTTCATCACAGGATGAATCGAGTCCTCCACACATACTGTGCCGTCGGCCAGAGCCGCCACATAGTTTTGGAAACGTACACCGCCCATGAAATCCGAGAACCAGTCCCACATCGGATATCCGTCAAACTCGCCGAGCAACGTCGCGTGGTGAAAACCTATCCACGAGCCCTTACCATTATCGATATAATCTGTAAACGCCTCCTGAGCCTCTTCTGGCCATGTGTAAGGAGGGAAATCAAGCTGTATCACCAAAGGATAATCCTTGAGATACTCACGCGTGATAGGGCCGGCATTACGCAGCTCCGTGATGCGGTAACCCTTTTGCGTAGCCTGAGCGCGAAGCCACTCCATAGCCACCTTCGTGAAGGGACCATGCTGACCGCCTCCCTCATTCAGCACCAGAATATGAGGCAATACCTCCTGACCACTTATGGCATTATACACCGTAGTAGCCAATTCCTTCTCGTTATTATCTCCGGCATAATCCCAGTACATCGCACCGAGCAGCCCATTCTCATCTACAAAACGACACTTGGCGGCAATCGACTCTGCATTGTCAAATCCAAGAACCATCTTGCCTGTAGCATCGGCTACATAAGGCACCATCGCTACAGAGTCGAATACTATCGACCCGCCCTCCGGCACAGTGATATTTCTATAGTCAGCGCCATGCTCGCCCACGGCGCCCTTGCCGTAGAAAGGAAGACCGAGCACCAGTCTTCCGGCCGGCACACCGGCTGCGATATGCGCCTTCACCGAGCTCTCGCAAGTCATTTCGGGAGTATTCTCCGACTGATACAGCGCTGCATGGTGCAGAGGGGCGTTGCCCATGTCGTATGTCATCAGATTCACGAAGTCCACGTAAGGCATTACCGCACGAAAATCAATATACTCCGGGGTACAGGCACTCGCCAGTGTCAGCAACTTATCATCACCTATAGCGCTGCGGATATCCCTCATGAGCAGGGTAAAGTTCTCCTTATCATTCTCCGACGAAGATATGCCCGCCGCACTGCTTCCGGGATATTCCCAGTCGATGTCTATTCCGTCTATACCGTAGTCATTCACTATACGTGCGCAGTCCTTGGCAAATGAATTGCGCAGACTGTCGTTTGCGGCCATTTCGCTGAACCGGCCACTGCCCCACCCTCCTATTGACAGGAGCACCTTCAATTCGGGCTTGGTCTTCTTGATGTTCACTATCTGAGCGAAGCGGGGCTCATTGGCTATGCTTACACCGTCAAATGTCTCGTTCACACCCCCGAAAGCATAGTTGACATGCGTCAGCAGCGCGGGATCAGGCATTACGTCTGACCATGAGGTCACGTACGCCGCCACGACCTTATCTTCCTTTATATAATCATTCTGTGCGTCTGCCGCACTCTTACAACCTACGAGACTCGCCATTATGCAAGCCGCCGCGAATAATTTATTTCGTAATTTCATTGTCTTTTATCTTACTGCCTATCAGGGCATAATACAACATTATCAGTTCGCTCGCCACTACTATCCACCATGTGGTGCGCCAGCTGCCGGCCATATCGGCCCACACACCCTGAAGCAAGGGCAGGACAGCACCGCCTACCACACCTATCATGAACACACCCGAGGCCACGGTAGTGTAGCGTCCCAAGCCCTTCACCGCAAGAGTGAAGATACAACCCCACATTATCGAGTGGCACAGACCTACCGAAGCAAGCAGCCAGGGACTGTCGGCAACGATAGCGGCTATAGTCAGTACAGTAGCACCTACAGTGGTGACTGTAAGCTGTATACGTGGTGACACGGTACTGAGACTGCTTCCTACAAGACGCCCGGCAAGAATACCGACCCAATAGAGTGTGGTGATTACAGCCACAGACTCAAGCGACAGCTCAAGGGCATACATAGTGATATTGGCCCCTATACATACCTCGGCTCCGACATAGAAGAAAATAGCCACTACACCTAAAGTCAGGTGGCGGAACGACCATACGCTGCGGGGCAGTTTCTCGTCACTCTCGCTACGGGTGGCGTTGAGGTCGGGCAGATTGATTGTGCGCAGCCATATTCCGAGAGCTATGATGCTGCAAGCCAGCACCGCGAAAGGTACTATAAGGGCATCCAGCGATACGCTGTCAAGCGCCATGCCTCCGAATATTACACCCGTGACGAAGTAAGGAGCTATCGCCGTACCTATCGAATTGGCCGAGCCGCCGATAGCCATGCGCTGCACCCCCTGAGTGCCCTTGACATGACATGCCGTCAGATAAGGATTGATAACCACCTGGAGCACTGTCACGCTACCTCCGGTGACAAACGACCCTAAGAGGAAGATCATGAAGCCCAGAGGCACAAAGAAACTGCCTACGGAGATACCCGCTCCGGGCATAGACACCGCGCTCTGCGCCGACAGGAGAAACAGTATAAGCCCCGCGGCCATCATGCCTAATCCCTTCACCAGAGTTGATCTATACCCCCCGGCATTGATCCATCGCGAGCCCAACGAACCACATACCGGATATGCCAAGAACCACGAGAAGGTAATCAACGTGGCGAATGTATTTTGCATCGCTCCGGTTTCGCCGAGAAAAGCGGCCTTGAGCGGCGCCTGAAACTGAGTGTTCACTGTCGTAAGAAACCCTACGATAAAGAACAGGAATACCATTGTAAGAAAAGCACTCACATAACTCTTGCCCTCATCAGGCATAGCTATCGCGCTCTTCGCTTTTGCTTCATTTTCCATGGCTTCAGTTACTGTCCGTTAATTTCTTAATGTACATACATTGATGTCTGCTGCCGCGGCGGCGTCTAACAGAAACTCACAGTCGGGATGAAGCTGAAGCACCGAAGCTGGGCACTCACTGCTTATCTCTCCGGTGAGCATACGCTTCACAATCTCACGCTTATTCTCACCCTTGGCCACGAGCACTATCCTGCGGGCATGCATTATATCTCTGATACCGAGAGTCACGCCGCCTAAATCCGTTTCAGCGGGAGTACCCGTCTCACGGCGTATACGCTCCTCAAGGCGCTCATCCATCGAAGCCACCCACGCCGTGCCGTTCAGAGGCGAACCGGGCTGATTGAATCCAAGATGACCATTCTCTCCAAGACCCAATATAAGAAGGTCTATACCACCTCTGCGGCTGAGTTCCGAGCGAAATTCTCTGCATTCACGCTCGAAATCATCCGACTTTGTGGGGAGCATCAGGAAGTGGTCTTCATCCACTCCGAGCGACTCGATTATCTCTGTGCGCAGCATTTTGTAGCAAGCTCCGCTATATTCCCTATCTACGTTGGTCACCTCATCAAGACCGAAGAAAGTCACATCGGTCACATCAAAGTCCGCCTCTTCATGCATTTTGCACACAAGGCGATGTATATTGCCCGTAGTGCGTCCGGTCGACAGACCGATAACACTCGAGGGTTTAGCACAAATCTGATTGACTATGCGCGATGCCGCTGTGCAGTCAAATACGCTTTCGTCGTTCGTTACAGTAATCTTCATAAGTAATTAAGATCTAACGCATTAATAATCCAGGGCCTCTTCCATCACCTTCTTTGACTCCGTCATAGCCACAGCGGCCGCTCCGAGAAGCCCGATGTGAGCGGGATTGAGGTGGGTAAGCACCACACCATTGGTCACGAAACGCATCGTGCCGGCGTGAAGACGCTCCATAATCATATCATACATCATGGGGTCGCTGACTATACCGCCGCCGAGCACAACCGTGTCGGGGTCAGTCACTCTCACGAGATTCATTATCAGATTGGCGATAGCCGTAGCTGCATTCTCCACAAGCACACTGCACAGCGCGTCGCCCTTACGGTAGAGATCATATACCACACGCACATCTACGCGGGTGCCGTCAGTAGGTATCTTAAGGGCAGAGTCGGGATAAGCCGGAGCTAACAGACGAGCACAACTGTCGAAACCCACACCGGCAGCTATGGCCTCCACACAATCCTCGCGACCGCAACAGCATCTCACGCCCGTGTGCACACCAACCTGGGTATGTCCCACCTCACCGGCGTTGCAGTGCGAACCGAGTATCACCCGGCCACCAACCACACATCCGGCAGCTATGCCCGTACCTATATTGATATATATGAAATTGTCAGACTTCAGCCCGTTGCCCCAGCACTGTTCGGCCACCGTAGCGCTCTTCACGTCATTGGCGATGAAGCAGTCCATACCGAAGGTATCGCTTATCTCTTGGGCAAGATTGATACTGCAATTACGGTTGGTGTCTATCTGCATCCACTTACCGACCGCAGTGTCTACGCGACCTATCATACCGATGCCGACAGCCACGGGCTGACGACCTTCGGTGCCTACGGTAGCGAGATAGTCGGTCAGAGACTCCTTGATAAGTTCTACGGCAGCCTGCTGGTTGACATACCCTGTCCTATATATCTTCTGTCCGAGAATCTGTCCGCAGTTGTCCACCTCCCCTATCAGGAGTTTGGTACCGCCGAAATCAATTCCAATATACGTGTCCATAATTTCTTGATTGGTTCATTATCGAATCATCTTCTGATTCTTTTGCGAAATTACGGTCACACACCCTCTTTAGGGTCGAAATAATGTCAAAAATAGTCGAAAAATCGTGTGTCAACCCTATTTTAAACCTCTTCACCGGGTTTCTAACTGCCGAATTTACTGGGGCTGACGCCAAACTGTTTCTTAAAGCAGGTGCTGAAATATTTCGGGTCTGCGAATCCGACCATATAGGCCACTTCGCTTACGTTATGCAGACCTGACGAGAGCAGTTCCTTGGCTTTGTTGAGCCTTACGATTCTTATAAATTCGTTCACCGACTGACCGGTTATGGAACGTATCTTATTGTACACCGAAGTACGGCTCATACCCATCTCCGCGCATAGGTCTGTCACAGAGAAATCAGAGTCGGCAAGCCTTTCGTTGAGTTTCTCCATGAGAGTCACCATAAACTGGCGGTCAAGCTCACTGGAGAATTCAGCTTCCTCCGGCTTACTATCCTCGGCAAGCACCTGACGGCTCAGACTACGGCGGTTTTCTATGATATTGCGTATGCGGGCTTTAAGCAGTATCAGGTCGAAAGGCTTCACTATATAATCATCGGCGTGTGCCTCCAGACCGCTCACAACGTCACGCCGCGCCGTAAGTCCCGAGAGCAGTATCACGGGGATATGACTGGTAGCCATGTCGGTCTTGATTATACGACATATCTCATCGCCTCTGAGCTTGGGCATCATTACATCGGCTATGACCATGTCGGGACTCTCCTTGCGTATACGTTCAAGCAACTCCGCCGGGTCACTGAACACTACTACATCATACTCCGCTCCGAGAGTAGTGTGCAGGAAGCTGCGCATATCCGCGTCATCATCTATGATGAATATTCTATTACGACCGTCATTCATCTCCTCCTCACGCACATCCTCAGCGCTTGTATTCTCTTCGACAATTGGTTCAGATACTGGCATGGGATATTTCTTACCGTAATTCAGCGGTAGCTCCACCATAAACTCGGTACCCTTACCCGACTGACTCGTAAACATGATTTTACCTCTCATGACGTGAACTATGCGGCGGGTAATCAGGAGTCCCATACCTGTGCCGGGTATATTCTTGCTTATGGCCTCACTGCCGCGATGGCGATAATTGAATATTCGCTTGATTTCGACTTTCGGTATACCTATACCGGTGTCCTTTACTGACAGACTCCATCGCTTGTCAGTCACCTTGCGTACTATGATTTCTATCTTCCCGGCAAAAGTATACTTTATGGCATTTGACAGTAGATTGTCTACCACATGATTGAGCTTGTCAATATCTGTCATTATCATCACAGGCATGTCGTCACCGATGTCTGAGGTCAGTTCGAGATTCTTAAGCATGGCAAGCGACATGAATTCATGATATTTACTGCGGATGAATTTCCTTATATCACACACCTCTATCTGTAGACTATCACGGCCTACTTTGCCACCGGGCAACTCCAGCATGGCCGTGAGCATATTAAGGGTTTTCTCTATGCCGGCACGGGCTATGGTGAGATTGCGTCGGCCCTGTTCGGAGAGTCCCTGCTCCTGCTCCACGTTGATAAGAGGAGCCTTGATCATAGACATGGGGGTACGTATGTCGTGGGCTATATTGGCAAAGGTACGTATCTGGTTCTCCACTCTCTTCTCCCTGCGGCGATTGCGGAGATACCCTATGCAGAGTACTATCAGAGTGAGTATTATCACCACGTATGAGAGTTTGGCCCACCATGACTGCCACCACGGACTGCGTATCACGACAGGAAGCTCACGCTCCTCGATACAAGTGCTGCTGTATAGGTCTATCGCCCTGACTATCAGTTTGTATTTGCCGGGGTCAAGAGCCGAGTATTTTGCTCGTCGCGAAGCGTCCGACTTCTTAAACTCCGTGTCGTAGCCTTCGAGCATATACTCGTAGTCGACTCTGTTAGGCGACTGCAGATTGATTACGGCAAAGTCAATGGCTATATTATTGTATTTATGGTCAAGTTCCAGACTCTCCACCAGGTTGATATTCTTTGACAGCGGCGACCCATTCACTCCGGGAGTCATTACCTCATCGTTGAGTATGAGATTGGTAAACATCAGCGGCGATAATGGCAGTTTGATAGCGTCACTCTCGGGATTGAAAACTATACACCCCTCGGGAGAGGCAAGAAGCACATCTCCGTTACGGGCCACAAACCCTCCCGGATTGAAAGCCAGCTGATCTATGTCTCTCTTGCCTGAGGCAAAGTTGGTAAATCGGGCCAGGCTCTCGGTCTTGGGATTATAACGGTATATATCGCTCTCGGTACATATCCATGTGCCACCTATATTATCGCGCAGTATCGAATATATGGTATTTGAGTTGAGTCCGTCGGCGGTTGTAAACCGACGCACCTTATCAGTCTTATAATCATACTGTATCAGCCCCTCACCCATAGTGCCTATCCACGCTTCCGCGTTAATAGTGTCCATCAGCAGGCTTCTTACCGGATAGCGTATGGCTATGCTGTCAAACTGCATCTTCCATCTCACGGAATCCACCGCCGGATCATATATTCCTATACCCCTGTTCCCGCCAAGAATCACATGATTGTTTCTTCCCGGACATGCGAGGGCTATACAGTCTTCGTCATAATACCTATAAGTATTGTCCTTGATATTATACTTGGTAGTAAGGCCGTTGATACCCCCGAGCCACACGTTACCCTCTCGGTCGCAGTAACTGGTGAATATATAGCGCGTACCCGTGCCGTTCTTGCCGTCGGCTGACAGTTCGGGCAGATGCTTTACATCATGAGTGTTACGGTCAATACATGCAGCGCCCTCGCCGTAAGAACCTACCCAGATATTGCCGTAGGCATCCTCACCGATAGTCAGCACCACATTGGCACTATACTCATGATTCTCCAGATAGTGTCTCCAGCGCCCCGTGGACGGATTATATCGGCTGACGCCCTTGTCTGTACCGAACCACCGTTCACCGTACGAATCCTCATACACAGCATTCACGTGGCTTGATAATATGGAGTTACTGTTGCCACGCTCGGGGCGAAGCACCGTCAGCGAGCTTTCATGCGACGGGAGATAATTCACTCCGCTGTGGCTTGTAGAAATCCATATTCCGCCGTCACGGTCCACAAGAATATCCGATACGGTGCTACCCGACAATTCATATCGGGTGTTGTCTCCGTCGCGGTAATGCCTTATCAGACGTCCGTCGCGCGAGTCTATCATATACACTCCCGCACCGTCAACACCTATCAGCAGCCCGTCATCTTCATACACCGTCATGGCATTTACAGGTATCGGAGGCGTACGGAAAGGCAACATACACTTACGTCCGCTCCGCAGGTCTATAGCAAACACATTATCGGCAAACGGACCTACGTACAGTCGGCCCGAAGCAATGGCGAGCGACTTGACATATATCCCCTCCGTGCCTTTTAGTTTGGTTGCTTTACCCGGTGAAGTGACTCCTCCACTTCTGTTATTCGAGGTACTCCCCTCTCCTAATACTATGCTGTAGACCCCTTTATCTGTACCTGCATATATGATTCCGTCATCATCAGCCACCACTGCCGACACAAGTGCGCCATCGAGCGCAATGCGTCGCGGAGTCTCTCCTGGAGCACATATATATACCCCCTTATTTGTGCCGATAACTACCACATCATCGTCCAAAATAGCGAAATGATACACACCGATGGACTTATCGTCAAACTCAATTTGTTTAATAAATCGGTCAAGAGTCTTATCGTAGCGATAAATCACACCCGATTTGATTGCAACCCATACCAAACTGTCATTTCCGAGCTGCATCGTAGTTGCCGACGCCAAATGATCATTTGACTCTTCGCTGTCGTCAAGGGAGTAATGTCGGAAGCGATAACCGTCGTAACGTTCAAGTCCGGAATTGGTGTACATCCATATAAATCCGTCGGCATCTTCCTCAAGTTCATACACCTGACGGCTCGACAGTCCGTCTTTCATAGTGATATGACGGATTCCCTCCGCCGAAAGATACGTCGGCAGAGCAAGGCAAATGGCAGCCAACAATACTAACTGTACAAGAAAGATAACACGAATTCGCACTCTCTTCATTGCATCTGATCCAAGGTTAAACGTGACTCAAGGTGGTTAATGTGATAAAAGCCTGAAGGTAGGCCGGATTGATATGTTTCCGGCAAAGTTAAAAAATTATCCGCATTGCTCCAATACTATTGACGACATATAGGAGGCTGTGTAATAATTGTACTGCACCCCAAAAGTTCTTTGTCTAACTTTTGGGGTGCAGTACATTCTGACGCAGCCGCGACAGTTTAGAGAATCAGGGGGAGGATTAGGCCGGCAAAAATAAGCAGTATGCTGCTTACTGCATAGGTGACGGTGTAGCTCATGACCGGTATGGTGCTGTCAAGACTATCCTGGATGGCACCTAAGGCGGCAACGGCATTGCGGCTGCCTGCCACACAGCCGAGAGTGACTGCCACGGGGAACTTGAATATCTTATTGGCAATAAACATACAGATTATGAGCGGAATCGCCGTGACCGCGATGCCCACGAAGAATAGCTCTACCCCCACTTGCTGCAATCCGGCTATGAAGGATGGTCCTGAGGCTAATCCTACCACGGCGATAAAGAGATTAAGCCCCACCTGGTCCATGAACCATACTACGGAGCGTGGTATGTGGCCCACCGACGGACGCCGTGAACGCATCCATCCCATGATAAGACCTGCAAGTATAGTGCCTCCACTGGTGCTCAATGACAGAGGTACACCGTCGCACATCACCACTATGGAACCGATAATACAGCCTATGGCGATACCTAACGAGATGAACGAAACGTCAGAGATATGGGTGGCACGGTCACTGTAGCCTATCTCATCGGCTGCGGCGGCCACATCTTCGGGCAGTCCCACAAGGGTCACCGTATCGCCACGTTCAAGGCGTAAACCTCGCTTGAGCGGCATAGGTATATCATTACGCAATACTTTATGTATGGTGACTCCGTGCATGGCCGGACTGTTGCGCAGTGCTCCAATGGTAACTCCGTCGGCACCCTTCTTTGACACAACAACGGGAAGATTTTCAGTGCCGAACGTCAGCAGCTCATGGTCTGTCACCTCCGGACCAATCCAACCTCCCTTATCCACAACGCTCTCGCGACGACCGCTGATGACCAACACATCGCCTTTGCGCACTCGTACATCGGGGTCGGGGTCTACGATCTCACCATTGATTCTGGCACGTTCTACGAAATGACGCAAATCCATGTCCTTATGCTTGGCCTCAATCTCACGGATAGTACGCGGCTTATTAAAGAAGTCTGACTCAACTCTGTAGGCACGGAACGATATTGGGCGGTTAGCGTTCACCATACCCGGTTCAGGGGTAAAATCACCGTTGTCAAGCTCCTCTTCGAGCCGCTGCGTCTCGGCTTTGGCCTTTGAAAGACCCCCGAGAAGCATAGGGCCGAAGTTGGCTATTATCCATGCCGACCCGATAGTGCCGAAAATATATGTCACGGCATAACAGGCAGGAATGATATCAATCAAGGCTTTTGTCTGTGACTCGGGCAAGCCAAGGGCACGAATAGTGTCACTACCAGAACCTATTACCGCCGACACGGTCTGCGATCCGGCAAATAATCCTACGGCCATACCTTTGTCATAACCCATCATTTTGCATACAAGGTACATTACTGCCAGAATCACTACAAACTCCACTAAGGCAAATCCTATCTGTTTCAGGCCGTCGCCTCTGAGCGAACGGAAAAACTGAGGCCCTACGCTATATCCGCATGCAAACAGAAACAGCATGAGTGATACCGTCTTTAGCGTATCAGACATAGGGATATTCAGCTGCCCAATAACCACACCGACAATAAGTGTAGCCGTCACAGGACCAAGTGAAAACGATTTATACCTCAGACCACCAAGCCAGAAGCCTATGCCCAAGGTCAGAAAAATAGGAATAACCGGATTCTGCTGTAATAGTTCCACGAACCATCCGGCAAGGTCAGTAAGTATGTCCATAGGAATTTCTTTATATATACATAATGTGAGAAAAAACGTGATGTCGTACTTATAAACATAACTCCCCGCCTTTCGGTTTTCACAGCCGAAGAAAGCGGGGAGTTATACAGGTTTCCGGATGGATCTATTTCGTAGGATAATTCCTCTGGAATCAGGAGCGGAGGTGAGCTATGGCTTCGGGAATGGAGAGCGACTGCTGGGTACCGGTGGCCATATCCTTGAGAGTGACGGTAGAGTCGGCAAGTTCGGTTTCGCCGATAATAGCCACGTAAGGTATATTGAGTGCGTCGGCACGACCCATCTGCTTCTTCATCTTGGAAGCTTCGGGATAAATCTCACATGAAATACCGGCTTCGCGCATCTGCTTCATGATTTTGAGAGCGGCTGCGGATTCGGCCTCACCGAAGTTGACAAACATTACCTTGGTTGAGGCTGTAAGATTCTCGGGATAGAGATTGAGAGTATTGAGCACATCGTAGATACGGTCTGCACCGAATGAGATACCTACGCCTGACACACCGGGCATACCGAACACACCGGTGAGATTGTCGTAACGGCCGCCACCTGTGATGCTGCCTATAGCTACATCGCAAGCCTTGACTTCGATAATAGTGCCGGTATAGTAGTTGAGGCCGCGGGCAAGGGATACATCGAGGTCAAGCAGCGCACGGAGTCCGAGATGCTGTGTGCCGCGGACTACCTCGCGAAGTTCATTTACACCAAGTGTACCTACCTCTGAGGCACTCAGTTCAGCGCCGAGACGCTCGAGACGCTCTTCGATAGTGCCGTCAATAGAGATTATGGGTATGAGACGTTCGATGCTCTCAGCCGAAAGACCGCGTGAAAGCAACTCATCACGCACAGCATCAAGACCGATCTTATCGAGCTTGTCAATGGCTACGGTGATGTCAATCAGCTTGTCGGGAGCACCGATTATTTCAGCAATACCGGCAAGCACCTTACGATTATTAAGCTTAATGGCAATATTTACCTTAAGACGTGCAAAAACCTCATCGATGAGTTGTATCAGCTCAATCTCATTGAGGAGCGAATCGCTGCCTACTACGTCGGCATCACACTGATAAAACTCGCGGTAACGTCCCTTCTGAGGACGGTCGGCACGCCACACGGGCTGTATCTGATAGCGCTTGAAGGGCATCTGGAGTTCATTGCGATGCATCACCACGAAACGTGCGAATGGCACGGTGAGGTCGTAGCGAAGACCCTTTTCACAAATCTTTGCGGCCACACGTGCGGGGTCATCCTCCAAAGCAGCCTCACGGTCAACACCGTTGAAGAAATTGCCGCTGTTAAGTATCTTGAAGAGCAGCTTATCGCCCTCCTCACCATATTTACCCATAAGGGTCGAGAGGGTTTCCATAGCAGGAGTCTCGATAGGCTGGAAGCCGAAGAGCTTAAACACACTACGGATTGTATCGAATATATAATTGCGACGCGCCATCTCCTGCGGGGTGAAGTCGCGCGTACCTTTGGGTATTGAGGGTTTCTGAGCCATATTATAAATTCTGAGCAGTTTTATAAAGTAATCGCAAAGTTACGAAAACTTTTTCGGGCACTCAGAGGTTGTAATGGTAAATACTACTTACAGTGTAATAAAATACATCCATCCAATTATGAAATTCTCAACACTTATCAGCGCTATATTGCTGTCAGCAGCGGCATTTATGGATATGGGCAACAGTGCCCGGGCTTGTACACGCGTGGTTTATGCCGGCGATTCTACGCTGCGCATCGTAGGCCGCTCACTTGACTGGAAGACCCCTATCCCCACCAATCTCTACGTGTATCCACGTGGAATGCAGAAGCAGAGCTTTGACCAGCCCAATGCCATAAAATGGACCTCTAAATACGGTTCAGTCTACGCCGTAAGCTATGACGGAGGTATCACCGAAGGCATGAACGAAAAGGGTCTGTCTATGAACGGTCTCTTCTGTAAGGACAGTCAGTATACCAATGAGACTAATGAGAATAACGCACCTATGTCGTTGGCCATGTTTATCGGCTGGGTTCTTGATCTCAGCGCCACAACTCAGGAGGCCGTCGACCTGCTCAACAGCACTCCGTTTGCCTTAGGCGGCTCTAAGTTTGACGGAGGCACGGCTGCCCTGCTCCACTTCGGTATAACCGACCCTACCGGCGATTGCGCTATCGTGGAGTTTAATAAAGGCGACATGAAGATATACCGCGGACAGGATATCCCCACAATGACCAACAATCCCCAGTGGCCCGAAATGCAGGCCATACGCTGGTATTGGGAACAGGTGGGCGGCACTCACATGCTTCCCGGCACAGTGTCAAGTCCCGACCGCATGACCCGAGGCACCTTCTTCACCACCCACGTAGCGAAGACTGACGATGCCGACTTAGGCATGAGTATCACCCGCTCAATCATGGCAAATGTATCAGTACCATACACCTATGTTATAGAGGGTGAACCAAACGTATCGTCAACGCAGTGGCGCTCATACTCCAACCTCCGCGACAAGCGCTACTACTTCGAGATGGTAACCGCCCACGGCCTCTATTACATAGACCTCACCAAGTGTGACCTGCGTCCCGGTGCTCCCGTCAAGAAACTCGAAACAGCCA
Organism: Bacteroides sp.; assembly: GCA_014801865.1. Taxonomy (GTDB): domain Bacteria; phylum Bacteroidota; class Bacteroidia; order Bacteroidales; family Muribaculaceae; genus Paramuribaculum. The sequence continues at coordinate 34,178 of JAAVDH010000039.1, read as the reverse complement.
AGAATCTTGACACCGTAGGCGAAGCCAACTCTCACCTCCGCACGTCAGCTCCCTTCACTCCGATGTACTAATCATAGGAATACGAATGACAACGGTATACCGATTGAAACTGAATTATCATTACTTAACCCTCAAAATAATAAAATACGACTATGGAAAATCAGAAATACGTTTGTGATGTATGCGACTGGGTATATGACCCCGAAGTAGGTGACCCCGAAAACGGTATCGCTCCCGGTACTACTTTTGAAGACCTACCTGAAGACTGGGTATGCCCCCTGTGTGGAGTAGGCAAAGACCAGTTCTCACCCGTCGAATAACAGATAATTTCAATCCTAACGCCCGACAGTCCGATACTCTATCGGAATTCTGTCGGGCGATTTTTCTTAAGCAAACGTAAAAATGACTAACTTTATAGCCGGAAATCAATCACTTTAGACCTATGCTTAAGAAAGTTTTATTGGTATTGACCATATTATCAATTAATTCATCAAGCCTTATGGCACAAAAGAAAATCATACAGACCGCCGGACGTGACGCGCTCGGAGAATTCGCACCCGAATTTGCCCATCTTAATGACGATATACTCTTCGGAGAGGTATGGAGCCGCAACGACCTGCTATCGCTTCGCGACCGTAGCCTCGTCACCATCACTTCACTTATTTCGCAGGGCATTACTGACAGCTCACTGACCTATCATCTTCAGGAAGCGAAGAAAAACGGTATTACACGCACGGAAGCGGCCGAAATAATAACACACATCGCCTTCTATGCCGGATGGCCCAAAGCATGGGGAGCATTCCGTCTGGCCAAGGATGTATGGAATGAGGATGCACCCTCCCCTGCCGATGCCAAAGAAGCTTTTCAGCAACAGATGATATTCCCCATCGGCGAGCCGAACACTGCGTATGCCCAATACTTCATCGGCAACAGCTATCTTGCTCCCATCTCATCAAGCCAGATACCGTTTGCCAACGTCACCTTTGAGCCTCGATGCCGCAACAACTGGCATATCCACAAAGCCGACAAAGGAGGGGGACAGATGCTCGTAGGTGTTGCCGGACGCGGATGGTATCAGGAAGAGGGTAAACCCGCCGTAGAGATACTGCCCGGTACCGTCATCAATATCCCCGCCAACGTCAAGCACTGGCACGGAGCTGCCTCCGACTCATGGTTTGCCCACCTTGCCTTCAGCGTTCCCGGCGAAAACACCGAAAACATCTGGCTCGAACCCGTCACCGACGAAGAATACGACCGCCTGAAATAACCGTACCCAGTCGAATCAGAAACCAGAATACTCTTCCGGATTCGCTAATCTACGACACTCAACAACAACAATAATCACGAACGAGCACACCATGATGGTGTGCTCGTTCGTGATTATTGTTGTCTTTATGGGATTGTAGGATTAGTCGCCCATGGTGCGGAGCAGTTCTTCGTTGTCGCGGGTACGCTCCATGCGATCCTTGATAAACTCCATGGCCTCGATACTGTTGCGATCAGAGAGGAAGCGACGAAGAATCCACATACGGTTGAGGGTCTCGTTGCGCAGCAGAAGGTCGTCACGGCGTGTGCTCGACTGAGTGATATCCACAGCCGGGAATATACGCTTGTTGCTGAGTTTGCGGTCAAGTTGCAGCTCCATGTTGCCCGTACCCTTAAATTCTTCAAAGATTACTTCATCCATCTTCGAGCTTGTCTCTGTAAGCGCAGTTGCTATGATGGTAAGTGAGCCTCCGTTTTCGATATTTCGGGCCGCGCCGAAGAATCGCTTGGGACGCTGGAGAGCGTTGGCGTCTACACCACCGGAAAGTATCTTGCCCGATGCGGGAGCAGCAGTATTATAAGCGCGTGCAAGGCGTGTGATAGAGTCGAGAAGTATCACTACGTCATGGCCACATTCTACAAGACGCTTGGCCTTCTCAAGAACCAGTCCGGCTATCTTCACGTGGCGGTCGGCAGGCTCGTCAAAGGTTGACGCTATTACCTCGGCGCGTACACTGCGACTCATGTCGGTCACCTCCTCGGGACGTTCGTCAATGAGAAGAATCATGATGTAAGTCTCGGGGTGATTCTCGGCAATTGCGTTGGCAATATCCTTCAGAAGTATAGTCTTACCCGTTTTGGGAGGAGCCACGATAAGTCCGCGCTGACCCTTACCGATAGGTGAGAACATGTCGACTACACGCGTAGAGAGATTACATGTCGTGCCACCCGTAAGATCAAACTTTTCGTCTGGGAACAAAGGTGTAAGATGTTCAAACGGCACACGGTCACGAATAAATTCGGGCGAACGTCCGTTGACACTGATTACCGAACACATAGTGAAGTACTTCTCGCCTTCCAGAGGGGGACGGACAGTACACTGTACAACGTCACCGGTCTTCAGACCATAGTTCTTGAGTTGCTTCTGAGTCACGAGTACATCGTCGGGAGAAGCGAGGTAGTTATAGTCGCTCGAACGAAGGAATCCGACACCTTCAGGCACAATCTCAAGCAAACCTTCAGTCTCGATGATGCCATCAAAATTATATATAGGCATCTGAGGCTGCATGTTGCGATTGTTCTGCTGGCGGTTTTTCTTGTTCTTTTTATTCTGCTGATTATTGGGCTTGTTATCCTGCCAGGGCTCGCTGATTACTATAGGAGCGGTAGCGGCGGCAACAGCTGCCGCTGCAGCTGCTTCCTCCTTCTCACGCTGTGAGCGGGGTGTGAAGCGGCGACCCTCCGAACGGGGGAAAAATGCTCCGAATCCGTCGTCACGTCGCTGCCCCTGGTCGTTGCCCTGCTGATTACGGGGGCGGAACACACGGGGACCATTACCGTTGTTGCCGACATTATTACCATTGCCGGCCATCTGTTCACCATCGTTACGACGAGGCTGTCCGTCCGATTCGGCCGCAGCCGATACATCGCTACTCTGCTCACCGGGATTTTCGGCGTCGGTACGCTGAGTGTCATTGACCGGAGTAGTATCGGCAGGGAGCAAGGGTATTTCAGCCATCTCTCCCAAAGGAAGTGCAAGCATTTCAGGTTCGGCAGCCGATTGCTCCTTAGCCTGCTTAGGTTTGCGTCCACGACGGCGCTCGGGAGCCGGAGTCTGCGCTGTATCTACAGGAGCATCAGTAGCCTCGACATCTGTCACGTCGCCTCCATTAGCAGCGGCGGCCTCCGCGGCCAGACGTGCTTCGAGCATTTTCTGAGCCTTTGACTTACGTCCCCTACGTTTAGGCAGGGGAAGCTCAGGCACAGTTTCGGAAGATGTCTTTGATTCAGACATCTCCACGATGCTGTCGGGATCCATAACAGGGTCTATTGTAGATGCTTCGGCGGCAGGAGCATCCTGCGCAGTAGTGGCCTCGGGCTTCTGCTTAGGCTTACGGCCACGCTTTTTAGGTTCGCGTGCTGGCTGCGAATCCTTCTGATTGCGACGACGTTCGGTCTCCGTAGCAGCAAACTGTTCGGCCTGCTCATCAAGGATTCTGAACGCGAGATTCTCAGGATCAGAAGTATCTATTTTTTTCATTCCCATGTTTTCGGCTATGCTGCGGAGTTGCTCTGCATCCATAGCCCGTAGCTCGGAAAGATTATACATAATTAAGGTATAGGGGAAAGAATTTTATCTTGTAATAAAACGGTAATGAATAAATTATTAAGCTACCGCTTTAGCGTAATACACAAAAAGATTGGAAAATGTTTAAATGGGGAGAGGGAGTGAAATGCCCGGAAAAGGCGAAGCCAAATGGCCTAAGAGGATGAGAATTAACACTATAAGGACTGAGAATTAATACTCTAAAGAGGAGATCGGCTAAAAAAAGAGGAGATAGACTAATAAAAAGTATTGTTCCCGTTGATAATAACGGCACAAAATTACTTCTTTTTATTGATACAACAAAGGATTTGGTCTAAAAGTTTTATCCCTCTTATCCGATATATTGTATATCGTGGAGATAATAAGTATCGATGATTCAGTAAAAATTACCGAATCATTGTACACACTCAGTCATCAAGTATGCGGGTAGCGGTGAAGGCACGGCGGTTGAATATGAAAATCGGGAAGAGCACTCCGCCCACAAGTCCAAGCATGACGAGCGTACATACTCCCGCATTATAGTTAAACAGTGTGAAATAATGGTTAAAAGAATCACCAGGGGGCTGAGTAAAAGTCAACACAAGTGCCTGAACAGCATGGTAGGCATACATACCCGGTATCATGGGAAGCATGGCAGGGATAGACAGCGTCTCTGCCGGACACTTGTAATACTTTGACAACCACACAGCTATCATACCGGCGGCAAAAGCACCGCAAAACGAAGCCAATATGATATTGCAAGACAACAGATTCATCAACATATAACGCGACATGTGACCTACGGCAGCCGGTATGGCACATCCGGTAAAGCTCCTTACAGGCACATTACTTATGGCCCCGAAACCTATAGAGGCCACGGCGGCAAACAATCCGTCAAGAAGAATATCTACTATAATCATAAGTAAGTCTTCATTATTAAGTAAGTCTACAAAATTATTTTTAATATATAAAGACTTACTAATTAAAGCATATCTATATTCATACACAGCATAGCTACCATAAGACCTCCGGTGAGACATACGGTGAGCATCACCGCTCGCGTCAGGCGTCCGAGTCCGCAGGTGTAGTGACCTGTCATCATGTCGCTAAGGCCATTGATAAACGGCACCCCGGGCACGAGAAACAGAACACTCGTGGCCAGGGCGGTCTGACCCGTATCGCCCCACCCGAACAGCAACGCCGAGCATGACAGAAGCGCCGCTATCGTAGCGCTTACAAATGTAGCTGCATAAATATTCACTTTACAATGTGAGGTCAGCAAAAGCTTGAGTTTGAAGGCTATGGCAGTGGACAGAAACACGACCAACATCGATTGCCAGTCACCACCGAACAGACGGCAGAACGAGGCATTGGCTACGGAAGCGAGAAAAGTTACCCACCGTATGTCAAGACGCTTGCGATGAAGAATACAGTCAAGCAGTTTACATGCGTCGCTCAGGCTCAGATGCTTATCGGCTATACGCCAGCTAAGTCGGCTGAGCATGGCATTGAGGGCAAAGTCAATAGGAGCTGCGGGAATACGGCGCGTGAGAGTATATGAGTGACTGTCATCACAATCACGCACCGTTATCATCACATGCCCCGTAAGGATAGTGACGTCCACCTCCGTATCGAAGTTATGCGCCATACGCAACACATTGGCTGTGACGCGTTTGGTAGTAGCGCCACAGGCTACGAGTGCCGTAGTGTAGTGAGTGATAAACACGCACACAGCCTTAAGATGAGAGTGAAGATGTTCACATCCCTTGCTATCGCATAATGTAGAAGTCATAAGTGAGTCTTCAGAAATATTCACTTCGGTAAGTCATATTATTATCTTATTATTATAAGTCAGCAAAGCCATTTTTTGTTCTCATAAAATATACGGGGTGTTTCTGCCATGTCGCGAGAAAGTGGTAATTTTGCATATTAATATATATATCCATCCCGTATAGACAAGAAACACCCCGAAGCTATGTCACATAATTCTGACCCCGAAAAATGGGAAACCGTAAGCAGCGAATATCTCTTTCGCCGACCTTGGCTTACAGCCCGTCGCGACACAGTGAAGCTGCCTGACGGTGCCATTAATCCCGAATTTTATGTTCTGGAGTACCCCACTTGGGTCAATGTCATAGCCATCACCAAAGACGGGCAGTTCGTAATGGAACGCCAGTATCGCCATGGGCTTGGTGAGGTAGGCACAGAAATCTGCGCCGGGGTGGTGGAAGAGGGTGAAGAGCCTTTGGAGGCTGCTCGCCGCGAACTCTACGAAGAGACCGGATATATCGGAGGCGAATGGACCGAACTGTGTGTCATATCGGGTAACCCCAGCGTGACGAATAATCTCACTCACTGCTATCTTGCCGTCGGGGTAGAACAGTCCGGATCACGCCACCTGGATGCCACGGAGGATATAGCCGTGCGCCTCTTTTCCAAAGAAGAAGTGTGGCAGATGCTGCTCGATGACGAGATTAAACAAGCGCTAATGGCCGCTCCACTGTGGAAGTATTTCTCACTGAAAGAAAGGAACCTGCTCTGATGTACGCTGATGTAATTCTGCCTCTGCCTCTGCCCGGAACGTTTACATATACCGTACCGGACGAGCTTCTTCATGCTGTAAAGGCAGGAAGCAGAGTCATCGTACAGTTTGGCCGCAAGAAATACTATACCGGCATTGTTCAGGTAGTCTACCCCTCAGACCCGCCCAAAGCATACGAAGTCAAGCCCCTTTCGCAGGTGCTTGACCCGGAGCCTATAGTGCGACGTCCGCAGATGAATCTGTGGGAGTGGATAGCAGAATACTATCTGTGTTCCGTAGGAGAAGTTTACAAGGCAGCTCTACCTACCGGCTTGAAAATAGAGAGCGAGACCTACATCGAGGCCCTTGTTGATTTCGAAGAAGAAACGTATCATCGCCTAACGGACCGCGAGATAATGGTGTACCAGACACTTATACACAAGGGAGGACGTATGACCGTGGCTGATATCGAGAAGGCCACCGGACTTAAGAATGTAGGTGTGACGGCCTCTGTGCTACTCGAGCGCGGTGCGGTAATGATCTCGGAACGATTGGTTGAAAAATATACCCCCCGGAAGGAAGTGTACGTACAGCTCAATCCCGATTATCTTGCCGAGGGTGCTGTCAGCGCGGCTTTCGCCATGCTTAAAGGCGCTCCCAAGCAGGAGCAGGCATATCTGGCGCTGATAGAAATGTCAGGGGCCATGAGAAAGGGGACGTTCCCGACCGATGTGACCCGTAAGGCTCTTATGGAGCGTAGCGGTGTGAGCGCACCCATCATTTCTCAGCTGCAACAGAAGGGATTGGTCAAAATCGTGACCCGCGAGATAAACCGTTTCAAGCCCACAGGACTTTACAAGGGCACGTTGCCTACCCTCTCCCCTGCTCAGCGAAAGGCGCTTGACGAGATACACCGCTCGTGGATCGATAAGGATGTGACCCTTCTCCACGGAGTAACCTCAAGCGGCAAGACCGAACTATATATCCATCTGATGGACTATGTGCTGTCGAAAGGCAAGCAAGCTCTTTTGCTCGTACCTGAAATAGCACTTACCACTCAACTGACCGACAGACTTTATCAGGTATTCGGCGACAAGGTGGTGGTTTACCACTCAAAATTCTCCGACAACGAAAGGGTAGATATCTGGAAATCAATGCTCAGATCGTCGGAGCCGAAGGTAATCATAGGCCCACGTTCGGCCGTATTCCTGCCGTTTGCCACCCTTGGGCTGGTGATAGTCGACGAAGAGCATGAGTCGAGCTACAAGCAGGCAGATCCGGCTCCGCGCTACAACGGACGCGATGTGGCTATAGTACTGGCCAAGATGCACGGCGCCAAAACCCTGCTCGGAAGCGCCACTCCATCGATAGAGACCTCATTTAAAGCCCGTGAGGGAAAGTATGGTCACGTGTCGCTTATGGAGCGTTACGCCGGCTCACTGTTGCCTGAAATGGAGATAGTGGATATGACGCTTGCCCGCAAAAAGAAGCAGTTGGAGGGACCCTTTGCGACACGCACGGCGCAGTCGGTAAGAGATGCCGTGGCCGACGGGAAGCAGGCCATTCTATTTCTCAACCGCAGAGGATATGCCCCGATGGTGACCTGCAAACAGTGTGCATGGATACCGAAGTGCAACTATTGCGACGTGGCTCTGACTTATCATAAGCGTATCAACCGCCTCGTATGTCATTACTGCGGCACACCCTACCCTCTGCCTACGATTTGTCCGGCTTGCAAACAGCCCGAAGTGGAGGTGGTAGGCTTCGGCACGGAGCGTATAGAACAGGAAGTGGAGACTGCATTTCCCAATATTGCAGTATCGCGCATGGACCTCGACACCACCCGCAATAAGGATGGCTATCAGAACCTCATCAATGATTTTTCTAACCGCAAGTCGCAGATACTCGTCGGCACACAGATGGTAACCAAAGGACTTGACTTCGAAGGAGTTACTATGGTGGGGATTATCAATGCCGATGCCATGCTCAATCAGCCCGACTTCCGCTCGGCTGAGCGCACTTTCAATATGATAGAACAAGTGGCCGGCAGAGCCGGACGCCGCGATACGCCGGGCCACGTCATCATACAGACTCGCCAGCCTGAGGAGCGTATCTATCAGTTTGCCGCAGCTCACGATTACGAGGGATATTATCAGTCGGAACTCGAGGAACGCCGCAGGTACAGCTATCCGCCGTTTACAAGAATCATAAACATATATCTCAAGCATCGCGATGTAAATCTGGTAAATGATATCGCCCTGCTCTACGGGCGACGATTGAGAGAACTGTTCGGCAACCGCGTATATGGCCCTGAGGAGCCGACCGTGAGCCGGGTGCAGTCGCTGTATATCCGCAAGATAATGCTGAAAGTGGAGCTCAACGCTTCGATGATGAAGGTCAAGGAGATACTTCGATCGGTATTTGAGGAGCTTCACACCTCATCCCATCCGGGAGCAAAAGGGGCCGTGATATACTACGATGTAGACCCCGTATAACCACTGTAAAAAAGAATCACCCTGCTTACGATGACAATATACACACCGATAAAATGGATCTACAAGTCGTTGCGACTCATAATCGTGACTGCGATACTTGTGGCCATACTGCTTACCGCGGTGGCGTATGTGGGCTTCACTCTACCGTCAGTGCAGAATAAGGTGAGAGATATCGCAAGCCAGGAACTTTCAAAACTTCTTGGCGCGGAGGTAGGTATTGACGAGGTGTTACTGAGTCCGTTTAATCGAGTGACGCTCAAGAGAGTGAGCCTTGTAACTCATCCGGGCGATACGGCGGCTACCATTCAGCGTCTCGGAGCGGGTATAAGCCTTAGCAATCTGATGTTTCGCTCGCGCATAGTCATCGACTATACGGAAATCATAGGTCTGGAAGCGCATCTGTGGCGCGACAGTGCCAACGCACCACTAAATATTCAGCCCATCATCGATGCCCTGCAGCCGAAGGATAAGAATAAGCCGCCCACGAAATTTGATCTGGAAATCAATACGGTGGTCATACGCAAGTCATCGTTTACATACGACGTCAATGACCGGCCTCACGTAGCCGATCGATTCGACCCGTCGCACATAAGTGTCTCTTCACTCAGGGCCGACCTCAGAATACCGCGCCTGAGCAATGAGGATATACGGGTTGACCTGCGCCGACTGGCATTCAGAGAGTCGTCGGGATTTGTACTTGAGGATTTGTCAGCCGGTGCCTTATATACCTCATCGCGATGTGCGCTCGACGGACTTAAGATAGAACTTCCCGAGACCTCACTTACCTTTGATAATCTGTGGATTAAGTATGATGAACCGGAAGTGCTCACGAAGCATCCAGAACGGACACAGCTTAAGGTCACAATGCGTGACGGCAGCTATGTGACCCCTGCTGATTTCAGGGCGTTCATGCCTCTTTTAGAGAGGTTTGATACTCCGGCCGATATTGCGATTGATCTGTCGGGAACACCCGATATGTTGACCGTAGGCTACATAGGACTTGCCGAACAGAACGATGACTGGTGGATGACGATAGAGGACAGCTCTGTCTGCGGACTTATTACTAACCGCAGCGATATGAGCGTAAGTTCGGATAAAATTGACATCGGATGCTCACATGAGTTTGCCACCTATATGCCATCACTTATCTCAGGGAAGGCCGACGGAATTTCTCCCGCTTTAACAAATATCATTGAGAATGCCGGAAACATAGCCCTGAGAGCCTCCGTAGATGCTACTCCGTCAAAAGGCAATCTACAGGCTACGCTATCGGTAGCCGAGGGTGACCTGGACGTAACTGCCAGATATACCGGAAGCGGAGCGGGATATAGCCTTTACTCCGAAGTGGTGACGGAGGATTTTAACCTCGGAGAGCTGTTCAGGAATAAGGACAAGTATCATGGACAAGGCCACGGGGATAAGCACATGAACAACAAGGGACTCGCTCAATTCGGCCGTACTTCGCTGACGGCGCGTGGAGAGGTGGAGTTTAAACACGGAAAACGTCCGGAACTTATCTCGGCCTCGCTTGTCGTACCCTCGCTGGAATATAAGGGACACACATATACCGACCTATCAGCCGGCCTTAACATGGAGGGTGAGATGATTGACGGGCATATAGTGCTCGATAATCCTGCGGTGACACTCATGGTGTCAGGTCAGGCCAATCTTTCGGAGAGCTCCCCGCAGCTCAATTTCGTGGTAGACGCCCGCAATGTCAACCTCAACACTCTCAACCTCACATCGTCGCACCCCGATTACAGCCTGTCGCTTAACGGCGACGGACAGATAAGCGGCCGAGATATCAATCATCTGACCGGACAGGTTACATTCCATAACGTAAACTACACCAACCCCGACGGAGAAGGTCTGAACATCAAGGATATATCCATACATGCCGATGCACATGACAGTCCGGCAGAACTGATGCTCTCGTCAGATATAGCCGACGCATGGATGTCGGGCAACTTCCATTGGCAGACTCTACCGACGTTTGTAAGGAACATAGCCGCAGGAGTCATGCCGGCGCTCATAAGCCCTAAGGATATAACGGTGAAGGATGATGAGGATATCAACAACATACATTTCGGTATCACCGTCAAGGATACATCGCCGCTCGCTCCGCTGGTCAAGCTCCCCGTGGAGGTCATCTATAATGTGGATATCACCGGTATACTCGATCAGAATACCGGACGCGCACTCCTGACTCTCGATGCTCCATATCTTAAGCAAAAGGATAAACTCATCGAGGATACCCGACTCAATCTGTCGGTCGATCGCCGCGCGTCCTTGACCCTCTCCACCGTCCTACCTACCAAAAAGGGAAAAATGACCCTCGGCATAAAGGCTTTCGGCACAAATAATCATCTCGACACGGGCATAGACTTCGTAGTAGACCGCGAAAGAGAGTTTAACGGACAGATAAGCGTGAGTGCCGACTTTGAGCGTCCCGAGAATTTGGAACAAGTGTCGGCCGGTATTCGCCTCAATCCCGGCGAACTGGTGTTTAACGATACGGTGTGGAATATCTCGTCTGCCGCTATTGACTTTATGCCCGGACATATCAGGGTCGACGGATTCAATGTGGGCCATGACAATCAGTTCATCACCATTGACGGTACGGTTTCCGCAGCCCCTGACGACAGCCTTACGCTACGACTGAGCAATGTGAATCTCGACTATATTTTCGAGACTCTCGATATAAACAATGTGCAGTTCGGCGGAGTTGCCACCGGCACATTCTACGCCTCATCGGTACTCTCGCCCCAACCTCATCTCTATACTCCCCTGCTCCATGTCGACGGCCTGAAATACAATCAGTCGCTGATGGGCAATGCCGATATACAATCAAACTGGGACGCTGTGCGCAAGGCCGTAGCAATAAAGGCCGACGTATCACAACCCAACGGCCGTCACTCGTACATCGACGGGCGTATAATGCCGATGGCCGACTCGCTTGACTTCCATTTCGACGCTGACCGCATACAGGTAGGATTCCTGCGTCCGTTTATGGCCGCCTTTGCCGATGATATTGATGGCTATGCTTCAGGTAATGCACGACTGTGGGGCAGCTTCAAGTTTATAGATATGGTGGGCAACATATACGCCGAAGATGTGAGTCTGAAACTCGGATTTACAGGTACTACCTACTGGGCCACAGACTCCATCCACCTCACTCCCGGACGTATAAATCTCGAGAACATCACACTGAAAGACCGCTATGGCCACACGGGAATACTCAACGGATGGGTCACCCACAAGTGTTTCAAGGAACCGGCCTTTCACTTCGCCATCACCGATCTCCACGAGGTACTTGCATACGACATCAAGGAGAATATCGAGCATCCATGGTATGGCAGGGTATTCGCCAACGGTAGTGTGAATGTCAACGGTATACCCGGATTGATAGACATAGGGGTGAATGTCTCTACCGCTCCCAACACCACTTTTGCCTTCGTGCTCAGCGATACGGAGCAGGCCAATGACTACACCTTCATAACCTTCCGCGACCGCGACAAGGCCAGGAAAGACTCCATACGCATGGCCGACCCGACGCCGGAGATTGTGCGCCGTCTGCGCGACCGCATAGCCAATATGAACACCGACAAACCCTCGGTATATAAGATGGACTTTCAGGTAGAGGTCAATCCGCAGGCTCTCGTAACGCTCGTAATGGATCCGGTAGGAGGCGACAGAATCACCTCACGCGGCAGTGGCATACTGCGACTCACCTATGACTCAGCCAATGAGGATGTGCGCATGTTCGGCACCTATACCCTCACTCAGGGCAGCTACAACTTCACTCTTCAGGACATTATCATCAAGGACTTCACCATTCAGGACGGTTCATCGATATCATTCCAGGGCGATCCCTACAATGCCCAGCTCGACCTGAGGGCCTACTATGCTCTTAATGCCAATCTGTCGGACCTCGACGAATCATTCCTCCAGGACAAGGAGCTGAACCGCACGAACGTACCTGTCCACGCCGTAATGATAGTGAAGGGTGACATGGCTCAGCCAGATATAGACTTCGACATAGAGTTCCCCACCCTTACGCAAGACACTTACCGCAAGGTGCGCTCCATTGTGAGCACCGAAGAGATGATGAACCGTCAGATAATCTATCTACTGGCTCTCAACCGCTTCTATACCCCCGACTATATGGCGGCCACGCGCGGCAATGAGTTGGTAAGTGTGGCTTCATCAACACTATCGTCGCAGCTCGGCAATATCCTTGGCCAACTCAGTGACAAATGGAGCATAGCCCCCAACGTGAGGTCTGACCGCGGCGACTTCTCCGATGTAGAAGTCGACCTGGCCCTGTCAAGTCATCTGCTCAACAATCGCCTGCTGCTCAACGGCAACTTCGGCTATCGTGACAAGTCGCTAAATACCAATACTTTTATCGGCGACTTCGATATTGAATATCTGCTTAACCGTGCCGGCACATTCCGCCTAAAGGCCTATAACCGCTACAACGACCAGAACTACTACCTGCGAAGCGCACTCACAACCCAGGGAGTAGGTCTGGAGATACGTCGCGATTTCGACAGTTTCACATCATTCCTGCGTCCCCTGCGCAAATGGTGGCCATGGAAGAACGCCGGCTCCTCAGACACATCTGACTCCATTCCCACCGTGCTCCCCCACAAGGAGCATGCCACTGAACCGTCGCGATACAAAATCGACCTGGCACCCGCACAACCCGAAAACTGATGAGTGTACGTCATTTCTTACTTACCCTCATTGTATAAAATATCTTTTTTTGTAGATTTGCAAAAACTTTCACTTCAGTGGCGAACACTTTAACCATTGCGACTGTAATAAATAAAAGTTACTTGTTTTATAGCCTATCATGAACAACGAAGCCCCAACGCCCCGCAAACGTTCGCTCCCGGCACGGATTCTGTCATTTTACGTTGACGGATTCCGCCAGATGACCGTAGGTCGCACGCTTTGGATCATGATACTCATAAAGCTGTTTATCATATTTTTTGTATTCAAGCTATTCTTCTTTCCCGACATACTTAAACGTGACTACGACAATGACGGCGACCGCGCCGATGCTGTGCGCCGCTCCATGCTTGCTCCCGAAAGAATCGCTCCCTCTTCATCCTCACCCGAATATTCCTCCTCGCCATCATCATCTTCCACCTCCTCATCATCCGCTGAATAAAAATTAATTCAATACCAAAATTCAATTTCTAAACCCTTACTACCTTTTTAAGTATTATGGATGACTTAATGAGCGTTGTCGACTGGTCGCGCGGACAGTTTGCGCTGACAGCGATGTATCATTGGCTGTTTGTACCGCTTACAATCGGACTCTCGGTGATAGTGGCCATTATGGAGACCATCTATTACCGTACGAAAAGTGAAAAATGGCTTGCCATAACTAAATTCTGGATGATGCTCTTCGGCATCAACTTCGCCATCGGTGTGGCCACCGGTATCATTCTGGAATTTGAATTCGGTACTAACTGGTCGAACTACAGTTGGTTTGTAGGCGACATCTTCGGAGCCCCGCTTGCCATTGAAGGCCTGCTGGCGTTCTTTATGGAGTCTACGTTTATTGCCGTAATGTTCTTCGGATGGAAGAAAGTTAGTCCGGCATTTCACCTTGCCTCATCGTGGCTCACAGCCCTGGGTGTAGTGCTGTCATCGATGTGGATTCTGATAGCTAACGCCTGGATGCAATATCCTGTAGGCATGGAGTTTGACCCGGCTCAGATGCGTAATGTCATGGACTCTTTCGCCGACGTGGTATTATCACCCGTGGCTATCCATAAGTTCTTCCACACCGTGCTCAACGGTTGGGTGGTTGGAAGCTGCTTCGTGGTAGGCGTAAGCTGCTGGTTCCTCTTCAAGGGACGCAACCGCGACATGGCCCTGCGCTCAATAAAAGTGGCCGGATGGACCGGTCTCTTCGGTATCCTCATCACCCTCTGGACCGGCGACGGTTCGGCCGTTGACGTAGCCCGCGTACAGCCCATGAAGCTCGCCGCTATGGAAGGTCTGTACAACGGACGCCCCGCCCAGCCCATCACCGCCTTCGGCATACTCAATCCCTCGAAAGAGGCCGACAATGACGAAGACCCCTTCATTCTTGACATTCAGATTCCTTACGGCCTGTCATTCCTCGCCACACACAATCCTCACGCCTTTGTGCCCGGTATCAACGATCTTATCGACGGTGTGAGAATGACCGAGGAGGGCGATACATTCCACGTAGACTCATACGCCGACCGCATAGCCATAGGTAAGAAAGCTCATGAAGCTCTCCGTGCCTACGATACCGCCATGGCCCAGAGCGACAGCGAGGGTATGGCCGCCGCACAGGCTCAGCTCAAAGAAAACTACAAATACTTCGGCTACGGCTATCTTGATAGCCCCTATGAAGCCGTCCCCCCGGTAGCACTCACCTTCTACGCTTTCCATATCATGGTGATTTGCGGCGGATACCTGCTGCTATTCTTCGTACTCGTACTGTGGTTTACCTATCGTCAGCCCCGTTTCTGGAGCAACAAGATAGTGCAGTGGGCAGGAATGCTTACCATCTGTGTCGTATGGGTATGTTCAGAGTGCGGATGGATCACAGCCGAGGTAGGCCGTCAGCCGTGGATTATCGAAAGTATCATGCCTACACGCGCCGCCATTTCAGCTGCGGGAGAAAACGCCGTGATAGTCACTTTCTGGATGTTTGCCGTAGTATTTACCATGCTACTGGCTGCCGAAGTATGCATCATGCTTAATCAAATCAAGAAAGGCTCAAAACTCGATTACGAATCTCTTAAAGACTAACGCTTAATATGGAACTTTTTTATCTTCAGGCTTATTGGTGGATTCTGATATCAGTCCTCGGAGCCGCACTGGTGTTCCTGCTGTTCGTACAGGGAGGTCAGACCCTTCTTTGGGGTGCCGAAACAAAACTTCAGCGAACCATGATGGTTAACTCGCTTGGCCGCAAATGGGAACTTACGTTTACCACTCTCGTCGTGTTCGGCGGTGCCTTCTTCGCTTCATTCCCTCTATTCTACTCTACATCATTCGGTGGTGCATACTGGCTGTGGATGCTTATCCTCATAAGCTTCGTACTCCAGGCTGTCAGCTACAAATATCGTCGTGAACCGGGCAACCTCTACGGCACCCGCACCTACGACATATTCCTGTTCTTCAACGGATGTGTGGGCTGCATACTTCTCGGGGTTGCCGTAGCCATGATGTTCTTCGGCGGTGAATTTACCGTTACCATGACCAACGTGCTCGACACCTCGGCACCCGTCATTTCGGTATGGGCACCCTCCCACGGTATCGAGGCCATCTTCAACTGGAAGAATCTCCTGCTCGGCTTTGCCGTGCTCTTCCTCGCACGCACCCAGGCCGCGCTCTACTTCCAGCTTAATATCGACGGTGATGATGCTCTCTTCAAAGCCAACAAACGCCGCGTGCTCGTCAACGGTGTGATATTCGTGGTCTTCTTCCTCGCCTTCATGGGAGTGCTACTCACCTCACGCGGACTTCAGGCCACTTCACAAGGAGGCATCCCCACCCTGCTCCACTCCTTTGAATGGGTCGACTACAAGTATTTCCACAACTACATTACCCTCTGGTGGTGTCTTATCATGCTGCTTCTCGGCGTGGTGGCAGTACTCTACGGTATTGGAGCCGGCGCCCTGTGCAAGCACTTCAAGAATGGCCTCTGGTTTACCGGCCTCGGAGCCACACTGGTTGTCATCAGCCTATTCTGGGTAGCCGGATTCAACGACACCCCCTACTTCCCTTCACTGCTTGACCCCAACTGCTCGCTGAGCATACGTAACTCCTCATCAAGCCACTTCACCCTCGAGGTGATGAGTTGGGTATCAGTCATCATTCCCTTCGTACTCGGCTACATCATCTACGTGTGGTATGCCCTCCGCAAACCCATTACTCCCAAGGAGATGGAGACCCCCGGCGAAGAAAAATACTGATATTTTATTCCTTGTGACGGATCTATCCCAATGATATAGCAAACCTACGCGCTCTCACGACACTGTCAGGCGCAGAAATATGAGTAACCCCGACCATCGCCCCCCTCCCGGGAGATGATCGGGGTTACTCATATCCCCTCGCCCTCCGGGTGCTATTGCTAAAAAAATGTCAAAGTGAGGATATGTGCGAACCAATCACGGTCTCAACCGTTATGCTAATACAAGCTACGATAAAAACGCAGCTTATGAATTACTAACAGATACAGATTTCTAATAACTTAATATCCGCATAACAACTATGGTCTATACACTTCCCAAACTCCCCTATGCTCCTGATGCTCTTGCACCGGTAATTTCACAGGAAACAGTCGATTACCACTATGGCAAGCATGAGAAGGCCTATATAGACAATCTCAACAAGCTCATCGATGGCACCATTTATGCCGATATGCCGCTTGAGGATATTATCCGCACTGCCGATGGCCCTCTTTTCAACAATGCCTCACAGGCATGGAACCACATCTTCTACTTCTTTGCCTTTTCTCCCGAGGGAGGCGGCGAGCCTGAAGGCGAGTTGCGCAAGGCTATTGACGAACAGTTCGGATCGTTTGACGATTTTAAAAAGGAATTTGAGGAAGCCGGAACTAAAATCTTCGGCTCCGGATGGGTGTGGCTCTCAAAGGACAATGACGGGAAACTGTTTATCACCCAGACCTCCAATGCCGGAAACCCTCTGACCGACGGTCTGCAGCCCCTGCTCGTATTTGATGTATGGGAACATGCCTACTATCTTGACTATCAGAACCGCCGTGCTGAGCAACTGCATCGCCTGTGGGAGATAGTTGACTGGTCAGTAGTCGAGAGCCGATATTAATCTACCGGTATCTCCCCCGCCCCAAAAAAAAAGAATTTAGATTAGTAACAGATATTTCATAAAGCGAATAGCACTAATAAGCATAATGTGATGAATGGAGAGAGAGGCAGCCGTGAGGCCCCCTCTCTTTTTTGTGCATGTACACCCATCCGTCATACCTCAATCCATGTACCCCATCAGCTCCAGAATCGTGGGAGTGAGTATGGCGGTAAGTATACCATTGATGGTGAGGCCGAGGCTCGCGAAAGCACCATAGCGTTGACCCCTCTCGAGAGCGGCCGAAGTGCCTACGGCGTGTGAAGCTGTGCCTAATGACAGGCCCTGGGCTATGGGACTGCCTACATGGCCCAGGTTGAGTACCTGAAAACCAAACATAGCCCCGAATATGCCCACACTCACCACCACGGCAGCCGTGAGCGATGGTATGCCTCCTACGGTCGAGGTAATTTCTATGGCAATAGGAGTGGTGACCGATTTGGAGGCAAGCGACAGTATGACTTCGCGCGATGCACCGAGAAGGTCGGCAATGAGTACCACACTGATTATACCGGCTACGCATCCTGCAAGTTGCGATGCTATTATGGGCCACAACTGCCGACGTATGGACTTCAACTGCAGATAGAGCGGCACCCCGAGAGCCACAACGGCCGGTTTGAGCCAGAATTCGATGAGCGAACCGCTGCGCTGATAGGTCTCAAAGGGGACGTCCATGGCCTTAAGCACTACGATAAGCACTATGATAGTCAACAGTATGGGATTGAGCCATGTCTGCCCCATGCGTTGTCTGCATCGACACGCGACAAAATACACCCCAAAGGTCAGGGCAAGCAACACAAACTGATTGGACAGTATATCCATAGCAACGAAGGAGGTGAGCATACGCAGTTACGATTGTGAGTCGGAGAAATTCTGTGTATTATGGTGGTGAGAGTGATGATGATGAGGACGCGACCACTGATGGGCATGGCCTGTGACGAGAAGCACTATAACGGTGCTCACTCCGGTAGCTACCACGATAGGCACCCACTCGGCCTTCACGAGATCGAAATAACACATCAATGCCACTCCCGGGGGTATGAAAAAGAATCCGAGATTAGCCACCAGGAAGTCGCTGGCCGCCTTTACCCACTCGAGTTTCACTACCTTAAGTTGGAGCAACAGCGTGAGCAATACCATACCGATAATACTCGACGGCAATTTCACTCCGGTGAGATAAACCACCAGTTCTCCTACTGCCAGGCAGGCGAATATTATAAATAATTGGAGTATCATGACATATATGAGAGGATACGGATATGATTACACTTGACTTATGATGATGGCTGCAAAATTATATATCATTCACGTGTGATGGCCCGAGGCGTAACCGGTTTGACATACCTGCGCTAAAGAGCTTTTAAAAAATAGTGCTACTTTTGCAGTCTGAAACGACTGTGGCACTCAGCCACCGCTCGATACAGCTCATTAATAATCAACCAACTAAACCCATAGGCAATGAAATCGCAGACCGACATTATCGACTCATTCACGTCAGCCGGCGTAGTAAAGACTACCTATCCGTTCACTCAGTTAATCGTAAGAGCCGCAATGGCGGGAGCGTTCATAGCCTTGGGGGGACTGCTGTCCGTAGTCGCCTCGGCCGGATTTGCCGACAATGCCTCACTGCAGAAAATAGTGTCGGGGCTTACCTTCCCCATAGGCCTGTTACTCACGGTAATCTTTGGATCCGAACTCTTTACGGGCAACTGTGCCGTACTCGTGCCTGGCGTGGCAAGCCGTAGAGTGAGCTACAAGAGCCTATTCACGAACTGGACGCTCGTATGGCTCGGCAACTTCATCGGCGCCTTGATAATAGTAGGCATTATGGTTATCGGGAGCGGCACACTCGATAACGAACCATTTGCATCTGCCATCACCAAGATAGCCGCCGCGAAGTCATCGCTCGCCCCCTCACCGGCCTTCTGGCGCGCCATAGGCTGCAACTGGCTTGTATGTCTCGGTGTTTGGCTCGCTATGTGTGGCGATACCCTTCCGGCCAAAGCCCTCGGATGCTGGATTCCCGTAGGAGCATTCGTGATACTCGGCTTCGAGCACTGTGTAGCCAATATGTTTTTCATACCCGCAGGGATGTTGCTTAGCGACGGAGGCATAGACCTCACAGCATTGATGCATAACCTCATCCCCGTGACGATAGGCAATATCGTAGGAGGAACCCTCTTTGTCGGTATGCTCAACACATGGTTATACAGTAAGACCCCATCCCGCAAATAAATGAGGTCAGGGGTCTTATCTAAATTGTAGGAGTAGGGATTAGAAGCGTATTACCATCTCGGCCACGAGTTTATTGCCCTCGGAGGCCGTGGGGGTTACGCCGTGGTGATAGAAACACTGCTCGAAGTTGAGACGCAGATCGGTGCGCAGACCTCCGGAGACGTATGACAGAGTGGTACCGAGAGTCACGCGGTTGCGGGCCGGAAGCATGGCATCAGAGGTACCGTCCCACATATCGGTCATGCCGTCCCAACGGGCCTGAAATGACAGACGGTTGAAATATCCTACCTTGACATTCATCTTATAGTCTCCCATGATGTTGAACGCATGGCCCGGAGAATATGTGTCGTTAGTAGGATGGCGATATACATATTCACCCTCGAGAAGGAAACGTCCGTCGTCCCATGACACGGCTCCCGAAAAGTCATTGACGCGGGTATCAAGCGGACATAGCGACTGCGCGCCTGCAAGGAATGTCAGCTTGCGGTCAAGGATATAGCGCACCTTTCCGGCATAGCCGAGATGCTCCTGCCATACAGAGTGATTGGTGATAGCCGAAGTGTTGAACACACCCGCCTCTACGCTGAACGGCACCTTGGGTAACTGAAATATACCCTTTGCACCTACCTGACGGGGACTACCTACCTGCTTGTCTGTAAAGGGGCGGTTGGCAAACAGATATACATGAGGCGGACGATATGAGCCTAAGGTAAACGGCATACGCATCTGACCCACCTGCACGGCCACGGTGCGCGACAGATCTATACGTCCCCATACATCAAGACATCTTACAGCTCCGAGCTGACAGAGGTCTACTTCGGCACGATAAGTTATAATAGGGGCGATTTTACCATTGAGGCTTACACGCGCATTACGCACCTGAAATCTCATGTCGCCCGTAGAGGTCGACCACTCGTAGCGCGGGCGCAGTGTGCCGTTAATTTCAGGCATCCATTCGTTATTAAACTCCACACCCTCAGCCTTTGAGGGACACAGCATCATAGCCCCCAACAGGGCTGTAAACATTGCGTAAGAAGATCTCATATTCTCTCTTCTGATCAGAAACGTGATAGATTAAAGCACAAAATTACTCATTTTTCACATCCTGCGCTCCATTAATTACGCCAAAAGGTAATAACTTTGTAGTATGAAGAAAATATACTGCATTATAGCCACACTGCTTTCAGTATTCCCCACCGTCTGGGGACAGCAATTTGACCCTCAGCGCAAAATCCGTTTTGCCGAACAGATAATTGAGAACTACTATGTAGACACTCTTGACATGAACCACGTGGTAGAGGAAGGCATCATCGCCATGCTCAAGACCCTTGACCCACACTCGACCTACACCAATGCCGCTGAAACCAAGGAGCTTACCGAACCCCTGGCCGGCAACTTCAGCGGCATAGGCATACAGTTCAATCAGCTTCAGGACACTATCTACGTAATACAGACTATTGCCGGCGGCCCGTCCGAAAAGTGCGGTATCGTAGCCAGTGACCGTATCATCTCGTCAAATGACACGATACTATCCGGAGTGAAGATGACACAAAGCGATATACGACGCCATCTCAGAGGCCCGAAGAACTCGGTGGCCAATCTCAAGGTGCTGAGAAAGGGCGTGAAGGATACACTCGAATTTCGCGTGGTGCGCGACGATATACCTATCTATAGTGTCGATGCCTCATACATGGCCGATGACAATACGGGCTACATACGCGTGTCGCGCTTTGCCGAGACCACACCCAAAGAGGTGGCCGAAGCTCTTCAGAAGCTTGTGAAAGCCGGTATGACTGACCTTATTCTTGACCTTCAGGATAATGGCGGCGGATACCTCGGAGCCGCCTATCAGCTCTCGGAGCTGTTTCTTGAAAACGGTGCCCCGATAGTATATACCGAAGGGGTCAGAATGCCTGCCAAACATTATCTGTCGGAGACCGATGGCCCGCTGCGCAATATCCCTGTGGTAGTGCTCGTCAACCAGTATTCCGCCTCCGCCAGCGAAATTCTCTCGGGTGCGCTGCAGGATAATGATCGCGGAGTCATCGTAGGACGTCGCACTTTCGGCAAAGGCCTCGTGCAGCGTCCATTCCCTCTGCCCGACGGATCAATGATACGTCTCACGACCATGCGCTATTACACACCCTCGGGACGATCAATACAGAAGCCATACACCTCAGGCGACCCCGACAGCTATCGCGAAGATATACTTGACCGCTTCAAGTCGGGCGAACTGATGAATGCCGACAGCATACAGTTTGCCGACTCGCTGCTGTACCACACCCTGCGCCTTAAGCGTCCTGTCTACGGCGGTGGTGGTATCATGCCCGACCGCTTCGTTGCACTTGACACCACGCAGTATACTCCCTACTACCACAGTCTCGTGGCCAAGGGCATAATGACCCGATATGCCGACAATTATATAGTGGACCGCCGCAAGGAACTGAAAAGCGAGTATAAGACCGAAGACCGGTTTATCGATCGCTTTGAGGTGACTGAACCGATGATGCAGGGGCTTGTGGATTTCGCCACTTCTGAGGGTGTGGAGTTCAACGAAGAGGAGTATCAGCAGAGCTACAACATGATAGCTACCATTCTCAAGGCTATCATAGGACGTGACCTCTTCACTCAGTCGACCTACTTCCGTGTGGCTAACTCCCTCAACCCAATCTATGTCAAAGGGCTCGAGACCCTCAATGACGGTTCGTATCACAAAATCTTAAGATAGTCGTAAGAACAAATGATAATCTCCACTGCAAAGTTACCGCCACTCCCCTCCAAACCCGTAAAGGTGCTCTTCGTATGCCTCGGCAATATATGCCGCAGTCCGGCGGCTGAGGCCATAATGAAGTATGCCGTCGAAGAGCGTGGAGAATCGGCCGACTGGGTGATAGACTCAGCCGGAACCATAGGGTATCACACCGGTGAACGCTCTGACCGTAGAATGATTACCCATGCGCGACGTCGCGGCTATGACCTGACCCACCGTGCGCGAAAGGTAACGGAGGCCGACTTTGACGATTTCGACCTGATAATAGGTATGGATGGCAATAATGTCGCCGACCTTCGACAACTTGCCCCGACTCCGGAGCATGAACTGAAGGTGATGGCCATGGCCGACTTCTTCTCTACGCCCAAGAGAGTGGACTATGTGCCCGACCCATATTATGAAGGTGCAGAAGGGTTCGAGCTTGTGCTTGACCTGCTTGACGATGCCATCAACAATCTGATAGACACTGTTAAGGCTGCTCAATGATTTACAACGAGATAGAGAGACTGATGCGCGAACTGGACGACGAAGCTCAGGCGCGTCATCTTATGCGTTTCTTCAAGTGCGGCCCGGGAGAATATGGCGAGGGCGACCGCTTTCTCGGTATTCGCTGCCCGCAGACACGGGAAATAGTGAAGCGCTACAGGCACGAGGCCGAACTGGCCGACACACTGCGTCTTGTCGAATCGCCGTGGCATGAGATACGTCTGGCCGGATTCCTTCTTATGATTGAAATCTTCAATCGCTACAGGAAAAAGAAAGACGAGGAGGGTATGCATACCACCGTGGCCTGCTATATTGAATCCATACCGCGAGGCAACAACTGGGACCTCGTTGACATGGTAGCACCAAAAATCCTTGGCGTGTGGCTGATAGACCATCCCGAAGAGAGAGAACTCCTTGACCGATTCGCCGCAATGGATGACTCGCTGTGGCATCAGCGCGTGGCTGTAGTCACTAACTGGATGCTGATTCGCGATGGCATATACGCCGATACCTTTCGCATAGCTGAGATGATGCTACACCATCCCCACGACCTCATCCACAAAGCCACAGGCTGGATGCTCCGCGAAGTAGGCAAACGTGGCGGTATGACGCAGCTCCTCGACTTCCTCGACCGCTACGCCACAACTATGCCGCGCACAATGCTCCGCTACGCCATCGAAAAATTCCCCGACCCCCTCCGCCACCACTACCTCACTCTCCGCTAACACACTTATAAACACTCAATCGCACTAACTGAATGCCACCGAAAGAAGCATCAGCATTCATCGATGGCATTCACATTCAAGCTATATCAGGGTTTTTTATTGAATATCCACCGGATATGAAACAGGACGTAACGCGGTAGGACGGTATAATAAGTTTCCGTTCTTGCCTGAGCATTGATTCCGTAAGATACATCGCTGAGATTATGCAATATATCGAAGCCATCCGCCATAAGGGTAATTCCTGCCCTGGGGATAGAATAGCTTATTCTTGCATTCCACACAAAATTATTGGTATTGAGTTGGTTATCGGAGTATCCTCTTCGCGAATAGATGGTGAAATCAGTAGCAATCTGTAGATTGGCCGGCAATTTCACTATTCCCCGTAACCCATAATTGAAGTCACCGGCATTGAAGTTGTGGAATCCGGACATATCACTACTGTAATGATGAAGGTTGCCTTTGAAAAATGCCTCGGCTTTATTTCCGGAGTTATTGTAGCCAATTTTAAGATCTTCTCCAACTCCATAAATATTAACCTTGTTCCTAAAAGAACTATCCTTATTCTCACTAAAGAAATCTACTGAAGATACATAGGTTAGCCATGTTGAGTTTTCCCAGAAAAACCTTCTCATGTTTCCGAAATCCAGATGAAATTGTTGCATGGCATTAAGATCCCAGTTGCCATTTACGTTTTGCATCCATGAAGTCTTTATACCGTTTTCTGAGTTATAATCATATCCGACAGAAAGAAGATTCCTATAGATATTTGAACTCAACATATAGGTCTGTTCGATGTTTCCTTTATTATTACGTCCATACATTCTCCACTTGAATTTGTGAACAATTGAATTTTTCAAATCCGAATTACCAATAAAAATGTTCATTGGATCGCGTTGATCTACGATATCAATCATATTCATCAGATTCGGAGATTTTGGGGTGAGTGAATATTCAAAATTACTTTTGTAATTTCCCGATTTGCCGATTGGATATCTTAATTCAAATTCCATATTTCCGGGGTACGGACTTGTTCGACTGAGTATGTGGTGTTTGTCGTCTCTCAAATAATCTATACGTTGACGCTCAACACTTACATCAGCTTTTATTCGCATGGCCATCTTTCCGAATCTCCATTGTAAATTAGGAGACAATGTGTGCAAGTCGTTTGTCTGGTTGTCTATATAACTTAATGATGAGTCAAATGTATAAAGGTATTCATTATAAGATGGGAGAAATCCGACTTCATTTTTGTCTATATCGCCATTTGGTTGGTCAAGGCTATAGAGATCGGAGGTAGCTTTTCTTACGTTGTGAGAATATTCATAATATATGTCAAGGGCTACATTTCTTGTAGGATACACCTGATAACCGGCAGCCGCTTTGATATTATAACTATAGTCAGGATGGTTTTTCAGATATCTGTTGGATACATGTGTGAACTCAGCATTGTTTCCTAAATTGATGCCGAAACTGTTGAATCCGTCATACCTGCTGCGTGTATAATTACCGGACACCTGGTACGAGATACTTTGCATCAAACCTGATTTAAGTCGGAAACGACCATTAGACCATAATTTGGCGTTTGAATTATGGCCTTTATACAGTTGTTCCCGAAGTTCTCTATTCAACATTGACTCAACTGCAGATATATGGGAGCCGTCGAAAATATTCCGAATCATTTCAGATGTCACGTTCTGAAGTTCAGTGTTGAATACAACTTTTTCAAGCGCACTCGAATAATCGGCTTTTGCATAATCGAAAGAAGGATTAATCTCAATATAGTGCCATTTGCCCATGTTTTTTAACCGATGATTCGTTGAGATTCTTAAATCCTTGTTTAACTTTGAAGAGAATTCTCGTCCAAATGTGTTTCCCGAAGGAAGGAAATTGGTAGTATAGGTGCGAGAACCATCGTCAAGGACAGTGCGGTTCACAACAGCATCCCCATTAATCTGCCAACCTGACCTTTTATTTTCGACATTATACTCCACTCCTCCCATATATGTCTTTTGAGTCCCGGAGGGTATGCCGTCGGGAGTGAAAGTCTGTTCCATGCCAGGTTTTCTGGTCTCGTTCATATTGTTGACATTACCTATCAGCGACAATCTCGCATGATCGGAATTCCACATTGCAAATAATCTTCCGAGATAACGGTCTTGTGTGCCATATCCGACTTCCATATTACCCATGTAATTGTGGTGGTACTCTTTTTTGAGTTTCACATCCATTGTCAGGATTTTCTTGCCGTAATCTTCGCCAAACAGTTTGTCAATGTCTTTCTGTCTTTCGTAGACCTCTATGTTTTTTACGGTATATGCCGCAAGGTTTTTTAGCATTAAATCGTGCTTACCCTTAAAGAAGTCCTTGCCATTAAGGAGAAGGCTCTCAACAAATTCTCCATTGACAAGAATCTGTCCATTCTCTTTGAGCTCCACACCCGGCAACTGGCGTATGATATCATCAAGCATACTTCCTTCAGCCATTACAAAAGCATCGGCATTATAAACCAACGTGTCACCTCGATTATAGAATTTAACTCTGGTTGCTTGTACTGTAACTTCTTTCAACTCACGAGCCCTCCTTTCAAGGATAATATTTTCAAGAATTAATACGAATTGCTTGGGATCAAGAGAAGCCCCGTCAATGTCGGTATAGCTATCTTCATAGCCGGGAGATGATAATATCAACTTATAATGTCCCTGAAATGGTATATTCTTAATCTTGAAAGAGGAAGTTTTGACAATGCGGCCCTGATCTTCCCACTCACGAGATGCTTTACCACTCTTGATGACAGAATCTGTTAAAGCATCAACAAGCTTATAATCAGCTCCATACAACTCGGTGCCGATTGCTTTATCGAGTACACCTCTTACACCGATATCAAAAACCTTTTTATTAGTGTCTGAGGCTGATTGAGCAGAAAAAGCGGTGTGAGCTATCAAGACTGATGTGAATATAAACACCAGCCTAATAATTGTCAGTTTAATCATAATAATTGGTTTATGTATTCAATTACGCGAAATATTACATAATTAAGAGAGTGGTTTTTTATGAGAAGATTTATTCAATAAACATCAATTCAGTAATACTTATGTTAGTTGCGATTGACGTAGTCTCCATCATTTTTAAATCCTGCCCATTCTGCAATGAAACACTCACCGATGCTTTTGTCAGTCGTTTACTATCCTTCCTGAACTCCCCATGAAAGGTTATGTCGCCTTTATGACTTTCAGCAATTATAAAATCCCCTTCTGTTGAAAAAACAGAGTTGTCTTTTATGTTCTTCGACAGCGAATTCTGACTGAAAAGATCTATCAGCTCTTCACCAAAAGATGATGGATGTTTATCAATTATCTCATTGTTTCTTAGATGGATATAATCTCTACCATTAAATATAATTGAATTATTTTCGACATCGTGCCAGTCTATTCGTGTATTTACTTTGCCATTCTTGCGCAAAATGTAAAGAGTTCCATTAACGATGTTTCCCAATGAGTCAGGAGTATAGATTTCTTCTGAGTTGTTTTTCGTACCACGCCATTCAAATTCTACCCTAATGTTCTCCGCATCAGTGAGACCCGTAATTGCAGAGTTAATCACTTCAGCAGCTGAGACAGGCATTACTGATTTGATTGCGATTGTCACAACTACAGCTATCATAGCCGCGACACTGCTGATTGCAAAGATTTTACCTGTCACTCTTTTTTTGGATGGTACGTAGAATGCGAACTCACACCTTCTCGGATGTCTTGGCGTAAGTAGAGACGCCACCTTATCATAATCGTGATTGTCGTTTGTGTTGTATTGCATATTCTTAAATTATAATAGATTCAATTTTTTTAATCCGTCGCGTATTTTCTCTAATCCGTAGCGATACCTCGCTTTAGCAGTTGATAAAGGTATTTCCATCACTACTGCAATTTCTTGGAAAGAAAGATTACTATGATGTCTAAGCCGGATGACTTCTGACTGTTCCGGCGGCAAGATCGCAAGAATACGATTTATCATAGCAAACTCTTCCTCGAAATTCTCAGGTTGTAGAGTATCAAGACTAAAAGTATCTAATGATTGATCATACAAGAATTCCGTTTTACCATTGTTTCTTAAATAATCTGTACACTCATTGGACAGAATCCTGTACAAATAAGCACGCTTATTATCTACTCTATTGAACCTTAATGGATTATCAAGAATCTTAACATATATGTTTTGGAGCACATCTTCTACATCTCTGATATCATGCAGGCGATAACTTGCATACTGAAAAAGTCGTTCTTTTTCAGCATTCAGTGTCTCCAATATGAACTTAGTTGTTTTTGCCATATTATCTATGAAGTCTGATTACATTATAGAGACGAGAAAAAATGGAAAAAGATGTAATTGGAGAAAAATATTAGAGCATCAAAGTTATCAAGCGTTATAAATCCAGGTGTGATGACTTGGATGGATGCAGTTGAAATTAAGGCTAATAATTCATTGAAACTCAACAGCCTTTTATAGTATAACCATACTATTGTTATTGGAGTGAGATGGATTTGACTGTAATCGATATCAATGGGGATTGGATATATTATAGTGTGTGCTCAAGAAAAAAAGAATAGGCTGCGAATCATTTTTGATTCACAGCCTATTTGGCGGAGGGTGAGGTGTGGGGGTCGAACCCACGACCTTCGGAACCACAATCCGACGCTCTAACCAACTGAGCTAATCTCACCATTTGTGTCAGTTCCTCTGAATTGACGGTGCAAAGTTACGTGGTATTTTTGGATTATGCAAGTCTCAGAGCAATATTTTTTACGATAATTTTAGTGGCGATATACATCACGAAGCGTAACGTGCGGCTACTCACACCAATAGCCTCGAGTCAATCGTCAGAGCCAATCACCTTGATTGTGGGATTGACATAAAAAAGTCGCTTGGTGGCTCGCGTAGTGGCGGTGTATAACCAACGATAAAAGTCAAGACCCTGTGCCTCGGGGGGTATGTAGGCCATGTCGACATACACGTCGCTCCACTGGCCACCCTGAGCCTTATGACATGTTACGGCATAGGCATACTTCACCTGCAGGGCATTAAAATAGGGGTCGGATTTGAGCATCTTTATACGCTGTCGCATCGGCATGTCGGGGGTGAACTTCTCGTTGTCCTGAAGGCAGGACATGGCCAGACGATTGAGGGAGTCATTGTCAAGCGCATGGGAGTCGGACACAAGGGTGTCAAGGATTATCTTGCACTCTACCGAAACGTCGCGATAGGGAAATATCAATCTTACGTTGGCAAAACGAAATCCGTAGCGCTCTTCCGTGGAGAATATCTGGTCTACGGTGGCCATATCACCGTTGGCTATGAAGTCAAGCCCCTTGACTTTGGATGACCACAGGTAGTTGTTCTTAGCAATGAGTATACGCTCATCGCGGGTAAGCTCCTCCTCACGGTCAAGTATATTAGTGCGTATGGCAAGGTTGAACAGTTTGGCACGCAGATTGGATCGGGTGACCACGATGGTATTGTCAATCCCCGCCTCGCGATATGAGTCGGCGATACAATCGGCCAGCTCCTCCCCGTCAATGACACACACGTCATCAAATCCCTTCACCGTAATCTCAGGCTCGGGCAACGGAGATTTACGCATGGCCTGACGTAGCCATGTGGCATTAAAGAGTATGCCCGAGTCGCGCGCTTGCCTCACAGTCTCGGTAATGATGGCACGGGTTACACGCAGCCCCATGGCCTTAAGGCGACTGACCATCATGGCCGGACTCTCCTGTGATCCCACGGGGGGAAGCTGCGCTATATCGCCCAGAAGTATCAGCCGGCAGCGTTCGCCCGAATATACATATTGTATAAGGTCTTCAAGCAGCCCAGAAGAATTATCGCCCGAAGGGGTGTCGCCAATCATAGATGCCTCGTCAACGATAAACACCGCATTGCGAAACGGATTGTCGCTCACATCGCCCGCATAGTTCATCACCCCCGGCTCGGAAGAATGATAGATACGGCGGTGAATCGTAGACGCGGCCTGAGAAGCGAAAGAGGAGAACACCTTGGCCGCACGCCCCGTGGGCGCCAACAGCACGGACTGAATCTGCGCCTCACGCAGAGCCTTGACAAGCGCCCCGATAAGCGATGTCTTACCCGTACCGGCATAGCCTGCCAACAGAAACACACTGTCGTCAGGCGTATCGGCCGAGCAAAATCGTGCAAGCGCAGCGATAAGCTCTATCTGCTGATGATTAGGGTCATAAGGCAGATTCAGCAGAATTCTTTCGGCAAATTCACGGGTATCCATCGTAAAAAAAAGATTTGTAGTATATGCAAAGTTAAGAATAATGAAACAACCATACAACGGGTTGGTCGTTTCACATTTATTTGTTAATTTTGACGCCAAATGTTAACGAGGCAATCTCCTCCTCTCGAGTATCAAAACTCACGGCTCAACAATACGTATGGTTCAGTCAAAACAATAGGCAGGGATCGGGTGTTAACATAATAAATTATAATTTTCCCTAAATCACCTACCGCCTCGGCGGAGACACGATATAAGAAATGAAAAAGTCTATCATTTGGTTTCTTACCATCATAATGGCTCTGACATTTGCCGGACTGCTTTATGTACAGATAATGTACATGAAGAACATGGTCAGGATGCGCGACGACCAGTTCGTAGAAGGTGTGCAACGTAGTCTCTACGCCGTAAGCACTAATCTCGAACAGGACGAAACGAAGCACTATCTCGAGCAGGACGCCGCACAGATACAGGCTTCGGCACTACCCATATACTCAGTAGGCGGTTCAGATTTCGGAGGCATAAAATACACTTTCACTACACCGGAAGGACTGTCGGGCGACCTCACGCTCAAAGGCGAAGTAGGCAAAGGACCCAAGTCAAACAGCCTATCATCAAGCTACAGATCGCTTCAGGAGACTCTCAGAGGGCAGTATCTGTATCAGAAGGGGCTGCTCAACGAGGTAATACTTAACATCATTAACCATGCCAGCAACCGCCCTATCGTGGAGCGTGCCGACTCGGCTATCGTGGCCCGCTATCTCCGTAGCGAGCTTTACAACAACGGCCTCAACCTGCCATTCGAGTTCGCATTGGTCAACCGCATGGGTGCCGTAATATATAAGAGCGCCGGTTACTCCTCAGCAGCAGCCTCGCAGGAAAAGACCTTCCTGCAGCCACTCTTCCCCAACGACTCAAGCGGCCGCACGAACTACCTCAAGGTATACTTCCCCACCAAGGCCGACTACATATTCTCATCGGTGAAGTTCATGATACCCTCATTTATGTTCACCTTGATACTGCTAATAGTGTTTCTGTACACCATCATCGTGGCCTTCCGTCAGAAGAAACTTACAGAGATGAAGAATGACTTTATCAACAACATGACCCACGAATTCAAGACCCCGATATCGACGATATCACTTGCGGCTCAGATGCTAAATGATAACTCTGTAAGGAAATCACCGAAAATGCTTGAGCATATTTCGACAGTTATCAATGATGAGACGAAACGTTTACGTTTTCAGGTTGAAAAAGTGTTGCAGATGTCAATGTTTGACCGTCAAAAGGCTACACTCAAACTCACTGATTTGGATGCTAATACACTGTTGGCCAATATAATACATACGTTTAAAATAAAGGTAGAAAAGTACGGAGGTCATATCGGTGCGACACTTGATGCAGAAAAAGCCATGGTAAATGTTGATGAAATGCACTTTACCAATGTGATTTTCAACCTATTAGACAATGCCGTAAAGTACCGTCGCGAGGATGTTCCACTGGAACTCACCGTCGCTACCCGCGACTTGTCTGACGGACGGTTAAGTATCACAGTGGCCGATAACGGAATAGGCATACGAAAGGAGGACCTTAAGAAGATTTTCGATAAGTTCTTCCGCGTGTCGACCGGTAACCGCCACGATGTGAAAGGGTTCGGACTCGGACTGGCATACGTGCACAAGATGGTCGGTGAACTCGGAGGAGAAATTTCAGTCGAGAGCGAACTGAACGTAGGAACTAAATTTACGATTGTATTACCTCTGATAAAGGAATAAGAGATAAAATAGAGCTTCGGAAACTTCACCCTGTGGATAAACCTGCTGCGCAAGAGGGAGGGAGCTAAAGAGGCGATTAGAAAGAATTAGAAAGAATAATCGAGAGTAATCAGGATTAATCAGGATTGATCGAGAGCAATCGGGATCGATCAGGATTAACCGGAATTAATCGAGATGGAACGAGATTAAAAAAGAACTAAATATTTAACACCTCATAAATAAGTAAGAATATGGAAGATCGTTTGCGAATACTTCTCTGCGAGGATGACGAGAATCTGGGCATGCTCCTCAGAGAATACCTTCAGGCCAAAGGCTATAACGCCGACCTGTTTCCCGATGGCGAAAGCGGCTACAAGGCATTTCTTAAAGGCAAGTACGACCTGTGTGTACTTGACGTGATGATGCCTAAGAAAGACGGATTCGCTTTAGCCCAGGAAATCCGCACTGTCAATTTCGATGTGCCTATCATATTCCTCACCGCCAAATCACTTAAGGAGGATATCCTCGAGGGATTCAAGATTGGCGCTGATGACTATATCACCAAGCCCTTCTCCATGGAGGAGCTCGTATTTCGTATCGAGGCAATTCTGCGCCGCGTGAAAGGCAAGAAGGGCAAGGAAATCACCATGTACAAAATCGGCAACTTTACCTTTGACACTCAGAAGCAGGTGCTCATGATCAATGACAAAATCACCAAGCTCACTACAAAGGAAAGCGAACTGCTGAGTCTGCTCTGCGCCCACGTCAACGAGATACTTGAACGTAACTTCGCGCTCAAGACCATCTGGATAGACGACAACTACTTCAATGCACGTTCGATGGATGTATATATCACCAAGCTGCGTAAGCACCTGCGCGACGATCCGTCAATAGAGATCATCAACATCCACGGCAAAGGCTATAAACTCATTGCTCCCGAGGCAAGCTCAGAGAAGTAAAGTGACGCAGGACGCCAAAAATATATCCACCGGCAACATGACCACGAAGGGGATGTTCAGAGCTATCATGGCTCTGGCCATCCCCTCTGTCATTGCCAACATCACCACTCCCCTTCTGAGCATGGTGGATGTGGCTATCATGGGTCATCTGGGGAGTGCCGTGTATCTGGCTGCCATTGCCGTAGGCGGTACGATGTTCAACATGCTGTACTGGCTGCTTGGATTCCTTCGGATGGGAGCGAGCGGACTTACCGCCCAAGCCTACGGACGTAACGACCGCTCGGAAATTTCCGCGACTATTTGGCGCGCACTGCTGATATCTACCACAGCCGGATTGCTCTTCATAATTTTTCAGCGTCCACTCTGTTCACTGGTATTCTCGGTCATTGACCCTGACACGGCTACCATTGGACCTGCAGCAGAATATTTCTCGATATGTATCTGGGGAGCTCCCGCGGTGTTGGGAATGTACGTGCTCAACGGGTGGTTTCTGGGTATGCAGTCGCCGAAAACCCAGATGTGGATAGCCATACTCATCAACGTGGTCAATATAGCGATAAGTACCTTACTCGTATTCGGCTTGAATATGGGGCTTCGCGGTGCCGCATTCGGTACCCTTACCGCACAGTGGGCCGGATTTGCAGTAGGTATGACACTATGCCTGCGACGCAGGGTAGAGATCACTCCATGGAACGTAATCACGAAAGCAGAAGAGATACGCAAATTCTTTAAAGTCAACAGCGATATATTCCTGCGCACGGTATGTCTGGTAGGCGTCACCATGTGGTTTACACGTATCGGTGCCTCTCAGGGTGCCCTGATGTTAGCCGCCAATGCAGTATTGATGCAGTTCTTCACACTCTTCTCCTATTTCATGGACGGCTTCGCCTTTGCCGCCGAAGCCCTTTGCGGACGTTACCACGGCGAAAATAATCGTCAGGCACTCAGAAAGGCCGTGACCGTTACCCTCGGATGCGGTGCGCTGTTAGCCACGATGTTTACGCTCGTGTACGTAATCGGTGGCGACACACTCATCGATCTGCTGAGTGACAGCCATGACATACGCTCGCAGGCGCATGAATATCTGTGGTGGGTGGTATCAATACCACTAATGGGATTCACAGCTTTTGCATGGGACGGGGTGGCTATCGGGGTATCCGGTACACGACTGATGCTGTGGTCGGTAGTATGGGCCTCGGCAGTATTCTTCGTAGTGTGGTGGTTAGCTTTTCCGGAGATGGGAAATCACGGGCTGTGGCTCGCATTTGTATGTTATCTGCTCACGCGAGGAGTGGTATTTAGCTTGTGCCGCCGGAAATTGATATGAAGGATTTGCTCGATTTATCTTGATTAGCTCGATTGGGTCGGATTAAACTTAGAGAGTGTTTGAATTTAAACCAAATTAATTATTATGAGAGAGTTCGGAAATTTTTGCTTTCATCACAAAGGATTTTTCGGGTGCTTTTCAAGAGTTATTATCGGTCACGATGCCC
>JAAVDH010000038.1 GCA_014801865.1 Bacteroides sp. | reverse complement strand
TGGCGTATTTTGCCAAGATTTCGTCAGTCACGATGCCCGCATCGCTCCTTCCTCAACTTGCAAAATCCATCCAAAAATATTCTCAAAATCATTCGCACATAAATTTAAACAGTTTCTTATTTACGAAAATAAAAACTTTATGGGAGATCACCATCTGCCTCAAGGTCCATTTGACATTCCTGAGGTACCCGACTTCATACCACGGCGCCTGAAGCCATGGCTTTTTATCTTCTTCGTGCTCATAGTGCAATTTTCAGGTGGAGTATATCTTGCTGCCGCCTCCGACATGATAGGCACTACCGCACTCATGCAAGAGGATATACTTATGGCAGGATATGCATCGATCATCGGACTGGCCATCAACTTCGCAGTAATGTTCAGAATAAAATTTCGATTCTCTACTCGCATACAGCTACTGGTCTGTTGCATAGTTCTGTTGGCGGCCAACATTATCTGCGCCACGACTGACAGTGTCCCCATACTCGTAGTCACCTGCTTCATAGCCGGATGGTTCAGGATGCAAGCCACATTTGCCTGCAACTCTACCATACAACTATGGCTTACCCCGGTACGCGACATGGCCATATTCTTCTGCTACGTATATATCATCGTAGACAGTGTGATACAACTGTCGGGCATTGCCACCATCTATACAGCCTTTCACCTCCAATGGGAATATATGCACTGGATTATGGCCGGGTTGCTCATACTTGAGATTGTGATGGTATTATGGCTCGTGCGTCCTATGCGCTCACCTATGTACATTCCCCTACTCGGTATAGATTGGATAGGTTCAATATTATGGGCCGGATTCATGATGTGCTTCACATTCGTATGTGTCTACGGCTCATACTTCGACTGGTGGGAGGCAAATGAGATACGTTGTGCCACACTGTTAGGCTTAGCCTGCGCAGCTGTCAACTTATGGCGCGCCCGATTCCTGCACCATCCCTATATATCCCTGCAGGTATTTAAAAACCGCAATGTGATACGGGCCACGCTTATCTATCTGGTATTCTTCACACTAATGGCTACCGAGCATGTGTTTGAACATACCTATGCCGCCACTATACTTGGCTTTGACGAAACGAATCTCATTGACCTCAACTGGTATGTATTTGCAGGCATCATTGCAGGATGTGCCTTCACATACTTCACGTTTGCCCTTAGAAAATGGCGCTACAAGACGATGACCCTCATAGCGTTTACTCTTGCCGGACTGTATCTTTCATACTTTTACTTCTTCATTGATTATGGGGTAGAGAAAGAGGCTCTGTTCATTCCCCTGTTTATCCGTGGCGCCGCCTCAGTAATAATCTCCATAGTATTTCTCACTTCGATAGTACAGAGCGGACTGTCATTCATGGTGTTTCCCCAGGCATTGACCGTAAACGGGTTCACCGGTGCTGTGATGGGAGCCACGCTTGGTCCGGCCATAGTGGGAGAAATGCTCCATCACATTACCTCACGTAATTTCAGCCAGATAATCTCGGAGTTTACCGACACGGCCACCGGTATATCCGCGATGTTCCCCGGTGAACTTGCCGGAATAGCCGGAACTCATGCTCTGGTTGTATCAATGAAGGAAATCTACGGTATACTCCTAATAATCTGCATCATATCCGTGACGCTCATAGCCGTAAGCTACGGAGGCGTACGCCCATGGGCCATTTTCCCTAAATGGCGCACCATACGCCGCATAATCCGCAGGGAGGCCGCCGCAGATACAGTCAGAGCGTAAATGAGAAAGTCGTGAGCCCCGTGGCACGGTCTGTAGTGAGTGAGAATCGGGCCGAATGCTGACGCAGAATGTCAGTGACCAGCATCAGTCCGAGCCCGCGGTCAACATGCTTGGTCGAGAAAAACGGTGTGAACAGTCCGGCCTCAATCTGAGGAGTTATGCCATGGCCATTGTCCGTGACACGTACCGTCCTCCCTCCGCTCACCTCTATCTCTATGCGCCCCTCGTTATATTCCATGCCGTCGAAACGCTTACATACGCTTTCGGCGGCATTTTTCACAATATTAACCATCACCCTCTCTATCTGCATAATGTCGGCAGCCACAGTCTTATCGCCGTTTTCATCGGTCTTGAAGTGAAGTTCAATAGCCGACGGCACCAAGCTGCGCAGAAACGGCATCATACGCTCGATAGCCTCACGAAGTCTCACGGGTTTCTTCTCCGCTTCAGGAAGTTTCACCAGCTCGGAATAGCCTCTTACAAAGTCGGCAAGATGCATACAGCTCTCGCTGCAACTCTCAAGCGTAGTGCTCACATCCGGTTCCGCAGCATGAATCATGGCCATGGTATCAAGTACAGATACCACACTACCGAGCGTATTATTCACCTCATGACCCATTGAGCGTACCACCCGCCCAAGCATTTTACGCTCGGCCAGCACTATCTCATCCGTCATACGTTCTATCAGATAGAAGCGTCTGCGAAATCCTGAGTCCATGAACCAATGGCATGAGCAACGCACTATCTGATTAAAATCAGTACGAACTACCCTACTCTCATCCACCTCAAGCGACTCAACTACACCCACGCCCACCTGACTCATCAGCGAATCGAAAGCACCGTTTGATAGCGTTATGTTACCATCGAAGTCACAAATGGCGATTCCCGTAGGTGAAGCATCTACAAGCTTATTCAGCAAATAATGCTGTTCCTGTAGCCTAAGGCGCTCAGTCTTCATGGAGTCCATAAGGGTATTGTACAGCTCCACCACACGGTCGGCATCTGGCTGTCCGGTATAACAGAGATGGCTACTGAAATCCTGCTCGCGAAGTAAGTACACACCGTTCTCCACGGCCCTGAGAGGCGACGCTACAGACCAGTGATACAACAGCAGCGCCACTACTGCCGTGAGTCCCGCTCCTAATACCCACCATATACCTGCCTCCAAAACAGAAGCCACCGTCAGTGCAACAATACTCGCCAGGACAATCGGAAACCATATCCTATGGGTCATCTTCTTCTGCTTATACATTGTGAGGGGTGGGGGGAATGATGGAGATATTCGATTATTAAGTACGCGGCTTATAGTCAACAGGCAGCCCATACTTCTGCACACGTCGGTAAAGCGCCTGCCGGGTTATTCCCAATAGCTCGGCCGCGGCACTCATATTTCCGTTACAACGATCTATGGCCTCAATGACAGTGCTGCGCTCCACCTCTTCCAGAGTAGGCACACGGTTACGCTCCTCCCCTGCTTTCTCGGCATCCTTCAGCGCCTTACGCACCTGCGCCAGGAAGTCTACGTTACGCCAAGGCTTGGTAATGAAGTTTGCAGCCCCGAGACTCATGCCCTCTACCGCCAGAGAGATAGTGCCCCACGCAGTTATGAGTATCACCGGCACATCCGGCACAAGCACACGAAACTTGCGAAGCATCTCAATGCCCTGACGCCCCGTAGTCTCAAGAGTCAGATTCATATCCAGTATAATGAGCTGAGGCTCACGCTCGCGCACCGCCTCGAGAGCACTGCGCTCATCGCCCGCAGTCTCACACACCATACCGGCTCTTTCGAGCATCAGCTTGATTGACATCCTTACGGCTCTATCGTCATCAACTATAAGAATCATAGTGTAAAGTTACTAAGTAAGTTCTAATAAAACCCGTATGAGTGAATAAAAATACACCGTTACATTTTCACAAGTTTCTCGATATCGGCATTGATACCCGTGTGGTGTTCATAGTCATACAGCGTCAGCGAACGTATCTGATACCAGTAGCTCCAGTAACGATACAATTCGTTGACATACTGGCGCATACTCTCGTCTTTACGCGATTGCGAGTCATTGAGATCAAGGGTCGAAATCATACCTATCATGAAAGTCTCCACATTAGTGTCATAGCGCTTCAGAGCTATGTCGTAGCTGCGCGAGGCTATGCGTAGCTGCTCCTGCTGATTGCCGAAACGCTCGATAAGCACAAACAGATTCTGATTGAAATTCATCTCCTCGCTGCGCAGTCGACTCTCGGTTACCTGTCGGTTGCTCTCGGCCACCTTTACCCTGCCTCGGCGTTTACCCCAGTCAAGGAGGGGTATGGACATACCCAGTTCCACCACCTGATTGCCGCGCAGACGTCTGTAAGCATCGCTTATCTGACTGTCGGTACCTGTATATCCTACCTGAGCAAAAAGATTTATCTGTCTGAGATCACCCTTGGCCTTAGCCACCTCATAGTCTGCCTCGAGTTGGCGGCGACGCAGATTCTTGGCAAATTTATTATTGGCGAGTGCACTCTCCAGAGCATGACTGAAATTGATTTCCACCTCGGGAACCCGACTCGGCACCACGGGTATTATCTCTACATCCTCATCCTCTATATCAAGAAATGTACGCATCCTGAACATGTTCGAACGCTGAGTACTGGCACACTCGGTCAGCGTAGAGCGGGCATCAAGCAGATTAAGTTCCATCTGCAACAGATCGTTTTCACTGATACGCCCCATACGACGCTTTTCTACAGCCACATTATATAGTTTCTCGGCATTCTTCAAATTCTGCTCAGCCACTGCAAGATTCTCACGGCTGAGAAGCAGCGTGAAGAAATACTCTACCGCCATCAGAGCCACATCCTCTGAAGCACTGATAAACGCGGCCTTGGCCTCGGCATACCTTACCGGCTCTATGCGGCTCTGCCACTTCAGTGTATTTACCCCGAAAATAGGCTGAGAGAGAGTTAGCGCCACAGGAATACTCATAAACTTATTACCTCCGCCTTCACCATACATCCTCATAAAGTCAAGCGAAGATGTCAGGCTAAGCTTACCACCTGTCAGGAGCAGATTCTGAGTGACGGCTATCTGACCCTGAGCGTCCAGATAGTTGTTGCGCACGAAGCTGTATTCGCCCTGTTCGTTCATGTACGGGGTATACTGATTGGAGTAACTTGGTGCCGTTGCCTTAAACGTCACTTCAGGCATCAGGTCGGCCCTATATGTGCGCCACTCCCAGTAGGCCGAACGCAATTCTGCAAGAGCCACGGCCGCATCCACGCTCTTGACCCTTGCCATGGTGATAGCCTCGTCAAGAGTCATCGACAGTTCACGACCCACTCCCCTGAGCGGAAACAATAGCGTCAGTACAGCCATCAATATAAAGGTATAGTGTCGTTGCATCATTCCTCCTTCAACGCTTCTGCAGGATTAATACTCATAGCTTTGCGGGCCGGAATACAAATGCCGGCGAGCACCATCAGCGCCAGAGCCACGAATGTCTCCGCCATGCCCCATACGGGGCTCAGGCGTTTTATATCTACAAGATTTACAATAACCACCTCATACTTACATAGCAGGATTTCGATTATCACGGCTATCACCGTTGACGAGATAAGCATCACGAATCCCTCGGTAAGAAGGCGGCGGAAAATATCGCCGCGTGTGGCACCATTGACCATGCGTAGCGCTATCTCCGGTACACGCTGCTGTATTCTGAACCAGAACGTGCCGAGGAATCCCATGAATATCACCGACATCAGGAATACTGCACATATCCCCATAGAATAACGTGTCCGCTTTACTTCTATCTCTACTGACTTACGTTCTTTTTCTATCGAACGCAGGTTTGACAGATATACATTGCCAAGTCGCATCTCATTCGCGGTCATAGCCTCTTCAAAACGCTTTCCGGCACCGGATTTCACTTTGATGATCATCTGCTGCGCCCAGTCATTGTCGTTAATCAGTGTCACGACTGTGCCACCCCACGTAGTCTCATAATCAGAGCGGGGAATGGGGTATATCTCAGCAGCCACACGGCGGATAGATGATGAGTCTGACCCCATTATCACCTCCTTACCAATGAAATCTTCAATTTTCCACTCGTGATAATCACCATCCGAGAAGAGCAGATCGCCCCTCTTGGCCATCTCGATAAGCTGCTCGGTAGTCTCGCCGTGGCGACCACGCAGTTCGATAGCACGCAGCGCATCCGCAGTCATAAAACGTCGGTTACCGTAATATGCTATTGATGTACTGTCAGCATCGAGAGTCTGGAATTGACTCCCATGATAGTTAAAATTAAAAGGTAAGGCATTGGAGCCGCGTCCTACATACTTTACATAGGGCATTTGTTCGATATGCTGCTCAAGCAGCTGCATGTCAGAAGTATACGAGTGGGCACTATCATACGGCACGTATGTGTTGGCTCCGTCAGGAATCCACTTCATTTCGGCCACATAAATATCATCGGTAGTATAACCCTTTTCGCGCAAAGATATGTAAGTCATCCATGAGAGGAACATGAAAATGACCCACAGCACCACGCTGACTATTATAAGTTCGATGGAGAGCCAAATATTGCTGCGCCATTCGTTGCACATCTGGCTCAAGAGTTTTCGTTTCATAAGGCAAGTCAAAGAGAGTGTTTAAATATTTTTTCATCTGGCATTAATAGCATTTACCGGATTCTCACGGGCTGCCTGCCAGGCCGGAATAGCCGCACAGACTAAATTGAGCACGAAACACAACATTAATGCTATGACTACTATACTCCAGTCTACGAGCGCCGATAGAGGAGGCGTAGCGCCGGTGCCGAAATTCTCCATTGTTTCAAATAGGCCTGCGCAGTTCGTAACGAAGATTATACCGAGCACAAGACCAAGGACACCTCCAAGGAGTGTTACTATGAAATTCTCTACGATAATATCTAAAAACACTCGCGCACGGGTGCAGCCGAAGGCACGGCGTACACCGATCTCACTTATTCTACGACGCATACGGCTGTGTAGCATCGTGCTCAGGTTAATCGCCGGCACAAATAGCAGAATGGCATAAAGCAACATACTCATACGTTCGTGACCCTCTACGTCAGGAGTCATATTGCTTCCGTTTATTCCTACAGCTATCATCTTTTGGTCAAACGGCTGTTCATGATATACGCTCTTCATCCCCTTGGGAGCGTATTCAGTGTCTATCTGCGCGTAACGAGCCTTAACCTGGTCACGAATGGACTCTGCACTGATACCGGGTTTTCTGACCATTGCCACTGCTACATCTCCCCAATCATCACCCCATCTCAACGTTTCATCCTTCGGACCCGTAGGTATAAGCACTTCAAACGAACCGGATGGAGCCAGCATAGAGTGATCTGCAACAACGCCAATAACACGATAGCGTTCCTGATTGAAAATAAACGTATTGCCCACTCGCTCTTCTGTTCCGAAGAGTCGGCGCGCCATACTCTCGGTAATAACGGCAACTTTCATTAACGCATCGGCTTCTTCAGGAGTAAAGAATCGACCCTCAAGTAGCTCATGGTCAAACACCTGCCAGAATCCAGCATCAGCCTTACGGCTTCTGGCTTGAAATGCCTCACCCGTAGGCCCTGACACATCAGCAGCGTGACAATCCTTCTGCATATATGACATGCTCTCTATACCCTCAAGACCATCATAGAGTCTTCGTGCCATAGAGTAGCTGATACTTCCTGAACCTTCACTCTGATCGTATGTAAAGTGCATGTAAGCACCTAACATAAAGCGATCGCGGCAACTTTCAGGCGCGTAAGGAGTGGTACCCTCCTGATTCATCATCACCACTATCATAATAAGGAAAATAGACATGGTAGTGCTGAAAATAGTGACCGAAGCAATCACCGGTTGATGACGAAGGTCATATATTATCTGTTTGAGTTTCGTTTTCATAAATAATTCTGGAGACTTACTTAGCTATGATATGATGCGTCCGTCAAAGAAACGTACTATGCGGTCTGTCTCGCGTGCCTGAGCCTCGTTATGGGTCACCATTACGATAGTCATGCCGTCCTCACGGTTGAGACGATGGAGCATCTCCATGACCTCGCTACCCATCTTCGAATCAAGATTGCCCGTAGGTTCGTCGGCAAGAAGTATTTCGGGTTTTCCTACTATGGCGCGGGCTATGGCCACACGCTGACACTGTCCGCCGGAAAGCTGCGAGGGCATGTGGTGGATACGGTGTAACATCTCCAGACGCTTCAACACCTGCTCTACGCGCTCCTTACGGTCATGACCCGACAACCCGCTGCGGTATGCCAGGGGGAGTTCGACATTGGCGGCGACGTTGAGCGACGGAATTAGGTGGAAACTCTGGAATACAAATCCCAGATTGGCATTGCGGAAGTGCGATAGACGTGCGTCATCCATAGCGCTGCAATTCTCGCCAAGCAAGCTTACCTGTCCCTCCGTCGGCTTGTCGAGCAGACCGATGATATTGAGCAGCGTGGATTTGCCGCAGCCCGACGGTCCCATAATGCTTATAAACTCACCCTTCTCGACGCTGAGATTCACGTTTTCGAGAGCCGTAGTTTCGATCTCTTTAGTGCGATATACCTTGCGTATACCTGTCAATTCGATTAGTGCCATATTATAGATTGTTATTTCTTGATACTCAGTTTCTTTGATGAAGCGTATGTTTCCATGTCCGACACCACGACGGTCTGGCCGGGGTTGAGTCCCGACAGTACCTCTACATAATCGCGGTTGCTGTCGCCGAGTCTTACCTTCTGCTTTATGAGCTCGTCACCGTCCATCACCCACATTTCATATATTCCGGGGCCGCTGAAATAAGGGCCTGAGGCGATTCTAACCACGTCATCTTTATACCCGTAGCTTACATACAGTTCGCTGCTCACACCTGACCGTAGTCTGGAGTTTGACGGGTCGTCAAGGCGAACCACGAAGCTTACCACTCCCCGCTTTGACATGGGAGTGATATTGCTCACTCGTCCTGTCAGCTCGCTGCCGCCGATGCGCACCGTTACCGAAGCACCGATACCTACTCGGTCGCTGCTCCCCTCGGGCACCTCTCCCTCAATCTTGAATTGCGACAGATCCGATACTACGGCCACCTGTTGGCCGGCACCGATTCTGCTGCCTATCTCGTTCGTTATCTGCGTCACCACTCCATCGTGAGGAGCCG
Source organism: Bacteroides sp. (assembly GCA_014801865.1). GTDB lineage: Bacteria > Bacteroidota > Bacteroidia > Bacteroidales > Muribaculaceae > Paramuribaculum. The sequence continues at coordinate 1,718 of JAAVDH010000038.1, read as the reverse complement.
GTATGCGCCCCATCTCAAGTGTGCGGCGCATAAGGTTGAGGTCCTTCTCGAAACTGCTTACACTCAACTGCTGCACACTCTCGGCCGCAGCCGCGCGTTCACGCTCGTTGTCAAGCCGCGCGCGCAGGCGTTGAAGCTCGAGAAGTGCCGTGCGGTAAGCGATTTCTGCCTGACGCACACGGTCGCCGGTGCCTGACCCCAGGGAGTCAAGGCGACACTCATTCTCCACTTCTACTTTCAGTCGGTTGACCTGCATATCCTGCACCTCTATCTGCATGGCCAGTTCGGCGAGCTGAGTGCGGTTGTTGAGCTTCAACTGTGTAAGTTCGCGCTCCTTTATCTGTAGTTCGTCAAGGAGTTTGGCATAGGAGTTCTCCGTCGATTCAAGGTCAAGCTCTATCAAAGGCATACCCTCTCTTACGCTGTCGCCGGGCGACACAAATACTTTCAGCAATCTTGACTCAACGGGTGAATTGACTATTTCTTCGCGCGCAGGGACTACTCTTCCTGTGCCGTTGACTGTCGTTTCCAGTGCGCCACGCTCGACTTCACATACGCGAATGTCTTGCAGACGCACACTTTTGCGGGTATTCAATATGGCTATGGTGACAACAGTAACTGCGACTGCCGCCACCACACTCCATTTTATCGCGCGACGCATTGTCTCGCGTCGCAACTGTGATTTTTCAATTTTTTTATCCATGCCACAAAAATGGTAAAATTCCATTCTTGTGTCAACCCCTCCTCATTTTCAATACGTTACGGCGCACTGATTGTCCGAAAACGTACATTACACAATTAATACGCCGCTTATTCGCGGACAATCACCGAGCCACTGGCCTGATGAGTGGCGAGAATAAGCATCTCGGCTATCTGCACATGGGCGGGTGCCTGTGCTGCATACAGGGCCGCATCTGCAATATCCTCACCGGTGAGTGGCGTGATACCTTTGTAGACCTGTGCGGCACGGTCATCATCGCCGTGGAAACGGATATTGCTGAAATTCGTTTCAACCAGACCGGGTTTAAGGAGGGTAACACGTACCGCAGTCTTGGCCACATCTATGCGCAGGCCATCGGTCAATGCCTTTACGGCAGCCTTGGTGGCACAATAAACATTGCCGTTGGCATAAGCCGCATCGCCGGCCACACTTCCTATGTTGATGACATGACCACTGTTGCGCTCCACCATTCCGGGCACAATGGCGCGTGTCATGGTCAACAGACCCTTCACATTGGTGTCTATCATTGTGTCCCAATCGATAGGATTGCCCTCATATTCCGGCTCAAGTCCGAGAGCCAGTCCTGCATTATTGATAAGCACATCTATTCGGCTCCACTCCGCTGGAAGCGCAGCAACCGCTTCAAACGCTGCATCACGATTGCACACGTCGAAGCAGAGTATCTTGCAGTCATCGCCATATGCATCAAACACCTCATGTAGCTTCTCCTCCCTACGCGCAGTGACTATCACTCTGTATCCTGCCTTAAGAAACACCTCGGCGCAAGCACGTCCTATACCGCTGGTGGCTCCGGTCACCATTGCTATCTTTTTCATATTCCTGAAGTCAAAATCTATGAATTAAAATGGTCTTAGAGTATGTTTACTTTTAAATGATTTTATCACAAATGAAGATTTTGGCGGGATTTTCCAAAGTTGAAGAGGGAGCGATGCGGGCATCGTGACCGATGAAAACTTTGGAAAAGCGCCCAAAAGAT
>JAAVDH010000037.1 GCA_014801865.1 Bacteroides sp. | reverse complement strand
TAGACATTTAATTGTTTGTTTGTCATAAAGTTACAAAAACTTTTTGACATGACAAAGCCCCGGCTTGCGAAAGTCAGGGCTTTGTTTTATGTTTTACAGCAGCTTACAAAAAGAGGCTGCGCCTATTTTGACACAGCCTCATTCTTTTTATATCCATCTGAGAGGGTGACCTCACATATCAGTCATCAAGTCCGTATTCTTTGATTTTACGATAAAGTGTGCGCTCGGATATGTTTAGTTCCTTTGCAGTAGCTTTACGGCGGCCGTCATTCTTACGCAGCGAACGGCGTATAGTTTCCTTTTCGGTCTCCTCAAGTGTGGCGACCTGAGGAGCTGAATGAGGCTGCATCGCAGCAATAGCCGTAGTAGAGGAGTAAGGCACAAGATGCGTTGATGTGGGTTGAGCAACGGCAGGAGCCACAATGGCAGTCTCTGTCTCTACCGCAGGAGCTTCAATGGCTTCTACCAGAGGTGGTGTCGCGGGAGCAGATGTGCGCAGGTGGTCAACCTCCCGACGCAGAGAGTCGAGTTCGCTCTGCAGGCGGAATATCATATTGAACAGCATGTCGCGCTCATGACCGTAGTTATGATGCGCTTCAGTAACCGCAGGAGTATATACCGCCGATGACGAAGGAAGATACGGCTCAAGATCAGACGATGAGAGCGTACGCCCTGCCTCAAAGAGCGCAGCCTGCTCGACTACGTTCTTCAACTGACGCACATTACCCGGCCAGCGATATTGCATCAGAAGGCGACGGGCGGTATCGTCAAAGGTAATCTGCGGCATGCGGTAGCGCTCGGCGAAGTCTGCCGAAAATTTGCGTGCCAACAGCGCCACGTCATTACCGCGATCGCGCAGAGGAGGCACTGAAATCATCACCGTAGACAGGCGATAGTAGAGATCCTCACGAAATTTTCCCTCAGCCACAGCCTTAAGCATATCGACATTGGTGGCTGCTACCACGCGTATATTGGTCTTCTGAACCTCGGAAGAGCCTACACGTATAAATTCGCCCGACTCAAGCACACGAAGCAGACGTGCCTGAGTGGTAAGAGGCAGTTCAGCCACCTCGTCAAGAAATATCGTGCCGCCGTCAGCCTCCTCGAAATAGCCCTTTCGCGAAGCCACCGCACCTGTAAAGGCACCCTTTTCGTGGCCGAAGAGTTCGGAGTCAATGGTTCCCTCAGGTATGGCTCCGCAGTTGACTGCAATGTAGCGCGAATGTTTACGCGCACTATAAGCGTGGATAATCTGCGGGAAAAATTCCTTACCGGTACCACTCTCGCCCGTAACAAGCACCGAGAGGTCTATCGGTGCCACCTGCACGGCTCTCTGTATAGCAGCGATAAGCACCGCGGAGTTACCCGCTATACCGAAGCGCTGCTTGGCGCGCTGCACCTCGGGAGATATGTCAGTAAGCGTCACTTCCATTTACGCATCGAATAAGTGGCATCTTTAAGATAGCGTCCGAGCTCGTCAAGATTGCTCGAACGGATCACAATTTCTTCCACAGATATGGGGTTGCCCACGGAGATATGCATATTCTTATGCTTTTTATTAAACACCTCGGCTGGCAGACGCAGTGTACGCAACTGCCATGAGATACGTCCCAGAAGGTTAAACCACCATGAATTACTACCATGGAAGTATATGGGTATTACCGGCACCTTAAGCTGCGCTATAAGCCGAATGATATTGGGCTGCCACTCACGGTCCTCCAGTTCAAAGTGTGAATTAATCTTACTTACAGCCCCGGCAGGGAAGAATCCGATAGGATGACCGCCGCGAACCTGCATGATAGCTTCTTTGATGCCGTGCATCGACACAGCCTTTTTCTTAGGATCATCAGAGGCTAAGGCATCAACAGCTATAAAATTGGGGCGCATAGCACTGATTTTGTTAAGAATCATATTAACCATCACCTTAAAATCGGGACGATGCGACCCAATTAGGTGTATAAGCATGATACCGTCGACAGCGCCGAAGGGGTGATTACTGACGGTTATAAACGCTCCATCCGGAAGATTATCAAGGACTTGGCTATTATCAACGCGCAACTTCATGTCAAGTTCTTCTAACACTCCGGTGCAAAATGCCACACCTGGAGTAGACGCATGACGCGCATGAATAGCGTTGACCTTATTGAGCGACAGCATACTGAACAGTCCCTTAAGCAAGGGTCGTAACTTTGCGAGTCGCGGTACGTCGGCCACGATGTCGTCAACAGTCATCACATCGGGGCGCACATCATATTGTTTTACCAGAGCTTCGTAATCAGTCGTAGCCATAGAATAATAAGCATTACGTCAACACACACTCCACTGCCCTAACGGACAGTCAAAGCAATGAATGGCAGACAGTTATTCACCGTCATCAACGGAATATTCTCCATCTTCAATCTCTTCCTCATCCTCCGCGGCATCTTCATCATTAGCGGATTCGGGATATTTTCGATAGTATTCCTGAAGTATAGTCTTGATATTGAAATAAAATCCTCCGGCATCCTGACCTATAGGGTCGCGCACGGTTATATACTCATAGTACGGGTCTGCAAACTGATGATTGTCCACCGTATATCCCATGAGATTGAGCAGCACATACTCATGCTGAGGCTCTATGACATACCATGCATTGTCCTTATCAAGTCCCGTGCCGGTCGACACAATGGCCATAAGTATATAGTTGAGCTTATACTGCCATATATTAGCGAGGTTCACCTTGCCCTTCATACGCAGAGCAGCTATGAGATACATCATCTGCTTTAGGTCGAAGGGGTTGTTGGCCAACGACATCTCGGCATATTTGATGACCGAGTCACACTCCTGACGTGTCAGGTTAGGCTTCTCATACTCTCCTTCGAGACGAGTGGCATAGGCCGACGGACGATAAGGGTTATAGTCCTCCTGAAACATATAGCCCAGATATAGTCTGCGGAATTTATCAATCTTCATCAGCGTGTCATTTCGCTGAAATTCCTTCATCAGTCTGGGATAATAATATGGCGAAGTGCGGTCGTAGGTCTCCTGACGTATCTTTTCGAGGTCGGGACGCTCACGCTTGAGCTCGGGCAGGAGTTTCTGCGCCATGACTGCCGATGAGCCGATAACAACCATCAGCAGCGTAAGTAGTATGTGGCATAGTCGAGTCATACTGCAAATATACACAGAATCCCCGAGAGCGGGTTACGGCTCCCGATACAATAAATGTTAACAATTCAGATAGGACTACTCCAGCATGGCGGCCACGCGGGTGAGGGCCGCGATAAATCGGTCTGCTTCCTCAAAGGTGTTGTAGACGGCAAACGAGGCTCTGACTGTACCATCCACTCCGAGAACCTTCATAAGAGGCTGTGCACAGTGATGGCCCGTCCGAACCTCCACCCCGAGCTTGTCAAGCAGCATGCCTACGTCATAGTGGTGGGCATGTCCTACAAGGAAAGATATTATAGCACTCTTACCTGGAGCCGTACCGAAGATACGCATTCCCGGTATGGCAAGCATACGGTCGGTAGTATATTTCAGAAGTTCCTCCTCATGTGCGGCAATCTGCTCCAGTCCTATGGACTCTACGAAGTCGATAGCCTGAGTCATGGCGGCGATACCGACGAAGTCAGGTGTTCCGGCCTCAAACTTAAAGGGAAGTTCAGCAAAGGTGGTACCCTCGAAACTCACGTGGTCAATCATCTCGCCTCCACCCTGATATGGTGGCATCGCTTCAAGAAGAGATTCCTTACCATAGAGCACACCTACACCCGAAGGGCCATACATCTTATGCGACGAGAAAGCATAGAAATCTGCATCAAGTGCCTGCACATCGACCGGGATGTGCTGCACAGCCTGTGCACCGTCAATCAGCACCCTGGCTCCGGCCTCATGGGCCAGACGTATAATCTCGGCCACGGGATTGACCGTACCCAGCACATTAGACACATGACAAACCGACACAAGACGTGTGCGCGGCGACAGCATCGAACGGAATTGATCCATATCCAGCTCACCTCGTTCATTGATACCCACCACCTTTATCACCACAGCCTTACGTGACTGCAGCAACTGCCACGGCACGATATTGGCATGGTGCTCCATGACAGTGAGTATTATCTCATCGCCATCGTCAAGTAGCTGCCCGTAGCTCGAAGCCACCAGATTGATTCCCTCGGTCGTACCGCGTGTGAATATCACCTCGCGTATGGAGGCGGCATTGATGAAGCCTCTCACTCTCTCACGCGCACGCTCCTGAAGGTCGGTAGCCTCCTGCGATAGGGTATGGACACCACGGTGCACGTTAGCCTTGGTATGCGTATACATTTGCTCGATAGCCTCCACTACCTGTCGCGGAGTCTGCGACGTAGCGGTGTTGTCAAGATAGACCATCGGGCGCTTGTAGATAGTGCGCTCAAGAATGGGAAACAGGCTTCTTATCTCTTCGATTTGCTTATTGTCCATATAAGTATCCTTATGCTTCAGGAGTTATATCGTGACAACTCGCACACTCATGACAGAATCCCTCGGGTGAGGTGAAGCGGCGCTCCACAAGATGACGCAGACGGTCCTGAAGTCCGGGGATAGTCACGGTATCTATCACATCGCTCATGAAAGCCTGCATCAGCATCACGCGGGCTTCCTGCTCGGGTATGCCTCGCGAACGCATGTAGAATAGCGCATCCTGATCAAGTTGACCTGTAGTGGCGCCATGAGAGCACTTCACGTCATCGTTGTAGATAAGCAGCTGAGGCATAGTGTGCATACGCGCATCGGTAGAAGCCAGCAGGTTGCGGTTGCTCTGATAAGCCTCCGTGAAAGGTGCCGAGCGGTCCACTTCTATACCTCCCTCGAACGCACCCTGTGACTTATCCGTGAGCACATACTTAAACATCTGATTGCTACGGCAGCGAGGCGCCTTATGGAACACACGTGAACAGTTGTCGATATGCTGGCTGTCAGAGCCTATGACCATGCCGGCCAGGCGGGTGTCGCAATGCTCGCCGGCGAGGTGTATATCGTAGTCGTTGCGGGTAGTTCCCGAGGTGAGCGACACGCCGTCAATCACCAGTCGGGCACCCTGAGCCTGATGGGCGAAAAGTTGTGAATAGCGCGATGTCGCCGACGATGATTCCTCGATATCGCAAAGGCTGAACGAGGCATTGCGTCCGGCAAACACCTCTATCACCTGCGATGACATATAAGCCGTCGGAGTGCTTTCAGAGGAGTCTGTCCGTGAAACCTGAGTATGGTCACACACCAGCAATTGCGCCGAAGCGTCATCCTCGACTATCACCACCATACGTCTGAAGGCGAGCAGCGGAGTGGGTGAGCTGAATATATTGACCAACTGCAGAGGCTTTTCGAGTTGCACGCCACGGGGCACATATACGCACACACCGTCCTGAGCCAACAGAGTGTTGAGAGCTACAGCGGCATTGTCGAGCGGGGCGAGCGAGCCATATTTCTCGGCAAGTACATCGGGAATTAGCTTTGCGGCGCGCGAAAGCGAGCAGAAGAGCACTCCCTCCGGAAGTTTTCCTTCAAGAGTAGCCGTAGGATGGAAAGCATCGTTGACCGTCACACCGAGCCATGTACTGAGATTCGGCACATCGCAGCGGAAACTTGCGGCTACATCCACCGGTATGTTCACGCGCTGAATGTTGATACCGTAGTCCGGAGCAAACATCTCCTCCACAGAAGTCTTTTCAAATCCCTCATCACCCTTGCGGGGCAGTCGCGCACCCTCGAGTGCCTTCAGAGCCTCGGGACGCAGACGGTTCAGAAGCTCACACGAATGAGTGTCGATAGCCTCACGCGCCTCGTGATAGAGGGTTATATATTGTTCAAGAGCGTTCATTGTCAACCTCCTCTTTTATCCAGTCATATCCGCGTTCTTCGAGTTCGAGGGCCAGTTCGGGACCGCCGGTATAGACTATTCTACCCTTATAGAGCACATGTACGAAGTCGGGGCGTATGTAATCAAGCAGGCGCTGATAGTGAGTGATGACGATAGTGGCGTTGTCCGACGACTTAAGTTTGTTGACACCTCCGGCCACAATACGCAACGCGTCAATATCAAGGCCTGAATCCGTCTCGTCAAGTATCGACAGACTCGGCTCGAGCACTGCCATCTGGAATATCTCGTTACGCTTCTTCTCACCGCCTGAGAAGCCCTCATTGACTGAACGTGAGGCAAGCTTATTGTCAAGCTCCACTATGGCGCGCTTCTGGCGCATGAGTTTCAGAAACTCTGTGGCGCTCATCGGTTCCTCTCCGAGATACTTACGCTTGGCGTTGACGGCGGCGCGCATGAAGTTGACCATCGACACACCGGGAATTTCCACCGGATACTGGAACGACAGAAACAGTCCCTCGTGGCTACGGTCCTCGGGGGAAAGCTCAAGCAGTTCCTTACCGTGGAAGAGAGCCGACCCTGATATCACATGATAGGCGGGATTACCGGCAAGCACCTCGCTGAGAGTGGATTTACCCGAACCATTGGGTCCCATTATGGCATGTACCTCACCGGCACGCACCGTGAGATTGATGCCCTTAAGTATTTCGCGGCCTTCGATGCCGGCATGAAGGTCTTTGACCTCAAGGAGTATATCTTTATCTTTCATTTCTTAATATATGGACTCTCCGCATGAGCGGTAATGAGGTAATGAGTATGCAAAATTACCCAACCTTGGGCGTAATTCCTACTCACACTCTTAAAAAGTACATCTGCGACCGCGAAAAGTTCATGCGAAAAGTTCATGTATCATGGGCGAACAGTATCAGGGCGGAGTATGTTAGGATGATAGAGGCTACATGACCCAACGATGATTTATCATGGTGAAAGTTTTGTCAAATGACATTTACTTAATAATTTTGATTGCCTCAAAACGCTGTATAGCCTGACCGAGATTCAGGGATTATTTACTTTTCATTCGTCACTAACGTGCATAAGGCTTTTAAGAATATACTCCGTTGGACAGGCCGCGTGATTGCGGTGCTGATTATTGTCGTGTTGCTCATACCGGTAGCGCTTTATATCCCCGCAGTACAGGATTTCGCCCGTAAGTTCGCCATCGAGAAAGTCAATCAGTCGACCGGCATGAAAATCGGCATCGATTATCTGCGCCTGAAATTTCCCCTTCGGGTGAGCCTCGAGGGCGTGAGCGTGATTGAAGCCACAGGCGATACGATGCTCACCGCCGGAAGCGCCACAGTGAAAGTACGCCTGCTGCCGCTACTCAAAAGCACGATTGATGTAAGCGAGGCTCAACTGAGCGACGCTTACTACAAAATGGGCACCCCAGACTCGCTGATATATCTGCGTGCACGTATAGCCGACGCCCGCTTCGACGCCACCGCCCTGCGCCTCAGCGACAACTCCATATCTATAGATTACGGTGAGGTAAATGGCGCCGATGTAACCCTCATGATGCTCGACTCCGTAGCGCCCTCCACTAACGACACTACCGCCGCTGCCCCCTGGCATGTAGAGGCTACCCGTCTGCGCCTCAATGACGTGACTTACCGCATGCAGATGCTCCCCGTCATCGACTCGCTCTATACCCACATCGGCTCGGCCACTCTACAACAAGGACTCATGGATATGTCATCGCAGCGTATCAACGCTGCGTGCCTCAGCATTGACTCCGTAGATGTGGCATACTTCACACCCTCAGCCGAGTATCTCGCATCACATCCCGCAGCTACCCCTGTCGATACCGCCGAGGTGGCTGACTCCGCCCCGTGGACTATCACCGCCGACTCCCTGCGTCTGCAGGCCAACCGCGGCCTCTATGCCATGCGTGGCGCCACCCCGGTGGCCGGACTCGACATGAATTATATCGAGGTTACCAACGTGGCCTTAGCCGTAGATTCATTCTACAACCGCGCAACTTCCATCACCGTACCTATCCGCGAGATACGGGCCACCGAACGCTGCGGGCTGACACTTATGGCCCACGGCGTATTTGCCATGGATTCCGCCATGATGTATGCCCGCGACTTCAATCTCCGCACTTTTGCCTCACAGCTTACCGTAGATGCCGCCATGGGTATGGGTGACCTCACTACCGACCCCGAGCTTCCACTCCGACTGAACGCCCGCGCCGAAGTGGCGCTCTCTGATATAGAGCTTGCCATGCCCGCCATGACACCCATGCTGCGCAATGTCCCCCGCAGCGCCCCGCTTGTGATAAAAGCCGACATCGAGGGCACCGCCGGACAACTGAATATCGACACTCTAAGAGCCGACATGGGATCCATACTGCATCTCAAGGCCGACGGCACCGTTACCGACGTCATGAATCCCGACAAGATAAACGGCGCACTTGACATAGACGGCTCTGTAGCCTCGCTCAACTTTATGAAGCCCACACTCCTCGAGGCAGAGCTGGCCCGTCAGCTCAATCTGCCCCCTATGCGTATCAAGGGTAAAGTAAACTATCGTCCCAACCTGGCCGACGGCACTCTCAGCCTCACTACAGGCGACGGACGCGCAGCCTTCCAGGGCCGCTGGAACGGAAATTCCGAAGGATACAACGCCACACTTCACCTCAATCGCTTCCCGGTCAATAGCTTCATGCCCTCGCTCGGTGTAGGCCACGTGACGGCCGACGCCGATATCAAGGGCCATGGCTACGACATGCTCTCGCCCAAGTCGGTCATTGACGCCAAGATAGCGCTCAAAGAGGTGGAATACATGGACCAGACCTATTCCGACATATCACTTGACGCCACCCTTAGCGATGGCACCGCCAAGGGACTACTCATAAGCGACAATGCCGACGCACGGCTCAACCTGACTTTCGATGCCGACCTTTCGCCCGACACTGTCATGTGGGACCTCCGCGGTCGTGTAAGCAATCTCGACCTGATGGCCATGCAGCTTGCCACAGACACCATGCGCGGAACATTCGACATACAGTCGCGCGGTATCATGTCGCCAAAAACCATGGCGATAGAGGCTACTGCCGATATCTACGACCTTAGATGGCAGAGCGGCGACATGCGTATGTCTACCTCATCGGTGTCGGCCACTCTCGATTCTGACAGCACCATACACGCCACGTTGGTCAACGGCGACCTTACGGCTGCCATAGACGCCTTCTGTCCGCTCGACACTCTGACCACACGACTCACGGCAATTTCCGATACCATCAACAGCTTCGTCACACGCCGTAACTTCGACATGGCTTCATTGCAGCGTGTGCTCCCTCAGATGGATCTCAAGCTCGCTGCCGGAAACAATAATGTGGTGAGTCAGATACTCAACTCCTCATCCATGGCATTCCGCCACGCCGACCTTACGTTCCACAACGATTCACTGATGTCACTCTTCGGTAAAGTGACCAATATCACCTCGGGAGAAACACGTGTCGACACCGTTAACATCTCGGCCTCACAGCACGGAAAGTTCCTGCTTTACCGTCTGCACATGGGCAACCGCCCCGGCACTATGGACCAGTTCGCCAAGGTCAACCTCTCGGGCTACCTGGCCAATGACAAACTCTCGTTCCTTGTAAAACAGTATAATATCGAGGGCGAAACCGGATTCTCACTCGGTATGAACGCAGCCCTGACCGACAGCGCCGTGACAGTGCGTTTCGTGCCCTACAATCCTACCATCGCCTACAAAGCATGGACCATAAACCGCGACAACTTCGTGACCTATAACTTCGTGACCCGTCAGCTCAACGCCAACCTGCTTATGGAGTCTGCTGCAAGCTCGCTCCACCTCTACACCCTCCGACAGGCGGCAGACAGCCTGAACGTGACCGACAGCATTGCCTCATCGTCAGTCATCAACCGTACCCCCGAAGAGGTCGTGCTCAATATTTCCAATGTGCAGCTTGCCGACTGGCTGTCGATATCGCCCTTCGCTCCGCCGATGAAAGGCGAGCTCTCAGCCGACATGAAATTCAACTGGGACGACCGCAACCTCACCGGACGCGGTATCGTCAACCTCAACGACTTGTACTACGGCAAAGACCGTGTGGGTTCCTTCGGACTTGATCTTGACCTGACCACCGATATCAAGGGGGCACTGCGTGCCGATGCCGCCCTGCTCATTGACTCCATAAAGGTAATCACGGCCAAAGGTGCGCTCAATGACTCTACAGCCCGTGAGCCCTTCCTGCTTGACTTCTCTATGATACAGTTCCCGCTGAAGGTTGTCAATCCCTTCCTGCCCAAGGATATGGCACAACTCTCAGGCACGCTCAATGGCCGGATGGACATCACCGGCAACATAGCCCGCCCCATATTCTGCGGCAATCTCACCTTCGACTCCACTGCCGTAAGAGTAGGTATGCTCGGCACATCATATACATTCTCAAACACCCCCATACCGGTAGACAGTAACATAGTGACATTCTCAGACTTCTCTATAAAGGGATGTAATGAAAATCCGCTGACCATCAACGGCACAGTCGACGCCCGCTCGCTCAGCGACATAGCTCTGGCGCTTGACCTCAATGCACGCAACATGCAGATAGTGAACAGCAACCGCGCACGCGGCGCCGACCTCTACGGCAAGGGCTTCATTGACATCGACGCCAAGGTTAAGGGCAATATGCATCTGATGAGCGTTGACGCCGACATCAATGTACTGCCCGCCACCAACGTGACCTATGTTGTGGCGCCCAGCGTGAGCGGTGCACTCACGTCGCAGAGCACCGGCGATATGGTGAAGTTCGTGCAGTTCAACGACTCACTGGGCTACGTCAATATCGACAGCATAGTAGCCGAGCCGCAAATGGCCATGATACTTAACGCCAACCTCATAGTGTCGGAAGGCTCCACCATCAACGTAGAGCTGCCCGGCAGCAATAATAAGGCACAGGTCAACGGCTACGGCAATCTCACCTACACCATGACCCCCATGAGCACCGACGGACGACTTACCGGACGCTTCACCATCAACAAGGGATACGTACACTATACTCCCCCGCTGATGGGTGTCATAAGCGAACTGGCGTTCAACTTCACCGAAGGCAGCTACGTGGCCTTCAACGGAGATATGATGAATCCCACACTGCACATTACCGCCGTTGACCCTGTAAAAGCCAATGTGACACAGGAGGGGCAGAACTCCCGCCTGGTCGACTTCGATGTGTCAATCTCAGTCAGCAACACGCTTGAGAATATGAAGGTGGCCTTCGATATGGCCGCTCCCGAGGATATCACCGTACAGAACGAACTCAGCAGTATGAGCCCCGACCAGCGCGCCAACGCCGCCATGAACATGCTGCTCTATCGCGAGTACTCCGGTCCCGGCACCAGCGCTACCGCCAAACTCAGCAATCCTCTGTACTCATTCCTTGAGACGAGAGTCAACAACTGGCTTGCCAACTCAGTGAAGGGTGTGGACATCTCTTTAGGTGTGAACCAATATGACCAGACTACCGATGGCGTCACCTCTACGAACACTTCATATTCATATCGTGTGTCAAAGAATCTATTCAATGACAGAGTGAAGATAGTAGTAGGAGGCAACTACAACACCGAGGATAACGATGACCAGAATCTGTCGCAAAACCTCATCAATGACGTCTCTATAGAGTATATCCTCAACCCCAACGGCACTATGTATATCAAGATATTCCGCCATACAGGATTCGAGAGCATACTTGAAGGAGAGGTGACACAGACCGGTGTAGGTTTCGTATATCAGCGCAAGCTCGGCTCGCTACGTGACATCTGGCACCGCATGCGCAGACAGACTCCCGCCAAATAACTGAGGTATATATGCAGACTCAATCATAAGTAAAATATGACAGACTCCAAGATATGACACGCCATATAATCACCAACCGCTTATCACGTATACTTCCCGCCGCAATGCTTACGGCGGTCATACTCGCCGTCATGGCGTCCTGCTCCACTACCCGGCGCCTTCCCGAGGGGGAAATACTCTACACCGGTGTCAAGAAAGTAGATTATCAGACTGACCGCGACACACGCCTGGCCGAGGGTGTGAGCGACGATATAAGTGAGGCTGTAAAGGTGAAGCCCAACAACTCACTGCTTGGCTCTGCGTCTATCCGCTACCCGTTTCCCTTAGGACTGTGGGTATACAATAACTGGCCCAATCCTCCGGGCGGATTCAAGCACTGGATATACGAAAAACTGTCCACTGAGCCCGTATTGGTGAGTGATGTTCGCCCCGAGGTGCGTACACAGATGATTGATCAGATTCTTGACAACAACGGGTATTTCCGCGGTACAAGTTCATACGAACTTGTGAGCGGCAAAAACAAACGTAAGGCATCTATACTCTATAAGATTAATCCCGGACCTGTATATCGCCTGAGTAGCGTGGAGCTGCTGCCTGACACCTGTCATCTCTATCATATGATAGACTCTATAGCCTCGGGCAGCAAATATCTTCACGCCGGAGCGCGCTACTCGACCGCCTCGCTGAGCGAGGAGCGTGTGCGTATCACCAATGTGCTCCGTAACCGGGGCTACTACTTCTTCCAACCCTCTTATATAGAGTATCTGGCAGACTCCACCATAGCTCCGCAGGAGATAGCCCTTAAGATGACAATAGTATCAAACGCTCCGGAAATGGCCCTGCGACGCTATCGCACAGGTCGGATCACGACTACCGTGTACCGTAACGACGGAACCGGTACACCCGATACGTTCCAGACCTCACGAGGTACCGTAATACAGATGCAACCGTCGCATCTGCGCAAGAGCCTCATCCCCTCATGTATCGCTATCCGTGAAGGCAGAACCTTTTCGGTTCGTAGCATGAACACTACCCAGAGCCGACTGTCGCGACTGGGCATCTTCAACGGCATAGATATTCAGGCTTACCCCGACACTACGGCAGAGTCACGCGACCTGCTTAACGTAGATATCTCATGCGTGTTTGACAAGCCACTTGAGGCGACCGCGCAGGCCAATGTATCATCGAAATCCAATTCTTATTTAGGGCCGGGCGTCGTACTTGGAGTCACCAATAAGAATATCTTCGGAGGCGGCGAACAACTCTCCGTAAATCTCACGGGCTCTTATGAATGGCAGACGGGCCACAACAGCCGTTCGGTGTTTAATTCCTATGAGATAGGTCTAAGTGCCTCACTTTCGTTTCCACGGCTTTTGGCTCCGAAATTCATACCACGCTCGCGACGTGACCTCAACTGGACACGAATCGCCCTCAATGCCGACCTGCTCAACCGCCCGCACTACTTCCGCATGGCGCAGCTCAACGGCTCGTTTGCATACGATTGGCGTGTGAATAAGTACGTTACCAACACCCTCACTCCCTTCAAACTGACCTATACCCAACTGCAACACACCACCGCCGAGTTCGATTCCATCATGGGAGCCAATCCGGCAATTGCACTGAGCTTCAGGTCGCAGTTTATGCCACAGATCAATTACTCATTCAATTACGACCGTACCTTCGACAACGGCAACTCGCTGAACTGGCAGTTTACCGTCATGGAAGCGGGTAATATCTGCTGGGCCTTATGGAACGCATTCGGAGATCACGGCGAGAAGAAACTTCTCGGCATACCTATGTCGCAATTTGTCAAAGGCACGATGCAGCTCGTCTACGGACGACGCCTGTTTGGTAATCACTGGCTGGTCAACCGTGTGGCCGTGGGAGCGGCACATGCCTACGGCAACTCTACGGAGGTGCCTTACAGCGAGCAGTTCTATTGCGGCGGCGCCAACTCCGTGCGTGCCTTTACCGTGCGTTCGCTTGGCCCCGGCTCCTACCGTCCGCCCCGCGACCTCGTCAACGGCTACTTCGACCAGACAGGTACATTTAAGTTTGAGGCAAACGTAGAGTATCGCTTCCCCATACTGGGTCCCCTCTATGGCGCTGTATTTCTTGACGCCGGCAACGTATGGCTGCTTAAGAAAGACCCCGACCGTCCCGGCGGTGAACTCAAAGGAAGTACATTCCTGCGCGACCTCGCCCTCGGCACAGGTGCCGGACTGCGTTTCGACATCGGTATGATCGTAGTCCGCGGCGACCTCGGCATAGGCATCCATGCCCCCTACGACACCGGCAAGCGAGGCTACTACAATATGACCTCCTTCGGTAACTCCCTCGCCTTCCACCTCGCTATCGGCTACCCCTTCTAATTCTCTCCGCTCTCCATAAGACACAAAAATAGGCCGTACGTCACCTGTCACCACGTACGGCCTAAATCGTTTCAAATGTTTAATTATATAGAAGAAATTTCCAAGCCGGTATTATCTCAATTTCACAACCATCTTCTTCTATTATATCTTCTTACTCATATGTTACTATAATCCGGCGTAGGCACGAAAGCTTTTCTCCTATTTTCATCAATCCTCGTGTTTCCCTTTCTATCGTATCAGCTGAGCCTATCATTGAATAGCAGACTTGTATCGCCGTTTCTGTCTCGGGAATATAGAAATCGACTTCAATGCCATGATTAAAATGGTAAACAGCATCTTTTGATCCATATTTGCGAATTAAAGCAAGAGCTACAAGATTTTCAAGAAGAGATGTATGTATATCAAGGGCAAGAAGAGATATTATTCCATTATCAATAAAATAATATTTGGGAGTACTGATTCTTTCGGTGATATTATCTGCGATATTGAGCACAACGAGTATAAGGTATGCGTCATTAGCATATCCAAGATAGTTGATCACCGTGCTTTTACCGATCTTCGTTCCGGTAGACGCCACTATATTAGTGGCTCTTGTAAAAGAAAGAAGCTGATTGACACTTTCCGCAAGTTTTCGAAACAGCACACGAAGGGCAAATAGGTTCTCTCCTCTGTGGCGGGCAGCAATGTCTCCCAAAAAGATTTTCTGATAAAGACTTGTAAGATAGTCACGCTTGACAGGAATTGTGGCACACTCAAGAAAACCTCCGAATTGGAAGTATTCTTCGAAATATCGCATTAATAACGCTCGATTGGTAGTAGTAGCTGAAAGCAATTCACTTTTACTATCCACACCGATAATATCAAGATACTCGCTGAAAGAGAACGGAAATATTTCATGAGTCAGGAAACGTCCTACGAGAGTAGCGGCAACATCCACCGAAAGCATACGCGCGTTGCTTCCTGTAATGACTATCTTGTATTTATTATCAGCAAGGCGACGTGCAAATTTCTCCCAGCCCTCCACATTCTGTATTTCGTCAAGGAACAACATCGGACGTTTATCACTCACCCTTGTATGGACCTCCAGAATAGCATTCATGTCTGATAGATTCATTCCGGCAAGGCGTTCGTCTTCAAAATTCAGATAAATGATCTCATCCCACGTATGTCCTTTTGCTATCAGGTTCTGGATATGACCGTAAAGAATGTATGACTTACCGGCACGTCTGACACCGACAAGCACCTGACGATCGAATCCATCAAGAGAAATGTTTCTGTCGATTACCCGTGACTGACGGTTTTCCAGCATTACCTCCAATAAGATTTGCTTATCAATCATAATTGTGTCTTATTTACAAGACACAATTAATGCATTTTTGTCTCACGCACAAGACACCTTGCAAAAATCAGACTTTCAGCACACCGCTACGCTTGAAGATATCCAATTCCCTCGCATTCCACCTCGCTATCGGGTATCCATTCTATTTTTTCTGAAAGATAAATAAGGCCGTGCGTCAATGATCAGACACACGGCCTTATATGGATACATAACGTGAATTATTGCGAACTGTTAATGACGATACTTACGCGCCATGCAGGGAGTTGTCACTATATAAGTACCGCAAGGTAGTGGAAGAGCAACCTCTTCCACTACGTTTCCGCTCCATACAGGAAGTCCCTGCAGTGACCATACATTTACTTCCATGGGCGAGGTGGTGGTAATGTATAGCTCAGAGCGATTACTTTTTAAAGTGATTCCCTCATCAATACCATTGCCAACAATCGGAGCGTTGATATCCGCTGCCTCCTCGGCAAGATATTGGCTCATAGGACGAATCTCCCCGAAATCCTGCCAATACTCTGCCGCACGGTAATCTTCAATAGCCTCGTCAGGAACATACAGTATCGCCTTGGCCCTGTACTCTGCCTTAAAATCACTGCCTATTAATGTTACAGCAGGGGGCAATACCGACTCAGAAACGACCTTTACTGGAGTTTCTGTCTGACTATGGAGCTTGCTAAGTATTTCATTGGTATACTGCGTGATATTCCTGCAAGGTCTGAACACTATCTGTCTCATCTCAGGACACTCCTCAAAGTCACATGAGCGGAGCGAAAGCACTTCACATTCGGGAAATTTCACCTTCTTAAGATGGGGAGAATAGTCAAAACATCCTGTTACAGAAAAGGTGGCAGGATTATATGCGCCATGGTTATCCAAATCTATTTCAACCATCCCCGTACCTACCAAAGAGGATTCTAATGTATTGAGTCTATACGGAAGATGTACCTGTGTGAGCGACGGACACCAATGCATTTGAAAGCTGACTGTCATCGTACTGTCATGATAGGCAACTTGCTTCAGGTCCTGATTGAAAAACAGGGAACATGATTTAGCATAATATCCGGGTTCCATTGCTACATCAGAAGTAAACGTGACGGCTTCCAGACCCTTGGAATAAGAGAGTGCAAAAGCGTTTACAGACGCCACTCTATACTTCTTCCCCTCATATTCCACACTGTCAGGCACTACTATCTGCCCATTATAACATGAATTATTCACATCATTGTAGGCCTCCTCCCAATCATCATACATACAGCATTCAGCTTCTAAACACACCGCTACCGACCTCTTTCTTACAAGATTCACCTCATTTTCATTGGCAAATTCATAATAGAGGCCCTCATACTCGAAGTCATAAACATCCTCAATTTCTTCAGGTAAATAAACCCTAAAAGGCTTTTCGGTCGGATAATCCCAAAGAAACGACACAAAGGCAATTAAAAGATTCAGCATCATATTTAATTCACAATAATTTAAAAATCTTATGTCTACATACAGGCATAATGAAAGACGAGTAGATTCTATTTCACAAGAATTGATCTTTCATCAAGTCTTTGTGGGAATTTTGTTCCATAAAGAACCAAATTATAGTAACCAGGAGAAAGTCGTAACGTGATTAAACCCTCTCCAACATTCATTATCCCTGGATCTATTCTTTCACTTGATACTAATCCAACAATTTGTAAGTATGGCAGTCCAACGGTATCATCCACAGTGTAATGAACTGTAATAGTTTGATTAAGATTATCCACTATATTGATAATTCGATTCTGATTAATCACTACTGGAGGTACTTCGGGCTCCTCAGCCCCTAATGAAAAGAAAGGATAATATCCATCCTTTTCAATATGAACAGACACTTTTTCTGGATTATCAGATTTAATATCTCCATAGTTTCCATAGAATCTACAAACCTTATCTGTAGTCATATCGTACAAACTTATATATCCAGCAAAACTTCCTGTATAAACTTTTACCTTTGAACTTTCTCGCGTTATTTCAACATTCTCAATCTTTTTGGGTAATGAAGTGTGCAAAATCATTGATGGATCGCCAAAGTAATGAGTTAAATTACTCGTTTCAAGTGCATACAAATTACCACGGCGTATCATTCTCATAAGAGCAGAATCAACTAGACATCCTATTCGGTATTGTTTTGTACGATTCTTTGGAGCAGAAAAAAACTTAAGATCTGTTTTTATTGTTTCCTTTTCCCATAATCCACTAAATAATTCCATGGTAAGTATATCATTAGTGCCCGAAAAAGACTTGTCCGATTGAGCAATAACAGCAACAGAGCCTCCTTTAGATGTCAACCAAGAGTTTGCAAAACAATCTTCAGAAAACTTTCCTGTAAGACATGTTATACTAAAAATTACAGACGCATGCAATTGTTCTTGAAGGGCTCTTACATCATCAGATGTAAAAAGTTTACCATAGTTAGGATCTGTAAACACCTTATTATTCCAACCTGTCTGGCTACCATGTCCCCGATACAACGCATAAAGTCGTCCATTTTCTATACATTTTACAAAATCACTAAAACTTTTGTCCCATGAATATCCCTTTAACCCTGATACAGAATCAACTCTAAGAAGAGATGGAAAGGAGTATCCATCTCTCCATTCCTTGGGCCCTAGGTATCTCGTATCTGTATTTTGAGAAATAGGGATTGCAGAATAAAGACGATCAACCTTTAAAATATCATTTTCTTCCATATAAGTCTGAAGCTCTTCACAAGTTCGATCAAAACGACTAATACTTATTCCGTTCGGACTTTCTAAGTTTGAATCTTCAAAATATGCAAGATGCGTAGCTGTAGAGTAAAAATCATCAAAAGTAGGAGGATTAGATTCATATGCTATAGTTTTGGAAACTATAGTCTCTAGTTCTTTTAAAGACGTAATCGGCCATCGTCCTCTAGATATAATTGGTAAATCAAGGTTTTCATCATCAATACAACCATATGATCTATCACTTATAATAAATTTATTGCGGCATAAAACTTTTTTCGCTGGGACAGCATCAAAGTCACCAACAATTAGAATATACTGTAGATTATTATTCGCATTAAAATGAGACTTGACAGTATCTAATACTTGAATTGGTGTCCAAGATTGTTTTGATGCCACATGGGTATGATATCCTTGCTTTTTTTTCCAAGAGACGAACTCCCTCATACATTCTGACTCAACATATTCTGGGATAGTAATTATAAGATAACTTTCATCAGCGCTCCTATATCTAATGGGATAACCAAGATTAGGATTTAAAGGAGGAACAATAAATCCTGAGTCTGGTAATACTACTGAAGAATTTATCTTAGACTTTGGAGATGGCGAATTGAAGTATATCTCATAAGATATTTCAGTACAGAGACGTAGAGTAGAATCACTCATTGAATAATTAAATGGAAATATATTAACCCATATAATAGACTCATTACGTGACTTTTGATGAGTCATATTACTGACACATTCAATGGGCAAAAACCCTTTATAGGGAGTAATAGGAGTATTAAAAGGGAAAATAGGCTCATCACAATCACATACAGGTGGCTCTGAAGATGTTAGAGGTAATTCTACATCAACATAATTTGTATGTAACAGTTTAAATGTAGGAGCTGCTTCACGTGGACAATTAAATACATCCATCTTCTGAAGCAATGCAGGATAACCTTCTGTCGCAATATCATCAAAATCATATACAGAAAGCCTATAACCATAATAATCAGGGGTTGCTTCGAAATAATTAAATCGATAAGTTACAATTATACCATCGTCAGTAGAAACTACTATACGATCATATGGGTGCAGCGAAACTGCCAAAGATTCGTCAAGTTCTGTTAGTCCATTAGCATTTACTATGAGTTTTGCTTGAATATGGGTAATTGCTGAAAATAAAGTAAGTACAAGGACCACAAAGAAACGTTTCGTCTTAAGAGGAAAGGGACAATTCATAGCTCATCACATTTAAATTGGTTTATAAAACTATCATAATAAGTAAATATAGAACATCGATCCTTCTCGTTTATTAAATTTCAATAGAATAGAATAAGTTACGCTCTGAGATATCCGTGGCTCATATGGGGGAAAATGAGTAAATTTGCGGTATGATTGACAACAGCACTTTCGGCAACCGTACTGCCCTGTTCCATACTTTCGGATGTAAGCTCAACTTCGCCGAGACTTCTACGGTGGCGCGTATATTCGCCTCGCGCGGTATTCGTCGCGTACAGCGCGGAGAGACGCCCGATATTGTGGTGGTGAATACCTGCTCTGTGACCGAGGAATCTGACAAGAAGTGTCGTCAGGCCATACGCTCGTATGCCCGACGCTACCCCGATGCCGCGATACTGGTGACAGGATGTTATGCACAGCTTAAGAGCGACGAGGTGGCTACGTTGCCCGGTGTGGCAATAGTGGCCGGCAGCGATCGTAAGCTTGATCTTGCTGACTACCTTGACCGGTGGCTGGAGGATCATGAGCCTGTAACGCTGGTGACCCCCACGAAGGATATACGCAGATTCTCTCCATCATGCTCGCGTGGCGACCGCACACGTTATTTCCTCAAGGTGCAGGACGGATGTGATTACTTCTGCACTTACTGCACGATACCTTTCGCCCGTGGGCGCAGCCGCTCGGGCACTATTGACGAGCTCGTGGCGCAGGCCCGCGAGGTGGCTCAGAACGGAGGTAAGGAGATAGTTATCACCGGGGTGAATATAGGCGATTTCGGCAAGGGACGCGAAGATACGTTCTTTGACCTCATACGCGCCTTTGACGAAGTGGATGGAATAGAACGCTACCGAATTTCGTCCATTGAGCCAAACCTTCTGACCGATGAGATGATAGCGTGGGTGGCACAGTCAAAGCGATTCATGCCTCATTTTCATCTTCCTCTCCAGTGCGGCGATGACGATGTGCTGAAACTCATGCGTCGCCACTACAGCACTGAGCTTTTCCGCCACCGAATAGAAGAGATTCGCCGCCTTATTCCCGATGCGTTCATAGGTGTGGACCTCATAGTGGGTGCCCGAGGCGAGACTGAGGAGCGTTTTGAACGTTCGCGTGAGTTTGTTGACTCACTCGATATATCACGTCTGCATGTATTTCCCTATTCAGAACGCCCCGGCACACGTGCTCTCACGATAGACCACGTGGTAGACCAGGCAGAAAAGCATCGCCGCACGCGTGTGATGCTCGATCTGTCGGAACGCAAACTTGATGACTTTGCCGCACGATATGTGGGACAGATACGCCCCGTGCTCGTAGAACATCGCCGACCGGGAGCCGACCACATGAGTGGTTTTACAGACAATTATCTGAAAGTAAACGTGCCCCTTGACGCATCACTGGCCAATAAGATTGTCAACGTACGCATCACCGGAGGCAACGGTGAGGAGATGACAGGAGAATATGTCGGATAAAACGCCAATGACTGAAAGCACCAGTAAAACCCATACGAAATCGGATAAGGCTGCGAAGCCTTCACCTCTGTACGCTCCGTTGGGGTGGATACTCAAGGGTGTGGCGCTACTGCCGTTCGGTATTCTTTACGCACTTGGCGACCTGCTATGGTTCATCGCCTACCGCGTAGTGGGTTATCGCCGCAAGGTTGTGGCTAGAAACCTCTCGGAGTCATTTCCCGACCGCACTCCTGAAGAGCTCCGCAAAATAGAGCATGAATTTTATCATAACCTCGCCGACGAATTTGTGGAGACCGTAAAACTCGGTCATGTGACCGACCGGGAGATGAAGACCCGCATGGAATTTGAAGGCGTAGAGATAATCGACCGCCTCATAAGCGAGGGACGCTCGGTATGCGTGTACTTCTCCCACTGCTTCAATTGGGAGTGGGCTCCTGCCGTTACGCTATGGAGTCGCTACGGAGACAGCGCAGATGTGGAGTTCAGTCAGGTATACCGACCGCTGCGTAATGTGTGGTTTGACCGCTGGTATCTGCGACTTCGAAGCAGATTCGGTTCTGTATCATACCCGAAGAAGACGGTGCTTCGCGACCTGCTCATGATTAAGCGAAGCGGCAAACAGTCCGTTACCGGATTTATGAGCGACCAAAAGCCCTCACACGGCGATCCGACCTATGTCACGACCTTTCTCAACCATCCCACGGCCATGATTACCGGCACGGAGACGCTGGCACGAAAGCTCGGAATGGGCGCTGTGTACTGGGACATGCACAAACTCTCCCGAGGCCACTACCGCATAGTAGTGAGGCTTATGAGTGATGATGCGTCGCAGACTGCTCCGATGGAATTGACGGCCATGTACACGCGTCTGCTACAGAACTCCATCGAACGTGAACCATCGCTGTGGCTCTGGACCCACAAACGGTGGAAGATACCTGTTACACTACCCTCTGCTTCTGACAATATTACCCCAACTCCACTACCGGCTCACAAACACACTCCTGAGCTCCTCTCATGACAGATATTATGAAGAATCAAGTCAATGACACCAAGCCCGTTGCCGTCATAATACTCAATTGGAACGGCGCACACCTCCTGAGGGAATATCTGCCCTCGGTAGTAAAGCATACACCACAGGAGATTGCCGAGGTGATAGTGGCTGACAACGGTTCTACCGATGATTCGCTCAAGGTGCTTGCCGAGGAGTTTCCGATGGTGAAGGTTATGGCCTTTGACACCAATTATGGCTTTGCCGAGGGATATAACAAGGCACTGCTCGCCACATCAAACAAATATACCGTACTGCTCAATTCTGACGTCGCGGTGAAGGATGACTGGCTCACCCCTCTCTATCGATTTATGGAGACCCACGAAGAGTATGCGGGTTGCCAGCCCAAGATACGCTCATATCTCCGCCCCGAGATGTTTGAATACGCCGGAGCGGCCGGAGGCTTCATTGACTGCAACGGCTATCCCTTCTGCCGAGGACGTATATTCGCGGAGGTAGAACATGATCGCGGTCAATATGACGGTGATCCGATCGATATTGACTGGGCCACCGGAGCATGTCTGATGGTTTGCACCGAGCTTTACAATCGCGTCGGCGGACTGGACAAGCATTTCTTCGCCCACATGGAGGAAATAGACCTCTGTTGGCGGCTGCGAGCCGAGGGTTATCGTCTGGCGGCAGTGACCGATGCTGCTGTATATCATCTCGGCGGAGGTAGTCTTCCGGCCGAAAATCCCAGAAAGACTTATCTGAATTTCCGCAACAGCCTGCTTATGTTGCACAAAAATCTGCCACAGAAGCGTCGCGGATTCATGTTGATAAAGCGCCGTCTGCTTGACACATTTGCATGGTGTATGTTCATGGCGAAAGGCGATTTGGCCAATGCCAAAGCTATACTGAAAGCGCATCATGACTTCCGCACCATGCGCGACAACCTTTATACGCGCCCCTCGGGAACGCTTGATTTGCCATCTGCCCCCAACCTTCTGACCGGCTACTATCTCAGAGGACGCAGGACATACTCTGCCATCACTCGTTGAAGAGGATGCAGACAGGCTTGTTGCACCACACGGGAGCGCCTACACGTGTAAGGGCTCCGCTTTCAAAGTCGCGGCGATAGACTTCGATGGAATTTGAGTCGCGACACGCCACCACAAGCCAGTTGCCATCGGGAGTTATTGCGAAGTTTCTGGGATGAGTACCCGTGGGAGTAAATCCTGCGGGAGTAATCGAGAAGTCTGACTGATTCACGCTGAACACGGCTATGCCATCGCCTTTAAGACGGTTTGATACGTATAGATAGCGGCCGTCAGGCGACAAGTGTATGTCAGCACTCCCCTCTCCGTGGGCGAAATCGGCCAAAGTGCGCGTCATAGGCACAATGAGTCCGGTCAAAGCATCGTATTTAAACATCACTACGTGGCCATCGATCTCATTGATGAGATAGCCTATATAGTGCCCGTCACGCTCTTCAGGGAGGAATACACTGTGGCGCGGACCACTCCCCGCCAGCATATACACGTCGCGTCGTGCCCCTATCATCGGTGCTCCGTCAGCATCAATAGGGTATGTATAGATACGGTCTGTGCCCAAGTCATTGACTATCATCAGGCGTCCGTCAGGCGTAAAGGTAGTGAAGTGAGGGTGAGGCGAAGCCTGGCGAACCTTATCGGGGCCAGCTCCTTCAAAAGGGTGTACTACGGGGTGAGATATGTCATCATCGAACTCAAAGACGGAGATACTGCCTCCGAGATAGTTGGCCGTAATGGCGTGACGACCGTCGGGAGTGACGGCCAGATGACATGGAGCGCCACCGAGAGCGGGCTCACCGGGCGATGTAGCCATATAGCCCACTGGCGTATAATGTCCCTTGCCATCAGAACGCAGCTTAGTAAGGCCCGCCGTAGAGCCCTCGTCTTCATTGACAGCAAGCAGCGTAGCACCCGCATTGGCGAACGCCAGATAAGAAGGATTGCTTACGCCACTCAGAGAATCCAAGGGAGTGACCTTACCCGTCAGAGTATCGAAATCGTAAGAATGGATGGTGTATTCTTCTTTAGAGCCGTATGACCCTACAGTCATCACCAATGCTAATAAAAAGTTTATAATCATGATACAGGCTGTGTTTATTATCCAATATCCATCAGTTAGTAGTCGACCCTTACGTAAGGGTATAAAAAAAGGGAGGTGCCGTGTCTCGCGACGCTGCTCCTCCCAGGGAGTTAGGGAATGGATATATCTTTAAAGTAAAATTACTTTACTACTTCGGTAGCCTCCACATCCACGGGGCCTTCGGCGTTGAGAACATCTTCGTCAAGCAGGCCGTTGATGTCGTCCTTGCCTCCTACGATGATACGCTCGTACTCGCGCAGACCGGTACCGGCGGGAATCAGGTGACCGCAGATTACGTTCTCCTTCATGCCCTCGAGGGTGTCGACCTTGCCATTGATAGCGGCCTCGTTGAGCACCTTGGTTGTCTCCTGGAAGGAGGCAGCCGACATGAAGCTCGAGGTCTGGAGAGCGGCGCGGGTGATACCCTGAAGTATCTGTTCGGAGGTAGCGGGCACTGCATCACGCACCACGATAGGACGGAGGTCACGGCGCTTGAGAGCCGAGTTCTCGTCGCGCAGCTTGCGGGCGGTGATAATCATACCGGGCTTCACATTCTCTGAATCACCGGCATCGGTAACCACCTTCTTGCCCCAGATACGGTCGTTTTCGTCCATGAAGGCACGCTTATCGACGATCTGCTGCTCGAGGAACATGGTGTCACCCGGATCAATGATGTTGACCTTACGCATCATCTGGCGCACGATAACTTCAAAGTGCTTGTCATTAATCTTCACACCCTGCATACGGTACACGTCCTGAACTTCATTGACGATGTATTCCTGTACGGCTGTGGGACCCATGATATTGAGGATATCGGCGGGAGTGATTGCGCCGTCTGACAGAGGTGTGCCGGCACGCACATAGTCGTTTTCCTGCACGAGAATCTGCTTTGACAGAGGCACGAGATACTTCTTGACTTCACCAAGACGAGAGGTAACGGTGATTTCGCGGTTGCCTCGCTTAACCTTGCCGAAGTTGACCTCACCGTCAATTTCCGACACGATAGCGGGATTTGACGGGTTACGGGCTTCGAACAGCTCGGTAACACGGGGCAGACCACCGGTGATGTCACCGGCATTACCGCTCGCACGGGGTATCTTAACGAAGATCTCACCGGGCTTGAGCTGTGCACCCTCGTCGGCCATCAGGTGAGCGCCTACGGGGAGTGCGTAAGTCCTAAGGATCTGACCGTTGGCGTCAACGACGTTAGCTTCGGGAGCCTTGGTCTTGTCCTTTGACTCTATGATGATCTTTTCACGCAGACCGGTCTGTTCGTCGGCATCCACGCGATAAGTCACGTTTTCTACGAGGTTGTCATAGCGAAGGGTACCGCCGGCTTCGCTGACGATTACAGCGTTGAAGGGGTCCCATTCGCAAATTACATCGCCCTTGTGCACGGTGTCTTCATTGCTGAAGTAGAGTTTAGAACCGTAGGGGATGTTGGCGTTTGTGAGCATCATCTTGGTGTTGGGGTCAAGGATGCGCATTTCAGCCAGACGACCTATAACTACCTCTACGTTACGACCCTTGGCATCGACTTCGTCGGTCTTAACCGTGCGGAGTTCGTCGATTTCAAGTACACCTTCGTAGCGTGAGGTCACTGATGATACTGCGGCGATGTTTGAAGCCACACCACCGACGTGGAATGTACGGAGGGTAAGCTGAGTACCGGGCTCACCGATTGACTGAGCGGCGATAACACCTACAGCCTCACCCTTCTGCACCAGACGGTTGTTAGAGAGGTTGCGGCCGTAGCACTTGGCGCACACACCCTTCTTGGATTCGCAGGTGAGCACCGAGCGGATTTCAACAGATTCAATGGGTGAAGCGTCGATACGGTCGGCGGCTTCGTCATTTATTTCCTCACCGGCAGCCACGATAAGCTCGTTGGTAAGGGGGTCGATGATGTCGTGAACAGATACACGGCCAAGGATACGCTCGCCGAGGGATGCCACAACTTCGTCGTTGTTCTTAATCTCACGGCACACGAGTCCGCGCAGTGTGCCGCAGTCCTCTTCGTGGATAATCACGTCGTGGGCCACGTCAACAAGACGACGGGTCAGGTAACCCGCGTCAGCGGTCTTAAGAGCGGTATCCGCAAGACCCTTACGAGCACCGTGGGTAGAGATAAAGTATTCGAGCACCGAGAGGCCTTCCTTAAAGTTGGCCAAAATGGGGTTCTCAATGATCTGACCACCTTCGGCACCACTCTTCTGAGGCTTGGCCATAAGACCACGCATACCTGAGAGCTGACGGATCTGGTCCTTAGAACCACGGGCACCTGAGTCAAGCATCATATATACGGGGTTGAATCCCTGCTGGTCCTCTGAAATCTGCTTCATGAGGGTGTTGGCCAGGCGGGCGTTGACGTGTGTCCAGATATCGATAATCTGATTGTAACGCTCGTTGTTGGTGATGAAGCCCATAGAGTAGTTGTTCATCACTTCCTGTACCTGCTCGTAGCCTTCGCGTACATACTCTTCCTTTTCCTTCGGGATGAGCACGTCGCCGAGGTTGAACGACAGACCGCCCTTGAAGGCCATGTAGTAACCGAGGTTCTTGATGTCGTCAAGGAACTGAGCCGAGCGGGGAATACCACACTTCTTGATTACGCGCGAGATAATGGTACGCAGCGACTTCTTGGAAAGAATCTCGTTGACGTAGCCGATTTCCTTAGGCACGTACTGGTTGACAAGGATACGACCTACAGAGGTGTTTTCTACAAGATGGTTGATGGGGTTACCATCAGCGTCAATGTCGTCAACAACCACTGAGATGGGGGCGTGGAGAGTAACCCGGCCTTCGTTGTAGGCTATCTGAGCCTCTTCGGGACCATAGAACTTCAGGCCTTCGCCCTTGTCGCCCTTGCGGAGCTTGGTGATATAATAGAGTCCGAGCACCATGTCCTGTGAAGGCACGGTGATAGGAGCACCGTTAGCGGGGTTAAGAATATTGTGTGCGCCGAGCATGAGCATCTGTGCTTCGAGCACAGCCTCGTTACCGAGGGGGAGATGCACAGCCATCTGGTCACCGTCGAAGTCGGCGTTGAAGGCAGTACATGCCAGCGGGTGGAGCTGAATGGCCTTACCTTCGATCATCTTAGGCTGGAAGGCCTGAATACCGAGACGGTGAAGTGTCGGGGCACGGTTGAGGAGAACGGGGTGGCCCTTCATCACGTTTTCAAGGATATCCCATACGACGGGTTCCTTGCGGTCAACGATTTTCTTGGCCGACTTTACAGTCTTCACGATACCACGCTCGATGAGCTTACGGATAACGAAAGGCTTGTAAAGCTCTGCAGCCATGTATTTGGGGATACCGCATTCGTGCATCTTAAGCTCAGGACCTACGACGATAACCGAACGTGCCGAATAGTCGACACGCTTACCGAGAAGGTTCTGACGGAAGCGGCCCTGCTTACCCTTAAGGCTGTCTGAAAGAGACTTGAGGGGGCGGTTAGCCTCGGTCTTAACGGCTGAAGACTTACGTGAGTTGTCGAGCAGTGAGTCTACGGCTTCCTGGAGCATACGCTTCTCATTGCGGAGAATTACCTCGGGAGCCTTAATCTCGATGAGACGCTTAAGACGGTTGTTACGTATGATTACACGACGATAGAGGTCGTTGAGGTCAGAGGTGGCGAAACGGCCGCCATCGAGGGGCACGAGGGGACGCAGTTCGGGGGGAATCACAGGCACAGCCTGAAGTATCATCCACTCGGGTTTGTTGCGATGGCGTGAGGCGCGGAACGACTCTACTACCTGGAGGCGCTTGAGAGCCTCGGTCTTACGCTGCTGCGATCCGTCTGTATCGGCCTGATGACGCAGTTTGTATGAGAGTGAGTCAAGGTCAAGGCGCTTGAGGAGGTCATAAATGGCCTCTGCACCCATCTTGGCTATAAACTTGTTGGGATCAGAATCGTCAAGGAGCTGATTTTCCTTGGGGAGACGATCAAGGATGTCGAAGTATTCCTCTTCGGTAAGAAGGTCAAGTTCCTGCACACCCTCTACGGTGCCGGGCTGAATCACTACGTAGCGTTCGTAGTAGATAACGGCGTCAAGCTTCTTTGAGGGCAGACCAAGAAGATAACCGATCTTATTGGGGAGCGAACGGAAGTACCAGATGTGAGCCACGGGAACTACGAGCTTGATGTGGCCCATACGCTCGCGACGCACCTTCTTTTCGGTAACCTCCACACCGCATCGGTCGCAGACGATACCTTTGTAACGTATACGCTTGTACTTTCCGCAGTGGCACTCATAGTCCTTCACGGGACCGAAGATGCGCTCGCAGAAAAGGCCGTCGCGCTCGGGCTTGTAGGTGCGGTAGTTGATGGTTTCGGGCTTGAGCACTTCGCCGCTCGACTTCTCGAGAATCTCTTCAGGCGAAGCGAGGCCTATGGAGATTTTGGAGAAACCGGTCTTTATTTTGTTGTCTTTTCTAAAAGCCATATTGTTGTTGAGAAGAATATCTGTTAGAGAAGTGGGTTGGAGGAGAGAGAGACACGGACAGTGCCGGCCGACGAGGCCGGACTATTACTGTTCGAGGTTGATGCTCAATCCCAGTCCGCGAAGCTCGTGGAGAAGCACGTTGAGTGATTCGGGGATGCCTGCTACGGGCATTGCATCACCCTTAACGATGGCCTCATAGGCCTTTGAGCGTCCATTTACGTCGTCAGACTTGATGGTCAGAATCTCCTGGAGGATGTGCGATGCGCCGAATGCCTCGAGCGCCCACACTTCCATCTCTCCGAAGCGCTGTCCACCGAACTGTGCCTTACCGCCGAGAGGCTGCTGGGTAATCAGTGAGTACGGACCGATGCTTCGTGCGTGCATCTTGTCCTCTACCATGTGGCCGAGCTTAAGCATGTAGATTACACCCACGGTTGCCGGCTGGTCAAAGCGTTCACCTGTGCCGCCGTCATAGAGGTATGTCTTACCATAGCGGGGGATTCCTGCCTTATCGGTCCATTCGTTGAGGTCATCAAGAGTAGCACCGTCAAAAATCGGGGTGGCGAACTTCTCACCGAGTTCACGTCCGGCCCATCCGAGGACTGTCTCGAAGATCTGACCGAGGTTCATTCGTGAAGGCACACCCAGAGGGTTAAGGCAGATATCTACCGGAGTACCGTCGGCAAGGAAGGGCATATCCTCCTGACGCACGATACGCGACACGATACCCTTGTTACCGTGACGACCGGCCATCTTGTCACCCACGCTGATCTTACGCTTCTTGGCTACATAAACCTTAGCCATCTGCATGATGCCGTTGGGCAGCTCGTCGCCTATGGATATGTCAAATTTCTTGCGGCGCAGCTCAGCGTCGATTTCCTTCGACTTGCGCAGGTAGTTGACGATGGTGGCGCGTATCATATCGTTGGTATGCTGGTCGGCAGTCCATCCGCTGAGGTTGAGGGTATCGTAATTGATTTCGCGGAGCACTCCGGGGGTGAAATGCTGACCCTTGGGCACAACATCCACGCCGAGGAAGTCCTTGACGCCCTCAGACTCCTTACCGGAAGTAAGGGTCATGAGCTTGTTAACCAGCACGTCCTTGAGTGCTGACAGTTTTTCTTCATACTCTTCGTCAAGCTTGGGAAGCAGAGCGTTGGCGCTCTTTGACTTCTTCTTCTTGGCAGCACGAGAGAAGAGGTTGGTACCTATGATTACGCCCTTGAGCGAGGGAGAAGCCTTGAGTGAGGCATCCTTCACATCACCTGCCTTATCGCCGAAGATGGCGCGGAGCAGCTTTTCCTCAGGGGTGGGATCGCTCTCACCCTTAGGAGTGATCTTACCGATCATGATGTCGCCGGGCACTACATGTGCGCCCACGCGGATGATACCACGCTCGTCAAGGTCCTTCGTAGCGTCTTCGCTCACGTTGGGGATGTCAGAGGTGAGTTCCTCCATACCACGCTTTGTCTCGCGCACCTCGAGGGCGTACTCGTCAACGTGTACAGAGGTCAGGATATCTTCGCGCACCACACGTTCGTTGAGCACGATAGCATCCTCATAGTTATACCCCTTCCAGGGCATGAAGGCCACCTTAAGGTTGCGGCCCAGGGCAAGTTCACCGTTTTCGGTAGAATAACCTTCGGTGAGGATGGTGCCCTTGCTCACACGCTGACCCTTGTTGCAGATGGGACGCAGGTCAATCGTAGTGCTCTGGTTGGTTTTTCGGAACTTGGGTATATGGTATTCCTTGACGCTGTCCTCAAAGGCCACGAATTCCTGATCGGGAGTGCGGTCGTAGCGGATGCGGATTACGCGGGCGTCAACGAATTCAATCACACCTTCGCCCTCGGCCATAATCTGAGTGCGGGAGTCGCGGATAAGCTGACCCTCCAGGCCGGTACCCACGATGGGAGCCTCGCTGCGGAGCAGAGGCACGGCCTGACGCATCATGTTAGATCCCATGAGCGCACGGTTAGCGTCGTCATGTTCAAGGAACGGAATGAGCGATGCGGCAATAGATGCAATCTGAGTGGGCGAAACGTCCATGAGTTCCACCTCCTCGGGAGCCACGATGGGGAAGTCGGCATCGAGACGCGCCTTAACGCGGTCGTTGACAAACTTGCCGCTGTCATCTACCGGAGCATTACCCTGAGCTATGATACGGCCCTCTTCGATTTCAGCGGTGAGATATACCACTTCGTCATTCTTAAGGTTGACCTTACCATCCTTAACCTCGCGGTAGGGTGTTTCGATGAAGCCCAGATCGTTAATCTTGGCATAGACACACAGCGAGGAGATAAGACCGATGTTAGGTCCTTCAGGGGTCTCGATCGGACACAGACGTCCGTAGTGGGTATAGTGTACGTCTCGCACCTCGAAGCCCGCACGTTCGCGGCTAAGACCGCCGGGGCCAAGGGCCGACATACGGCGCTTGTGGGTGATTTCGGCGAGGGGGTTGGTCTGGTCCATGAACTGGCTCAGAGCGTTGGTGCCGAAATATGTGTTGATTACAGACGAAATGGTCTTGGCATTGATCAGGTCAATGGGAGTAAACACCTCGTTGTCGCGCACATTCATGCGTTCACGGATAGTACGTGACATACGGGCCAGACCGATTCCGAACTGATTGTAAAGCTGCTCGCCCACCGTGCGCACACGACGGTTGCTAAGGTGGTCGATGTCGTCCACATCAGTCTTCGAGTTGATAAGCTCGATGAGATACTTGATAATGGCGATTATATCCTCCTTGGTGAGGACCTTCACATCCATCGAAGTAGTCAGTCCGAGCTTCTTGTTGATACGATAACGGCCTACCTCTCCGAGGTCATAACGCTTTTCGGAGAAGAAGAGGTTAGTGATAACCTCACGGGCGCTCGCATCATCCGGCGGCTCCGCGTTGCGCAGCTGTCGGTAGATATATTGTATAGCCTCCTTTTCGGAGTTTGAAGTATCTTTCTGAAGAGTGTTGAAGATGATAGAGTAGTCAGAAGAATTGGCGTCTTCCTTATGCAACAGAATAGTTTGTGCACCGGAGTCAAGTATCTCCTGAATATGCTCTTCTTCGAGTACGGTCTCACGATCGATAATGACATCGTTGCGCTCGATAGACACTACTTCACCGGTGTCTTCGTCAACGAAGTCCTCCACCCATGTCTTGAGCAGACGGGCGGCGAGCTTGCGACCTACGGCCTTTTTGAGGTTGGCCTTATTAACCTTAACTTCTTCGGCAAGACCGAAAATTTCGATGATATCCTTATCGCTTTCAAGACCGATAGCACGCAACAGAGTGGTCACGGGCAATTTCTTCTTACGGTCAATGTAAGCGTACATCACATTGTTGATGTCGGTAGCAAATTCGATCCAGCTACCACGGAAGGGGATGATACGGGCACTGTAGAGCTTCGTACCGTTGGCGTGGGTGCTCTGTCCGAAGAACACACCGGGCGAACGGTGGAGCTGTGACACAACGACGCGCTCTGCACCATTGATCACAAACGTACCCTTCTCGGTCATATACGGGATAGGACCAAGATAAACGTCCTGTATCACTGTAGCGAAATCTTCGTGGTCAGGATCGGTGCAATAGAGCTTGAGCTTAGCCTTCAGGGGGACACTGTAGGTCAGGCCACGCTCCAAACACTCTTCGATAGTATAGCGCGGGGGATCGATATAATAGTCGAGAAATTCCAGCACAAAGTTGTTACGGGTATCCGCAATAGGGAAATTCTCGGCAAACACTTTATACAGCCCCTCATTGTTGCGTTTTTCGGGAGGAGTATCAAGTTGCAGGAAATCCTGAAATGACTTGAGCTGAACCTCCAGAAAGTCGGGATAAGGAAGAGGATTCTTCACCGACGCGAAGTTGACACGGGGTTTATCTAAGGATACTGACATTTACAAAAATAGGTTATGGTGAAGAGAGATTAGGGAGAACTCAAATTAATTAATAACACAATAAGGTTAAGTGCCAGCCATTAGGCGACACTTAACCTATTCACCTGAAAATCAGGGGTATTATTTAAGTTCGACCTCAGCGCCGGCTTCTTCGAGCTGCTTCTTGAGGCCCTCAGCGTCAGCCTTAGCCACGCCTTCCTTAACAACGCTGGGTGCGCCGTCAACGATTTCCTTAGCTTCCTTGAGGCCAAGACCGGTGAGTTCCTTAACGAGCTTAACTACAGCGAGCTTTGAAGCACCGGCTGACTTAAGAACTACGTCGAAAGAAGTCTTTTCTTCTTCAGCGGGAGCACCGGCAGCGGGACCTGCAGCAACAGCTACAGCAGCAGCAGCGGGTTCGATACCATACTCTTCCTTGAGGATCTGAGCGAGTTCGTTTACTTCTTTAACGGTGAGGTTTACGAGTTGTTCAGCAAAAGCTTTAAGATCTGCCATTGTTTTATGATTTATTTTGTTATTGACTTAATGAGTTGTTTAGTAAAATTGGTTGGTTGAAAGTGGTCGTTTTAGAGATTAGGCCTCTTTCTTTGAGAGAGTCTCAAGAATGCCATGGAGCTTGGTGCCACCTGAGGTAAGCGCCGAAACAACATTCTTGGCGGGAGACTGCAGGAGAGCCACAACGTCGGCGATAAGCTCGTTCTTGCTCTTGATAGCGCAAAGGTTGTTGAGCTGGTCAGCACCGAAGTATACGGTTTCTTCTACATAAGCAGCCTTAAGTAAAGGCAGCTTCTCGTCCTTCTTAACGAAATCCTTCAGAAGCTTCGCAGGGGCATTAGCCACTGTGGTGCACATCAGTGAAGTTGATTCCTTGAGAGCGGGATAGAGCTCCGAGTAATCGCCTTCCTTCTCCTCAAGCACCTTGTGAAGAAGAGTGTTCTTCACAACCATGAGCTTGATACCGGCCTTGAAGCAGGCACGACGAAGTTCGCTGGTGCGTTCGGCGTTAAGACCAGCGGTCTCAACGAGGTAGAAGTTGGGATACTCTGCAAGAGTAGCGGCAATTTGTTCTATAACGACGGCTTTATCTTCCTTTTTCATCTGTATAATGTTAGAAATTATTCATCGACAGTCTTAGCGTCAACCTTGACACTGGGACTCATCGTGCTTGAAAGATAAATACTCTTGATATAGGTGCCTTTGGCAGTTGCAGGTTTGAGTTTGATCAGGGTGTTGATAAATTCACGTGCGTTCTCCTTCATCTGGTCAGCGGTGAAGCTTACCTTACCGATTGAAGAGTGAACGATACCGTTCTTATCTACCTTGAAGTCAATCTTACCTTTCTTTACTTCTTCAACAGCTTTGGCGACGTCGTTGGTCACAGTACCGCTCTTAGGGTTAGGCATCAGACCACGGGGACCGAGTACACGGCCGAGGGCACCGATCTTACCCATGATAGCGGGCTGAGTGATAATAACGTCGACATCGGTCCAACCACCCTTGATCTTGTTGATATACTCATCAAGACCAACGTAGTCAGCACCGGCTGCCTTAGCAGCTGTCTCGGCATCGGGGTTACACAGTACAAGCACACGTACCTGCTTGCCTGTGCCGTGGGGCAGAGTCACTACGCCGCGTACCATCTGATTGGCTTTGCGGGGGTCGACACCCAGACGGACATCAATGTCAAATGAAGCGTCAAACTTGGTGTAGGTAACATCCTTCACCAACTGTGCGGCTTCGGCAAGTGAATAACTTTTTCCAGCTTCAATCTTACCGGCAGCCAACTTTTGATTCTTAGTCAGTTTACTCATTGTAGTTGAAGTTTAAGAATTAGTTATTAGCAGGAAATGCTTCCTTGCCACCTTTAACAGTGATACCCATGCTGCGGGCGGTGCCGGCAACCATGCGCATTGCAGATTCTACAGTGAAGCAGTTAAGGTCAGGCATCTTATCTTCTGCGATAGTCTTCACCTGCTCCCAAGTGATTTCGGCAACCTTCTTACGGTTAGGCTGAGCTGAGCCACCCTTAACCTTAGCGGCCTCAAGCAGCTGAATAGCTACGGGAGGAGTCTTAACGACGAAGTCGAAACTCTTGTCGGTGTAGTAGGTGATAACTACAGGCAGCACTTTGCCTGCCTTGTCCTGGGTGCGTGCATTGAACTGCTTGCAAAACTCCATGATGTTGATACCCTTCGAACCGAGTGCGGGTCCTACAGGAGGTGAGGGGTTTGCAGCGCCACCCTTGATCTGCAATTTGATCTGTCCAGCAATTTCTTTAGCCATGATTAATCGAAATTTTTAGATAAATGGGGTTGATTGTTTGGGCGAGCCATATCGAGTACAGCTCTCTGGCTTTTGGGAAATTAATATATGAGAAAAGCTCTCATCGCTCACTCCACTCCAGCGACCTCGTAACCTGTCGCCATGAGCTTCACCTGCGATGAAAACGCCTATTCTCGTTCTACTTGCGAATTTTCCAATTCAAGAGGTGTCTTTCGGCCAAAAATCTTGACCATGACTTTAAGCTTGCGCTTCTCCTTGTTCACCTCCTCTATCACGCCAGTAAAGCCATTGAAGGGACCATAATTAACCTTGACGGTCTCGCCAACGATGTAATCGTTTACGCCGTCTTCAGTAACATCATTAATCTCATCGGCCATACCAAGCATGCGCATAACCTCGCTCTGACGGAGAGGTTCGGGCTCTGAACCTTTAGCTCTGCCGCGGAGGAAGTCTATGACATTGGTGGTATTGCTCAGTTCGTGAAGAACCTCGCCATGGAGGATACATTCTACGAATACATATCCGGAATAAAGATTCTTTTCCTTAACAATCTTCTTTCCGTTACGCACGGTAAGCACTTTTTCGGTGGGAATCAACACCTGAAAAACGTATTTACCAAGGTCAGTGTTACGGATTGCTGCATCCAAAACTTCCTTCACCTTAGCTTCTTTACCTGAAATGGCACGCAATACGTACCATGCTTTCTTTTCTTCAGCCATTTGATTCTTTTTAAAAAGGGACATTCACTTAAAAAAATCCCCTTCATCTTCGCGGCCCTCAAGGGTCTCTTTGGTGTAGGGGATTATGTTTTATGAGAGTATGTCGTAAATCCTTCCGGACTTAATTACTTACCTAAACCGTAGATTAAGTGCATCACATTGTCGACAATCTGATCCATGCAGAAAATTACCAGTGCGATTATAATGGAAGCTATCATCACGATAAGTGCACTTTTGATCAGCTGCCCCTTGGTGGGCCAAGAAGTCTTATAACGAAGCTCGTTGTATGACTCCTCGATGTCCGTAAGTAGATTAAATTTACTCATTATTGTCTTCTTTAGCACGGGAAGAGAGGCTCGAACTCCCGACACCTGGTTTTGGAGACCAGTGCTCTACCAACTGAGCTATTCCCGTATGTAAGCGACAGTGTAGTTTCAAATCTTACGACCGACTTGCAACTGTCGCTTGTATAATTTACATTCTTAATCTTATATAATCTTCACCTTTCGGCGACAGACATATCTGATTCAGAAAGTATTATTCAATGATTTCAGTGATCTGACCTGAACCAACGGTGCGGCCACCTTCACGGATAGCGAAGCGGAGACCCTTGTCGCATGCAACGGGGTTGATGAGCTTCACCTTGATTTCAACGTGGTCACCAGGCATTACCATTTCTACACCTTCGGGAAGAGTGATCTCACCGGTTACGTCAAGAGTACGGATGTAGAACTGGGGACGGTAGTGGTTGTGGAAGGGAGTGTGACGACCACCTTCTTCCTTCTTCAGGATATATACAGAAGCCTTGAATTCGTCGTGGGGCTTAACAACACCGGGATGGCAGATAACCATACCACGCTTGATTTCCTTCTTATCGATACCACGGAGAAGGAGACCTACGTTGTCACCAGCTTCACCTTCGTCAAGAAGCTTACGGAACATCTCAACACCGGTAACGGTTGACTTGAGGTTAGCGCCGAGACCCATGATCTGTACTTCGTCACCTACCTTTACGATACCTGTTTCGATACGGCCGGTAGCAACGGTACCACGACCGGTGATTGAGAATACGTCCTCAACAGGCATAAGGAAGGGCTTATCGATATCACGGGGAGGCAGGGGAATCCAGTTGTCAACAGCTTCCATGAGCTCCATAACCTTAGCTTCCCATTCGGGTTCGCCGTTAAGAGCACCGAGAGCAGAACCACGGATGATGGGGGTATTGTCGCCATCGTAGTCATAAGAAGAGAGCAGATCGCGCATCTCCATTTCTACGAGTTCGAACATCTCCTCGTCGTCCACCATGTCGCACTTGTTAAGGAACACTACGATACGGGGTACGTTCACCTGACGGGCGAGCAGGATGTGCTCACGGGTCTGGGGCATGGGACCGTCGGTAGCAGCTACTACGATGATAGCACCGTCCATCTGAGCAGCACCGGTAACCATGTTCTTCACATAGTCAGCGTGTCCGGGGCAGTCAACGTGAGCATAGTGACGATTTGCAGTCTCATACTCAACGTGAGCGGTGTTGATGGTAATACCACGTTCCTTTTCCTCGGGAGCGTTGTCGATCTGGTCGAACGACTTAACCTCTGAGAGACCTGCCTTAGCCAGTACGGTGGTGATAGCAGCAGTAAGAGTGGTTTTACCGTGGTCAACGTGGCCGATAGTACCAATGTTAACGTGCGGCTTGGTTCTTTCGAATTTCTCTTTAGCCATAACTTTGCTTATTATTCTGTGTTTTTAGGATGATGCTTTTAACCACGACGCCACGATAATGATAGGGCACTATCGGGGCTGTCGAAATTTTTAAGTATTTGAGCCGATGGCGGGATTTGAACCCGCGACCTCTTCCTTACCAAGGAAGTGCTCTACCCCTGAGCTACATTGGCAATTATGTCTTTTGAGCGGAAGACGGGGCTCGAACCCGCGACCCTCAGCTTGGA
Source organism: Bacteroides sp. (assembly GCA_014801865.1). Lineage (GTDB taxonomy): Bacteria > Bacteroidota > Bacteroidia > Bacteroidales > Muribaculaceae > Paramuribaculum. The sequence continues at coordinate 132 of JAAVDH010000037.1, read as the reverse complement.
AGGCTGATGCTCTACCAAGTGAGCTACTTCCGCAACTTAGTTTGTGGGCGAAGATGGATTCGAACCACCGAAGGTATAAACCAGCAGATTTACAGTCTGCCCCATTTGGCCACTCTGGTATTCGCCCAAAAT
>JAAVDH010000036.1 GCA_014801865.1 Bacteroides sp. | reverse complement strand
TCTTTACCTGCTCCGCCGTTGCGTAGCCTTGCTGCTGTTCTATGTCATAGAAGTGACGTTTCAGCAACATTTGTATGTCTGTCAGGCGGCTGTTCAGTTCATTGATTGCCGCTGTTCTTCCGATGGCTCGTCCGCTTTTGGCATCCCATATGGTCGGTTTGACAGACAGTTTTGCCGCGAACATTTCTCGGTCTCCATTTACGTTCAGGGATACCATTATAGGACTTTCCCCTGAGCGATTGACTTTGGTCCTCTTGATATAGAAAAGGACACTAAAGACGTTCCGTTTCATTTTTTCTTAATGATTTTAATTCAACACTGGATTTGGTGGTCTGGCATTGAAACGATTAATGATTAAGTTGAGTTGATACGGATAAAAGACTAATGCAGACAGATATAAGACAATTGTGATAGAAGACATTCTAACGACATTGAGTGTCGCAGAATCTATTTGATACAATGAAAAACGGAGCGATTTATATATGTGTTAATCAGAGATTTATAGGCATATTTGCTACCAAACAGCTAACCAAAAGTGTCTGAAGTAAAAAGGGTAGCAAAAATGTGTCTTTAAAATGTCTCAAATTGACCGACTTATGTCTATTTAACAATTTGATTATTAGTTTATTAATATATTATTTGCTACCCTTTTGCTACCCATTTGCCCTTTTCCAAAAAGGGTAGCGTGTGGGTAGCGAAATATGGTCTGAGATGGGTCTGATGTTAGCTGATTTATGTCCGGGAAGTGGTTGGTAAGGACATAAAAAAACCTCAGAACTTATTGAAAGTCTGAGGTTTGACTTGATTTGTCTGACTTGCGTCTGACAAGGTTGCGGAAAGACAGGGATTCGAACCCTGGGTACCCGTAAGGGTACAACGGTTTTCGAGACCGTCCCGATCGACCACTCCGGCATCTTTCCAAGTTGGAAAGAGAAAGGAGAAGACAGACATTTGAGTTTCCTCAGAGTTGCTAATAGATCATAGTCGGAGTCACTATATTAGCACTTTTAATCTGTCTCAATGTTCTCTTGTTTACTGGTGCAAAGGTACGGATATTTTTTTGAGAGTGGGACAAAGATGTGTTAAATTGTGTTTATGTCAAATGCAGTCTGTGTCTATCCGGTAGCCCCATGAAAAATACAATATGGGATGGCCGGAAGCGATAAGGGTGATGAGTAAAGAAAACGCTGATGGAGGATGAGCAAAAGGGTGATGAATTAAAAGCACTAAGGCGATGTGTCTTGTTTCATGACACATCGCCTTAGTAGTAGGGATAATCTCCGTTTCTCTTTATAGGGTTAATCTCCGTTTCTTAGAGAAGGGGATATTAGATATTAATGGTATCGGAAAATTTTTAGAAGAGGAAGTTGAGGCCGAGGTTGAACTGGGCGTTGGACGACAGGGGTACGAACTGCTTGGAGAGTTTGCCAACGGTGTGGTCCATACCAAGGAAGAGGTTGAAGCCGGGACAGTGAACGTTGGCGAGCCAACCGAATGAGAATCCGTAGGTGCCGAGGGCGATGTTGGCAGAGGCGTCGAAGGCTTTGACAGGAGCCACATTGGCTGACAGACGGAAGTCGGTCCATGAATACTCGCCCTGTATGCGGGTGGTATTGAGGAGACCGAAGGTCAGTTTACGATAGTAGGGGAAGGTGTACTCTGCGCCGATATTGAATGTGGTACCGATACCGGTGGTGCGTCCGCCCTGATCTCCCATGTCGTTGAGCTCATAGAGTGCTGAAAGGTCATCTTTGATGCGGTCTTTCTCGTTGTCAAAGCTATTGGGGGCATCATCGTCTACACTGAAGGTATATTTGTTGGTCTCAAATATTTGTACTCCATTGGTAGAAGCGAGCATATTGTTTTTCCATTTCATGAAGCCGAGGTCAATGATTGCGGCACTGAAAGTGAGGTCAGGAAGGAAGCTGGGCTTGTAGATCGCGCCGAGGTCTACGGCAAAGCCCATGCCGTTTACACCAGGACTGTCGATATCCACTCCTGACACGTATTCATGACCCGTGTCGGAGTTTAGCTTATGATCGTAAGTAAGACCCTTTACGGATGCGTTAATCGTGCCGTTGGACTGTACAATCCAGTTATCGGTGCCGAGATTGAGCTTGGCTTGAGCAAGGTCGGCAGAGATGTCACCGGCACCTACGAGTACTTTAGCGGTAGCGCCCACACGCCATTCGGAGTTGATGTCATGGCTGTGTCCGAGGGCTATTTCCGCGTATGCACGAGCGTGTGCACGGGTGTTTTCAATACTGTATTCACGATTTGAGAGACCCTCTTTAAGAAGAGAGAATATTGACTTGGGGAGGTGTGTCTCAAGTGAGGTCTTTACGTTGATAGAGACGGTATTGTAACCATGAAAACCCTTGAAACCGAATGAAAGCACTCCGAGTTTGAGGCCGAATCCCAGACGATTCTTTTCGCTGAATCCGCTCATGGCCTCGCTCACCGAGATATTGGGGTTGAGGAATGTAGTGGTCTGACCGTTGACATTGTAAAGAATGTCGGTAAGATGAAGATTACCGGCCACACTTACATTGAGGTTGCCGATACCGGGCATGGATACGAAACCTTTGGAGTTGCCGTAAGCGGGGTTCATCTGAAAGCGATAGGTATAATCTTCAACGAAGTAGCCTGACTGGGTGTTCTGTGCCACCGCACTCAATGAGGCGGCCCCCATTATCATGGCCAGTGTATATTTTTTGAAATTCATGTTATTCTCTTTAAATTATAGTGTGGATGAAATGGGGATAGCGATTAGAGTTCCTTTTCATAGTAACCCGTTATGTGGGGGCGTACTTTATTGAGGGTAATGGTAAGATCGGGGCTGAGAGCCGTCTTATCATTCTCTGCCTTGGCCACAGCCTTGAAGTACACACCGTCGAGGTTATTGATTTCTCCCGTGATACGGATAGTCAGTTCCTTGCCGTCTGCCATAGCCGGTATTGTGGCTCCTTCGATAGTCACATTATTAATCTGATTGCCGTTTACGTCGATGGGATAGCCGGTGAGTTCGCATGAGAGGGGCAGTTCAGAGGTAATGTTAAGATCGATGCTGAGTGCCTGTATGGTTATGTCATTGAGCGTTTCATCGTTCCATCCTGACTGTGTGTCGGTGTATACTACAGTCGAACCGTTCTTGAACTGGAGGGGAGCTACGAAGTGGTATGAGCCTTCTACGATACCCAGATCGCTGCCAAGGCGGAAGTCGGTCACCTTCTGGCGGGGCATCATGGGTGAATTGAGGCTTATCTTGAGCTTGTCTGGCAGGCCTTCACCGGCAAGAATGTCAGAGAGTGAAGAGTAAGCAACGTGCACGGGGTTGTCATATCCCTCCATGGACATAGCGCCCTCTGCTGTGGGTGACAGAAGGAAGTTGTAGATGTCAGATGAGTGATGGGGCTTTCCTATTTCGAAGCGACCGTTGCCGTCAATAGAGCAGGGGGTACCGGTCACGTCACCACGCATAGGGGTGATAGTCATGCCGGCCTGTGCATATACATTGTAGTCATTAAGCGGATTGTTGATGCTGAGGAATATCTGAGGATTGGCCAGCGATATGTTAGTCTCAGGCTGTGAGAGTACATCAGGCAGATTGTCGAGCATCACGTCTGATACATTCACGTCCTCGAGAGGATATTCGATTTCACCGGTAAAGGTAGTGACTCTAATGTCAGAGAAGTCATAGCGCATACCCATCATGGTTGAGGTGGGAAGATGAGCTATATCAATAGAAGGAGCGAGATCGTCTTCAGTGATGGTAGCCGTTCCTGAGAGTACAGACAGTGAACCATTGTAGTCAAGTCCCCCGGTAGAGGAGTTGAAACTAAACTGGTCATTATTCTTAGCGTCGATATACGAAGCGCTGAGAATGAATGTAAATCCCGATCCGGTAAGCTTATATTTGCCAACTTCAAGGATACCGGTGGAGGGATCATATTTTGAACCGGCAACATTAGTGCTGCATGTCAGACCTTTGGGAAGCTGAAAGCTGAGGCCGTCGATGGTACATGATTTAATGACTTGATCAAGATTAGGCAGCGTCATGGAGATTTTCACCTGCATATCGCAATGAACTCCGTCAATAGATTTGATGAATTCCGATACACTGTTGGTCTGGTACTTAAACACAGTGGGGTCGGAATGAAGTCGGTATGATATCTGGGCTGCTTTCAGGCGAGGTGAATTGGCAGAATCGAATGCGTGAATTTCATTTTCAGTAGGTGCTACTGAGGGCCCGGCAAGAGATATTTCGTCGATTTTGATAGCCGAGGAATTGAATGTGCCTGTCTCACTTGCGGCATATACCCCATTAACCACCTTGATCTGATCATCTTCTTTAAGGTCAATAATACTTGACAGTTCAATTTTGTCAATGTTTACGGGAATCACAAGATCCTTAACGGGCACTCGTACAGTAGTGTCAACATTGTCAAGGTCGTAGTTGTCGTCAACACATGAGGTCAGGCCCCATAAAGAGAGCATCCCCATTGTGACGGCAAGAATGGAATACTTATTCATTTTGCGTGTCGTATGTGAAAATATGGTTTATGTTTTTATCTATGACGTGTGTATATTATTTGTAGTGTTTTTACAGAAGTATACATACAGCCTTACTAAAGTACAAAGTTAGTTAAAACATGTATAAAACGGAGGAGAGAGATGGTGGCTGTAACTCTTTTGTAATGATGTGCGTATTAAATGATTGAGGGAGTGCTTGAATTTAAATACTTTTTGGCTACTGTCTCCAGAAGCGTGAGGTGAAAAGCACCAGTACGGTAAACAGTTCAAGGCGTCCTATGAGCATTACAAAAGCCATAATCCATTTACCTATCGCGGGCAGAGTGTCGAACGACACACCATATCCGATGGCGGTATTGTCGCACCCACAGTTGCTGATACACATGAAAGCGGTGCAGAACGCATCCTCGGGACATATACCCATAGCCGTGAGGCATACGCCACCTATGCCTATCACCATTACATATATGGCAAGAAACACCATCACTTTTCCCACCAGCTCGGGAGGCACGATTTTGCCGTTGAGTTTCACACTGCGTATAGTATTTGGATGTAGTGTGCGGCTCACTTCATTGCGACAGTTTTTTATTAGATAGATTATGCGGTCAATTTTGGCACCGCCACTGGTAGAACCCGCCGACGCACCGACAAACATCATGCACATAACGAGTGTAAACAGCAGCGGACCCCAGCTACGAAACTCCGAAGCAATGAATCCGGTGGACGAAAGGGCCGATACAATCTGGAAAATCGGGTCAATAGTCAGCGCAGAAATACTATTCCACCGTCCTGTCATCCAAATGTATAATATGAATATGACCGACATTGCGACAATAGTCTTTACGTATGTCATAAACACCTCGCTCTTAAATGGCGCCGTGAGACGTCCGTTGGCCACCTTGAAAAGAAGATGGAAGTTCACACCGCCAAGGAACATGAACAGAGTGATGAATATTTTAAGATATACCGACCCGGCTATCAGGTCGTTGGCCAATGGATAGCCTCCTCCGGTAGACACTACCGAAAAGGTTATGCACAGTGCATCATACATATCTACAGAGTCGAGTTTGATAATGCCCACGAGAAGTACCGTTAGGGCTATGTATATAAGCCACAGCCCTTTGGCAGTCTCGCTGACACGCGGACGAAGTTTGTCGTGAGTGATGCCTGTAGTCTCGGCATTGAACATCTGCATGCCGCCAGAATGATTGAGCATGGGCAGCACGGCAAGGGTGAAGATGATGATACCGAGGCCTCCTACCCACTGCATGACACATCCCCACATCATCTGTCCGTGGCTGAGTGTGCCGACAGGCACCGTAGACAGCCCCGTGGTGGTAAATCCCGACATGGCTTCGATAAAGGCATTGCTGATAGTAAGTGGATCAGGAGTAAGCAGATAGGGTAGCATGCCGAACAGTGAAAACACTATCCAGACAGATACCGTGAGCAAGAAACTTTCACGCTTGCCAAGGTCGCCAGAGCGCGGGCGTACTATGGAGTTCAGAAGCAGTCCCGAGCCAACGGTCACGATGATGGTGATTATAAATGCCTCTACAGTATCCTGCTCATTATAGCACCAGGCTGCTATAAGCGGTATAAGCATAAATGCGCCCTCTATCAGCAACAGCCAGCCGAACACGCGAGAGAGCATGGGCCAGTTAATTCCCGTTCTAAGACGTCGTGAAATGGATTGGCGTGAATACATCAATTAAGCTTCAAGTGGTCAGTTAAACAGACGTTCTGTCTTATGTATGGCTCCAGAGAGGCAGAACACCACCACATGGTCGCCGGGTTTAATAAGAGTGTTACCACCCACAAGCATACCCTTACCGTCGCGTACGAGACCGGCTATGGTCATATCGTGGGGCAGGCGCAGATCTTTTACTGCTGCACGTGTTATCTTCGATCCCTCTTTGGCAACGATGTCGGCCACTTCGGCATCTGCAAGAGCCATGAATGCCGATGAAGACTCGTCCTCATCGAGCAGTAACTGAAATACCGCACTCGAGGCAAGGAGTTTCTTATTGATAATGGTGCCGATATTCAGATTTTCAGCCTCAGAGATAAACTGTATGTTTTCAACCTCGGCGATAGTCTTCTTCACACCATGTTCCTTCGCTGTCAGGCATGTGAGAATATTTGTTTCTGAACTGCCTGTCAGAGCCACGAATGCGTCATAGTCAGCCACATTCTCTTCCTTGAGTGTTTCGATATCGCGTCCATCGCCATGCACGATGGTGCACTCGGGACACTTTTCCGGCAACTTCATACAGCGTCCGCGGTCAAAATCTATGATTTTTATACGATACTTCTCGTCCTTCGCAAGTGCTGCCATGCGCACCGCTATGCGGCTTCCGCCAACAACCATTACGCGACGTATTTCCGTGTTCTGTTTGCCGCACGCGTCACGCAGTCGGTCAATATGTTCGGGCGTTGTGGTGAAATACAGAATGTCGCCCGAGCGTATATAGTCGTCGCCTCGCGGGATGATAGTCTCGTGATGGCGCTTTATGGCCGAGAGGTGAAATACATGCTCCTTCATGGACACCTCCTTCAGCTGCATGCCGAGTATACGGGCGTTATCACGTATCTTCACTCCGACCACTATAAGTTCGCCGTCGTGAATCTCAAACCAGTTACGCACCCACGGCCGCTCCAGTGCGGTAATTATCTCTTTAGCGGCCAGCAGCTCAGGATATATGAGTGAGTCGACCCCGAGATTATTGAAAAACTCGCGGTGACACTGTAGCATGAACTCGTAGTTGTCTATACGTGCCACGGTCTTTTTTGCACCCATGCTCTTGGCCATGGCGCATGCCGTGACGTTTGATGTCTCAAACGGAGTTACAGCTATGAAAAGGTCACACCGCTCTACACCCGCATCCATGAGCGTCTGGAACGAAATAGGCGAACCAAGTACTGTCATGAGATTGTAGTTGGCATCAAGCATGGCCACACGTTCGGGATTGCTGTCAATGACCACAATGTCCTGTTCTTCATGCGACAGCAGTTTCGCCACATGCGATCCTACCTCACCGGCTCCGGCTATAACTATTTTCATTTTCCCGCCTGATTCTTTTAGAAACTGTTTAAATTTATGTGCGAATGATTTTGAGAATATTTTTGGATGGATTTTGCAAGTTGAGGAAGGAGCGATGCGGGCATCGTGACTGACGAAATCTTGGCAAAATACGCC
>JAAVDH010000035.1 GCA_014801865.1 Bacteroides sp. | reverse complement strand
TGAGAATCGGATATTTTGGAAAAATCCACAAAAATCTGTTGCCTGAAAACTATCCGAACCTCAGAGCTCAGAAAAAGGTGGCTGCGCCGTAAACCTTAATTACGACACAGCCTCATCATTGTTTTTATCTTTATAAGACTTATAAAACTTATATAATTTTATAAATCCTTTACGATATAAATTGGCGTTTATTCTGCTTCAGCAGCAGGAGTTTCAGCGGCAGGTGCCTCGGCAGCGGGAGCTACGGGAGTGTCGAAGTTGGCGGGAGCGGTCTGCTCGGTAGCTACGGGAGCTGATACTCGGCTCTGATGACCCTGGAGTGCTGAGGGCATGAAGAAGCTTGAAAGGATAGCCAGCACGGCGATGGCACCGGCGAGAATCCAGGTTACTTTCTCAATGAAGCTGTTTGTACGACGTACACCCATAATCTGGTTTGATCCGGCGAATGATGAAGAAAGGCCACCACCCTTTGATTTCTGGATAAGCACTACACCGATGAGGAGTATGGCAGCTATGAGCGAGAGTACGATAAGAAGTATAAACATATCAGTCTATAAGTTTATTTTTGTGATTGTTGATATTTGCTGTTGAGTATAAGTTTCTGCAAGAAACGCAATTGGTCTGCAAAGTAAATACTTTTTTCCGGGAAATTCAAACTTAAGTTGTGAATTATTTCATAAGCCTTGTCATATCGGCCTCTGCGGACGTAAATTTTTGCCAGACTTTCGCTTAGAAGTGAAGATGTGGGCGATGATGCTACATTCGAAGCGTCAACTCCGTTTTCATTTCCATGCTCGTGAACCGGTGTGGATTCAGACCTCGGACTGTCGTTTGGTCCACTCTCTGCATCGCCATGTTCGTCAATGTTGCGGTCTGTTTCCTCTTCCGGTCTGTCAACTGACTTTTCCGCAGCCTCTGCCACAGCATGTTGCTCGGCGAGGAATGCATCGAGTAGTTTGTCTTGCTCGTCTACCGAAGCGGGAGGTTCATCAGATGCCTGTGATGCAAGCACAGAAGCATAATCGGGCACAGGATTGAATATAAGCTTTTCAAGCAGAGCCTGTTCGTCAGGGTCGATTGGGCCACCGTAGGTGTCGAGAAAGGTGTTGATTGCCACGTCTGTGGTCACTTGTGCCGGTTTTTCGGGAGGGTAGAAGTCAGCATGTCCGTTTGCTATGGGATCCATGAGGCGGAATAACGCAAGGCGGTCGGGAGCACCGAGTGCAGCCTGCGACATTACCTCACGGATACGTCCCGGATCGACCGGAGCGTTGCCCTGAGCCATGGCGTATGCTCGTGCCACCGCCGCAGCCCCTATGGTGAAATATGGATACTGCGCGCAAATCTCCAGTGCTTCCTCCCATTGGGCGGAATCAGGCACAGGGGTGTCGGTTAGGCGAAGTATCTTCTGAGTAGGGGTCATAGGCGTAAAATAATCAGTAGTGTGGTATGGTCGGTGCGTTACCAGTTGCCGAGAGTAGCGTTGAATATGAGTTGTACAAGCTCTTCGCATATCTGTTGGCAGAGTTCGTCCTGCACATCATTGAGCATCATCGAACTGTCAAAATCCTTATATGCAGAGAAGGTCTGGTCGATATCCTTATTATCCTCCTTATTGTCGGTATATTTCAGATGCACCGAGATGGTGAGGCGAGTTTGTGAGGCGTAGGCATTTTCGGTCACGGCCTGAGGCGTAAGATTGTAGCCTGTGATCTCTCCTTCTATTACCAGATCAGAGGGGCCATCTGTGGTCTGCAACCGGGTATTTTTAGAGATGTAGTCAAGCAACTCGTTCTCAAACATCGGCTGAAGGGGAGGGTACACCAATGCTGCACGTATGGGAAACTCCCCTACGTGTACCGTCTTATACACCGAGTAGTCAAGTGCGGAACCGTTGAATTTATAGCTTATGCGGCATGCCGAAGTAATCAACAGGCTGATTATCACTACGGTGAGACGCGCTGCAAGAGTCGTGGCTGATTTCATTACTGCAAAATTACGAAAAAAACCACCGCTACATTGTCTTTATTTAAGAAAAAAGGCGTACCTTTGCAGTGGGTAAGTCCTATACGACCAGCTCCCCGGGAACTCCGTCAGATCTTGATCGAAGCAGCGGTACCGGGTTGTAGCGGTGCGATGTAGTAAGCTTACCCTTTTTTTGTATCCCTACCTCACCGAGATTCAATCCACTCTTATATAGACATGGCCGTGTGCTTGAATCCTCGACACACGGCCACTTTTATATCGTTTTTGTAAGCTTATGACTTACGGGCACGACCGCGGGTGCGCTTCAAACGCAGTACCTGGGCCGAGCGAGCGGGGAGGTAGAGTCGCAACCACGCTACTCCGTGGGGCTGGTAGAGGGGATCGGGGATGGTGAGGTGGTGAACACTCTCGTCTATATTGCCGTATCCTCCGAAGTCGGGGGAGTCGGTTGACAGCACTACCGTGTACTCTCCGGGAGGGGTGAGCACACCATAATCGGTAAAGGATTTGGACGGATTGAAGTTAAAGACAAACACGAGGTCGCCGCGCTTAAAGGCCAGTATCTGGTCATCGTCCTTTTCCCAAAGTTTCTCTACGGGGAGTGCCTGGAAATTATATACGCCGCTGATGAGTTCTATCATCGCATTGTCAAAATTATTGAGGAACTTGTATTTCAGGTCTTCGCGGTCAACAAGATCCCACTGTCGGCGGGCATACTTGTAACTCCAGCCATTACCTTCGCGGGGGAAGTCGATCCACTCGGGATGACCGAATTCATTGCCCATGAAGTTGAGGTAGCCACCATTGATGGTCGAGGCGGTAACAAGGCGTATCATTTTGTGCATGGCCATACCGCGGTCTACCGTGAAATCGTTGTCATCGACCATCATGTGCCAGTACATCTTTTCATCTATCAGACGGAATATCACCGTCTTGTCGCCTACGAGTGCCTGGTCGTGACTTTCCACGTAAGATATGGTCTTTTCATCGGCACGACGGTTGGTCAGCTCCCAGAATATTGATGTGGGGTGCCAGTCCTCGTCCTTCTTCTCCTTGAGCATCTTGATCCAGTAGTCAGGAATACCCATGGCCATGCGATAGTCAAATCCTATGCCACCATCTTTTACGGGTATGGCCAGACCGGGCATGCCGCTCATTTCCTCAGCTATGGTGATGGCCGAAGGATTGATTCGGTGTATGAGTTTGTTGGCCAGGGTGAGGTAAGTGATAGCGTTAGTATCCTGATTGCCGTTGTAGTAGTCATCATAGCTTCCGAAGGCTTGTCCGAGTCCATGGTTGAAGTATAGCATGGAGGTAACACCGTCGAAGCGGAAGCCGTCAAAGTGAAATTCCTCAAGCCAGTATTTGCAGTTGCTCAGAAGGAAGTGAAGCACCTCGTTTTTGCCGTAGTCAAAGCACAGGGAGTCCCAGGCCGGATGCTCGCGACGCCCGTCTCCATAGAAATATAGATCATACGAACCGTCGAGTCGTCCCAGACCCTCCGACTCATTTTTCACGGCGTGGGAGTGGACAATATCCATTATCACGGCTATGCCAAGCTCGTGAGCTGCGTCAATAAGCTGCTTAAGTTCCTCCGGAGTGCCGAATCGGCTGGATGGGGCAAAGAAGTTTGACACATGATAGCCGAATGATCCATAGTAGGGGTGTTCCTGTATAGCCATAATCTGTATGGCATTATATCCGTCGGCTGCGATACGGGGCAGCACATTCTCGCGAAATTCCGTATATGTGCCCACTCCCTCGCGTTGCTGCGCCATGCCTATGTGACATTCATATATGAGCAGTGGACGTGTATCGGGCTTGAATTTCTCTACGCTCCACTGATAAGGCTCTGCGTCCCATACCTGCGCGGAGAAAAGATATGTCTCAGGATCCTGCACCACACGTGTGGCGTAGGCCGGTATGCGTTCGCCGTCGCCACCTTTCCAGTGTACCAGCATCTTGTAGTAGTCGCCATGTTTGAGCGCATTGGCCGGGAGGGTTATCTCCCAAACTCCGTCGCTGCCTTCGACGCGGTTAAGAGCATAATGTACGCCCTCTTTCCAACCGTTGAAGTCACCGATGAGCGATATACCGGTAGCGTTGGGTGCCCATTCGCGGAACACCCATGTGCCGTCATCATTGCGATGAAGTCCGAAATATTGATGAGCATTGGCAAACTCGTTAAGAGTTCTGGAGCCTTTGACCAGCTCCTTCTCCTTGCGGATGGCATCCTCGTGCCTACCGTTGATGGCTTCTGCAAATGGCTCGAGCCACGGGTCATTCTTTATGAGATTAAGCTTGGTAACGGGCTTTGCGGGCTTGGCTGTCTTCTTTGGCATAATATTTGGTTTGAGGTAGTATAACGCTTAAGGCGAGCGTACAGTTACAAACTTACTCTTTTTTCTTTATATACCCCCTATTGTTCTCCATATTTTTATCTCTCTTTGACATCCAATTTGAGATGGGTACAAAAATAACAGCGAAAATGAGGCCCTGCAACAGCGGCCTCCAGCCGAAAGCGGAAATATCCTCAAAGACATAGTCAAACAGCCATAGCATTATGGCATAGATTATCGCTGTGACTAAAATCTGTACAGATATGTTGATTACTTTTTTTGCCATGATTAGAGTGTATCGTTGAATAAGTAAGTCTTCAAAATTATTTTAATGTATCACGAAGTAAGTCATTTAACTATCTCCGGCGTCTTTTCGGCGCTTTTCACTTTCTGTCTCAGTTGTGTAGCACACTACACGCCTTCGCCATCAAGCGAAAATCATCCGAAAATACTCTCGAAGATAGTATAAAATAATTTTTACGACTTACTTATTGTAATTAACGGCCTAAAGTTATGCATTTTTATGGAATTACACGCATTTCGCGGATTCGATGCAATGCAATCGCATCAAAAATGTAATTCTGCATGGTCAGTAGATGGAGCAGTGGAGCCGGCGGACGGTATTCGGTTGGTGAGTTTAAAACTCATTAACATTTGCGGGCAATGAGAATACAACGGTTTTGGCTAATTTCGCCTTATCGTTTCTCTTTGATAATAACTTCTGAATATGTCGCGCGGCAATCTATTTTACAGATATATATGGATTCTCGACACTATAAAGTCGAGAGGGCGCATCACGCTTAAGGAGCTTAATGCTCTGTGGCAGAAAGCGCCGTTCTCCGATGGCAATCCGCTGCCGCGTCGTACATTCTTCCACTATCGTGAGGAGATAGCCGATATCTTCAAGGTGGATATTGAGTGCGATAAAGTGACTTTCGAGTATTATATCAATCAGGAGAGCCGCCACAATGAGTCGGTGACTGACTGGATGCTCAATTCGGCTGCCATGAGCGATATGATGGTGGATGTGCGTGAGATTTCCGATCGTGTGTTCATGGAGGATGTACCCTCAGCGCGCCAATATCTGTCACTGGTTGTAAAGGCCATGAAGGAGCATCGCCGCCTGACCTTTACCTACAGTCCTTACTCGCGCAGTAAGGCCAATACGGGTGTGGTCATCGAACCGTACTTCCTTAAAATATTCCGCCAGCGATGGTATGTGACGGGATTGAATGTCAAAGACGGCAAAATCAAGACCTATGCGCTCGACCGTATGCAGGATGTGCTGATGAATGCGGGGACATTTACTATGCCTCCGAGCTTCGATGCTGAGGAATTTTGCTCTACGGCTTTCGGCATAGTGTTTTCGCAGGCCGAAGCCAAGGAAGTAGTTATACGTGCTGATGCCCGCCACTCCAAGTACCTGCGTACACTACCTCTACACCATTCGCAGCAGGAGCTGGTCCACGATTCATACTCGGTATTTACCTACCGTCTGCAATTGTCGCCTGACTTCGTAAGCGAGATACTGTCGCATGGTCCCGGTCTGACAGTGGTGTCGCCTCCCGAACTGAGAGCCATGGTGATTACCAATCTTAAGGAAACGCTGGCCAATTATGAGTGACGAGAGAGATTAATAATAAGAGCTGAATAATAAATAGATTTGAAAAAATATGCGCATAGATATCATAACCGTACTTCCCGAAATGCTTCAGTCGCCACTGAACTGTTCTATCGTGAAGCGAGCCATAGATAAGGGCCTTGCCGAAATCGTGGTTCACAATCTCCGTGACTATACCACCAATAAATATCGTAAGGTTGATGACTATCCCTTTGGTGGCGAGGCCGGCATGGTGATGCAGATAGAGCCTATTGATAAGTGTATCTCTGCCCTTAAGGCCGAGCGCGACTATGATGAGGTGATATTCACTTCGCCCGACGGTGAGCAGTTTGACCAGCCTATGGCCAATACTCTCTCTCTCGCTAAGAATCTGATAATCCTCTGTGGTCATTACAAGGGGGTCGACTATCGCGTGCGCGAACATCTGATAACACGCGAGATATCTATCGGTGACTATGTGCTTACCGGCGGCGAGATACCGGCGGCCGTCATAGCCGATGCCGTGGTGCGACTCATACCCGGAGTGTTGGGTGATGAGCAGAGCGCACTCTCCGATTCGTACCAGGACAATCTGCTTGCCCCTCCCGTATATACTCGTCCCGCCGAATACAAGGGGTGGCGTGTGCCCGACATACTCCTTTCCGGTCATCAGGCCAAGATAGATCAATGGCGCCACGATCAGGCCATGGAGCGCACACAGCGTCTGCGTCCCGATCTGTTGAAGTAACCCCTCTATAGAATATTACAATAGGTCGTGTCAGAATCTGATATCTTGACACGACCTATTGTGCGTATCGCGGGATGGGGCTTTACTTCGTGATGTAATTATAGGCTTTGAAGTTCGTGACAGCGCTTTTGAAGTTTCCGGCCTGTTCGAGGGGGAACATCATAGTGCTGAGATAGTACATTTTGTTCTTGCCCTCGTTGTGCCACTGGGTTACTTTGTCGAGGCTCTCATACTTCTTTCCATTGACCCAAAGTGTGGTCGATTCATTGTCACCGGTGATTTTGATGTGGACTTTTTCACCGGAGTACGGACGGAAGTTGAAGGTGTTAAGATAGCCGTCGCGAGCAAATCCGAAAAGTCCCTTGACAGGGTCACTGAGATAAAACGTCGTTTCGGGGGAGGATAGCAACACGGTGCCTTTATCTTCGGGCACGGCGTCAATGTCGAACTCTACGGTGTAGCCGAATCCGAGTTCACGTACAAGGTTGACCGATTTCGGGGTAAGGCGTGTGGTTTCAAACACGAGTGTCTCCGGTGCTCCGATTCTTCCGAGTCGGTTAATGCCCGGAGCTTCAGAGAGTATTTTGGAGGCTTTATAGAAGTCATCGTAGGGCATGGTGGTGTTTATTCCGTCCCATAACTTGACCGACATGGTGGCGATGGCGTCCATTATACGATGGTGAACGTCCTGAACCGATATGCCGTTTCCTACGTGGTCGTTCCATACTGCAAAATATCCGCCGACCAGAGCCGGGTCTTTCTCATCAAACTGTTCATTGCCCACACGTGCCGGGGTCCAGTTTTCGTAGAGCCAACGGGTGTTCAGATAGTCATGGTAGTAACCGGCATTGGGTACAATGTAGACCATACCGTCGGGTATACTGTTGATTTTGAATCCGAGTTTTACCATTTCTCTCGGGTCGGCATATCCGTTGTACCAGGCATCGAGCATCACGCCCTCGGTTTTGACGGGAGTTTCGCCCGGTGCTGTCGATAGCGAGCCCCATACCCAAGGCTTCTTGCCGTAGCCTTCTATGAGCCGTATATAATGGTCCATAAAGGCTCGGAACTTTTCAGTAGTTTCCCGCTTGTTTTCAAATCCTTCGTAGTCTTTGCCAAATTCGTCGGTGCCGATATGTACATATTCGTTTATAAAAACGGGGTTATCGCCTGTAAGATATTCGGCAAACAGGCCGTCAATGAAGGGTATCAATTCTTCATTGAGGAGGTTAAGATGATCCATGCCGAATTCCTTGCTGCCGAGTTCGGGCTTGTACTTGCTGAAAGCGAGCGAGTGGGCGGGAATATCTATTTCAGGCACGATGTCAACAAAACTCTTGGCCGACTCAATCTGAAAATCGCGGAATTCCTGCTTGGTGTAATACCCGTCGCGTGCGGTAAGTCCGGGATAAGTGTCACTCTCCAGACGGAATGCTGAGTAGGTTTTGTCCCAGTCATTTCCGAAGTAATATAGAAATCCATTATCATTAAGATGTATTCGCAGTGAATTCATCTTATAGTATGAGAGAATCTCCACAAGATCTTTAAGATATTCCATCGGGAAGAATTTCCTGCCCACATCCATAGAGAGTCCGCGCACTCCGTAGTCGGGGAAATCCGTGATTTTACCGCAAGGCAGTGAGTGAGTTTCGCTCTGCTCCGCGATTTGCAGCAGAGTTCTCGTGGCCCAGTAAACTCCTATTTTTTCAGTGGCTGTGACAACTATCCGGTCAGTGATGTCGATGTGATACCCTTCGGTGCCAAGTCGGCGGTCTTTTTTAATGGCGAGGTGTATGGTGCCTTTCGCGGGTTTGCCTATAGTGACCTTGGGGTACACGCCGAACATAGTACCGTAGTCGTCGGCATAGTTGTTGGCCACTTCCAGCAATGTTTCATCGGCAACTGTAATTACCGGCGATGACTCCGGAGTGAAAGCCCCTACAGCGCCACTCCATTCTCTTAGTTCGGGGACAACAAATGGTTTGGGGTTTTGAGTGCCTGACGCATAGCCCGCTAATGCGGTGAGGACTATGGCGGCTATAAGCAGAAATCTTTTCATATGATGGAAGTAAGTCTTCAAAATTATTTTAATTTATCACGAAGTAAGTCTTTTAACTATCTTCGGCGTCTTTTCGGCGCTTTTCACTTTCTGTCTCAGTTGTGTAGCTCGCTACACGCCTTCGACATCAAGCGAAAATCATCCGAAAATACTCTCGAAGATAGTATAAAATAATTTTTACGACTTACTTATTAGTTTATTAAATCTGAATATGTAGATTTGATGATGTCGCAAATTTAACTAAAATGACCGACCGGCGCAACTGTAGAGTTTTCGGTATGCTTCCTGAATCGCAGGTGTCTTTCAAATAGTTTGTCGTGATATGCGGAAATAATCCTCAAAAAATGCAAAATGTCGCTAAGGTGTATGGTTCGCTTGACAAAAGTGTGTAACTTTGCGCCTTGAATACGCATTTGTGCTGTTTATTGATGGATTTATCCTCTTGCAGGTAAAAAAGATTATGAAAAAAGGTTTTGCATGGCTCGCTGGAGCGTTTCTACTGTCAGTGTGTGGCGCCACTTTCGGAACTTTGAAGTCTGTGGCTTCGCCGGTGACATTGCGGATTTTTGATGGAGTTACTTTCTATGATGGGTACCGAATGGGCAATTTCCCTGAGGATGCGGCCACTGATGACGGCGTGCTGCGGCACCTTACGTCACTCTATGCAGTGCGTCTCACCGATGATGATATCGCACAGATCGGCGACTCGCTTAAGATGAATGTATTTGTCGAGGCGTGTTGTGACAATTATGACCGTATCGGCAACATTAATCTGGCCCTTGTACCCAAGGGCAGCGAGACTTATACAACTTCTGACCCCGATGTGAAGCGACTTGAGATAGCGCGTTTCATCACTCCCTTCATGAATAAAAACAAGAAGCCCAATACGGTGCCTTACAACTACGACATACAGTATCTGGCTCCGATACTTCACGATGCCGGGCTGCGTGCCGAGTATGATCTGTGGATGGAAATGGAGATTTTCGGTATCCCCTATGCCGCCAACACTCAGGTGGAGGGATGTGAGGGCCGCAGCGATGTATTCAAGGGTACGCTCGAATTCGTGAGCCGTACTCCCGGCATGGATGATACTCACGGTAATGTACTCGTGCCTATCGCCATTAAGAATCCCGAATACGTAGGTAAGAATCTCAATAACTACAATGCCACCGATACGGCCGATACTACCGTCAAGACTTACACATTTGAAGTGCCCGAATCGGTAGACTATGGCTATCTGGTGCTTATTACCTCCAATCATGGAGCTAATGAAGGCGGTGAGGAATATAACCGCCGATGGCATTATGTATACGTCGATGATGAATTAGTGCTTACTTATAAGCCCGGTCGCAATTCTTGTGAGCCTTTCAGAAAATACAATACTCAGGCAAATGGCATTTACGGACTTATATATATGCGCCCGGTAACCTGGCAGAGTTTCAGCAACTGGTGTCCCGGAGATGTGATAGATAACCGTATCATAGAGATGGGGGCAGTACAGGCTGGAACTCACACCCTTACCATACGTGTGCCCGAGGCGGTGTTTGCCGACAGACAGGGCGATATACCTCTGTCGCTCTACTTCCATGGGTCGGATACTCCCGTGGTGGATGCCGCAATGGAGCGTCTTGACGTTGCTCTGCCAGAGTCATCCATAGCGCTTACCGATGGTATACTCAGTTTTGAGTCGCCCCGCGAGGATATAGTAAGCGTAGAAATCTTCTCGGTTAACGCCCACCGCATGCACTATCAATGGATGGATGCTCCGGTTGATATGTCGGCCTACCCCTCCGGTGTCTACCTCGTCAACATTGAACTTGCCAACGGCATTATCGAAACGCATAAAATCCTCCTCACACACTAATCCCTCCGGCACTCCGGCAGGCGGGGGAAGAAGTCGGGCAGTGGGTTATTTGCCATTGAGGATTGACTTTTTGTCTACCTATTAAGCTGATTATGTGAGAAATTTGTTGTATCTTTAGACTTTAATTAGAAATAAGGAGATAAAACTATGGCAATGACAATTAAAACATCCCCCGAGCTTTGGGGAGAAGATGCAAGAATCTTCACCGAGGAAGCGGAGCGCAATGGTAAATTGCCTACGCCAAAACTCTCGGAATCACAGCGTAAGGTGCTTTCCACCATGCTGGAAAGTGCCAAAAATGTTATATTTCCTCCCCGCAAAGCCTGACAATGGCGGACTATAGTTTCGTAGAAAACACCTTTATGGTGCCTTATACTAAGGAGGTCGCAGATTACTGTGACCCCTTTTCTTGTGGAGATGAAGATCTTGACGATTTTTTCAGCCAGGATGTGTTTCTCTATGAGGAGGAGTTGCTTGGCAAAACGTATTGTTGGATAAACAGAGAGAATCAGCGCGAAATTGTTGCGATTGCAACTCTCTCCTATGATGGCATAAAGACATATACGCTTGACAATCCATCGCGAAATGCTCTCCAACGAAGGATTCCACAGCAAAAGCGGCATCGTAGTTATCCAGCGGTGTTGATAGGCCGTCTCGGTGTGAACAAGACATTTCAGGGGCATGGATTGAATATAGGCACTCAACTTATGGATGCCCTCAAATACTGGTTTGTGGATGAGAATAATAAGGCGGCTTGTCGCTATATGCTTGTGGATGCCTACAACACTGATTCAACTATCCATTATTATCTTAAGAATGGATTTAAGCCTCTCTATAAATCAGAGCAAAGCGAAAAAGACGCTTTCGGAATATCAGAGGACGATGTACTGAGAAGCCGTGTCATGTTCTTTGACTTGAAGATGATAACAGCAATCTCTTGATGCGAACTATTAATTCGAGTATATACTGACAACATCGTCGCTCCGCAACTCATTGTTTTAGATAAGTATCACTTCCGTGGACTCCCTGCGGTCATCCACGACATCGTGCCTCCGGCACTTTGGCTGGGGGGATAGAAATCAGCCAAAGTGGATTATTTACCTTGGAGTATGGATTTGATGTCGTTGAGCTTGTTGAGGGCTGCCATGGGGGTGAGGTTGTTGATGTCAGTGCTGAGTATCTCGTCGCGTATCTGACATAACACAGGGTCGTCAAGCTGGAAGAATGACAGTTGCACTCCGTCGGCAGGCTGAGGCATGGTGATGGATGTGCCATCCGACATACCATCTCTTCGGTTGGCCTGCTCGAGTTGGGTCAGCACCTGTGCCGAGCGTTCCACAATGTCGTTAGGCATACCGGCCAGGCGCGCTACATGTATACCGAAGCTGTGTTCGCTACCGCCCTTGGCAAGTTTGCGCAGAAATACCACCTTGCCGTCTATTTCCTTTACCGATACATTGAAGTTGACCACACGATCAAACATGTGTTCCATCTCATTCAGTTCGTGATAGTGGGTCGCAAAGAGAGTCTTGGGATGGAGTCCGGCGTAGGAGTGGATATACTCCACGATGGCCCACGCTATGGATATGCCGTCGTAGGTCGAAGTTCCGCGCCCAAGTTCGTCGAACAGTATGAGCGAGCGGCGGCTCATATTATTGAGTATGGAGGCTGCTTCTGTCATCTCTACCATGAAGGTAGATTCGCCGAGCGATATGTTGTCGCTGGCACCTACGCGGGTGAATATCTTGTCAACCACACCTATGTGGGCACTCTCGGCCGCAACGAAGCATCCGGTCTGAGCCATAAGCACATTCAGGGCTGTCTGACGCAGTAGCGCCGATTTACCCGACATATTGGGGCCGGTTATCATCATCACCTGAGTGCCCTCGTTATTGAGGCGCACGGTATTGCTGATATACGGTTCGCCGGGGGGCAGTTCCTTTTCTATCACCGGGTGACGTCCCTCGACTATCTCCAGATCAAGCGAATCATCCACCACGGGGCGATTGTATTTGTTCTCGGCTGATACGCGGGTGAATGCAGAAAGCACGTCAAGCCGTGCCAGCAGCTGGGCGTTGAGTTTTATGGCGCTGATATAGTCGTTGACCATACTCACCAGGGCGGTAAACAGACGCGCCTCTATAATGGCTATCTTTTCCTGCGCACCGAGTATTTTTTCTTCATAAACCTTAAGCTCCTGAGTGATATATCGCTCGGCATTTACAAGGGTCTGCTTGCGTATCCATTCCTCAGGCACCTTTGACTTATGGGCGTTGGTCACCTCGATATAGTAACCGAATACGTTGTTGAATCCTATCTTCAGACTTGGAATACCTGTGGCCGCACTCTCGCGTGACTGAATCTGCATCAGGTAGTCCTTACCGCGATATGCAAGGTCACGCAGTTCGTCAAGTTCGCTGTCAACACCCGGTTTGATGACCTGTCCGCGGTTGAGTGCTCCGGGTGCGTCGTCCATAATCTCACGGGCAATACGTTCTTTTACTGCGGAACATTCGTTGAGCTGTTCACCGATATTCTGTAGTGCTTCAAGGTCGGATGAGTCACACATCTCCTTTATGGCTGGAATGGCTTCGAGCGAGGCGCGCAGTTGTGTCAGTTCGCGGGGAGTCACGCGACCCACAGCTACCTTCGACATCAGTCGTTCGAGGTCACCGATCATATCCAGCTGTTCTTTGAGCAGGTCAAGCCGGTCGGGGTGACGGAAGAAGTATTCCACCACATCAAGTCTGCGGTTGATGGCCTCGGGGTCTTTTAGCGGGAACAGCAGCCACCGACGCAGCATACGTGCACCCATGGGTGTAACGGTGCGGTCAAGCACTCCGAGCAGACTGCGTCCGTCGTCGGCCAGCGGCTCGGTTATCTCGAGATTGCGTACCGTGAACTTGTCAAGGCGCACGAACTTATCCTCCTCTATACGCGATGGCGTGGATATGTGGCCCGTCTGAAGATGATGCGTAAGGTCAAGATAATGAAGCACGGCCCCGCAGGCAATGATGGCCGATGCCATGCCATGTATGCCGAATCCTTTCAGCGACGTTGTGCCGAATTGCTTAAGCAGTCGATCGTTGGCCGCGGAGTCGGTAAATATCCAGTCGTCAAGCTCAAATGACAGATAGTGGCCCGAGAACTGTGTGTCGAGGTCCTTTCTGTGGCCGCGTTCCACGAGCACTTCTTTGGGTGAGAAGTTGGCCAGCAGTTTGTCGATATAGTCTGGTGTGCCCTCTCCGGTCATGAATTCTCCGGTAGAAATATCGAGAAAAGCCACACCTATGCTGTGACGGCCGAATTGTACGGCTGCCAGAAAGTTGTTTTCGCGATGTGTGAGCAGATTGTCGCTGAGCGACACACCAGGAGTGACCAGTTCGGTGATACCGCGTTTTACAAGTTTGTTCTTTACGGTTTTGGGGTCTTCAAGCTGATCCACGATGGCCACACGCTTGCCTGCACGCAGAAGTTTGGGCAGATATGTGTCAAGCGCATGATGAGGGAAGCCTGCCAGTTCCTGATCCTTTGAGTAGCCGTTGCCACGGCGTGTGAGTGTGATACCCAGAATCTCCGATGCTATGATGGCATCCGGTCCGAAAGTTTCATAGAAGTCACCGACCCTGAAGAGGAGTATCGCATCGGGATGTGACTTCTTCATAGAGTCATACTGCGCCATCATCGGCGTCTCTTTCTTAGCCATAGTTTAGCTTATTTCCTCCCATTCGACATCTGTAATCTGCTGTTCGCGCGCGTATGTGCGGTGTGTGCCCGAGGCATCTTTTGTTTCGGTTGTAGTTTCCGTCACGTTCACCTCCTTGAAGTCGACATATTCGCCGTCTTCGCGTGAATACACCTTCTTTTTGCGGCGTAGGGGATAAGTCCACCCTCCGCGTGAGCGCTGTGATGTTTCTTCATTGCTTCCGAACCCGGATGCGCCGAAATCGCGGAACATGTTACGCATTCTACGCGTCTGGCGGTAGATTTTTAAAAAAGTGCCGAAAAGCGGTGTGATAATCATCACCACCGCCATGAGTAATATAAAGAGTAGGAATGACATTAGAATATATTCTCTTAACGATTCACAACCGACATGAGGATATATATGACTATAGTCCAGGCAAATCCCGGCACCCCAAGCCATATAACCATGAGGACAGCGGAGGCGATGAGAAGATAGCGCAGATAGTTTTCTTTAAAAGCGAAGTTCTTGAACTTCAGCGAGAACATGTGAAGGGGCGACACCATCATCAGACCAAGGGCTACAATGAATATCAGTGACACCCATAGGCCGGGGTATGCGTGAGAGTTCATCCATGCTATATAACCTATCCAGAACAGGGCATTGGCCGGAATAGGCAGACCGATAAACTCGGTAGTCTGGCGGTCGTCAACATTGAAACGGGCCAGACGCAGAGCACCCATTGCGGCTATAAACAGCGACACCAGTGCAGGTAGGCATAGCAGATCGGTAGCACCTTCGGCTGCTGATATGGCGTTGTAGAGCAGCAATGAGGGTGCAAGACCGAAACTTACGAGATCGGCGAGAGAGTCAAGCTCCTTTCCTACAGGAGAGTAGGCGTGGAGCAGACGTGCGGATGCACCGTCGCAGAAGTCAAACACTGCCGCCATGCCTATGAAAATGAATGCCCACTGGCATCCGGTGAGTGAGCCGATTAGTGTCGATGAGTGAAATGAGAGGATACATGCCACAGCTCCCGAAAGGAGGTTGAGGAGGGTAATGGTGTTGGGTATGGAGGCAACTATACGTTTAATCATGACGCGTTTATTTATCATTAATCCGGTAAGTGATATCCTATGCACTCACGATATCTTTCAGCCGTAATGTCTGAATCTTTTGTAGGATGATACTCAAATGCTTATGTGTACGGCAGACTTCCATGGTCGTTATCGGACGGCCTTACACGTTGACGGGGATATTGACATTACAGCTTTCAGCCGAGGGATTGTCAGATAGCAGAGCTACTTCTGTAATGCCGCCTGTGGTCTTGTCACCAATCTTTACGAGCACCTTGGCATCAAGAGGCAGGAATATATCTACACGTGAGCCAAATTTGATGAAGCCCATGTGGTCTTCGATATTGGCCTCCTCACCGGGCTGAGCGTAGGTAACGATACGACGTGCTACGGCTCCGGCAATCTGGCGCACGAGTATCTGCTGGCCGTTGGTGGCCTTGATGAGCACAGTGCTACGCTCATTCTCTACGCTTGATTTGGGCAGGTAGGCCGAGAGAAAACGACCTTTGTGGTGGCGCACAAGCTCTACTTCGCCGTTAACCGGAAACCAGTTGGCATGCACGTTGAATACGGTCATAAATACAGAGAGCTGTATGACGTTGCGCTTAAGTATTTCGGGTTCATAGGTCTCTTCGAGAGCTACCACCTTGCCGTCGACCGAACTTACCACTATGTTACGCGACGCATCGCCGGGAAAGTGGCGACGGGGCGAACGGAAGAAGTTGAGTACCAGCAGATAGGTGATGACCGACAGAGTGGTAAAAGTCACGGGTATCCACATAGGCCGGATAAACATCCACGCTGGGGTGTTGATGCAGGCCAATATGAAAAACAGTATGACAAGTATGTTAGTACCTTCTCTATGAATCTTTACTCTCATTTCTACAAGTTTTTAAGCTTGGATGACGCGTATTTGTACAATATCGTACAAAGTTAATGCAATTTTCTGACTCGGCCTATTTTGGCCTTCAAAAAAATGCCTTCAAATAAAGTCATGTATATGTTGCAGTCGTGGAGAGAGGGAGCTACAGTGCCTAAGATTGTGTTTGAATTCAAATGCTTTTATCACAAAGAGAGATTTTGAAAATACACTCCAAAATCTCTCTTTGTGATAAAAGCATTTAAATCCAGACACGCTCTCTTAATTATGGAGCTGTGACGGCGATTCGTTTACCGATTGACTCTTCCTTATCGGATCCGGGTACGGAGAGGGTGGCGCGGTAGATATAGATGCCGCGGGGTACACGGTGACCTCCCATGTCAAGCAGATTCCAGTTGACGGGCGATGTCAGGAACATGTCGCTGCGATCGGTGGAGGTTGATGTCCACACAAGGCGTCCCATAAGGTTGTAGACACTGATGGTGACGGTCATGTCGGTATTGGGTCGGTCGTGGCTTATGAAGAAGTTGGCGCTCGTAGATGCTGGGTTGGCATCGGTGTATACGTCAAACATCTGGGGTGATGCGCCTTCGGCCACGAAGAAGTCAAGCTGAGTAGAGGTGGAGTTGCCGCTGGTGTCCCATACACGGAATGTAAGCGTGTGGTTGCCGTTGTCAAGTCCGCTCATCGGGTATGCGATGGTGCCTGAGGGTGTGCCGTCGGTAGAGGGTGTGAAGTATGTGGCCACATTGTTGTAGACAGTGCGGTTATCTACCTGTATGGTCATCTGGTGGCCTACTCCGGCGGTGGAGAGGTTGATACCGGTGTCATCGGTCACTTTGGCGATGAACATGGGTGAGTCGTTGACGGTGGCACCCGGCACGAAGCTCTCGTGATTGAGGTATGCATAGTTGATGACCGGAGCCTTAGTATCGGCATCGGCCGTTTCGTCAAAGCCGTAGACGTAGAAATTACGGCTCACGCCTGAAGCTTCCGTAGTGCCGTCATTGCTGAGAGCATACATATTGAGCATAGCCGGACGGTAGTTGTCGCTTATCTCCGAGGGCATGGGCACTTTGACGGTGAAGTCGCCGTTGACTACAGTGCCGCGTCCGGCAAAGAGTTTTTCGCCGTACATCTCGAAGGTCACGGGTTCGCCTTCGGTGTCATCGCTGGGACGTCCCTGTGATGTCACGCTATATTCGGCATCATGGAGAGTTACGTCGATCGTACCGTTGAAGTCGGTCATTGCAGAACCGTCGGGGGCGTATACCGTACCACGGAGTTCTACATTCTGGCGTGCCATGATAGCTGGGAAGTCGGCTTCGTCTACGTTGGTCGACTGTCCGTCGACAAGTTCGAGTGACACGGTTGACTGCGGAGTGGCCATACGCATGGCGGGGTCACCCATGAGCACATAGCGCAGTTTGTTAGTGTTGGTACGGTTGCCCGTAAGACAGTTCTTGGTGTTCATGTATACTTCTCCTATGGTGGAGAGGGTGCCGTCTGCCTTACGTTTGAATACTTCCTGCCCGAATAATGAATTGAGTGTGCCGTTTTCTACGATGTATACCGAGCGTGTGGCACTGATACCGGCTACGAAACCACCTTTCTCTTTGTTAAACAGGGCTTCGCCGGCACATTCGTTATGGTTGTCCCACTCGAAGTACAGGCAGGTGGCACCGTAGAATATGGGGTAGTGACTGAGTGACAGTTTGTCGATGTCGGCATAGTTGAGCAGGCCCTCGCTGCCAAGCATAGTCTGGTGTGCGTGGCCCACGTATGTCCACAGCATCACGCCCTCGTCAAGATAGCGGTGCATGAGGTTGTAACCCTCCTGCGACATGCCACCGATTTCGTCGTAGGCATCCACATAGATTTTGCTATAGGTCATGTTGCTTCCCGAAGGATCGGCCATCATATTCTTGACCATCTTTTCGGTCTGGTTCATGTGTTCGCCACGGTCGCCATCGTCGGCAATGAGCATCACATGATTCTTCCATCCCGTCTTGGGCGATTCGGTGGAGTAAGCTATCACTTTGTCAACGAAGTTGCGGGCTTCACCTACGGAGCGTGCCGGAGCACGTCCTACGGCTATACACAGACGGTCACTGCCCATTCGTGAGCCGGAGTTATCCTCAAGGAAAGCGAATACATCGTCGGTAGTGTATGATTCGGTACTGACGAGACCTTCGTCACTCTCCCACGTAGGCATAAGGGGATAAGTGATATTCTTTATTTCATCGGTAAGGCGACGGTTGTCAAATGTCGGACGCCCCATGATGAGGGCATAGCGCAGGGGTTTGCCTGATTCAAGACCACGGTCGTAGTACATCTTCAGAAGTTTACGCATAGAGTTTACGTCGCGTGTGCCTGAAGAGAATTCATTGTACACTTTGTCCATTGTCACTACGAGTACCTCCATCTTGTCATTCTGACTGTGGAAGTCGGCCAGACGCTGAGCCTGTGCAGCCCATTCCGAATGGGTGAAGATAACCATCTCGGGCGATATAGAGAGGTCGTGCAGATTCTGGTTGGTTACAGTTTCTACATATTTCGGGGTGAGGAAAGACGCCGACTCACTCCATGCCACATACGAGCGTGAACCGCTGTAAGGATTGATCCAGTAGAGGTTATCGTTCTCTTTGAGAGTGGCCATGGCGCGTATGTCAAGAGGGTCGGTCACGTCCCACACGCGTGTGTTTGCATTGCCCGATGTCAGACGTCCACCGGTAGTGGTGAGACGAAATTGAAGCAGATTGTCAATCATGCGCATCTCTCGGGTATAGTTGATGGTCACATAGTCAAGGTATGCAGCCGTAGCAGCGGCAGGTGCGTTAAGGGCTATACCTAATTGAAGTTTGTCGCTGTCAATGGTAAAGGTCTTGGTAAATGTGGCTGTGCGGCCGTAATTCTTCGATGAGGCGGCGGCAATTGTATTTACGTTCTCTTCGATATTATTACCGTTGGCCGTGAATACTACCGTAGATGCAGATGTAGCTTTGGTTACTATTGTGGTTTTCATCCACACTGGAGTGCCTGTAACTCTTCCCGGCAGATTGAACGATAGCGTAAGATTGGGGTTGCGACGCAGATCTTCGCCAAGGAGCAGATGCCCTGTGAAGCCCAGAGAAGTACGGTCTACTTCATGATACATGCGATCTATAAAGGTGGTGGCGGCCATTACGCTCTTGCGCGCGCTGTTTTCCTCAGGTATGGCTCGGGTCTCCATTTCTCTGTCGCTCAAATAGTAGTAGCCCAACTCCGAGAAGGGGTTGAGCGTATGGTGCCAACGGCTTGATACGAGCGACCATGAGGCGGGGCCTACGCCATAGAACACGAGTCCCTTTGATGTGTGTTCGCTCTGTACCTGCGGCAGGTCATCAATATAGTTCTCCTGTGACAGAATATCGCTGATACGTTGTCCTCCGTAGCCATAAACCTTTACTTTCGAAGGGTCGGCAAAACCTCTTCTTTTCAGTTCGGCATCGCTGATGCAGTACATTCCTGTTTCATCGACACTGATTTTCACCCATCGTCCTTCGGCAAGCACCGATTTGGAGGCGTAGGTATCAGTGGGGAATGCATACAGAGAGGATGTGCCCGCAAATATAATCGTGGAGAGGGCACACAGTCTGAGGAGATATGTTGTCACTCGGTGGAAGAGAGTCATATTGCTGAAATAATGATAAGTAGATCGCAAATGATGATAAGTAGTCGCAAGAAAAAACTTACTCTTATGTATAGTAATGGTTATTATATAACGGATTGCAATGATTGGTTATTGTGCGTGGCGTGCTCCTGAAGCCCATTTTTCCCATTCTTCGCGGGTGCCGCGGAATGCGTTGAGGTCAATGGGGCCGCGGGTGCCCTCAAGCCGACCCTGATGGGAGTATTGCCAGATGACCCAGCGATGAGTATCGTCAGGAGGCGAGAATGAACATAACCATACTGGATAACTCTCTAAGCGTGAGCGGATGAAGCGCTCGTATCCGTTCTTATTGCTGTAGAGCATCACGCGGTAACCGTGTTCCTCGAGACACGTTATCATGCGTCTCAGTCCGTCTACCACACCTTCCGTAGGTTGTGTCACGGAGTTGGTCCACTCCTCAACATCGATCACTACCGGCAGGTCGAGATGTTTGCCGCGTATGGAGTGCAGGATGTTGAGAGCCTGCATATATCCCGTGCAGTCGAAGCGGAAGAAGTGATATGCTCCAATTTTCATGCCCGCGCGTCGGGCCTTAAGATAGTTGGTGTGAAAGTTGGCATCTTTATGACTCACCCCTTCGGTGGCTTTTATCAGCACAAATTCCACTCCCTCCCGGCTCATCGCATCAAAGTCGATATCTCCGTTATGAGCCGATATGTCGACGCCCGTTACGGGATATTCTACTGTAGGAGCCGGCTTTGAGTGGGTGCATGACAGCATTAGCCACGCCAGAATGGCTCCATTGAGCAAATGATATAGAAGAGGGCGGTATGTGGGGCTGTGCGACATCAGACGTTTTCGGTGAGGTCTGCCAATATGCCGCGCAGTTCTTCGTCGGTGGCGGTGAGTCGACTGCGGCATTCGCGAAGCAGTTCGGAGGCGCGGCGTGTGTAGGCCGTGAGGCGGTCTATGTCGCACTGGTCGCTCTGCATCATGCGCAGTATTGAGTCAAGTTCGCTTACGGCCTGATTATAGGTAAGTTCGCTTACCGGTGTGAAGTCTTTATGATTCTGTGACATGGATGTTTGTTATGGATGATGTGATGGTGCCGTCGGCAAGAGTGGTCGTTATGGTTCTGCCGGTGGTGAGATCGTTGACAGAGGTGAGAGCGTGGCCGTCAACCGAGGTTATGGAGTAGCCTCGGCGCAGGGTGGCCATCGGAGAGTAAGCGTCAATGAGCCCCTCGCGATTGTTGAGGCGATCTTTCTGACGCGCTATTAGATTGTCGGCGGCCACTTTTATGGCCTCTGCCTTATGGGTGAGTCGTGTCAGTTCGGGGGCTATACGCCTGCCTCCTATGCCGGCGAGCGTCATTGTTGCCTGGCGCAGGCGTGAGTCGCAGCGGGCTATGGCGTTGGTCGGAGCCATGGGAAGCATTGCGCTATAGTGGGCGAGCTGACTGCGACATCCCGCTATACGGTCAGTAAGGCTCTGAAGCATGGACGATGCTATGAACTGCAGGCGTCCGAGAGCCTCGGTGCCGCGTGCTATGAGCCATTCGGCGGCAGCCGTCGGGGTTTTGACGCGCATATTGGCCACGTAGTCAAGCACTGTCACATCGCGTTCGTGACCTATACCCACTATGACGGGAAGGGGAAACTGGGCTATATGCGATGCCAGATCATAGTTGTCAAATGCCGCGAGGTCGCTTGATGCTCCACCACCGCGTATGATTACAGCGCAGTCCCAGAGGTCATACTCGCCGGCTATGGCGTCAAGTGCGGCCATTATGCTTCCGGGGGCTTGCTCGCCCTGCATTACGGCCGGAAACAGGCGACATGTGAAGCGCAGATGCGAGGGGTGGGTGAAGAGCTGATTGGCAAAGTCGCCGAAGCCGGCTGCCGTAGGAGCTGACACAACGGCTATACGTAGCGGTACGGTCGGGCACGTTAGTGAACGGTTGAGCTCAAGCACGCCTTCACGTTTCAGGCGCATCAGTATCTCGCGGCGACGCTGTTCGAGGTCACCCATGGTGTATGCCGGATTGACAGCTGATACCACTATCGATAGCCCATAGAGCGAATGGAAGCTGACAGACCCGCGTAGCATGACTTTCATGCCGCTTGTGAAGGGTTGACCGGTGGCAGCGCGGAATTCCGCATTGATGCGCGTGAAGTAATTGGCCCAGATTACCGCTCTTGCTTTGGCCACAGGCTGACCGCTTGACGGATTCTTTTCAAGCAGCTCCATGTAGCAGTGGCCTCCGCGCACATTCACGTCGCTCAATTCGGCCGTGAGCCACACGTTTTGCAGCTCAGGCACGGAGAGACGTCGTGTTATGGCGGCTGTCAGGGCAGTGAGACCGACCGGGCGGCTCACGGAATCATCATCGGCGTAGGCTGAGAGGTTCATTTGCTAAGAGTGAATCGTTTGCCGTCCCACTTATAGGTTAGGGTGTTGAGCAGATAATCGCGCACGGTGTCATAGACATCCGAGGTCAGGAACGATTCTGTATTGTTGGTGACGGTGAGTGTCTTTGTCGACGGATTATAGGCGTATGATGTGGTCATGAATGGCACTATCGCCTCTACTTCATCAATGTTTTTTTTGCCCGCCGGAGTAAGCCAGTCGGTAAGCGTAGGAGCGGTGAATGACTTGGACGTGATATCATTGGACCAGTCTGACGTGAACATCCTCAGATTACTGTCAGCAACTGGAGTGGCCACGGTGGATATAACTCCTATCGCACCATCCTTACCGTCCGGAAGTAGGAATACGGAATAATCCGATGCGTCAGACATATCTATGTCTACTTTATCGGGGCTGAGGGCTGTGATGCGGCTCTTGCCCGACAGTGAATTTGTAGAGGCTGTTGACGAGCCGCTGTTGAAATAGTCGACCATATCGAGCCTGGTGTTATAGTCCAGCAGGGGAAACACATTGGCCGGCGCATTGACAAATGCCTCCGATGCGTCAAAAGCCATGGCCTTCGACGCTATCATCAGTGCTATTATGGAGTTGAGTAGTCTCATAATCGTTACTTGAGGTTGTTGAATAGATAAGTAAGTCTGATAGTTTTAGCCTTACTTATCTTAGACATCTTTAATTCTAAATAGTCAAATGCAAAAGTAACAAATTTAATCCGTCTGATAAAATCTCGAAGACGGATCGACACGCGTTTTCCGCAACGTCAATCCGTCCAATAATGTTACCTTGTTACGATAGATATGGGTAGAGGTGGTAAAATTGTAATGATATTCCAATAGGAATACTACTCTTCAAGAATAGATGTTTCTCCCATAAACGTCATTTTTGAAGGAGACGTCCCTTTATTTATTACAATATCGCTCAGTAAATTAGCTTCAGCCCACTTAAATCCGTTAAGAGTGTATCCATTGTCAAGTAGTATGCGGCAATTTACTAGTGGAATATCAACATAGTCCACACCGTCATTAGGCGCATTATCATTTCTGGAGGCTCTTATAGCTGAGGGTTGTCTGATGATTCTAACCATTGCCGTAGCAGCAAATCCTGGATTCTGACCAATTTGAAGTAACACCCCCTTAGACGGAATAAAATTACCATCTTTGTCTACAGTAGAATTTTTAGGTTCTCCTTTTCCGATGTTAGCTAAAACAGTGTAGATGGTTGGCGCAGGTGTCACTAATTTTTTTTCTAAATCCCAAATAAATTGAGCATAGTAAGTATAAATACGAGCACGTCCATTTTCGGTAGTAGCCGTCTTTGAGTTTAAGAACCATTGAGTATTTGATGTCGTTCCAAATACAGACATTGATGCAGAATTTAAGTTCTTAAGAGTTACGCAAGGAGAAGTGATGACTACTCCGTTACTAACATTAAGAGCACTTTGCGTTGAGTATAATTGACTCCTTTGGTTAAATTCTTCTAATGATTCGGCATCCTGTTCCAAGTTTGTATAACTCTTGCAAATTTTTATTCCTGTAGGATAAACGTGTGCTGCCTGTTCTCTTGTGACAAAGAATCGAAACGAATTAGAAATGTTTAATGTCGCCATAGGACCGTGAGGATAATATTTCCCGTCGGTACCTTGCACAGCAACTCCTCTCAACTCTATATCATAGTCACTGATTTCAGGAAGTAAGCCTGACTGCCATTTACCATCTTTAAGCAACTTGAAATCCTCGTTACCTACATAAACAAAAGAATTATTTGTGAGATTTACAACAGATGCATCATAGTTAATATCAGATTGTATTAAGATATTCGGTGTTATACCTTTCTGAAAGAAGTTGTTATTGATATTTACTGCAGAATTACGAATTGTCATCAATGCACCATTCTCCAGGTGATTTCCTGTGAAATCTATCGCCTTGCATCCAGTTATCAATATATGGCCATTAATAATATTATCGGCAATGGTCCCTCCGAAACATTGGCAGATACGAATATGAGTAGATTCATTGCTCGCATCACTATCAAATGAATTTCCAGTACATACCAGCGCATCCCCTACATTGTTAAAATCCAGTTGATAATCACTATCGGATTGGGCTCGGTCATACATAAACTTACAACGTGTAACCTTTTTCTGGTCAGCGTACGCCCTTGACCAAACTATTCCTCTTGGGAAAAGCTGGAAACAAAGTTGATCAAATTCCATACATCCGGTTACTAAGATACACGTGTAGTCTCCGCTTTTAAATGTGTTTGGATCTTTAGATGTAGAATACGCTGTATTTATAAAGTTGAGGTTTGCAATCTTACCGCCTGGGTAGACAAATAGACACTGATATACGTCAGTACTATCACTGGGGTTACGTAATATGTTGTATAGACTTGTATCATCACTCGTTGACGATGATATAGCATTAACTTTAGACTTGTCGTAGTTAACGAGTATTACACAGCCAGCGGTAAAGGAAGGATCTTTTCCTATATCAATTGTAGTTCCGGCTTTTTGTACATCTACGTTCTTTTCTCCCGAGCTTTGAGAGGTTTCAACGGTTCGCCATATACCACTGCCGGTACCGAGAAGTTGCCCCTTAGTTGGAACCCATATAGTAGACTTTACCATATAGCGGCGGCTTTGCAATCTTACGATACCATTAGCAGACAAGTCAAAGACCTTATTAATAGCCGGAGCCCAATCATCACACTTGCCCTGTGTGTCAGAAGTGGAATAATCTGCTTCATCAACAAACCATTCAGGATAGGCCTCTTCTGTGGCGACTTTACCTTTAACCTTTACATTTTTGAATATCTGGCGACATGGCGCTACCAATGTTGTACTGACTCCGTCAGGATTTAGTGTAGTAACTGTAGTATTGTTGTTGTTTGTGGTTGTCGTGGTTTCCTCAAAAGTAAAATAAACAAAGTCTCCTATTCCTGTAATAGGGTAATCACGCAATACAAGTGTTGAATGGTGACCGATCATCACCTTTTCTTCTTTGTCGAGTGAATTGAGATCTAATGTAAGGGATATACTACTTAAATCAATAACTGAATCCTTCCCGAAACTAAAAGTATCGGTAACTCTAATAGAGCCATTTCCTAAAATTCTACATTTAGGACCGGCTTTGATGCTGGTAAGATACAGGTCAGCACTCCTAAGGATTATAGTACTGCCTTCTTTTGCTTCAATACTTGATGTAATAGCGCTTAATTCTTCTGAGAATTCGAGTGTGCTACCTGCGGGAATGGTAATTTTTGACATAAAAAAGTTATGTAGTAGAAAAATATGCAAGTATAACATATGTGCACATGGTTGAGTTGTTAAAATGTTGTTAAAAGAATATAATAATGTATTTATGTTTGATTTGCTTGTAATTTCATCCTAACTTTGAGAAATAATATATGCATTGATTATGAAGAAGAGCTTATTGGTATTATTAGGAGCGTTATGGGGCTCCTTGATTGTAAGTGCTCAGAACGGAGTAAAGATTGATGGGATAGTATATACTATTCATGACATGGGAACGAGCAGTTATGCGAGTGTGGCAGGCGTTACATTGCCAGCTGAAGAGAGGGCTAATATAAAGATTCTCCCGACAGTCCAATACTATAGTCGCACTTATAATGTGACCGAGCTTGAGAATGGGTGCTTTGCAGGCGATACGTTAATTAAGAACATAGAGTTACCTTCTACTTTAACGACATTTAATGCAAATGCCATTTCAGGTTGCGTCGGAATAAAGAAGTTGATAATTCCACCTTCCGTTACATCTATATGTGGTTCGTTTTGTAGTAATGGCGGAACTTATAATAAAGACTATGTTGATATAGAGGAATTTGTATTTGAGGACGGGGATGAAGCGCTTCACGTACCTACACGTTTTAACTCCAATGTTAAGAAGATTTATCTTGGAAGAAACATGACGACGAAAGCTGAGAATCAATCGTCAACTGACCAGCAAGTGTTGTTTTATGATTCACAACTGGATGATGTGACTATCGGCCCTATGGTAAAGCAGCTTCCGGACAGAATTTTCAAAATGTGTAAGAAACTCAAGGCTGTAAAATTCTCATCGGATGGGCTTGAAACAATCGGAAAAGAGGCATTTTACGGGTGTAATAATTTTTCTATGGGAGGTTTTCCGGCCTCCTTGGTAGAAATAGGTGATTATGCTTTTAGTTATACAGCTGTAGCTAAGGTTGAGATTGGACCCAATCTCAAAAAGATAGGTGCAGCCGCATTTAAGGATAGCAAAGTCTCCGAACCAAAGTGGCCTATGGCTATGGGGGTAATCAATAACGCGTATATAAGTTGTAAAGAGATTGAATCTATTGAAATACCTGAAGGATTCGCTACAATTGAATCAGAGGCTTTCAGTGACTGTACTTCGCTTACGTCCATTCAATTACCTCATTCAATGAGAACTATAGAAAGCAAGGTGTTCAAGAACTGCGATAGTCTTAAGTCACTTTCCATACCTGGTGATGTAATGACTGTTAGCATTTTCTTCCTCCTGGACTCAAATATAGAACATCTTGTTTTCGAAGATAGCGACAATGTCTTGACTGTTGAAAGAATGGGTAACTGGTCAGGGTATCCGCCAGTTCATTCTGTTAGATATTTGTACCTTGGAAGATATGTTTCTCAACCATTGGAACTCTTCACTACTTCTCCTATTGAAATGGTAAAGATTGGTCCTGTTCTTACATCTCTGCCGGATTATTTTGCCGGCAATGAGTATATCCAATCAATTGTTATACCTCCAAACATAAATAGTTTGGAGCCCGAGACATTCTCGGGATGTAGCTCCCTTAAGGATGTTACTCTGACATCCGGAGTCATGACTTTGCCGAAGAAGATGTTCTATAATTGTGAGAGTCTTGAGTCACTTATCCTTCCTCCGAATATTAATAATATAGCGTCCAATGTCTTTACTGGAAGTGGGTTAAAAGAACTATATGTGATGGCAGCAAGACCTCCTAAGGCAGTACACAGTCCCGAAACATCCGAGTCTACTTTTTCGCAAGAGCAATATAGAAATGTGATACTTCATGTTCCTGCCGAATCGTACGAGCTCTACGATTCTATGATGCCGTGGATGCTGTTCTCAAATATCGTCAAGGAAGATTTTTCAGGTATTGATAGTCCGATAGTCGATTCACGGCCTATTATTGATCAGGCTGCTCCAATGGAGGTTTACAGTATCTCCGGTATGAGGGTGAGCAACTCTATTGATAATCTTCCTACCGGACTGTACATTGTGCGTCAGGGTAGTAATGTAGTTAAGATTGCCATCAATTGATCTAAAGAAACCTATCTGATAATAATCAGGCCGTATTATCCAAAATGGATAATACGGCCTGATTATTATATAAGAGCGGGATTACTTTCTGTGGTAGGATTTCTTGCCGCTCTTCTTTGAGTGTTTGGCCTTGAAGTAGTCGGCAGTGGTCTGGGTGTCATCGCTATGCTTATTTTTGCGTGCTGAGGCGCGGGCATAGTTCTTGTCGGGGTCGGCTACCTCGCTGTAGAGGCGCTTACCGGCAAATTCGCTACCCGTGATGCCTTCTATCACGCGGCGTGCGTCTTTCTTTGACACATCGAAGAGTGAGTATCCGGGCATGAGGTCTATGCGGCCCACATCTACTCGTGGACCATTGACTACGTTGTTGAGCAGGTCTATGAGGTTGCCTGCGAAGAATCCGTCGCTCTTGCCTACATTGACATACAGTCGGGCCATACCTCTGGCAGCCGTGCGGCGGTCTTTCTCGGCTTCGGTGCGGGGGCGGTCGTCGCGTTCCGGACGGTCCTTACGCTCCTTACGTGGTTTCTCGTCGATATAGTCGATAGTGGGCGCATCCTTATAGTAGTCAAGCAGACGATTGAACTCAAGTGATACAACTCGCTTCAGCAGGTCTTCGTCTGACAGCCAGCTGAGCTTACGGCTTACGCCGGGTAGATATTTTGCAATTTCGGTCTCGTCAACCTCTACACGTTCAAGTTTGTCGGCCAGATTGTAAATCTGCTTTTCAATAATATGCTGAGGAGTAGGCACGTCCTTACGCTCGAATGTTTTGCCTATGGCTCGTTCGATCTCACGCAGTTTATTACGCTCGCGCGAGTGGATGATGGCTACAGATACACCGGTCTTTCCGGCGCGGCCTGTACGACCTGAGCGGTGGGTATATACTGCGGTATCATCGGGTAGTCCGTAATTGATTACGTGGGTGAGATCATCCACGTCAAGTCCACGAGCGGCCACGTCGGTAGCCACGAGCATGGTTATCACTTTGTCGCGGAATTTCTTCATCACGAGGTCACGCTGCTGCTGCGACAGGTCGCCATGCAGTGCGTCGGCGTTATATCCGTCCTGAATCAGTTTGTCGGCTATCTCCTGAGTGTCGCGGCGTGTGCGACAGAAGATAATAGCGTATATCGATGGAGAATCGTCGGCAATACGTTTGAGTGCAAGGTATTTATCCTTGGCGTGTACCATGTAGTATACATGCTTCACGTTTTTGGAACCTTCATTGCGGTTGCCTACCACGAATTCCTGAGCATTCTTCATATACTTCTTGGCTATACGCGCTATCTCATTAGGCATAGTAGCTGAGAACATGAGCATCTTACGCTCATCGGGAACGTGGCTGAGGATGGCATCAATCGAATCAAGGAAGCCCATGTTGAGCATTTCATCAGCCTCGTCAAGCACCACGGTGTGGACATTGCTCATATCTACGACTCCACGGTTGATGAGGTCTATCAGACGTCCAGGGGTGGCCACGATAATCTGCACACCCTTGCGCAGGCTGCGTATCTGGCTTTCTATGCTTGAACCGCCATATACGGGAAGCACCCTTATCTCGGGCAGATATTTTGAAAAGTCGGCCAGGTCACTGCCTATTTGCAGACACAGTTCACGCGTGGGAGATATAATCAGTGCCTGAGGCTTATGGAGTGCGGGATCAACACGTTGCAGAATAGGCAAACCGAAAGCTGCAGTTTTGCCTGTACCTGTCTGAGCAAGGGCTACCACATCGCCCGGCTCTGAGAGTAGATGGGGTATAACCTTCTCCTGCACAGGCATCGGGGATTCAAATCCAAGCTCTTCTATGGCACGGCGCAGCTCGGGGATTACGCCAAGTTCTTCAAATGTCTTCATATTTTGTATCTTACAATCTTACAAAGATACAACAATTCATTTGATAATATGGCCGACCGTACATCTTAATTTTTTCACATAAACCAAGCCCCAAGAGACCTATAGCGGTGTTTCTCAGTTGCAAAGACGATGACTGTAGAGAGGGTAGGAGAGCGCATTAGATAAGCGATTATCTGCTGAGCCATTGGACTACAGAGGAGAATTCGGGGTCTTTAAGCATTACGCGATGGTCGCTGTCGAGGAGGTACATTACAGGCATTGCGGGGAGGCTGTAGAGGTCGTTGTCCAGCACCCCGCTCATGTCATAGCCTACTATCCAATTGCCGGGCATATCGGCTTTTGACTTTTCCCAGACTAAGCGCTTGCCTTCGGCATAAACAGCGACAATCACAAGCTCGTCTTTTTGGATTAACTCGTTTATCTTTTCGCAGTCTGCAATCTCAGACAACTGGGCGGTGCAATGCGAACATTCCGGATCGTAGAAGATAAGAAGGATATGAGGTGCTTTGATTGAGAATAATTCCAGGGTGAGGCCGTTGCTGTCAAGAATTGAAAAATTATTGGCTGTAATTCCCGTCCGATTGAGGTTTGCAATGCGAAGATTCTCTTCACTCCTCAGCCTCATGTAGTCTGCGATAGAATCGGCAGAAAGCATGGCTTGGAGGAAGCGGATATAAAGCTCATTGTTCCTCACCGGCGAAGCAGGATTATTGAGGTAAAGGTCTCCCAGACTATCAACGATAGCTACACTTCGGGGTACGGAGCTTATGTTGTTGAAAAACGCTGTCAGTTCCTGGCTCGTAGTCAGACTGTCAGTGTAAGGCATAAGTTTCACAATGTCAATCATTCGACGAGTCATGACACCTTCGTCGCTCAGCGATACCGTGTCGGAATAATCTATGCTACGGCAAAGCGAGGCGAGCGGAGATAGTTCTTCGCTTGCCTCGCTTTGTGTATCAGCATTGTTGTTTGTGCTTGAGCATGAGGCCGACATAATCATTGATGCAGCCAAAACGACTCCTAAGCCTGATTTCATCCAATATGCAAATTTTATTGACGGATACATCTTACTGAGGATGCCGCGCTTCGTTCGCCGTGGTCAGTATAGTTTGCTGTAAGCTGGACACCTTTTGAATTCATATCCATACATTGTCCGAAATTAGCACTTGCCGGCAGAGTCATCCAGTATACACCCTTATTATTTACCTCAGCCATAGCGCCGTTTGATCCGGCTCTTTCACCGGCTGCGGGATACCATGTCTTACCGACGGCATGGGTGTTCGGATCAAGGTAGAAATAATATCCGTTATAAGTCCCGAAAGGATACTCCGGATCAGATAATGCCTCGAATCGTGTAGTCGCATTCACACCATCCGATACTGTAAACGATCGGAAGCTTTCCCACACTGCATCTCCGGGGATACACCACCCGGGAGGACACGGATCAAAAAGGCTTTTTGTGCCTGAGGTATGCCAGCCGGGATTGTTCCAGGAGTTCTTGTCATAGCTATTGTTTGCCAGCCATCTTTTTTCATCGGTATTTGTGGCCGAACGCTTAAAAAACATGTATGGCCTTTTGACGGCATATCTGATGTTTTCGGCAGGTGGCACAACTATCATATTGATGTCACCGTTGCTGAATTCAGATATGACCTTTCCTGACATATCATAGACTTCTGCATTGGCGTAAGGCATAGGTGCGAAACGTCCGAATTGATAGTATAGTCCGAAAGAACGCGCGTTCTCCGCCGGATCGGTTGACGGTTTGGCTACGGAGGCCCCAAGATTGCGATCCATGATATACTTATTGAGATAAGATTTATCCCAGAAGCTTGACTCGTAACGATGGATCTCTCCCCCGGTTACGGGATAGATATATTTACCATCCTCCCATGAGGATATATTATCATCCGGCTCATAGTCTGTGAGCCAGATATGCCAGCTCCACAGATATTCTCTTTCGCCTCTGGCTGGAGTGGGAGATGTTTTTTTGCGTACACCGATTACAACATTACCCACAGCATTTTCCAAAGGTCGGAAATAGAAAGCCGCATCACCCTTACCCTCATAATTTCCTGAAAGGGGGTCGTTGTCATAAGAATAGAAGCTTATGAGAGGTCTCGGCTGATCCTGCCAGATAACCTCCGCTATCCATTCGTCTGACTCATTGATGACATTAGGTGAGCTCGTACCCTCTTCGTTTTGCCAGAAGTAATTGATTCGCGAAATAGGTATGGCGTATGTATTTCTGATTCTCGGATTGATCATGTATGAGTTTGATTCATCGAGTCTCATTTTATTCATATTTGTCACTCGCGAGTCGGAGTTCGGATCACCCGGCGCTCTGACTATAATCGGCATCGTGTAGCAGTAATTAGGCAGCAGATTGAAGTCAGAGAATTTGTCTTTGCCCGGATACAGTCGGTAACGGAGCTGATAGTTGCCGGCATTGGCATTAATCTCAAAAAAGGTAGCTTTAAGATCCGTGGCCGCAAGATTTTTGTCTCGCTCGTCATCGGCGTTACCGTGTATACCGCTCACATTGCGCGGAAGGTAATACACCAGACTTTCAGGGTTGGCTCCTATATGGTCTAATTTATCTTCAGTCCAGTTCTTTACTGTTATCTCAGGAATATTATCAGTCACCCCCATTGCTTTACTGTAAAAACTCTCATAAGTGGAGTAGACTGACTTATATGCAGCGTCGTTGACTTTTGTAATGTCGTAATCAGGGTGATTAAAGTGTTCGAGAAAACACACTCTGTCAGGCACATTGCGCCAAAGACCGTTGATCAGCTTGACCTCGGCCGATGGAACTTCAATCTGCAACACCATCTTTACTACGTTGCGCCGGAGCCGGCAGCTGACCTGATTGTTCACATCCCCTGCATTTTTGTGAATCTCAAACGATCCGCTCATCGGCAGGTAATGTATGCTGTCGGGTCCGGTTGTTATACAGCTGTTTGGCCCGTCTATGTCCTTATAGAATGCTGTGCTGAAGTCCTTGATGTAATTACATATATCAAGGTTTACTTGATTTTTCCTGTCAAGCAAATCCGGGTCATGGGTATTGGCGATAATCAGACCGCTGAAATATACCCCCGGGCGGTTAGGCACAATCACTTGAAGATCTTTCAGCTCGTCCTGACTTTCGAGTGCATAATATTGGGGCCAACCTATACGCCGGCCTTGCTCGTTATACTCTATGAACCAGATGTCTTTGACGGTATTTTCATCAACGTCCCCGACGCCAAATGCACGGCTGCCGGCCTTATCGCCTTCAAAACCATCGCTGACAGAAAGTCGCAGCGAGATAGTACACTCAGTGCCTGCCTCGGGATTGTCAATCGATAAATCACCTTCATCTGTCATTATATCGCTGCATGAAGCAACGATTAGTGTCAGAGGCAGGAGTAATATTTTTAACCGTTTATATATATTCATGATCAGTCTATTTGAATAACTACTGACGTATGCAACGTACCGCGCAAGCTGCACTGCGGCTGCCACGGTCAAAACTTGGGGTGAGCTGTATGCCGGCTCGTGTCATATCCATGCGGTTGCAGTAGTCAGAATTGATGGGTACACTCATCCAGTACATTCCTTCCGGACCACTGTTATGTGACTCTGTGGGACCTACGTAGAAATTTCCGGCGGTAGAGCTTTTACATCCTTCAAGTGGAAACCACGCAACACCTTTACTTGTATCCTCAGGGTTAAGATATAAGTGATAGCCCTTTACAGAAGCATCGTTTCCGGCGATACTTTTTGACCCGGTGTTGTTCTTTTCTACCGAATTTGTCTTGAAATAACTCTTTACGAGATTTGTGTTATTTCTATAACTCACCTCATAGGATGCGAAGCCCTCATAAACGCCATAATCAGGCACTTCCCATCCCGGAGGACACGGGTCGAAAAGGCTCTTCGTATCAGAGTACCAGTCGGGGTTATCCCACACATTTCTTTCGTAGGGATTGGTATATTTATCGGAGATCCAACGGCGAATAGTGTAGTTCAGAGGGGGCACCTTATTACTCAGACAATAGAAGTAAGTGTGCGGTTTTGTGACAGCTTCGGCATGCGAAGTGGCATACTGCTGGCGCACCATATTGACATTTGAACTATTCAAAGTAAAATCACTTATGACCGTACCGTTCACGTCGTAGACGTTCTTAAGCAAGGGATATGGCAACGGTGCATGACGACCGTACTGATAATACATGCCGAAAGTATTCACCAGATTCTCGTTATTTGGCCCCGGATCATAGGTCGATGCACCCAGGTTGCGGTCCATCATGTACTTATTATGGAACGTCGTCTGCCAATAACTTGATTCATAGCGATGTACTTCACCGCCGGTAACCGGATAGGCATATTGACCATCCACCCATGCATGGCTCCACTCATCAGGGTTATAGTCTGTAAGCCATAGATGCCAACTCCACAGATATAAACGATTCTTGGGCGATGGGTCGGTCGTGCCGGCTGCGGGCTTTTTTCTCACACCGATAACGACGTTGCCGGCTATCTTGTTAACAGGTCGGATATAGAATGATGTAGATCCTGTGCCGGTATAGGAACTCATACCGGTGTCAGAGTCGGCCGAAGAGAACTGAATCATCGGTGTAGCCTGATCCTGCCAGATTACTTCTGCGATCCATTCGTCTTTATCTGCGAGAACATTGGCTGCATTCTCGTTTGACCAGTATCTGTTGATACGTGATATCGGAATCTCGTATGTGACGGGATTCAGGTGGTCAATGATGTAAGAATTTGATTCAGCAAGACGGATTCTGTTCATATCCTCCACGCGGCTGTCATTCGTAATAGCGTTTGCGTCTAAAACAACCGGCACCGTATAACAGCAGTTGGCAATAAGATTGAAATCGCGGGTGACATCAGTTCCGGGATAGATGCGATAGCGAAGTGCTCCTGAGCCGGCAGTCTTTGTATTCGTCGCATCAATCTCGTAATAAGTGG
This sequence comes from Bacteroides sp., assembly GCA_014801865.1. Classification (GTDB taxonomy): domain Bacteria; phylum Bacteroidota; class Bacteroidia; order Bacteroidales; family Muribaculaceae; genus Paramuribaculum. Next base: position 47,433 of record JAAVDH010000035.1, on the reverse strand, counting down.
CTTTCTCCGGCGCGGCACGGTTCTTATCCTTGGCCAGAGTAGCATCGCCGGCCTTGCCCCAGCAACTGCGCGGAAGATAATAGACCAGTTCAAGATAGCTGTCATCGGGTCCGGCGGCAAGCTTGTTCTGCGCGTCGGTGATCGCTTCCTGATCCCAGTCAAGGACTTTGACTGACGGCTCCATAGCGTTGCGATAAGCTTCTTCAAACGAGGTAGCGTCCAGTCCGTGAACAGTGTAAAGTTGTTCGGCTGTGTAACTTTTTTCGGGTACATTACGCCAAATCACTTTGTCAATCTTTACGCTCTTGGTTTTAAGGCGCATGATTACTTTCGCCACGTTGCGGCGCAGTACACAATTAAAGTCCGGGATTTCTCCGTTTTTTGATGCCGGTATGTCAAACACACAGCTCATGGGAAGATAGTGATGTTCCTTGCCATCATCGTCAACCCAAGTGGTATATATCTCTTCCTCCTGACGGATTTCGGTATACATGGTTTTCAGGCGATCTTCCGACATTGACATATCGTTTTCCTGATCGAAGAGATCCTTATTATGGGTGTTGACAAGAATCACCCCTTTGAAAATGTGGGAGGCATCTGTCGGCACGATAATACGCACGTTATTGTTTGCCTCGTTATATTCGTAATAGCGGGGGAAGCCTATTCGGTTGCCGTCTTGATCGTATTCTATCAGCCAGTAGTCCTTGATAGTGTTCTCTTCAACGAATCCATCAGCGAATGAACGCGAGGAGCCGGAGGCGTCACCGCTGAATCCTTCGGAACGGAGATTGAGCGATACGGTGCGTTCGATACCTTCGCACCCATCCACCGGTGATAACACAATCTCGTCGTTACATGAGATTGTCAGCAACGCGAGTATCAACGGAATGAACGTATGACGAATGCCTGTGATATATTGGTTGTTTATTGAAAACATAATGATTATTGCAGTAAAACGTGTTTCCGAAATTACTTATTGCCAGTCATGTTTAATATTTGACCAACCTTCTCCTAAGTTGAGGTCGCCTTTTCCGGCATCATGGTCGCTGGACGTATCGGTGATAGTTTCTGTAACGTTCTCCCCGGAGATGTCGTTCCATTTCTCGACCGTGCATTCGCCTTGCAAGAGTTCTCCGATACTTACCTGCAGATTGTAAGTAATCTTCTGTCCGGCTTTCCATTCTACGTTTTCAAGCACAGTGGAGAGAGTGTGGTCAGCCGCATAAGTTCCGTTAACGTATAGCATGAACTTCATGGTGAGTTTCACATTGCCCGGAGCCTTAGGTAAGACTGTGATGGCATCCGCATTCTGGAACACCGGTTTAAATTCACCGGGTTGCACACCGTACTGATTCATGTGTCCTGTGTTATGAGTGGTGTAAGCATCTCCCTTGAAGCTACGGCTTCCGGATGTAAGGTTGCTCCAGCCGCTTTCACTGTGGGCATCGGTACCGACGCGGGCGTTGGCCTCAGTGAGATTATCGGGATGCACACTGTATGTGCCTGACACGTTGATTGTGTCAAGAACAATTTCAGTGATTACGATACGGTTGTTCCAGTTGTTATACGCTAACTCCTCGTTATATTTGACGCGGATATCAAGCACCGAAAGGATATGTTCGAAAGTAAATGATACAGGATCTTCAATCTTACCCATTACCTGGTCATATCGGCGACGGTGGGTGGCTATCAGAAGATCGGAGGCATTTTTGTAATTGGCGGGATGGGTATATTTGAAGCTCAGCCGGCTATTATCGTATTTGACATCTGTAACCGTACGGGTATTATTTACAGCTTCAATCGGATGAAGAGCCAGAAAGGTGTGGATATGATTAGGAAACCAGTAAATCGTCGTGCCATAATTCCACTTGCCGGAGGAGTATGTGGCCTGGCGCCCGTTCATAAGCTCGGTGATATCGCTTTCGTCGTTTGCGAGGCATACGTTGCCATATAGCGCGAAAGGCTTTGAGGTGAGATTGGCAGTAGTTGACTCTGCCGCGCGCGACTGTTTGCCGGTGACAAATACCAGCTCATCGTATCCGTCACACAGTGGCTCAGAATCCTCCGACGAGCATGATACCATCAGCCCGGTAAGGGCGTATGCGCAGCATAATATCAAATACCTCAGATTGCCAATTATTATATTGGGGTTATTAATCATTGCGATTGATTATTTAAGTAAGTCTCAAACACTCTCTTACTTACCGATAATTATAGTGGAGTTGTCAATTACGGTCAGTTCTATGACTTTATGTTCGCCGACAGGATCTTTCCACAGATCTTTTGTTGTTGTAGAGACTGTGACTTCATTCAAAATCGGTGTTCCGGGATTAGGATCGTCCGGGTCATGGACTCCTACGCCCTTGGAATAGTCAAGCAGGTAAGTGTATTCATATCCTGCTTTCCAATCGGTTGCGATAGGAAGAGCCGCCCAGCCATACTCTCGGATTTCCTGTGTCGCGGGAAGTACATATCCAGAGCCGGCGATAAAATCAGTGTCAGTATAATAGCGGTTGCCGCTCTTATAAAGACGTTTCATGACGCGACCTGATGCTTTCTCCACCGCCAGATATATCACGGTCATCTTCTGTTCGTCAGAATCATCGAGAGCGGAATATCCGGGATAAGGATAGAGCCGGATACCGGATTTATCGGTGATGCGCAGCAGTACGCTGAAATACATGCCCTTCAGAGTATTGGGTGCGTCGTCGTGATGATTCCATGCCTTATGATTGTAAGGAATCACCATGGACCATCCGCCATTGCCCATTATCGATGAAGCTGTATTCTCAGAGTTGTTACTGTGTCCGTCGATCGGGATAACTACATCGCCTGACTCACGGAAAATATATTCAACGCAGTTTCTCTCGGGTGATTCACCGAGAATCCAACCGCCGACACTGTTATCGCCTTCCTCCGAAGCATCAGGCACGGCAGAGAAGCTGAAAGTGCCCTCTATAACGGGACACCCGATTCTCACACCGGCGATTTCTACGTTGTAGGAGGCGTTGGTTCCCCATGCGCGCAGAGCCACACGAGTCATCTGATGCTGAAAGTCGAGGTTAACGCCTGAATAGATATTATCGCTCTTAGTGCCGTCGGCTGAGGCTGCTACGAAATCAACGTGGCGGGAGATGTCTTTATTGATTTTGAAATTCTCAAGTCGGTAGTCGTAGGTAATTGCCGACGTGGATACCGACGAATGATTGGCGAGCACGAAGCGTGTGGATGATTCATCTTCATCGACACTCTGTCGGAGATCTACGCGCGAGGGATAGAATGCATAGAACTTCAGGCGTCCCTCTTTATCATCTTTATTACCGGGCCAACGACATGATTCAGAGCGAAATTTGCCGTCACCGTAGCGTGTCACTCTTTGCTCGCTGAAGTATTCGTCAAGAGTTCCGGCGTCAGAGATGTATGATTCATCTTCAGTGCAGAAAGCCGTGACGTCAAATCCTGAGGCGAGAGCGCCGAGGATATCCTTATCCGCCGAGCGACTATTGACGCCGGGCAGCGATACCTGAAAGGATATGATGTCATCTGCTGCTGACTGACGGCCGGGCATATCATCCTGGCTGCATGATGACATCACTACAGCGTGCAGAGACAGAATTGCAAGATATATAAGTGTTTTCTTATTCACGAGGAGTGGGATATATATTATGAACCGGGAACGACAACGTCCGAAGGCGTTTTCGTCTGCCATTCTTTCACGGTGACTGATACACCGACCTTGTCACTTATGATGGGCTTGCCGGCGTCAGGATTCTCGGGGTCATGAAGGCCGACGCCGGAGGTATAATCGAGCGTGTAGGTATAGATACAGCCCGGCTCCCATTGGCCCGTTACGGGGAGCGCGGCCCAGCCGAATTCTTTTACCTCCTCATTGTCAGACAATGTGTAGGCCGAAGTGAAGGCTGCGTCAGTGAAGTAGTTGTTATTATTTTTATACAGGCGTGAGCTGACGTTTCTTCCTGTCGCCTTGTCGACAGCTAAGTATACTCTCGAAATATCTGACGCGTCAGCGCCGCCGGTATTTTGCGTATAGGGATATCGCTGCTGACCGTAACCGTCTGTGGGTGTAGCATCGATTACTCTGAGAAGCACACTGATGTACATCTGATTTCTTTCATTCTTACCATCGCCGGAATAGTCCCATGCGGTATACGTCGCGGGCAGAAGCATCGCGCAGTTGTTGTCATCGCCTATCTTGCTGCCCATGATAGATACGGCATCCTTGGCAGTGAGGGCTGAGCCGGCTGTTTTGCCGAGCGAAACTATCTGGTCGCCTTTGCGATAAATATATTCGACTATGCCTTTGTCAACATCGCCTACCCAGCTGCCGCCGCCTTCGGTGGGACGGAAGTCAAATGTGCCGTTGACACCGACTCCGCCCATACGTACGCCGGCTATCTCTATGTCGCAACTTTTGTTCTCACCCCGGGCTTGCAATTCGATACGGCTGAGTTGATGCTCGAAGTTGAAAGTAATGCCCGTGAACAGGTTCTCTTCAATAGACCCGGTGGCGTATGCGGTGATGAAGTCCTGCTGGTCGGCTATATCGTCAGCCACGCGGAAATCGGTCAGTTTGTAGTCAATAGCGAGTTCATTACCGCCGAGAGTTGTCGCATTAACCAGCTTGGCGCCGCTCACTTCGGGATAGTATGCGAAGAAGGTCAGATTTTCACCGTCTTTGCCGGGAGCGGGCCACAGACAATCCTCTGAGGTCAGTAATTCCTGACCGGCGTCATTAGTTATGCGTACATTGCAGATATGCTCCTTCATCACGCCCGCTGGAGTCACAAGGTCGTGGTCGGCAGGATTGAATGCTGTGACATAAAAGTGAGGAAGATTACCTTTTGTGACAATCTGAGCTCGGCTTGAGAGAGAAGGGAGCGATGTGCGGAATTTTATGGGAGTATTACCGCCATCGCTGATATGGACAATATCCTCTTCAGAACAGGCAGCTAAAAGCAGCCCGGCACCGAGTAGGTAGAGTGGATATTTTATCTTGGTGTTCATATAGATATATGCTCAGTTGTATTCTTTATTTTCTTGGAACGGAGACATCGGTATTTGAGCCGGCTCCCCAATCACTTACGGTAACGCCCCATGATATGGTGGCTTTACCTCTGATTGGCTTTCCCGGCAGGGGATCCTGAGGATCATGCAATCCGATACCTTCTGTATAATTCAGGGTGTAGACATAGCGCTTCCCTGCTTTCCAGTCTGCATCGACAGGTATTGCGGCCCAGCCAAATTCTTTGACCGTAGTCTCTTCGCCTGCTATATAAGGCTTGGTCAGGGCTGCGTCGCTGTAGTATTCGTTTTCTTTTTCTCCGGGATAAAGACGGGCTAATATAGTGCCTGACTTATCTACGGCGTAGGGTACGACAGTCATACCATAGGGATTGCCTGTATATGGATAGACCTGTTCACCCGAATCAGACTCAGATACTCTTATCAGTACACTGAAGTACATCTTGTCTGTAGTATATGGGATAGAGGAGATATTGCTGTCGGCGAGGCCTTCCCACGCACTGTTGACAGTGGGGATTACCATCGCACAGCCTCCGAGCCCCATTATAGACCCGGCATCATTATATGTGTTATGCTCGTCATGATTGATGTGGTAGATTTTGTCACCGGTGGTAATATCATCGAGCATATCTTGTGAATTACCATAAAGGTATTCAACCTTATCTTTAACCGTATGTGTCTCCGTCTGCCAGTGATTTGTGGAAGTCTGAGCGCCGGAGAAAACAAAGGTACCGTCAACTACCGGATTGCCTATGCGTACACCGGCTATTTCGTAATCGTAGCTGTCCGACGCGCCCCAGGCTCGAAGCTCCACTTGCGCCATCTGATGACGAAAAGCGAGATCGATACCGTTGATGAAATCTTTCCATCTTTCACCTGCGGCCTCAGCTGTCACGAAGTCAAATTGTCGTGATATATCCGGATTGACACGTACCCGACACAGACCGTACTCGATATCAGACAGAGTGGTGAGGTCGGTAGTGTTGTTGATAAGATTGTAGAATATTACGCCGCTCTGATTTTCAACAGCCTTGTTGTCGGCTGCCATTTCAGTGCGGGATGGAGAGAAGGCGAAGAATTTGAGTTGTCCGCCATTATCGGGCCAATCGCGCGGCTCCTCTTCAGGAGACGAAATGTAGACCTGTCCTGCCGATGGGCTGACACTTCTGATAAATGTGGCGTCCTCAAAATATGGAGATACGAAGCCGAGGGTATCTCTCTTTATATCACCGGTATTAAAGCATGTCACCTGGAAGGATTCAAGGTGTTCAAGCGTCATATCGTCAGCTCTTGACGATGCAATGGAAGATAGAGAGGACTTGAAATATATCTGACCGTACTCCCAATCGTAAACGTCCGGCTTCGCCGCCTCCTCCGAACATGAGGTGGCGGCGAAGACAAACGCTCCAAGAGCAAAACATGTCACTCTTATTATATTCATATACTTTTAATACAGTTGATAGGGGGGGGAGGGGTGATGAGGTACATCCCCCTCCGGGAGAGATTCTTTAAAGTTCCTTAGGCACGTCGACGTTGCTCGGGTTTTCAGTCCAGTCTTCAACTGATACCGAGAATTTGATGCCGCCGCCGATGATCGGGGTGCCGGGTTTGGGATCTTCGGGATCCTGGATACCTACGCCATTAGAGAAGTCGAGAGTATAGATGTACTTCTTGCCACGCTCCCAGTTTACACCGACAGGCACAGCTGCCCAACCGAACTCTACGATCTCGTTGTCTCTACCGATGCTTGCATCCTTGGAGGCTACTCTACCGACGATCTTAGTGCTATTCTTCTCCTTTTCAAAAAGTACCACGTTCATTGTGGTGTTGTTGCCGTAAGGATAGATCTGGGCAGTGGATGTCTCCTTGTTCGTAGGTTTGAGAGTCACGCGGAGAAGGATACTGAAGTACATATCGCCTTCTTCACTATCTGCGCTCCAGCTCTTTAGCTCTTTGATGCCCTTATATTTGGGCGCAATCCAGGGGTTGCCCTCGCCGGACCATGCACCATTCTTAGTGGGGAGCACCATAGCGTTGCCGCCCTTACCCATAATGGATTTAGCCTGGCCTGCGTCAAGGTGATCATTATTCGCGATGCCGTTAAGGTTGTAGAACTGTCCCATTCGGTAAATATCATCGCCATTGCCATAGATATACTCTACCGCGAGACGCTGAGGATCTTTGGCGATACCCCATTGACCGCCGTCTTTGTTGCTGAGATGGCCTTCTGCATCACAGAAGTTGAAGATAGCGCTGCCGGTATAGGGGCGACCGATTCTCACACCTGCGATTTCGATGTTGAAGTCCTTATTGTTAGCGAAGCCACGAAGCTCGATGTTTGAAAGCTGGTGCTTGAATTTGAGTTCGACGCCTAAGTTTGCCTCGTCCTCACTTTCGGGGGTTTCTGCGGCTATGTGGGCGGTGATGAAGTCAACCTGCTTAGAGATGTCAGTGGCTACATAGAATCGGCCGAGTTTGAAACCCTTGTAGAGCTGAACGCCACCGAACATAGTTGTTTCCATGTTTAACGGGTCGAGAGACACTCCGTCCTGGCACAGATTAAAGAACTGCATACCGTAGAGGTAGTTGTCTCTTTGAGTGTCGTAGTTGTTGACGTCGGTTGGATCAAGCTGGGTCAAAGCTGCATCTCGAATTTCTTTAAGCGAGGGTGCATAGGCAAAGAATTCTACCGAGTCGGCCTGTTCGCGAGTGGGCCACTTCTTGTTGCTTGTGCTGGCATAGATACCGGCACCCATCAGGTAGAAGGGTTCGTCCCAGAAGAGCGAGTCAGGCTTCACACCGTCGACAGCTTTGTGGCTGTTGGCGTAAGCTGACACATAGAATGTCGAAGGATTGCCCGTGTAATCGAGCTCGGGATTGACACGGCTCGCTACACCTGCGCGAAATGAGATGGTGCGGTCTCCTATTGGCTTTACAGGAGTCACATCTTCTTGTGTGCAGGAAGAGAATGCTAACATACCCCCTGCAACTGCAGTTAAAAATAGCTTGTTCATAAATTTAAGAGCATTAAAGTGATTATGATTGTTGATTTGTTGATTTTTTTGGTTGGAATGATGTGCTGATTGATTAATTGATTGAAGGTAAGCTGATTAATTGATTGGTAAAATGATTAAGTGATAGAGATTATACTTTTATATCCAAATGGATGGTGTCCCATGTGTCTACTTCCACACTAAGTCCGCCTTGCTCCGGTGGAGTGGGTGGATCGGGAGGAAGTTCAGGCAACTTCAGACCGTATATCCTGATGTTGACATTTCTCGGATCGGGAGCCGTGTTGACTTGGTCGGAAACATCGAAGGTGTAGAAATTACCGGTTCTGTTTCTCAGTGCGATATACAGGCTGATTTTATGCGGCCTGCTTTCTCCGTCAGGTACGCCGAACGTCAGGAACTCCGAATGCATGGAGCTCTGTTCGATATCGGGTGTAAGAGTGAACGTGTGTGACACGACCTCAGAGTTTGGCTTCATCAGGCCCGGGTAGTAACCTCCGGCAAGCGACGATATGGTCGCGTCGATTCTCAGGTCGGCACTCTGAATATTCTCTACATTGACGAATTCAACCGTGTAGTGACACACAAGTTCTTCGGGGTAGAACGTCAGTGTCTGGCGATCGCTCGTGGCCTTAAAGGAGATGTCTCTCCTCTGATCGCCGTAGATCATCGACGGAGTCACGCGCAGCGGTTCGTCTTCCGTGCCTTCGGCACGGGGGATACCTTTAGTCGAGATGCCTTGTCCGACAAGCAGAGCCGTTTCATCGGTATAGATCTCTATCTCATCGTGCGAATCCTGATTGCGCAGACAGTGGATATAGGGGTCATCATTGCTGTGACACACCGCGGTATGCTTTCCGCTGTATGTTCTGATGATGCCGCCCTTGCTATTGTTGAACCAGTAGTTCATCACGTCGTGACTTTCAGGGTAGAGATAGAGTATCATGGACGAGGCTTTTGCGTCAGGAACTTTGCTCCAGTCGAAAACCACATCTACATTGTCGGCGATAATTTTAGGCGCATCTTCGTTGAGGTCCTTATGAGTGCAACTGCCCGATAAAAGCATGGTAAGGGTCAGCGATATGATCGAAAATAATGATGGTTTCATCGTGCATCACCTCCTTTCCGACTATTGTAGTTGCAGCTTCCTATAAGCCATACGAGTGACACTTCTAACTTTGTAGGACCAAAAAAGTGCATTTTATACTCTTTCTCACGATAGTATTCGTTGTCGAAGGGGAAATACTTGATGTAATTACCACCAAGATAACCAAATCCGATCGAGAAGTCGATATTAAGACGGCGGCTGACAGGCAGTGAGTAGCCATACTCGATTCCGGCATTGACAAGTGAGCGGTCCCAAAGGGTGCCTCCCGGACGTCCGCCCATATATCCTGTCTCTCCCCATTCAAAGTCGAAGGTGAGCAATCCGCCGTAAAGGCCTATATGATGACCTGTAAGAGGCTTTGCATGCGCCTTTCTGCCGAACCACCATCGTGCGCCGAGTTCTCCGCCGTATATGCGCCAGTAGCGATGACGGTCATCTTTGTCCCACCATCCGTACATCCAGTTTCCATAGACTGAAATGTTTTTACCGACGTAAAATTCAGCTCCGATATTGGGCACGGCCGCAATGTCATAGAGCATGTTGGTGCGGAGATCCATATACAGAGGTCTTCTGATATCATCCGTGGCCTCGATATACGTACTTTTATCTATGACAGGCGTGGGGGGAACCACTGTGTCTAAGTCTGTCGTTGGGCAGAAAGAAGACTCTATTTCTTCAGAATCTGTTACAACGGGGTCGACAGGCTGCGGGGTTGCAGTGTCGGTTATTTCAATTATCTTGCAGTCTAATTCGAGATTGGAACGTTTCTCATACTCTACATAAACATACGAAGCTCTTAACGCAGGGAACAGCCGGCGATACATATAGAAATAGGGCTCGCCGTTCTTAAGCTTTTTGAGCTGGTAGAGCAGGTTGTTACTCTCGGCGGGTGACAGTCCGGAGCTTGTCACAGCCTTACGCAGCAGGGCAAGTACCTCCGGATGTGACGGAACAGCCGGGTCTGAAGCTACAAGATTATACAGTCCTTTCCAGTTTCGTCCGAGATACTCGATAGTTGTTATAGAATCAGGAATAGAGACAAATTCTGTCAGGTAATCATATACAGCATCGGCACGCTTTTTGGACAACGAACGGTTGTACTCTACCGAACCTTCGGGCGATGATGAACCGATAATCTTCAGTGAATTGATAATTATCAGAGTGTCTGTAGCAGGCATATCGTGGAGCTGTTGCTTGAGTTTCTCAAGCTTGACTCCGTTAACATCCCTAACGATATCCAACCCGGAACTTGATATGCTAAAGTGAATCTCCGCAGAATCTGTCATGATGACGCGGTCGCCCCGGACGGAGTTATCGTTCTGAATAGCTACAGAAGCGAAGGCCGTCTGAAGAAACGCCACAAAACACACCAGTCTTGCTAAAAGGCTGATATAATGACATTTACCATCCGAATCGGGGGGGTAAATGATGTGATATATTGGCGGTCATATGACTTCGACATGTGTTTATTAAGGTATTTATCTCTAAATATAAATAACAACGAATAAGAGGTCGTCAGTCATTTATTTTCATAAAGTTAATAGTAGTGTATTTATAGATATACGAAAATTATATGACAAACTTGCTGCTAAATCACTATCGTTTATTTTTAGAGATTAAAAAAATATAAAATAGCAAAATGCACCAGTGATAAGCGGTGGTTTACTCCTAAACGTCTACAAAATTACGATATTTGTAGAGTTAACGACAAAAAAACACTGTTAAAACACGTTAAAAGAAGCGTTCGGACAACTACACCTAATCCATCAGTTAACAATTCCACCAATTTTTGGATTGACGTAATGAAAACAAAGAAAGAGTGACTTAGAGAGTATTTAAATTCAAACACTCTCTAAGTGTATGTATTTATATGGTGAAAGGGTTGATAAATTGAAAACTACTTAGTTGCGCAGGCTTCGATGGTTGAAAATAGCAGATTTTCGCGCTTGAGTATTGTCTCCACAAACTCCCGGAAGGCTCCCTCGCCGCCATGGACGGTGCCAACGTAGTCTACTTGTGCCTTGACGTAGTCGGGGGTGTTTGAGGGACATCCGCTGCATCCCACGGCTTTGAGCAGTGGCAGGTCATTGATGTCGTCGCCTATGAAGGCCACGTCGTCAAGTGTGATGCCCATACGGTCACAGACCTCACGGGCAAGAGTGAGTTTGTCTTTTACCCCGAGGTGGCACTCCTCGATTTTCAGTTTGGCGGCGCGTCGGGCCACTATCTGAGTGTTTTCACCCGTCATTATGGCCACAGGCACTCCTAAATGGCGCAGGAAGATGACTCCCCATCCGTCTTTGACGCAGAAACGCTTCATCACATCGCCCTCGGCGGTGTAATACATGCCTCCGTCGGTCCACACTCCGTCAATATCGGTAATAAACAGTTTGGGTAACATAGTTTGGTAAGGATTAGGATAGGGATGAGGGGTAGATAATCTCGTTGGCTCCCAAGGGTGCGGTGAGGCGATGGCCTATCACTTGGTCGCGCTGTACCCAGCGGAATCCGTCGCCGGGACTGAGGAGATGTATATCATTCTCGGTCACGACTTCGCCGGCCTGCATGTCGCGGCGGGTGGCTATGGAGCGTTCGAGTTTTACTTTGGCACTGCTCACCGAGGAGTCGATGAAGAGGTCGTCGCGGCCCATCCATCGCTCGGCCACACGTATGTCGCGCACCATACGGTTCACGCCGTCGGGACCGAGTGAGCCTTGCTGGTCTGTGCCCTTCATGCGTCGGTCAATGGTGATATGCTTTTCGATGATACGTGCGCCCATACCTACGGCTACGGCCGGGGCAGCTATGCCTATGGTATGGTCGGAGAAGCCTATGGTATACTGCGGATAATGACGCTGGAGATATGTCAGTGTGCGCAGGTTGAGATTGTCTGGGCGCGTAGGATACTGGCTCACACAGTGGAGTATGGCTATGTCGGAGTGGTAGCGCGTGATTACGTCGAGGGCGGCGTCAAGTTCCTCTTTGCCTCCCATGCCTGTCGAGAGTATGATAGGTATCTTGGTCTCGGCCATGGCCTGAAGCAGAGGCAGGTTGGTGAGGTCGCGGCTGGCCACCTTAAGGCGGTCGGGGGTGAAGAGGCGCAGCAGCGACAGGCATCCTTCGGAGCAGAGGGTCTCCACGAAGTCAAGCCCCAGGCTCTTGGCGTGGCGGTATATCTCGAAGTGCTGTTCGTCGGTCAGCTCCAGAAAGGCGCGGTGCTCGCCGTAGGTACGTCCGAAGGAGTGTGGCGAATCATAAGGACGATTCATCTGCGAGGCGGCGAGTTCTTCCGAGAGGTCACGCTTGGTGAGCTTCACGGCGTCCATCGGTTCGAGGTCAAGGTCGCTGGCTTCGTCGCGAACAGGACGTGCCACGAGGTCGACTATGAGTTTCGCTATATCTACCGATCCATTATGGTTCTGGCCTATCTCGCCTATGATATATGTATGATTCATTATGCAGGTAGTGAGTGAGAGTTTATAAAGTGAGTGAGAGTTTTTATTTTTCGTTTTTTTCGATATTCTGTTTCATGATGGTTCCGTATGCCGGATTGCTGTCAACCAACTGCACGAGCGAGCGGACAGTGCCGTCGGTCTCATCGCGGTGGCGGCGGTAAAGCTCGCTCAGTAGGGCGAAGTCTTCGGGTGTGTCGAGGGTTAGGCGCAGGTCGGTACGCTCTCTGAGGAAGTCGGGAAGGTCTATGAGGCTTACCGAAAAGTCCTCTGGGTGGGAGTAGAGGTAATTCGTCACATGCTCGTGGAAAAGCGGTTCGGAGGTGGCCTTTGCGGCACGACGCAGGGCATCGACGGTGGCCAGTTCGGCATACAGTCCGAGATGTGACTTTATTGTGGGGCGTCCGTCGGGGAATCCGAATCCTACGTAGTCGGCTCCGGTCTCGGTCTGACGGTCAAAGAGTGTGGTGAAAGTGTCGGTCTGGAGGAAGGGATTGTCAGAGCATACACGCACTATGCGGTCAAAGCCGAAGTGTTCGGCGGCGCCGATGAATCGGTCGAGCACATCGTTTTCGCTACCGCGCCAGCAGAGCACACCATACTTTCGTGCCACCTCTTCCAACGTGTCATCGGCTTCAGAGGTGGTGGTGGCGAGTACGATAGGGGTGTCGGAACACGACTTCTTTATGCGCTCCAGTATGATGTCGATTATGCGTGTGTCGCCGTCAAAGGGGCGCAATATCTTGGCGGGCATACGTGTTGAGCCGGAGCGCGCCTGTATCACTATGCCGTCGCGCTTTCCGGTCTGCTTCTCGTTGGGCAGGGTCATGCGGTCAAATGCGTCTATAAAACTTCCGGGGGTAATGTTGATAATCTCCTTCCCGAGGGTGGAGGCGTAGTCGCGCAGCGTGAAATATGACTTAAACGCCACGTACATGTGGTAGAGTATGGTGTGCAGTCGGGCCGTGTTGAGGTTCTCCTGCTTTACGGTGTCGGCTTTTGAGGTGCCGCGGTCGTAGAAGTGCTTCTGATGCATGAGCACTTCGTTGGAGTCGGTCACCGAGATTTCAGGAAGCCATGAGTGGTCGGCCCCGGCGAGATATATCTTCTTGAAGGGGAGGCGCAGGGCGGTGGCTATGGAGGGTATCAGCACATTGTGGGGGCGTGGCATACCCAGGCCGCGGCGATAGACGAAGTTGGTAAACCCGCGGAATCCTTCGAGGGGAGTGGTATTGTAGAGATGCACCTTGATGTTGGGATTTCCGGCAATGATTTTGCTCCACTTCTTATCGACCATGGCTCTGACCGGTATCATAAGATGCAGCCGCCAGGTAGTCTTCTCGGCGAGTGCGCCGAAGAGCGACTCGCGCTTCTCGTCAACTATCCAGAACAGGGGGTCTGCTATCAGATAAAGTTCGGGGCGTAGCTGAGTGAACATGTCTGATACCGCGCAGAAGTTTACGGCCAGCAGCGTACGTGTGCGCAGAAACTCGCCATGCTCCTTCACAGTCTTGTTTAGCGACGGTCCGTTGGCCAGTATCACCAGCTCATCGGCGTTCGAAAACTCCGACGGCAGTTTTGTGGCGCGGCGCGACATGAGGGGTATCTTCACGCAACTCAGTAGCGTCTGCTGAAGGTCGGACGCAAATCTCTGTATCTTATCCTGTATAGCCATAATAATGCAAAACTACACAAAACCCGCGTCTCTGACAAATCTAATAGTACTACCGCTGCCTTATCACCTCCCTTAATTGATCATTCGCAAACAAAGAATCGGAAGTAAAATACATATATAATCAGTAGCCCAAACGGAACCTTACGTATTATCTGACCAACTACTTTTGTTGTTTTTGTGTTGTATATACTCTCCTTTACAAAGGACTTATACTGATTATTGCGGACACATGTTAAATATGCCCAATAATCAACTGCAAACCCAATTACGCCCATGGCCAGTATGGCCAGATTATACACTCGATCAGTGGGTGTGATATCAAAAATATAACCCCATAAAATTAATCCTATGAGAATAGTACATACGGTAGAAAAGAACAGTACCCTAAGTGTGATATTCTCGTTTCCCTCACTTGGAGGATTTTTTTGACAGTTGTAAATGACTGCAAATATATACTTTATCATGATTGATTCTTAAAAAACACTTTGAATGTCAAGATTAAACACTGTCTTCATTATCCAAACACCATTATTTACATACAGTACAAAGAACACAGCGCTACCAAGTCGGATTAATGCTCCGATAAAGATAGCACGTCTTCTCTTAAATTTAGGTTGGGATATTACCTGCTCATATCTATCGTTACGACCCAGACTAATCCAAGCTATTATTCCAATCAAATATGAAAATATCACTACTCCAGCTAATAGATTGTCTGTTGTTATCCTCTCAGGATAAAGGAAATGTAGCGGCATCAAAAGAGGGAGAAGAAAGAACAATAATGTCGTAGGTATGAGAGCTGTGTAAATATAGCTTAATCCACGATCAATATTCATTACGCTCATATAACAATATAAATAACCAAACAAATCATCAATGATTCTCATAGAACACGTTTTTTAATAACCTCGATTATGAATTTTGTTATAGGCCTCTGTTTTACATTTATATATCTAAAACAATTGTTTAAGCATAAAGATTTCCTAACATGTGTTAACGTAATTGCTCCACCCTCCAGCACATCCCCTACGGAATCTCTTCTTGGATAGTGTGATACATAATACTGACACATTCTCAATGGCCGTAGGGGAGCACGGCGGCTACCGATGTCAGATGGGTGTCGGGAATTTAATATCCGGGCAGATGTATAAAAAGGCTGAGGGCTGTGTCGCGCGGATTGGCGACACAGCCCTCAGTAGGGTTATTGGTGCGGATGGTTAGTGGCGGTTGTCACGTGACCATCGCACATGTGTGAGTGGGATTAGTCAGAGCACTTGGCTTTGATGAACTCGCGCTTGAGAAGGGCGATGTTGCTCAGGGGCACATTCTTGGGGCACTCAGCGGCGCAGTCCCAGCTTACCATCATATTTTTTGGAAGATTATATGTATAAATGGTTCAAAGAACTGGAAACTCCATGCAGGAAGTACTATCCAGATAATCACATTAATTACTCCTCCCCAATAAAAGCACCACCCGACAAATTTTGACCACTTGGGTGCGCTATCAGGATGAGATATTACTTCTTTGTATCGTCCATTCTTGACTAACTTATAATATGTTATAAGTGAAAATGGTATTGGAATTAATAGGGTTAGACCACCCGCAAGCCATGTGGGTAAAATCATGCCTTGAGAATACTTTATTCCCCAAGTATATATTGTCATCATTATCGGATATGAGAAATATAGAAGTATTGTCCAATACATTTTATAACAGGTATATAGTGGTTCGCTTTTCCAACAAGTAGTTGATTGGTAGCACCACATTTTACCAAAAATATATTCAAGCACTTTCATCTTACAAGAAACTTACTTATGAAAATATAGGGGTTATCGTAATTGATTAAAAGAATACGAATACCAGTTAATAAAATCATCGATAAGAATGCTCCCAATAATTGAGAAGAATGGGAAATTATATAGAACAACACCTATAAGTGCAGCTTTTCTTCGGTTAAAGGATGGATCTGAAATTAAATTAAGGCATCCTTTCTTGAATACCATAGAGATTAACCAATAAATTAAAACAAATAAGAAAAAACATCCATAGAAGATACCGACTGTGGTCTCAAACTGTTCAGGCAATATTACAGCTAACCCAACCGCAAATGGTACAGTTGATAAGAAAAATACAAATCCTCCATACATTAAAGTATCTAAGGCATCTTCGAAAGGACGGTATTTAGACCTATAGCAGTAAATGCAGCAGAAATAGTATTTTAGCAATTTTAATATAAACATGTTCTAAGGTTATCAATAGTTTGGAGTGTTGGTAGGCTTCTCTAAACTATGCCATACCTTATCTCCATATTTAATATCGAAAATCTGATATCCAACACTTATTGCAATTCCATACGGCCCTGCTACTGGAATTAGCATCATAACAATATCAGTGCTTGTTCTGATTATTGGAACTATAATCTGATCTCTGTCTGTAATATCATGATACAATCTGTCAAGAGAAGACACTAGCGCTACACCATTGGCAACTTTTCCTATATAATTAATAGCCTTAATTTTCCCTCTTCCATATGAATTTACTATCTCTCCTTCGCTATTACTATTCGATATAGTTGCGCCTGTCGATTTTTGTGAAGTCCGATTCATCATACTTTCTCTCATTGATGCCTGTCCTGAAGCAGCTCCTGCAACTGTTCCGGCATCTTTTATGTCCTCAGCATGATTATCATTATGATCAGGGAAAATAAAATCGTGAATATCAGATATAATTGGAATCCTTTTAGTAGTAATTGTGTTTAGGTGATGGTATTCAACGCCTTTTTTTGTAGTAGTCATGTTTACGCTGTCGTTGGCGGCTTCAACGAGACGTCCTGTTGGGTCGATAAGCATTATAGGGTTACCGTTGCAGTAGGTATAGGGTGAGATGTGGGGTGTGTGTTCACACATGGGGTCTGGTTGCATCCATGTGGCGATGGCCGAGTGGTAGATGCGTGCACCGAAATCATCCATGCGAAGTCCCCCAAGTGTTACACGCTCTTTTCCGCCGAATAGATATGGATTTTCCGCCGAGGGTTCTTCCCACAGTTCTCCGTCGGGGTAATAGTCCGCATCCTGTACTATTATGCCGTTGGGCCTTACAGTACGTATGATATTGTTCTGATAGTCTGTTATGTAATAGTTGACCTTACCGGAGCTGTCAAAATAACCTCCGGAAAAACGGGTCATCACTACACGTCCGTTATCAACTATAGCATCGCCGACATAATCGCGTGTCAGTACCGTGCGTCCTGTTGCGTCGGTTAGAATAGTGCGGAATTTACGTCCTGCTCCGTCATAGGAGTTTATCAGTTTTGTGCCGTTACCGAAAGAAATGGTTTCCGGTTGGTCAAGATGATTATAAGTTATTGAGGCGATGTCGCGTGTGCCATCTACACTGACATTGCCGTTTGCATCATATGATATATCCCATGTGCCATCTTCACCTATACCTGTACGACCTTCATAGGCTGCGCCTGCAACACTTGCTCCTATGGCTGTCAGTTGGTTGCCTGAACGCATGTAATATAGTTCTTCGTGAGACCCGTAGGTGCGGACTGTACCGGTTATGTCGGTAACACCGCTGCGAGTCAGCGAAGTGAGGTTAGAATTTGAGTCGTAGGAGTATGAGGTAGAATAGTTCGCAGTGTTGTTTCCAGATGCCTTGAAAGTGGCACGCTGCAGTCGGTTATGAATGTCGTACGTGTAGTTATATGAACCCTCGGAGAGAGTGCGCGACGATATATTACCGTTGTAACGAGGCTCTGAGCCTGAAGCATATTCAAGTGTTTCATTGATGCTAAAGGGTGACAGGAAATCAACAGGACCTATAACGACGCCGTTATTATCAGCCGTATCTTCGATTTTCTTCTCCGTAGTGTCAATCTCCGATATCTCGCTTCGGAATGGAATAGTTAGTGATTCATCAAATGCAGCAATGTCTGTTGAACCGCATTTGGTCAGCAATGAAGTTTGCCAACCATGAACATCGTAAGATTGTTTACGGTTTATAGAGGAGCCGAGCCGGATATCAGTAAGACGTCCGATAGCATCGTATGTATTGTTAATAATACTTACGGTATCTCCGGGCGATGATGGTGCCGCAGGGAATGGCTTGAATGATGTCCCCTGGCGCACTCGTGTGGTAATCAAACGGTCAGCGCTGTCATATATGAATTCCGTAAGGGTCGGACGTATACTAAATGAAGATGCATCGTATGTCGTCAGGCATGTAAGTGGCTTGTCAGTATAAGAGTAGGCATACTCACGAGTGATGCTAAAACCGACGGTATTATTGATTTCGTAAGTCTTACTTACCCGACCGCGGGAGTCATATGTATACTGGGTTGTAACAACACCGTTTGTACGGGAATTTACCTGTCCGGCGTCGTTGTATGAGACCATCTCGAGTGTTTCCTTAAAATCCGGAATAGTATAACCCTGACCGATATAGCGGTTCCCAGACCATGTGGCTGTACGAACTTTCTCAAGGAAAGTTTTTATCTGACTTTCGGTCCAGCCGACACGCGCGGTAACAACCTTACGGCCATAACGGTCGTAGAGATAAACGATTCGCTCTCCTTTGGCGCTCATATTACCATCCTGCATGAATACAAGGCGACCTGCCGGGTCGTAAGTGTACTTAATTGCATCACGACCGGGTAATTTGCGAAGTGTGACATTGCCACGGGTATCGTAGTCGTACCAGTATGCGTAATCTCTCATCTCGGAGTCAGTGCGCTTGAGACTTTTGTTGGCGCTCACTGCCGGAGGAAGAATGTAGCATAGTTCACCGTAATCGTTATAGATATAACGTGTATCAAGCCAACTGCCTTTTTTGCCACGTCGCTCAAGAACTTTGAGACCACGCATGTCGGTATAGGTCTGGAGGGTAACTCCATCTTCGTCAATTTCTTCCTTTACCAAAAGTGTGCCTGTCGGATAGGGTTTTGCATAGGTTATACCATCAGATGTAACTGTATATCGCGGTGCACGATAATCTGTGTTTCTGACCTCGGAACCTGTATTTGTCAACTGTCTTACAGTTGAAGGATGTGTAGCCCACTCGGCCCCCTGTTTGATATAACCGACAGCCTGTTCCCTTGATGACTTCTCGTAGAGAGTGGTCATATACGGTGCGTTATCTCCATAAAACTCAGTAGCGGAAGCATACACCTCGTTTTCCGAAGGATGCAATGAGCCGACCGGTGTGGCATTCCAATCCTGAACCTGACGCCCCATACGGTCGTAGGTCTTTAGAGTGGCTATATACTCACCATTGGCTTGCGTAACAGTAGTGGAGGAGCGTCCGAGGGCATCAAGATTCTCTATGGTGATGATATTGTTTGTTCCGCTGCGGTCAAGCCACTTGCGTTGGTCATACCATGAACCATTTTTCAAACCGATATTATAGGCCGTGGTCGTCAATGTATCACTGTTGATCCATGTCCGGTTAAGTCGCCCCTGGGTATCGTATCCAAAGCCATGGGTTATTCCTGTCGGATACCGGATGGATGTAACTCCTTCTCCTGGCAACCACTTCATTGATGTGATGAGTGCCTGATTCTTAATCCCGTCAAGATTGAGCAACTCACCTTCGCCGAATAGGATGGGGTCAGTGTCAACGCCGGAAGTACGAAGTTGGGAAGTAAGTGATGCTATATTCAACCCCTCAACCTGATGGACAGGATAAAGACCTGCATATCCCCATATGCACGAAGTGACAGTTTGGTCTTCTCGCAGAGTCTCGATGAGGTTGCCGTTTAGGTCATGGCGATATGTAGCCGGGGTATATGATGTTCCTCCACGTGTAAGAGTGAATGCCCGTGGTACAATTATGCCCTCGAAAGGATTGTGCATGGTATAGGATTCAGAGGTTACCGCATTACCGTAATTTGTGGTAGTCTTTACAGGTATACCCGTCATGTTCAGTTTCTTCATTGCGGTGGCAACAGTAACGTCATCAGGTGTGTAGCTAATTGCCTGTGAGTATTGTGCTGTAGTGTCACTCATAGAGCGTTCGATTTTGCTTATGAGTGATGTGCCATTGACGTAGCCGTATTTCTCCCACGTTGTGTAGTCACCATTGTCGGTGTGTAAAGTCACTGTCTTTTTTGAAAGACGTTCGCGACAAGGAATGACATAGGTCTCACCGTATTTGTATAAAAAGAAATATTTATCGAAGTAGAATGATTTACCTTTCTCTCCCTCTGCGGGACATCCCTCATAAGGAACGGTATGGGTATCAAATACGAATGGGCTGGTTGCACTTAAATCAGGAGCCGTCGTGGGACATTGAATCTGATAATAATCTCGTGTAATAGACAAGTCCGGAAGAGTATTACCGGAAGTTACATCATATTCATATATTTCAGTCGTAACTGGTACATATTGATTTGAATCATCATTCTTGTATGTAACGCGTTTTGTTATCTGTGGACCTTTAGAGAGTAGTCTACTCGATTTTTTAAGGTAAGTGTAATATGTGTCGTTTTGTACCTCATTATCAGTTATTTGGTAGTCGTATGAAGTGACAGTCTTACCTTCATCATAGATTTCTGTTACCTCCTGATACCAAATCGGCATCGTGCCACCAAGATATGACAAGTAATCAGAATTTACACTGATGTTATAAACAGGCATTTTCTCTACGTAGGTCTCTGGAAGACCAATAAGTGGAAAGTTGTCCTCATAGAAGTTTACAGACGTCTGCTGTGTTATGAATGTTGATAGAGATGGCACAATCTTACATACTGCGTTTCCATCACCGTTTATACCATATTTGTAAGTTCTTTTGGTACTGCGTTGTATGTCTGTTGGGGAGTACATAAGAATCTCCTTCACGCGTAGGCCACCACCCTCACTAAGTTCCGGTTCTTTATATAAGGATCCGGAAATATAGTTTAAGGTAGTCGTTTTGGGAAATCTATGCATTTCATACTTCCATTCAATTTTTCCTCCGGTAGGAATCGTTGCGCTTTTAAGTGTATACGCCAACATAGAGGGTTCGTAGGGTTCTCTTGGAGAACCAGGAGTTTCGTAGTAACCTTTCTTAAAAGTGTGCCCTTCGAGATTTTTGAACTTGACTATCGGCTGAGGATTAGATGTGTTCAATGTAGGATTTGAATCTTCGTTGGGATTATAATTATAGTATCCCCACCAATCCTGATAAGGAGAAACTTCAAATGAATTGGTGATTTCAGCATCAAAACGATTAGTACAATTGTTAGGAGTATGGTAGTCAAATCGATATACTCCGTCTGTATCGTGGTTTACCTGATCAAGAAGAAATTTAGAATTTTTATTATAAGAAAATGTGATATTAATGTTGTCTTCGGAGCGACTGTCATCGAACGGATTATAGAATGATACTTTCATTCCGGTTAACATATCGGTGTTATAGGAAAATGTCAGAGTGACACCTGCACCACTGACTTCTACTAGATTTGATCCACCGTAGTTTTGGGCAGAAAGAGTACCGATGGGATTTGAAAAATCAGGAGTGGCAGCCTGTCCATTTCTCCATTCGCTGGTACAACGTACTTGAGCCGGATTGAGCGCTCTCTGTCGTAGATGCTTATGGCCCGTTGTATAGTTCCACTGCGTCCATGCGAACGTAAGTTCATCACCGGATGGAGCTGTGATTGAATGTAGAAGCCATTCGGTGCGATTCTTTTCATTGATATAGTATTCCCCTCCTTCAGCCTGAAAGTAATATGTATATCCTTGCGGATCTTTTACGACAATCCCATCAGGCACATCATCTCCTAAATATTTGAACTCTACAAGGTATTCATCACAGTCAACCCCATAAAAATGACCGTCGTCATATAGCATAGGTATGGTTTTGTCCGGAAGAATAATGGTAAAAATATCATGTTGTGAGTCCCAGTAATCCTTGTGAGAACTTCCTGACTTGTCTTCAATCATACAATTGAAAAATGTTTCGTTGTCAATGTCTCCACCATAATTATATCTGGGATAAATCTCATCAGGACGTCCCTTAATAGTGCGGGTTATACGTAGAGATGGGAGTAAAGTCCATCCATAGCCGCATGGATATGGATCATCATTGAGTCGTATGCCGTTAGAACGATAACTCAGTGTAAACGGTAACGTAATATCATGGAATTTCAGAGTGTACAGAGGTACCTCGAAAGTAGCAGCACCTGTAAGAAGTGCAGGAGTCGGTAAATTAGCCTGATGGTGTTTCCAGATACTCGGTGTCTCAGGAACATAGTTGCTGTTGAGAGGTGCTACCGGTGTATTTTCCGATTGTGCATAACCTTGTATTCCAAGAGTCGCCAATAGGGTAATGAATATAACTATTAGTCGGTTCATGGTCAAAAGATATTTATAAAGCGCTTTTCGGTAAATTCAGGGTATGCTTCACTTCTTATCCCTACCACATATTTTCCTGCCGGTAGACTGGAAACGGGAATATTTATCGTCCCTTCTTCCGGGAGAAGGGTGACGGCATGTTTATAGAGATTGCCGGGAATATCCATGACGTCGATATTCAGAGTCTGTACATTAAATCTATTTTGTATAATGGATTTATCACTGTAAGACTGAATGCCGGGAAATAGAATTACAAAGTTACCATCGTGGTACTCTACAGTCAATGTCGAAAGAATAGACTTTATATTATGTTCTACGTCAATACCGGGTGACAGGTAGGACAAATCCATATTATTTTCAAGTAAATCAGGTATATAGGCAGCTGTGGCATTAGATAAAACTGTTCCTTCAAATGACCTTACCTCTCGGGCAATTTGTAATGCTATGGGAAGAGTATCACTCGGCAAATACCATCGAAAAACCGTATGATGGATTTCAGGGAGGCTGTCATATTCCGACAAAGGGAAAGAAGTCTGATTGTCAATCCCTTCTTTGACGTTACGGAACTCTTTAGTTATTATGACATTATATATTGTATCACCGGGAGGTAATATCACGATGCCTTTGGTGCCTGTTTCTATACTATACATGCCATCCTCGGCAAGGTCAAAGCGAGAGTATATTCTGCCGTGGTTTTGTAAGGTTGTTGTACTATGTTCTCCGCTTTGTAAAGGAAATGAGAACCAACGTGTTGGATATAACGGTGTCACAATGCGTTCAGGAGTCTCTTCTCCGGCATAAAATATAGATGTGTCCTTGATGAAGTACCATTGTCTGAAACGTCCCATTGATTCACTCAGTAGCGTGTCACCATGTAGAATTATTTCTGCACCCTTATAGTTTCCATGAATCTTACCTTTGGAGAAATCCCAAACACGGAGATTCATAATGTCAGATGTATCGACGGGTTCGACTTCAAGTGTCAGATGTCGCTCTAATCCATAGAGATTAAGTGCCGACAGAATACATATAAGCAGTAGTGTGCAAGTTTTCATTGGTGGGTGTGATGA
This sequence comes from Bacteroides sp., assembly GCA_014801865.1. GTDB lineage: Bacteria > Bacteroidota > Bacteroidia > Bacteroidales > Muribaculaceae > Paramuribaculum. The sequence goes on along the minus strand of JAAVDH010000035.1, from coordinate 23,737 downwards.
TTGGTCTGCAAATATAAGTATTTATTGAGCAAAGTACAATGTATTAGATTGAAAGTTTTTTTCGTATGGGAAATGTGAGGCGTGGAGGGATAAAAAGGCTGAGGGCTGTGTCGCGCGGATTGGCGACACAGCCCTCAGTAGGGTTATTGGTGCGGATGGTCAGTGGCGGTTGTCACGTGACCATCGCACATGTGTGAGTGGGATTAGTCAGAGCACTTGGCCTTGATGAACTCGCGGTTGAGGCGAGCGATGTTGCTCAGGGGCACATTCTTGGGGCACTCAGCGGCGCAGGCACCGGTGTTGGTGCAGTTACCGAAGCCGAGTTCGTCCATCTTGGCCACCATGGCGCGGGCACGACGCTTGCGTTCTACCTGGCCCTGGGGCAGGAGTGCAAACTGGCTTACCTTGGCTGACACGAAGAGCATGGCAGAGCCGTTCTTACAAGCTGCTACGCATGCGCCGCAGCCGATACATGTGGCTGAGTCCATGGCGGTGTCGGCAACTTCCTTAGAGATGGGGAGGTTGTTGGCATCCTGTGCGCCACCGCAGTTGAATGATACGTAGCCGCCGGCCTGCTGTATCTGGTCGAAGGCGTTACGGTTTACCATCAGGTCGCGAACCACGGGGAAGGCGGCTGAACGCCAGGGTTCGATGGTGATGGTGTCGCCGTCGTTGAACTTACGCATGTGGAGCTGACAGGTGGTGATGCCCTGCACGGGACCGTGGGGATGTCCGTTGATGTACAGTGAGCACATACCGCAGATACCTTCGCGGCAGTCTGAGTCAAACACTACGGGTTCTTCGTTTTTATCGACCAGCTGCTGATTGAGCATGTCAAGCATTTCGAGGAAGCTGCTGCCGGTGGACACATTTTCAACGCGATAGTTGACGAACTGGCCCGGTTCCTTGGGACCGCGCTGACGCCAGATCTTGAGATTAACGCTTATAGTATGTTCCATTTTGGATGATCTTCTGTTTTAATAGGCGGTTTGTGAATCGGTTTACGACTTGTAGTTACGTGTCTGCACCTGGATGGCTTCGTAGTGGAGGGGCTCCTTGAGCAGGATGGGCTTTTCGTTGTCACCGGTATACTTCCAGCAGCTTACGTACATGTAATCCTTGTCGTTACGTGCAGCCTCGCCGTCGGCAGTCTGATATTCCTCGCGGAAGTGTGCGCCGCAAGATTCGTTGCGGTGGAGGGCGTCGATAGCCATCATCTTGGCCATAACGAGGAAGTCTTCAAGACGTAGAGCCTTTTCGAGCTCGGTGTTGAGGTCGTTGGCGCTGCCTACGATGCGCAGGTCGCTGTAGAATTCCTTGCGTACCTTCTCTACTTCTTCCACGGCCTTTACGAGGCTCTGGAGTGTGCGTCCCATGCCCACGAGGTCCCACATAACGTGACCCAGTTTCTTGTGGAGCTGATCGGGGCTCTGTGTACCCTTGATGGCCATGAGGCGGTCGATGCGGTTCTTAACCTCTTTCTCGACCTTGTCAAATTCGGGGTGGTCGGTACCGGGGTGCTTCACCTTGATCTGATCGCTGAGGTAGTTCTGCATGGTGTAGGGGAGCACGAAGTAACCGTCGGCAAGACCCTGCATGAGGGCGGAAGCACCGAGGCGGTTAGCGCCGTGGTCAGAGAAGTTACATTCGCCGATAGCGAAGAGACCCTTGATAGAGGTCTGGAGCTCGTAGTCAACCCAGATGCCGCCCATGGTGTAGTGGCTAGCGGGGAAGATCATCATGGGGGTCTCGTAGGGGTTGTCATCAGAGATCATCTGATACATGTCGAAGAGGTTGCCGTAACGGTCGCGAACCACGTCGGCACCCAGACGCTCGATGGCATATTTGAAGTCGAGATATACGGCGTTGCCGGTACCTACACCGTAGCCTGCGTCGCAACGTTCCTTAGCGGCACGTGAGGCGATGTCACGGGGGCAGAGGTTACCGAAGGCGGGATAGCGGCGTTCGAGGTAGAAGTCGCGATCTTCGTCGGGAATGTCGGTAGGACGCTTCTTACCGGCGCGGATGGCTTCGGCATCTTCTTTCTTCTTGGGCACCCAGATACGACCGTCGTTACGCAGCGATTCGCTCATGAGGGTGAGCTTGCTCTGGTCTTCGCCGTGAACGGGGATACATGTGGGGTGAATCTGAGTGAAAGCGAGGTTACTGAGGTATGCACCCTTCTTGAAGGCCTGGATGGCGGCAGAGCCGTTGCAGCCCATGGCGTTGGTAGAAAGGAAGAATGTGCGGCCATAACCACCGGTAGCGAGTACTACGGCGTGAGCAGCGTAGCGTTCGAGTTCGCCGGTGATGAGGTTGCGCACGATGATACCGCGGCAACGTCCGTCGATGATAACGAGGTCGAGCATTTCGCGACGGTTGAACGAGCGAACCTGACCCTTCTTGATCTGACGGTTGAGTGAGGCGTATGCACCGAGCAGGAGCTGCTGGCCGGTCTGGCCCTTGGCATAGAATGTACGGCTTACCTGAGCACCACCGAATGAGCGGTTGGCAAGCAGACCGCCGTATTCGCGGGCGAAGGGAACGCCCTGAGCAACGCACTGGTCGATGATATTGTTTGACACTTCGGCAAGGCGATATACGTTGGCTTCGCGTGAACGGAAGTCACCGCCCTTGATGGTGTCGTAGAACAGGCGATATACGGAGTCACCGTCGTTCTGATAGTCCTTGGCTGCATTGATACCACCCTGAGCTGCGATAGAGTGAGCGCGGCGGGGTGAGTCCTGGATGCAGAAGTTCCACACGTTGAAGCCCAGTTCGGCAAGGGTTGATGCTGCTGAAGCACCTGCCAGACCGGTACCTACCACGATGATGTCGAGGTGGCGCTTGTTGGCGGGGTTCACGAGCTTCTGGTGAGCCTTATAGTTGGTCCACTTTTCAGCCAGGGGGCCTTCGGGTATTTTAGAGTCAATCTGATATTCGGGGAGCTTTGACGATTCGATGTCGGCAAAATCCTTCATGATGGGGGTAGAGTCAATCATACCCTCGAGATTCTTAACGTCTGCCATATCTATAGTGTGTGACTTTTTTATTCGTTAACATTAGTTGCCTGACACTCTGACTGACATTCGTTGCAGTCGCTGCTGCAGGGGTTGCAGTTGCTCTCGCAGTTGTTGTTGCAGGGAGCGCAGTTTTCTTCGCAGTTTACGATTACTACCTCAGCGCTTTCGGCAACAGGGCCGTTGCAGTGAGCCTGCTCCATGGCAAACTCTTCATACTGCTCGATGAGCGCGGGGTTGGTAAGGTAAGCGTCGTTGTTGGCCTGCACGGTAAACACGATAGCTTCAACGAGGAAGAGACCTACAACGATGGTGCACCACCAGTTGCCGATGCACTTCAGGCGGGGAAGCCATGTGTCGTTATTCCAACCGGCTGACTGGAACATTGACCAGAAGCCGTGAGTCATGTGGAACCACAGGGCTACGAAGCCGATGATGTATACGATGGGGGTCCAGATCTGGCTGAAGGCAATCTGGATAAACCATGTGCCTGCCTGGGGAGGAACGGGAACACCTTCGTAAACATAGTTGCACTCGATGATTTCGGCGAGCTGCATCTTTGCCCAGAACTGAATCATGTGTACACACAGGAAGGCGAGTACCACGATGCCAAGTACGAGCATGTTCTGTGAAGACCATTCTACCTGTTCGGGCTTGCGCACTACAGCGTAGCGGTCGTTACCACGGGCTTTGCGATTCTGTACGGTAAGCCACAGGGCATAGATAATGTGGATGATGAAGAGCGCTGCAAGGCCCATGGATGCTATGAGAGCATACCAGTTGGCACCGAGAAATGCGCATACCATGTTATAGCCGGCCGGCCAGAAGATGGCCACACCGTTCATCACCGCATGAAACGTGACAAAGAGGATAAGGCAAAGGCCTGTGATTGACATCACCACCTTCCTACCCACGGATGAGTTGGTTAACCACATAGTAGTTGAGGATTGGTTTGAATTTGATTATTGTTGATAATTATACTTAATTTTAGGCGCTATTATTTCCTACGGCAAAATTAATTCTTTTTAACCGTCCTTCCAAAAATCCTGCCTGAAAAACACATCACAAGAATAACATACGTAATGAAGCCTATTTAATCAGAGGCTTAGGCGATAGCGGGTGTAGAGGGTTGTGCGGCCTCCGAGACGCTCTTTCTGTGAGGCAAGAGGGGCGTTGAGTATGCGTCCCCACTCTTGGCACGATGTGCCGAAGTCGATGTAGCGCAGGGGAGTGTCGGTGGCAATGTTGAGGGTATTGTCCGGGCTGTGCCGACCGGTGGTCAGCGCGTCGTAGATGTCGGTGAGTATGAGGGCGTTGCAGCTATTGCGGCGACCCTCTTCTGTGGTGGCTATATACTGAGTGTGTACTACCGGTGGAGCGATATACAGCAGCATGCCTCCTGCCATCTCTCCGTCGGGTGTGCGGGCCGCTACGAGGCGTATATTGTCGGGAAAGCGCGAGTGGAGCAGGCGTATCTCATCAAGCGAGTGTACGGGACTTGCATCGTGGGCCTCGCGCAGACGTAGGGTGAGTATCGTCCAGAATTCTTCGAGGGTGGCGTCAGAGGTCGTGGCATCCACCGTAAATCCCTCGCGACGGGCTTTGGCGGCATCGCGGCGATTGTTGCCTGAGATGAGCAGAGGGGAGTCAAGCGGTATGGTGGCCGATGTCATACAGCCGTCCATCACGGCTCCCTGGCGAAATAGCGCGTAGATATCGTCCTCGGCGGGATATCGGTGATATATCGGCGGCACGGGTTTGTAGATGAGCTCCTTGAAGCCGTTTGCTGACATATAGTTCCTGAGCGCATCGAAGATATCGAGCATCACGGCCTGGCCGCAATGCTCCGTAGAAGTTACCCATCCTCCGTAAGTCAGTCCGGCATGAGAAGAAAGCGTATTGTCGTCGGCCGATGCCGGTAGCAGTGCTATGAGTCGACCGCGACCGTCATACGCCATGAGCGAGTGATCGGTAAACCGGTCGGAATGATAGTCCATATACCCCCGTTTGAAAAGGAATGTGCCGTTGCGTGAGGCAGTCACGAAACTGTCCCACACAACGGCTTTATCGGGGGTATAGCGTATGAGGCGCATGAATATCAGAGCATCAGGCGGTAAATCTCGGCTGTATCTTCGGCTGTGAGCGTGCGGTATCCTCCGATACGTTCACCTTTGTTTTCATGCAGCTTCTTTACGAGCAGGTCTATGTCGGGGCTGGCCACACCAAGTTCTGCGAAAGTCACGGGCAGACCGATACTGCCATAAAAAGCACGGAGCATCATGATGCCTTCCATGGCTGCCGAGCGGTCGTCGTGATTCTCCACGCCGAACACTCTGCGGGCAAACTGCGCAATCTTAGCCGGCTGACGGTCGGCCATATATGTCATCCAGGCCGGAAATACTACCGCAAGTCCGGCACCGTGGGTCACACCGTACACGGCACTGATTTCATGCTCCATGGCGTGTGAGGTCCAGTCCTCCTTACGGCCTGTGCCGCAGATGCCGTTGTGAGCCAGTGTGCCGCTCCACATTATATTGGCGCGGGCATCATAGTCGTCGGGACGGGCCATTACCTTGGGCGCTTCCTCTATAATGGCTTTGAGCACGCCTTCGGCCACACGGTCGGTTATCTCCACTCCCTCGGAGGGAGAGAAGTAGCGTTCCATGATGTGGGCCATCATGTCGGCTATACCGCTGGCGGTCTGATAGGGCGGAAGGGTAAAGGTGAGCTCCGGATTCATCAGCGCAAACTTGGGGCGCAGAGCGTAGTCGGTGCGTATACTGATTTTGTGCAGTCCGTCAAGCTTTGTTATGACAGCATTTCCGCTACCCTCGCTTCCGGCAGCCGGAATGGTGAGCACCACTCCTACCGGGAGTGCTTTCTCCACTTTCCTGCCTGTAAAGAAATCCCAGAAGTCACCCTCGTAAGGCACTCCTGCCGCTATGGCCTTGGCTGTATCTATTACCGATCCGCCGCCTACGGCAATGAGAGCCGTCAGCCTCTCGCGACGGCATATCTCGATACCTTCATATACTTTGTCATCGGTAGGGTTGGGTTGTATTCCGCCGAATTCCACGTAGTTGACGCCTGCGCTGTCAAGGGCGTGAGCCACACGGCCGAGCACTCCGCTGCGTATAGCCGATCCGCCGCCGTAGCAGAGGAGCACGTCGGTCATTCCTGCTGCAAGAGCTTCTTCGCCGGCTTTTTCTTCGGCCCCGCGTCCAAATACATACTTGGTCGGGGTATGGTAGGTGAAATTTTCCATGTCAAGTCAAAAAAAATCTTTGATGCAAAGTTAACATAAAATACTAATGGATATGCGGCCACTGACAAAAAACGACTATCTTTGCATTATCAATGGCGCCTCGTTGAGATACGTCAAAAATCAATCATTTATTACCAATAATTATCTCGTAACCCTATCATGAAAACAGACACCGCGCCTGCGAAGCGCAACATTTATCCCTGGGTGGTGGTAGCGCTGCTCTGGGTAGTAGCTCTCCTGAATTATATGGACCGTCAGATGCTGTCGACCATGCGTGACTCCATGGCGGCTGACATAACCGAACTCGAGAGCACCATCATGTTCGGTAAGGTCATGGCTGCCTTCATGTGGATATACGGCATCATGAGTCCGATATCCGGTATCGTGGCTGACCGTGTGAACCGCAAGTGGCTCATCGTCGTGTCACTCATCGTGTGGTCAACCGTGACCCTGCTCCTCGGTTATGCCACTACATTTACAGAAGTTTACTGGCTGCGCGCCGTGATGGGTGTAAGCGAGGCATTATATATTCCTGCGGCACTCTCGCTTATAGCAGACTACTTTACCGGCAAACAGCTCAGTCTCGCCATAGGCATACACATGACAGGTCTCTATATGGGCCAGGCCGTAGGTGGTTTCGGTGCATTTGTCGCTCAGGAACTCTCGTGGCAGTCTGCATTCCATTGGTTCGGAATCGTGGGTATTGTATATGCAGTCGTACTGGCCGTGTTCCTGCGTGAGAAGCGTGTGCTTGAACCCGCCAAAGAACTCCTCAGCGAGCGTCTGCCCCTCGGAGAGACTCTTCGTCAGGGCTGTCGCGGCATTGTCAAGTCACTCGGTATGCTCTTAGGTAACGTGGCCTTCTGGACCATACTCTTCTTCTTTGCCTCATGCTCCATCCCCGGATGGTCTACCAAGAACTGGCTCCCCGAACTCTTTGCCTCTTCGCTGGGCATATCCATGGTCGAGGCCGGCCCCGTGGCTACGATAACCATAGCCGTGTCATCATTTATAGGTGTGATGGTGGGTGGACCGATGGCCGACAACTGGGCTCGCCGCAACCTCAAGGGACGAATCTACACCTCAGCCATAGGTCTCACCATGATGGTGCCCGCGCTGGTGCTCATGGGCTTCGGCACTACCATCGTGGCCGCTGTAGGAGCCGGACTGTTGTTCGGACTCGGCTACGGACTGTTTGATGCCAACAATATGCCTATCCTCTGTCAGTTTGTCTCAGCCCGTAACCGTGGCACCGCCTATGGTATCATGAATATGTCGGGCCTCTTTATCGGAGCGCTTGCCACCGACTTCCTCGGTTCGCTTGCCGCCGAGGGTAATATGGGTCTCGGATTCGCCATGATGGCCGCTGCCCTGGTTCTGGCCGTGATACTGCAGCTGACAGTTCTCCGTCCGACTACGCTCAACATGGAGGACGCATTCAGCGAACGCGAGTTAGGCACCGCCGCCTGATTTCCTATTATATATCTTTCGATAACTAACATCTATCATACCTACTACAATGGAAAAAATCAAAGGACTTATAGATGCACCCTTCACCCCGATGCATCCCAATGGAGACATTAATCTTGACATCATACCCGCATACGCCGATATGCTGGTGAAAAACGGCCTCAAGGGCGTGTTTATCAACGGTTCGTCAGGCGAGGGCTACATGCTTACTCCCGAAGAACGCATGGCTGTGGCTGAAAAATGGGTGGCTTCAGTGCCCGAAGGATTCAAAGTGATCGTACATGTAGGCAGCTGCTGCCTGCGCGATAGCGTGAAGCTGGCCGCACATGCCGAAAAGATCGGTGCCTGGGGTATCGGCTCTATGGCTCCTCCCTTCCCCAAAATCGGACGTATTGAAGAGCTCGTGAAGTACTGCGAGGAAATAGCTGCCGCAGCTCCCTCACTGCCCTTCTACTACTATCATATTCCCGCTTTCAACGGCGCATTCCTTCCCATGGTGAAGCTTCTTGAGGCTGTTGACGGACGCATACCCAACTTCGCCGGTATCAAGTATACCTTCGAGAGCCTGTATGAATACAATCAGTGTCGCCTCTATAAGGACGGTAAGTACGACATGCTCCACGGTCAGGACGAGACTATTCTTCCCTCACTGGCTCAGGGCGGTGCTCAGGGTGGTATCGGTGGTACCACAAACTACAATGGCCGCGAGCTTACCGGCATTATCGAGGCTTGGGAAAAGGGAGACATCGAGACTGCACGTGAAAAGCAGAACTTCTCGCAGGAGGTTATCAACGTCATCTGCCGCTATCGTGGCAATATCGTGGGCGGCAAGCGCATCATGAAGCTCATAGGTCTTGATCTGGGCCCCAACCGCGTACCCTTCCAGAACCTTACTGATGAGGAAGAGGCAGCTATGAAGGCCGAACTCGAAGCAATCACCTTCTTCGACCGCTGCAACAAGCTCTGATTCTGATCGCTCTTCTCTAACTCCCCCCCCCTAATAACTCATTACTACAATGTCAAAGAATGAATTAATCGTGCCCTACCTTCAGGAGTGGGGTGAAAAATATCGTAAAGACCTCGTTGACAACATTCTTCCCTTCTGGCTCAAGCATGGTCTTGACCGCGTGAACGGAGGTGTGTATACCTGCGTTGACCGCGAGGGCCGTCTGATGGATACCACCAAGTCAGTGTGGTTTCAGGGTCGCTGCGCCTTTACATACAGCTTTGCATACAATAATGTGGAGAAGCGTCCCGAATATCTCGAAATGGCCAAGAGCTGTCTCGACTTTATCGAAGCCCACTGCTTTGACCCCGAGGACGGACGCATGTACTTTGAGGTGACGGCCGACGGAACCCCTCTGCGTAAGCGTCGCTATGTGTTCTCCGAGTGTTTCGCTGCCATAGCTATGAGCGAATACTCGCTGGCTACCGGAGACAAGGAATATGCCCGCAAGGCTCTCGCTCTCTTCAAGGAGATACAGCGCTTTATCGCGACTCCCGGCATACTTCAGCCCAAGTATGAGCCGTCACTGCAGGCCATAGGCCACTCGGTGACCATGATTCTCATCAACACGGCCTCACGTATCCGCGAAGCTATCGCCGACCCCTGTCTCGACGAGCAGATAGAGAAGTCGATCGACGCTATCCGCCGCTACTTCCTCCACCCCGAATATAAGGCTCTTCTGGAGATGGTGACTCCCGACGGTAAACTCATAGATACCATAGCAGGACGTACTATCAATCCCGGTCACTGCATAGAGACCGCATGGTTCCTGCTCGAAGAGAGCTGTTATCGCGGCTGGGACAAGGAACTCACCGACATGGCTCTTCAGATTCTCGACTGGAGTTGGGAATGGGGCTGGGACGAGGAGTTCGGAGGCATCATCAATTTCAAGGACTGCAAGGGATTCCCCGCACAGGACTATTCACAGGACATGAAGTTCTGGTGGCCCCAGACCGAGGCTGTCATCGCCACACTTTATGCTTATCTCGCTACCGGCGACAACCGCTACATGGAGATGCACCGTCTGGCCAACGACTGGGCCTACGAGTATCTGCCCGATCCTGTCTATGGTGAGTGGTTCGGCTATCTCCATCGCGACGGCTCTGTGGCTCAGCCTGCAAAGGGCAACCTATTCAAGGGCCCCTTCCATATACCACGAATGATGATTAAGTCATCCATGCTTATCAATGAGATACTTAAAAAGTAAACCTATAGGAAAGGCGCTGCGGGGTATCTTCAGCGCCTTTGTTTTTTCAGCGGCTCTGACTGCTGTAGCAGCTTCTGACGGCACGCCCTCGCGTCCTGTAAAGGTGGCGTGTGTGGGCAACAGTATCACGTTTGGCTACGGCCTGCCCGACCGGGCGACACGGTCATATCCCTCGTTGCTGCAGAAAACTCTCGGCGATGCATATGAAGTCGGTAACTTCGGTCATTCCGGAGCTACATTGCTGAAAAAAGGCCACAACCCCTACGTAAAGACTCCTGAGTATGCCGCTTCAAAGGAGTTTGCTCCTGATATAGTGGTGATACTTCTCGGAATCAATGATACCGATCCGCTCAACTGGCCCAACTATGGTGACGAGTTTGTGAGCGATTACATTGACCTGATAAACTCTTATCGTGAGATTAATCCGCAGGTGAGAGTAATCATAGCCCGCGTTACTCCGGTGACAGCACGTCACCGACGTTTCCGCAGCGGCACACGCGATTGGCGCATTGAAATTCAGAAGGCTATCGAGAATGTGGCCGAGGCTACAGGAGTAGAACTGATAGATCTTGAGGCACCCCTGCGCGACTATCCCAACTATTTCCGTGATGCCGTACATCCCGATGTGAATGGTGCCAAGATACTCGCGTCGACCGTCTACAGTGGTCTTACGGGCGAATATGGTGGTCTGAAACTGCCGATAATATACACTGACTCGATGGTGATACAGCGCAATCGCCCGCTGAAGATAGCCGGTACGGCCAATGCCGGATCACGGGTAGCTCTGACTCTTGACTCGCACACTTATCGTACGCAGGCCGATAACCGTGGACAATGGGCTGTTACCACGGCTCCGCTTACGGCCGTAGGACCTTATGAGATGACGGTAAGCGATGGTGACTCAACTATCACCATCCGCGACATACTGGCCGGCGAGGTGTGGCTGGCAAGCGGACAGAGCAATATGGCTTTCATGATCAATGAAGGCATTGAGGCAGAGGAACTGAAGAAGGTACTTGCTGACCCGAAGTTGCGATTCTTCGACATGAAGAGAGTCGTGCTGACCAGCAATAATAGTGAGTGGAGCGAAGAGGAGAAAGCTCAGGTTGACTCTCTCCACTACTATCGTCCCACACACTGGACTACCTCGTATCCGGCAACAGTCGACAATATGTCGGCCGTAGGCTATTTCTTCGGTAAGATGCTTCGCGACAGTCTTGATGTGCCTGTGGGTATTATCAGCAATGCTGTGGGAGGCTCCACGACATGCTCATGGATAGATATGGCTACTCTCGAACGCGATATACCTGAGGCTACGGTCAATTGGCTTACCAACGACTATATTCAGCCGTGGGCTCAGGGACGAGCCATCGTCAATATGGGAGCCGATGATTACTCTCATCGTCACTCATTTGAACCCGGCTATCTGTTCGGCGCCGGTATCCGTCCTCTCGGAAGTTATCCTCTTAAGGGTGTTATATGGTATCAGGGTGAGTCAAATGCCCACAATCCTATGATTCACGATCAGCTCTTCGAGAGCCTCGTGGATAGTTGGCGACGTGAGTTTGCCGACCCTGAGATGCCTTTCTACTTCGCACAACTCAGTAGCATCAACCGCCCCTCATGGCCGGAATTCCGCAATCGTCAGCGTCTGCTCGCCGAGCGCATACCTAACACGGCCATGGCTGTAACCTCTGATCATGGCGACCCTTGGGACGTACATCCGCGCAATAAACGCCCCGTAGGTGAGCGTCTTGCGCGTCAGGCTCTCAACCGTCTCTACGGTTTCACCGACCTTACTCCCGCCGGACCCGAACCCGTGGCGGCTGTGTCGGCTGACGGAGCCATCTATATTACTTTCAATAATGCCGCAGGGCTGCATCCCTATTCGGGCGATGCGCTTACCACCTTTGAGGTGGCTTCGACGGACGGCCTCTATCGTCCGGCTACGGCAGAAATCTTACCTGACAATCGTATAAAAGTTTATTCTATGGATATTCCCTCACCCCGCTACGTACGTTACGGATGGCAACCCTACACCGAGGCCAATCTGGTTAATGGTGACAATCTTCCTGCTTCGACCTTCAAGATGGAAGCAGGTAATCTCGAAATGTTCAAGCCCGAGGACGGCATCGAATATGGTGTGTCGGCGGCCTACGGAGGAGTAATTGACGGGCTCGCCGTTGTGGCCGGAGGATGTAATTTCCCCACTCTTGACCCGCTTGGCCCGGGTGCTTCAAAGCGCTTTTACAAGGGCGTGTATACCGGATGTCCCGATGGCGACGGGTTCAAGTGGGAACTTGTTGGCGCCATGGACGAGGCTAAGGCTTACGGCGCTGCTGTAAGTGTGCCTGCCGGAGTAGGCGGCAATGCCTCGTCGGCTGTGCTCTTTATCGGAGGCACCGGCAGTGACGGCGCTCCTTTGAGCGATGTCGAACTGCTGCGTCTCAATCCCGTGCGTTTCGAGAAGCTGCCCTCACTCCCCGTGGCTATCGACAATATGGCCGCATGCCGTGCCGGAAGCAAAGTGTATGTAGCCGGCGGCAATGTAGCCGGCGTTCCTTCGCGTTCGATGTATGTGCTCGATCTTGACGCGGTTGACGGCGGTTGGAAGAAGCTCCGCGACTTCCCCGGCAATCCTCGTGTGCAACCCGTGATGGCAGCCGACAGCGAGGGTGACGTGTACCTGTGGGGCGGATTTGCCGGTAAGGGCGAAAAGCGCGAGGCTTCACTTGATACCGAGGGACTGAAGTATTCGCCCAAGAGCGGCAAGTGGACCACCGTAGCCGGACCCCGTAATGCCGCAGGTGAGGCCGTATCACTCGGCGGTGGCGCTATGACAGTGCTCCCCGACGGACGATTTGCCGTCATAGGAGGTGTTAATAAAGATGTGTTCCTCGAAGCTCTGCGCAATCAGGCTCCCGACTATCTGCAACACCCCAACGAATGGTATCGCTTTAATCCCGCGCTCTACATCTTCAATCCCGCGACAGGGGAGTGGACCAAAGGCCCCGAAGATGCAGAACTGGCGCGCGCCGGAGCTACATTCCTCGCCCTTCCCGATGGCTCTATGGTGGTGTATGGCGGCGAACTAAAGCCCCGTATCCGCTCCAATCAGACCACACTCATTCAGTCGCTTTGATCCCCCACATTCCAATAGTTCTATTGCTCTATACAATATCCTATGGACAATAAAGCATTTGACCTTTCCATATCAAACCTCGGCACAACGCGCCGCCACGACTACGATATCGCTCTTCTGCCCTGGGGAGCTACCGAGCCCCATAATCTCCATCTACCTTATCTGACCGACTGCATCCTCTCTCACGACATTGCCGTCGATGCAGCCCGTCTTGCAAAAGAGAAGTATGGAATTATGTCCATGGTGATGCCCCCTGTCACCATGGGTCAGCAGAATCCCGGTCAGAGGGAGCAACCTTTCTGTGTGCACACCCGCTATGAAACTCAGAAAGCCATCTTGACTGACATAGCCGAGAGCCTGTACCATCAGGGCATTCGCCGCCTTGTGATTATCAATGGCCATGGAGGCAACACATTCAAGTCAATGATACGCGATCTCTGTGTGACACTCCCCGATATGCTCATCGCCTCCTCCGAGTGGTTCAAAGTGTGTCGCGGCAAAGACTATTTTGACGATCCAGGTGATCACGCCGATGAACTCGAGACCTCGGTGATGATGTATTATCATCCCGAACTCGTGCGACTCGAAGAGGCCGGTGACGGACATTCGCGTACTTTTGCCGCTGAAACACTCCGCGACGGAGTGGCATGGGTGCCCCGCAACTGGAACAGCATCAGCGACGATACCGGTGTCGGCAATCCCGCTCTCGCCACCCCCGAAAAAGGCCGCCGCTTTGCCGAAGCTGTCGTAGCCCGCTACGCCGACCTCCTCCGCGACCTCTGCGCCCCCTCACTCTATTGACCATCATTGGATGTAACTGCATATGTTACGCAGATACATCCAATGATATGGTTATTTGATAGATTACACGTAGATAATGCGGCATTCGCGCCCGAAGGTCGCGGATTTTTACGTAGCCCCGATCACCGACCGCAGGGAGGTGCTCGGGGTATATTGTGGAGCCGAGAGCACGGCGCCCGGAGGCCGCCGATGTTGTATGGATACCGTTAAGGCAACGACTAAGAATTTGCGGATGTCCAAAACAGTTTATTGTACGACAGCAATAGTTTGAATTCAAACACTCTCTAAACAATGAGTCGCGGAGCGACGGTATTGTGGTGCAGTCATTCTTAAAACGAAGACTTACAGACAATATCGTCGCTCCGCGACTCATGTTGTGTATGTAGCTTTATCAACCGTGCACACCATGCGATTATCCACGGTGATAAACACGTAGGTCTCTGTCGTAAGCGTCTTATCTTACGTAGACTTTGCTTACTGTCGCTCCGCAGCGCACTATGTAAAGCCCTGCATTAAGACCTGATACAGTACCGTCAGTTCCAACAGCCACACATCGTCCGTCAGTGGTGTAAACCTCCACGGGCTGTAAGCAATTCACCGCACTAATAGCGCTGTCACTCACCTCGAATGCGATATCTTCGCCAGTCGCCACTTTATCTATAGCATCCAATCCACTTATAGGCTCAATATATGGGACATTACACCATCCTACGGCATTCTTATATACATCCAAGGAGGCTGGAAGCACATAAATACACGCGTATAAATTGTTTTCAAAATTTAGCGGAAAACTATTTCCGTCAGGTAGAGGTATTATTACCGGAGGAGTAGTGGACCAAAAAGTTGGAGCTGCCGTTAAATCAGTGTGTGAAACTGCAAGTGCCGACATTCGCTTAAGCGTAGATGGGAGACTTATTATTGTAGGTCCGAATTGATAATCTCCGTTAATCTTATATCCTATCTCTTCCACACCCTCTGGAATAATGATATCTCCTACACAATTAGCGAAAGCATATGACTCTATGACTCTTGCATTGGGGAAACTAAAATCTTTCCATCTGGTAAAATGATACGAAATTTTTTCAGGACCTTTGAAGCAGTAAGAACAGATGGTATCGACAAATTCAGGGAAGGAAATCTTGTATTTGATGGAATAATGTTCATATGCACTTCCATCGTTATCAAGGACTGCATTAATGCCCATGTCGCTTATGGAGGTCACTGTACATTCTTCTCCGTCTATCGTAACGGTAGATTTTACAGTATAATTACTTAATGGGTTATCAGTCTTTACCATCGAAGCCCTACAAGTTCCGTCACCTGTACGAATATACTTTATACCGGCTATGGTTGTCTCAGGCGCTTGCGCTTGAGACAGCGCTGCTCCATAAAGAGCTGCGACTATAAAGTTAAAGAGGTTCTTTAGGTAGTTAACCCTGATCTTAATTTGTTTCATTTGTGTAGATGTGATTTATTATTTCTTGATATAAATATTCCATGATTCATCAGTGCCAACATTATAGATAATGTCACCATTTTGCCACGTTCCTTTAAGCAATGTTGATGGATTAGCTGTTGACAGGCATTCCACATTGGAATTACGGAAGGTTACCGCAGTAATCCCATCCGTAATATCGGTAATTGTGGGAATGTTATTGTCAGTATGCTTTTCCCAAAGGTATCCGGACAAAGTTATTCCATTATCATATAGAATCTCAGCGCCACATATGGGGATTGCAACTTTATCCCAACGTTCAATACTACCTTCTGCTGATTTTCGATATGAACGATATACGTGTAGAGTAGCATCCCATCCAATGGATAGAGTTTCATTGTAAAGTTTGAGAATAGTCCCTCTTGAGTTGGATATCTTTCCATCGATGACACACTCACAGTAGGATTTCCGTTCTTCAGGCGATGCCATCAAGTGTTTGACTTTATTTCCATCAATTGTCCCGATGATTTTTCTCTCAAGGTCAAATACAATTTGGGCATAGTAATCATAGTAACCCGATTCAGCATACCATCGTACGTTTCCACTAGAATCAGATGATTTCATCTGTATATTGGTTATGGCCTGAGTATTAAGTAGATTCTCGACCCTAAAACCAGTTTTAATGCAACCTTGATAGGAAAGATAGGGCGAAAGTGTGGTTAGCCTTTTCAGAATTGTAAACCATGGTATATCGACAACTGATTCAGGATCTAAGTCTCCACCCGTAGCTCCTATCATCCGAAATGAGACGCCTACTTGAGTGGGCCAAGTCATATAGTTAACCCCATTTATTTGACGAAATTGTTTTATTAGTTGTACGTCTGCCCCAGGATTAATACAAATCTCGGCAGAATTGGATCTTCTTTTCCAGTTCTCAACTATACCATTGTATCTAAGAGTGTATTCCTCGTCAGTTTCAAGATGTTGATCATTTTCTCCAACTCCGGTTACATACTTTTTGGGGATTTCAAAAAAGCGGCAAGAGAATGTATTGTTCTCTAATATTGCTGAACATACCTCACCGGAAGTAGATCCTCTTACCACTATGTTATTTTTATCACTTTTATAGAAAAAATTAGATGAAACTGTAATTTGAGAATTTATAATACGGAGTTGTGGACCATAGAGGTCATTATCATCAGACTCCATGTGATTGTTTGCAAATGTTATAGCACGGCAATTCGAAATACGAACTCGCTCGTTAATTATATTGTCTGAAATGGTGCCACCCTTACAGCTAACGATAGATAGCGCATAGTTATACTCATTTCCGGAGTGAAAAGCATTCCCTCTGAAAATAAGATTATCGCCGCTTCCATTGAGTTGCACCATATAGAGGGCATTTTGGCTATCATTTTCTTCTTCGGATTCTTTATAGCCATTTGATAAGGCCGGATAATTATTGAATTCGTAGCTTTTTGAGAATGCACAATCAAAAATTTGCATATTGTCAGCATAGTCAGCAGTCTTAACAATAGCTTGCTTAAAAGCGCCGAAAGTCAGGTCTTCAAACACGCAACCTCCTGCAACGAAAACAGCTGTAAGTTCCGGTACTACTTCATTGTTCTTATCAAGTCCCTCATCGGTTACCAGTTTAGAACCATTCGCTAAAGCTATGTGTCGTAAAGCCGTACACGTTGCCACAGGAAATGCTCTATCCCACAGGTTGCCTTCATTTTTCATGTTTGAGGGCTGTTTATTATTTGAAAAACTAGGAATTTTATCCTGATTAAAGTTTATCAATATCATAGACCCAAAATCAAAATACCTCCATGAATACTGATCAGGAAGGTCACTCATAAGTGATGCTGCTATGATGGTACCATGAGTGTCCTTATATTGCCAATTTGTATAGTCGAATCCTCTTCTTCCGGTTTCACCTACAAGCTGAATACCATATGGTATATGAATGGATCTTTTTATTTTATAAAGACCTCTCTGAAGAAAGACTTCCCCGGTACGTTTCATAGCTATTGCTTTATGAATAGGAGTTGCCCAGTTTGTACAGTTCTCCGGTGCAAACCACTGAGGGTATGCACGGTCCATGTGCCAGTTTCCTGTAATCTGTATCTCTTCGTCAAAGATTTGTATGGCTGGCGCTTCAAAAATAGCGTACTCTTGTACGGTGGCTTTGGGATTGAATTCGGGTGCCTGAATTATACCGGTACCGGTGATAGGTATTTGGTATCCCGCTTTCAGCAATGTATCTTTTCCAAGTTTTAAAATGGCTCTGTTCTCTGGGATATAGTAGGAACCTAAATATACAAGGCCTTGACTTAAATCAACTTTGCATCCGGCTCCGAATGAGAGAGTTGAACCATCACCTGTGGTAAATTGGCTGCCAGGTTGCATGATGAAGCCGCAATTATCACGGAATGTTACGGATGATGCAGTCTCAATGGTTACATCACTATTGCTCCCTAAGATAAACGTACAGTTTTGGTTGAAAACTAAACCGGAAGGAAGGGTGGTTTTAACATTCTCTTTAACAAAGATGCGTGAGCCAACTGGGAAAGAGGATGGATAAACATAGGCATCAGTAATGACAATATCAGTAGCAAATGATGGAGTAGCCATAATTAGACAAAAATAAAAAATGAATATATATTGTCAAACGCAAAAGTAGTTTAAAATGTTTAGAAGAAATTATTGCGGATGCTTCTTTTAAAGTATTTTAACCATGTTAAAATGGGGGGGGGGGTAAGCGCTGTAAATCAATGTGTTAGCACTGTGCGAGAAATACGCCCGACTGGGAGGTGGTGATGGACGGGATTAGCGTAGGAAGCGGGGGGCGGTGAAGAAGTAGCCGAGGGAGAGTCCGAAGTTCCATTTTCGGCCTTGGACGGTCATGTAGTTGGCATAGGCCGTGATAGCTACCGAGGGCAGATGGACTACGCCGGCCACTTCGCCGAAGAATTCCGGGTCGTAGAGCCAACGTCCGTAGCATGCCGAGAAGTCTGGCGCCTCCTCTATAGCCCGCAGGGGGAGGAAAAGATGGAGATTGGTACGGAGCTGAAAGTTGTCGGTGACTCTTACCACGGGCACAACTCCGAGGGTGGTGAATGAGTTGGCGCGGAATGCAGAGTTGAATGAATTGTACGATGATGAAGTGGGGTTGAAAGTCGGCGCTTCGACGAGCGAGCGCACGTAGCTGTCGTAGAGTTTGCGGGTAGATACGAGCGCTGACCATTCGAGGCCCAAGGAGAAGTGGCGACCGAGGGTGAAATAGTTGCGCGTCTCGGCTTCTACTTGTCCCCAGTAGGTGTGATCGGTTTCACTCTCGGTGTCCGTGTGTTGGGCGAATGTGTATGATGAGTTGCCGTATACCCCCATGGCAGTGAGCTTATATGAGGCTCCGGCAGAGGGATATACCTTGTCGTTGAGAGTCTCGTAGTGGTAGCGGGCTATTACTTGTCCGAGGTCGCGTATGTCGCGGTCGCGCGCGGTGTTTACGAAGTCTTTGATATTGGTCTGGTAGAAGCGGTCTGTGAGGTGACCCACACCCGCCCCGGCCTCGAATTTGCCGCGTGTGCCCACGGCGCATCCGCCTAAGAGGCGTGCGAAAACTTCTGAATTGGTGATGAAGGCTGGCTGATTGAAGTCGTAGAACAGGTGGTCATTCTCAGAGTATTTCTTGCGCTTTACAACTCCCTCAAGACGCAGATATGAGGGCACGTGGGTATTGAAATTGATACGTGCATTGACCGTGGCGGCCATGTAGCTTTGACCCAGCCAACCGTTAATTGATGCGCCGAAGGAATGAAAACTCAGGGTGTTGTAGCTGAGCGATGCAAAGAGCATACTTGATGTGGATGATGAGATATAGCCTCCGAATCCGGCTCTGAAGGGCTCGCGCACATAGGCGCGGAGGTTGAGATCGAAGAGACCTGTACGCGGATTATATACGGTGTTGGGCACGAAGTTGCGCAACGTACCCGGGGTGATGGCTCGGTAATATGCGTCGCGGGCATGAGTGATGCCGAATGTGTCGCTATGATTGTGCGACTCAAAGATGTGGGCCAGGTAGCGGTCCTGCGAAGGTGTGCCACCGGTGACATGCACGGAGTCGAACCGCAGATAGGGGGTGCGTGACTTGAACACCTCGCGGCGCAGAGAGCGAGCCTCGGAGGGGATACGGGCAGTGACACGCGTAGTTATCGAGTCCATCATCTCCATAGCGCGCCTGTAGCCTATGTCATATATGGCCTTGGCCTTGGGAAAGTCAAGCAGCGAGAACTCCTGAAGGTTAATCTTGATGCGTATTCCCTCGTCGTCGGGCAGAGAGTAGTCATTGTTCTGTATTATCATGTCCTCAAGCTGCTGTATGAGGTCGTTGCGCATGGGCTTCTTATCGGGAGCCGACACATCTACACCGATCATAATGGACGGTGCGAAATCTTCGCGCATTACGTCGACAGGGAAATTGTCGTATATGCCGCCGTCGTAGACCAGCACCCCATCCATCTCAATAGGATGGAAAACCAGTGGAAAACTCATTGACGCACGTATAGCATCACCCAGCGCACCGTTGCGGCACACTATCTTATGCTTGGCATATACGTTGGAAGTCACGCAGCGGAAGGGCACGAAGAGATTGTTGAAATCATTACCGCACTGTGCGGATATAGCCGAGAACAGCTCCATGAAAGCAAAGTTCATAGGCAGGGGATTGATGAGGCTCGTGGGGAGTATTGAAGCAGCATTTCCCGTAGAGTCGCGTCTGCCTATGGGTATGGTAACGAAAGCCGGAGTCTTTTCAGGTTCGGAATAAAAGTAGGTGAGCTTGGGGTCGATAGTGCCCGTTGACCAATAGCCGAATCCCTTGGACAGTATCAGCTCCATCATCTCGGCCGGAGTATACCCCGAAGCATACAGACCTCCGACGATAGCACCCATAGAGGTGCCGGCGATATAGTCGATAGGTATATTATGGTCTTCCAGCGCCTGTATAACCCCGATATGGGCTATGCCTTTGGCACCACCGCCACTGAGTACCAATCCAACTGACTGAGGGCATGAAGCCTTATCAGAGTTATGAACAGTGACAGTGTCAGCAATTTCTGAGGCGGAGCAATGAGCAGGACAGATATTACCGACAGCCATAACAAGAGCTATCGTGAGGCAGGCAAGTAGACGATTCATGAGTACGGACAAATGTGAATGTACACAACGAAGAATACAACGAAGAATAATGCAACGAAGATTAACATCTTCACTATTGCAAAAGTATAAAAAGAACCCTAACTTTGCAAACTCTTATCATCCGGGGCTGACCGGTTTTGACAGCGTGTAGAGGTGGTAAGTAAGCATGCAGAGCAATGATGGCTACGCTCTATAATATGGGACATCAAAATTTTAAATGGCGAAAACAACTACGCTCTCGCTGCTTAATCGAAGTACAGTAAATTAAGCCTAATCCGCGTCCCAGGGACGCAGACGAGACATCGCCCGAGGGTTTACCCGTTCCGAGACTCCTCGATCAGGCGGTGCAGATAGATCGGAAATAGGACACCAAGTGCCTCGCGAGGCGTCCGAAATTTTTAGAGGCTAAGGCCAAGGTTGGTCGCTTCATGCCTGCCGTGGCCCTACAACCAAGTTGAAGCTAAGCATGTAGAAAGCTTATTAGTTCCACGTTTGGACGAGGGTTCGAATCCCTCCAGCTCCACAACATCAAAGCTCGCCGCAAGCGGGCTTTTGTTGTGGTATGAGGGATGAGAACCCTCGGGTTCGTTATCGCGTAGCGCTTGCGAAGCAAGAATCCCTCCAGCTCCACTATAATGCTTGATAATCAAGTATTTTACTATTTTTTCATCCGATTTCTTCCTTTTGGTGGGGCACAAATCGGATGTTTTTATTTATGCTTTGAAAATCAAAGGAGACAATAATTCTACCTCATTAAAATATTTATCAGGCTGTCGCGTTATATTGTATTTGTCAAATACTATCAAGATGAATCAACAGGAAACATTCGATTTGGCATTAGCCAATCAGGAAAAGGCGAAAAGGGTTCTGGATAAATCCGGAATAGCCATAGTCTGGGAACAGAATGGATGCCGCGTTAATCTCGTAGGCTCCCTGCGTATGGGATTATTGGCTTCTCATAGAGATATAGACTTACATGTCTATTCAAAAGGCATTACAGAAGAAAACAGTTTTGCTATTATGGCTCAAATAGCTAAACTGCCGGATGTTACCGAGATTAAATGTATTAACGGACTCCACACTGAAGAACACTGCATGGCTTGGCACATATTCTATAGATATGAGGACGAGATATGGCAGTTTGATGTGATTCATATAGAGGAGGGAACTGAGTATGATGGCTATTTTGAACGGATGGCTGACAGGATTGTAGAAGTAATGACACCTGCTCAGAAAGAGACAATCCTTAGACTGAAATTTGAGACCCCTGCTGATAAAGACTATCATGGCGTAGAATATTATGAGGCAGTGATTGCTGATGGAATATCAAATATGATAGAATTTGATGAATGGGTTACTGACCACAGAAAGAAACCGATGTATTACTGGATTCCCTAAAAAATGGTACAGTTCAGTTCCGGAAAGACGAGGCTGTGTATTGCAACCTGCGGAATGTCGGTGACGGCATTGGCCTTGTTCGTAATGTTCGCTTGCGATAAATATGCTATGGCCGTTGTGCTTCTCGGAGTTTTATTGGTAATAAATTGCTAACTTTACAACCATAATTTTAAGTTAAGTAAGACGCTGAAATAATCGATATATTTGATTGAGATTTAACCAATATGAAAAGAAGTAGCATAATCGAAGCTCGTCGGGCTAAAGTTTCGCCTGAAGTCCGTAGAAGCGTCAACCTGTCATTCCTTATTGTGGACAGAATACACGCCATATTGGAAGAACGGGGCCTTAAACAAAAGGACCTTGCCAATATGCTTGGTAAGAAAGAGTCTGAAATCAGTAAATGGATGAGATTAACCAAGTTCTTGTTCTATTTGGTGCTGAAATGGCTCCAATGAAAATTTCTGAAATTCAATAAAGGTACGTTTTAATGATTATCTTATATAAATCAGATAAGAAAGGAGACTGAAATGAGGACACGAGAAGAAATTATGTCTCAGCTAAATACCCATTCAAGCGACACCCCTTCGAAGTGGAGGGAGAAGGCTGAGGGGCGTAATGGGAATAAGTCGTGGGTCGGCATTTGTTCCTCGCAGAATAAGAAATCTGGAACTCTATCTTGGAATACTAATCGATGAAGCCACTCTGATAGAGGCCGTCTGTGAGCAGTTTGACAGCGTATGGCGTAGAGAACACTGCACCCACGGCGGCCATCGCCAATACTGTGCCGAACCTATCAAATAAAAAATTTTAGGAAGTTTTTCTTGCTACGCAGATAGGCTGCATAAGAGCTATCTAACTTTGCAGTGTCAAACAAAAGGAAGTATGGGCGAGCGGTCGAAACCAGCCCTCTGCTAAGGGGCCGAGCCTCTCAAAAGGCTCCGAAAGTTCGAATCTTTCTGCTTCCGCAAAATACTGGGGTGTCGCATAGCGGCTATTACAGGAGACTGTTTTAGTTTCTGTCACACCCATGCCTCTGCATCGAAGCATCCATACCTGTCTCGTATCTCGGAAGCTGTCCCGAGATTCATGTATAGCTTCGATGATGTTCCGCCCCGCCCTACTCTTTTTCAGAAGCCATGTAGAATGAAGTATTCCTTTGATTTCTCGCGGATTATCCGTAACTTTACGTTATCAAAACTACAACCGACACCTTGTCTCTTATGAAAATTCAAAAAGTTCTTTTAATAATACTGGCCACATTTACCTTACAATTATATGGTCAAAATAACTCGCTTAGCCAAACTGAGAATTTAGAAGACCTCGAGTTTGCTATTAACGAGCTTGAGTCAAGTTATGCAGGCTTTGATTACTTTGTAAACGATTCTACCAGACAAGAATACAACCAATTAGTTCAGAAGCTCCGCTCCCAAATAGAAAAAGGAACTCCAGGATGGGAGGCAGTATTGCAACTATATTCATGGTTTGACGACGGACACCTTGGGCTTGTTTTACCATATCATATACAAGCCAAATATTTGTCACCCAAGCGACTATATAAGCCTTACGATGAAATTGAGACTTACGCTCCAGAATTAGTTGCCAAAGAAGTATCAGTCAAGACATATCTTATAAGAATACCTGCCTTTGACGAAGATATTGTTACAGTTGAATGGGTCGACAGTGTTGTAAATTTACTCTCAAATAGCAATTATCAAAATTTAATCATTGATTTGAGAGGCAATGAGGGTGGAGACGAAAGATTATGGCATCAATTGCTACCACTATTGTATG
>JAAVDH010000034.1 GCA_014801865.1 Bacteroides sp. | reverse complement strand
TGCGGGCATCGTGACCGATAATAACTCTTGAAAAGCACCCGAAAAATCCTTTGTGATGAAAGCAAAAATTTCCGAACTCTCTCATAATAATTAATTTGGTTTAAATTCAAACACTCTCTAAATCTATGAACCGTTTCAATAGAGCGGCCTTTACCCTTCATCGAATAACAGGCACGTTCATTGCCATATTCTTTTGCATGTGGTTCTTTACAGGACTCGTGCTGCTGTATCATAATTTCCCGCGACTTGACAGAAATCGGGCGATTAGTATCTCCGACCCCCTGCCTGCCACATTAGCCTTCACTGACTCTCTGCCCTCAGGCCTGCGGTCGCTGGATATCACCTCCTCAGGTTCCGAGACCATAATACGATGGTCCGGCACAGATACTTCGGCGGTTTGCACCCCATCAGGTAATCCTCTCCCCCCAGTGACATTTGCCGATGCCTGCGCCACCGCCTCACGATGGCTTGATGCCCCAATAGCACGGGTTGACACCCTTACGGAACGTGACCAATGGATAATGTACTCACGTTATCTTGATGAACTCCCTATCTATAAATTCTACTACGACGACAGCGACGGAAGTGAACTTTACGTAGCCTCACGCTCGGCAGAGCCACTGCAGTTCACTACCCGAGAGTCAAGATTCTGGGCGTGGATAGGTGCCATACCCCACAAACTTTATTTCCCCGCTTTAAGGGCTGACGTCGACAGTTGGAAAACATGGCTTCATACCGGTGCCGCCATCTGTCTCATAGCTTCCGTTACCGGACTCTATGTAGCCCTGTTGCTGTGGGTTAAGACCCGCCGACGCACCCGACGGTGGCGTAACCCCATGAAAGGAAAGTTGCTGCGCTTCCACTTTACGTTAGGACTGATATTTGCCCTCCCGCTCATATCATGGAGCATAAGCGGACTATTCACCATTCAGAAAGTGCCATCATGGTTAGTCCCCGTAGAAGGCCCCGAATACATCTCCTCATCAAAGCTTTGGGGTCGGGGAATGTTAGCGGCCGAACAGTATCGGCTTGACTATGCTACAGTGCTCAGAGCCTTTCCCGAAGCACGCGCTGTAAGCTACGGTCGTGTCGGTAAGATACCTGTCATCACAGTGACCACTCCCGAAACAGATACGATATTAGACGCTTCGTCACCCACCATACGCCCTCTTTCCATACCCCGCGGTACGGTAGAGAACAGCGTGCGGCGATTATTTGGCGACAGTATCCCGATGACTATAGAAACCATCCACGAACCCGACAATCTCTACTTCGGCATACTCTACGACCCCGTATTACCCGTCTATAGAGTGAGACTTGAAGCTCCGGGAAGCCCGGTACTCTACATCAATCCGTCAAATGGCGATGTGACATACTACAATGACAACCGCCGTGCTAAAAAACTCCTCTTCAGCGGACTCCACTACCTGAATCTGCGTATCTTTGCCGGACATCCAACCGCATGGTACGTCACCATCTGGATTCTCTGCCTCACAGGTATAGTATTCTGCTTTACCTCCGCACAACTTGGATGGCGTTACATAAAACGCAAACTCTCCTGACCCCATCCATAATCTTACATCGGCCGTGACTCAAGTCCAGAGACTCACGGCCTTACTTTTTTATTCCCTTTCCACAAAGCGAGCTACTATGATATGGAGAACTTCTGCAACCTCTTTCTGATAAGAGCTGTGATCAGGATTATGAAAGTACATGCCGCCGGCACAAGATACCACCATCGGTCATCAGGGTCAATCGCAAGCACTATAAGGAATAAAATAGTAGAGTACGCCGACACATCTGCCAGCCATTTATCAATGATAATTTCTCGTGGCTTCTTTATCCACAGCCACGCGCTATATCCGAGCATAACCAACAATAGTATACCGGCAAAAACCCCAGGCAATACCATCAGCCGACTATAACCCATCACACACAGCAATATCACCTCAACGCACATCAGCACATTAAGTACCAGGCTATTATAAAAGGCATACAGCCGCTTATGTCTTACCTCAAGTCCCATATAATTTAAAATTTCACATTACATACTTTTATCGCACTCTGGATAATTAGCAATCAGGCGGGAATGTCATTCTTTACAGCCTCAAGCACTACATCAGCATCTATTCTTTCGAGTTACTATTAGTGTTTATCAGATTTCAAACGACAACTCCGCAAATATACAAATTATTCTTTTAAATCAAAGCTTAGGATAGTATAATTAAGGGGCGGAATTGGGAAAAAGTAGCTATATTTGTAGACGTGAGTAAATGCTTGACATATTAACTACTGATTATGAATACTACTGAGAAAATTAGTATTGAGAAGATTAATATAAGGAGTCTGAAGGGGGTGCCCTTCGAGGTAGTGGCCGAGGCGTTTCTGAATGCGTTTGCCGACTATGGTATGACGCTTGACGAGGAGTCGCTGGCAGCCATGCTCAGGCGTCGAGGCGCTAAGATGGAGCTATCCTTCGCTGCGTTTGACGATGAGGGACGTATTGTGTCATTTATCCTCAACGGTATAGGAAACCATGGCGGACGAGCCACGGCTTATGACACTGGCACGGGTACTATCAAGGAGTATCGCGGGCAAGGGCTTACCGACCGTATTTTCAGTTATTCGCTCACCCATCTTAAGCAAGCCGGAATAGAGAATTATCTTTTGGAGGTGCTTACCCACAACACTCCCGCCGTGAAAATATATTCGCGCCAAGGCTTCGAGACAGTGCGCCGGCTCGACTGCTACACGGCCGACAATCAACAGGCACTCGACTCACTGGCCGACAAGGCTAATCGCGATATAGAGATACGGGAGATGGCTGTGGATGAAGCGCAGCGGTGCACCTCGTTCATTGACTTCACCCCATCGTGGCAAAACTCATTTGACTCCGTGAGGAGAAACCCCGAAGCATTTACCTGCCTCATAGCTTATAGCGGTGGTATTCCAGTAGGCATGGGCATATCCGAGACAGCCTATGGCGATATCACGCAAGTGGCCGTCGACCCGACTCACCGCCGCAAAGGAATAGGTTCTCGTCTGCTCAGCGAACTGATAGGCCACAACCGTATTGACCGTGCGAAAGTGCTTAACGTAGACCACTCCTGTGAGGCCATGGGAGAGTTTCTGTGTCGTTCGGGATTCACCCTCAGCTGCGACCAGTATGAGATGTGCAAACCCCTGGTATAAATCACCCCTGAATCATACATATACTCCTCTGAATAATTGGATGAGTCCAATAACAAATCTGCCGCAATCATGGATCATGAGACACAGCCCTTAAACCTTCGCTACAGAAACCGCAAGAAAATTAGAGATCGTAAGGTGCGTTTCGTCACCCGCGTATATACATTTCTACTGCTGACTGGACTCTTGTCGTGGCCTGCCAAACATTGCTCCTTCGGCTGTGAGTCTACGA
Source organism: Bacteroides sp. (assembly GCA_014801865.1). Lineage (GTDB taxonomy): Bacteria > Bacteroidota > Bacteroidia > Bacteroidales > Muribaculaceae > Paramuribaculum. The sequence continues at coordinate 31,914 of JAAVDH010000034.1, read as the reverse complement.
ATGACACCACCTCCTCCACCCTCTTGTCGCCGCAGCAAGCCGCGATGCTTACCGACACTATCGCCCATATAGCTGCTGACTACGATGGAGAGATAGGTGTAGCACTAATCCTCAATGGCTCAAAGCGTAAGCACCACACATCCTTCACGCACGACACCATTACCTTGAATGACCGTAGCGTCTACCCCATGATGAGCGTTTTTAAGATGCATCAAGCCATTGCGCTATGTAGCGTCTTTGACCATACGGGAACTCCGCTTGATACGGTGGTGAGTGTAAAGATATCAAGTCTTGACCCCAACACATGGAGTCCGATGCTAAAAGACTACATTCGTGACTCAGAAAATCATCCTGACGCTGAGATATCACTAACTGTCGGTGAACTGCTACGCTATTCTCTGATTCAGAGCGATAACAACGCGAGTAATCTGCTCTTCAACCGAATAGTAAACACCTCAGTCACCGATAGCCTGATAGCGACCATCATACCCCGCCGAACATTTCAGATAGCCTTCACAGAGGAGGTCATGGCAGCAGATCATAGTAAGGCGTACGACAACTACACCTCACCCCTGGGCGCGGCCATGCTCATCAATCGCCTGTTTACCGACAGCATCCTCTCCGCCGATAAGGAGACATTCATTACCAAGGCGCTGAGCGAGTGTACAACGGGTACCGACCGCATCGTAGCACCGCTCGCAAGCAAAAAAGGTGTTACTGTAGCCCATAAGACCGGATCGGGCTACAGCTCCAACGGCATATTGGCCGCCCACAATGACGTAGCCTACATCATGCTTCCCGATGGCACGAGCTACAGTCTGGCCATCTTTGTCAAGGACATATCAGCTCCGGAATCCACAGCTTCCGAGGCCATAGCGCGCATTTCAGCTGCCGTCTACGACCTCCTGTGTCACAATTGATGTATATCCATCCAGACACAAGACCGGAGTCGGGAAAAAAGGATATGATAGAAGTGGCTGTTCAAACTAATGAAATGATTGATGCGTTTTAACAAGAAGTATTTCAAGTTAAGAACATGTCCATGGCAGAAAACAATATAACTACGACTCCGCCTTCTAATAATGGGGGCGCGAAATCTCATAGGAATATCAGGAAAAAGGATGTCAGGAAAGACTTTCGAACCGTACTGACAGGCCTGCTGTCGGTTGGCGTATCTGTGGCCCTATTAGGGTGGATGTTCCATAAGGTTGATGTGCACACAGTGGTCCGTATTACCCGCGAATCATGCGATTACACATGGCTTATCGTTATGTGTATCGTTTTGATAGCGTCACGTTCGATAAGAGGGGTGCGATGGGGTATACAATTGCGAGCTGCAGGTGTGAAGCGTATGCCTCCTTTTGCCGAGATGGTTTCCATATATGGTGCCTATGCGCTCAATCTCGTTCTTTCAGGCATGGGGGAAGTATGGCGATGCCTCTATGTGTCGCGTCGTCAGAAGGCTTCGCTGACCACTGTGGTCGGTACCGACTTGGGCGACCGTATTTCCGATGCTATTATGATTGTGCTGCTTACCGCAGTAGCCTTTGTCGTGGCCAATCCTGTGCTGAGTAAGTTTTTAGAGCATTATAAGTTGGGACGTGCGGCAGTAACCTTGTTTTCGTCTCCCTACTTATGGACTGCTGTCGGACTTGCATTTTCCGTCACCATCTGGCTAATATATTCTCACTCGCAGAATAAACTCGTGCTCCGTATAAGGAACGAGGCCTACAATATATGGTCAGGTTTCAAGGTTCTATTCACCATGAAGCATCAGTTGCGTTTCTGGATGTATACGTTGCTGATATGGGTGGCCTACTTCCTTCTGACCTATCTCTGCTTCTTTGCATTTCCCTTCACCCGGTCGCTCATACGTCCTGATCTCTACTACGGCCTCTTACCCGGTTTGGTAGTGTTCGTTTTCGGCTCACTGAGCATAGCCATACCTGCCTCCGGAGGACTCGGCCCGTGGAACTTGGCTGTTATCTTTGCACTGTCGCTATATGGAGTCAACACCACGGATGCCACAGCCTTCGCCATGGTGGTATGGGCCTTCCAGACACTCACCCAGGTGCTCCTCGGCATCATCAGTGCAGCCTACGTAGTCTACGACCATCATCATCTCCACAAGCAGTAGAAAGGGAAGGATGATGGGTCGTGTGATGGATTCTGCAATGCGGTTGAGATACAGGAATGTCTGGCGGGCAGTGACTTGCGGGCTTTGTGTCTGGGGTGATCCCCGCTTGCGGGGAGGTGGGGCAAATGGCAAAAAATCCCGCAGGCAAGTGTGCTTGCGGGATTTCTGTCGCTGATTGTTTGCGGAGTGACCGAGATTCGAACTCGGGATACCCTTTTGGGGTATACACGCTTTCCAGGCGTGCCTCTTCAGCCACTCGAGCACCACTCCGTGATTGTGGCTACAAAGGTAGCAATAGTTTTTTAATGGGCAATCGTTCATGGGGGTGTTTTCGGGCGTTTTCATGATTTTTTTTCAAACTTTCTATGACTCACATTGTAGAATAAGTATATTTGTCAATAGTTTGTATGATCATATAATATCATATAGATAAAGCATCAGGAGGTCATATAGCTAAAGCCTCAGAATTAAACAGATAAAAACCTCGGATATGAAGATGGATAAATACTCGGATAAGAAGAAAAAACTGGTGATTTCCACCGGCGCGGGCATGAGCGCCGAGAGCGGTATTTCGACTTTTCGCGACAGCGGGGGACTGTGGGAGCAGTATCCCGTGATGGATGTAGCCAGCCACGACGGCTATGTGCGCAATCCCGCACTGGTCCACAAGTTCTACAACCAGCGTCGCCACGACCTTATAAAAGCCTTTCCCAATGCCGGCCACTATGCTATAGCCGCTCTGGAGAAGGACTACGACGTATACGTCATCACACAGAACGTCGATGACCTGCATGAGCGTGCCGGAAGCACCAATGTGCTTCACCTTCATGGCGAACTGATGAAGGTGCGTGCCGTAGACGATCCCTCGCTTATCTTCACCCTCGCGCCCGATTCGCTCGACACCACTCCCGACACTCTCATCGAGGGTCACCGCGTAAGGCCCCACATAGTGTTCTTTCAGGAGGCTGTGCCTGCCATCGAGCCCGCCATCGAACTTGTCAGTGAGGCCGATATCTTCGTGGTCATAGGTACTTCGCTCAATGTCTACCCCGCGGCCGGACTGCTTCACTATGTACGTGCCGGAGTGCCGGTATATTATATCGACCCCTCACCGGCACCCGTACCCGCCGGAGTCACCGTGCTCAAGATGACCGCTTCCGAAGGTCTGCGCACACTCGCCGAAATGCTTTAAAAATTATTTACAATTGCATCCGGATTTTCTTTGAATTTTCCCGAATTTGGGTATGTAAATTCTTGCGAGAAAATTGTAATTTTACACCTCCAAATTGCCGCGTGTGACACATCCTCATCCGGGGATGTGCCCGGGCGGCCACTTGGCTATTGTAAATCAGTAATCATCAGTCGCTTATGAGCGAACAGCAATATCACGTGCCGGTGCTCTTGCCGGAGGCCCTTGAATGGCTTGACATACGCCCCGACGGCATATACATTGACGCCACCTTCGGTGGAGGCGGCCATTCGCGTGCCATCATGGAACGCCTCGGCCCCTCAGGACATCTCTACTCCTTTGACCAGGATGAGGACGCCGTAAGACGTGCGTGGGCCGACGACCGTTTCACAATGGTATACTCCAACTTCCGATACATGCGCAACTTCATGCGCTACTACGGAGTAGACCATGTCGACGGAATTCTCGCTGACCTCGGAGTATCGTCACACCACTTCGACGACGCCTCACGCGGATTTTCATTCCGCTGGGAAGGCGCCCTTGACATGCGCATGAACCGCCACACCACCTCCTCGGCCGCCGACATCCTTGCCGAGGCCTCGCCCGAGCGTCTCACCGAGATATTCCGTCTCTACGGCGAACTCTCCAATGCCCGCCGCCTGGCCTCAGCCATAGTCAAGGCTCGCGAACAAGCCCCGGTGGACACCGTAGAGCGCCTTCTCGAGACAGTGCGCCCGCTCATCAACCCCCGTCAGGAAAAGAAAGAACTCGCCATGCTCTTTCAGGCCCTGCGTATCGAAGTCAACAAGGAACTTGATGCCCTCCGCGATTTCCTCGAAGAGTCATTGAAGGTGCTCAGTCCCGGAGGACGTCTGGTAGTCATCACCTACCACTCCCTTGAAGACCGGCTCGTCAAGAACTTCATGCGCACAGGCAATCTCTCGGGCCATGATGAAAAAGACTTCTTCGGCCGTAGGCTGTCGCCGATGCGTACTCTCACCGGACGTCCCATAGTGGCTTCGCCTGAAGAACTGGAGGTCAACCCCCGCTCACGCAGCGCCAAGATGAGAGTGGCCGAGCGCCTCTGATTTGATTTCACCCCCCGGTCATTAATCCACACTACCACATTATCCCTCCCCCCGAACCCTCTCCCTGCAATGGCAAAGAAACAGAAGCAATCACTTATACTCACCATACTCCGTGGACGCGTGCTTTCGAGTGACATCTTCACGCGCCACTGGCTCTTCATCACCACCCTCATGGCTGTGGTGATGCTATATATCACCGACAAATACGAAAACCAGACATCCATGGAAGAGATACGCCGCCTCAACGGTGTGCTCGAAGTGGCCAAGACCGAATGTGTGCGTGCCCGCAGCGCCTTCATGAGCCGCACCCGCGAGAGCCGCATGCAGCATCTGGTCGACTCCCTCTCCCTGGGACTCTACGTACAAGACCGTCCACCCTTTAAGTTACCCTCCGAGTCGCGATGAAGAAAGGCAACAGAGCAAAAATCATAGGCCGCTATCTCTTTATAGCCCTTCTGATGACCATCTTTTCGGCAGTGGTCATCTCAAAGCTTGTGGACACCACCGTAGTCTGTGCCGAGGAGTGGAACCGCAAGGCGAGCGAGGAACTTGCCCGCACCGAAGTCATACGCCCCGAGCGCGGCAATATCCTTGCCAGCGACGGCAGTGTGCTGGCCACCAACCTCCGCTTCTATACCGTGCGCATAGACTACCGCAGCGAGCGATTCAAGGAGGATACGCTACATAAATACATCGACACCCTCTCGCGATGTATGGCGGCGAAGTTTCCGGTGCGCACAGCCTCAGAGTGGCGCTCCCATCTCCTCGCCCCGCTGGCTAAACCCCGCAACGAACGTCCCCGAAGCTACAAGCTGCTCAATAATATCAGCAATGCCGACCTTCAGGAACTGCGCACATTCCCCTTCTTCAATCAGCCCAACCGCAACCGCAGCGGCCTGACATGGGAAATACGCATGCGTCGCGTCAACCCCTATGGCGACATGGCCCGCCGAAGCATCGGAGGCGTGGGCGCCACAGCCACCGATCCCGACATCCACGGCATATCCGGCCTGGAGATGGCGCTCGACTCGCTTCTCTACGGCCGTCCGGGACTGTCAAAGAAGATAGCCCTCACCAAAGGCATAGTCAACTGGACCGACCGCGCAGCACGTCCCGGCTACGACATACGCACCACTATCGACATCAATATGCAGGACATCGTGGAAAACGAGCTCAACAACGTCCTCGAATATGTCAATGCCGACTGGGGGGTGGCCGTGCTCATGGAAGTGGCCACCGGCGACATCAAAGCCATATCCAACCTTGAGCGCAATCCTCATGGCCCCGGCTTTATCGAGGGTATGAACCGCGCGGTACTCGGATTTGAGCCCGGATCAGTGGTCAAGACACTCTCCATGATGATAGCCCTCGAAGACGGTATCGTCACCAGTCCCAACCGTGTGCTCTCCACAGGCCACTCCTGGGCATACGCCGGAGGGCGCCCCATCACCGATTCACACGGCGTAGGCAGCCTAACGGTAAGTGAGGTCATAGAGCGCTCATCCAATATCGGCATGGCCAAAATCATCACCTCCAAGTATGAAAAAAATCCTGGTGAATTCTATACTCGCCTCAAGAAACTTGGCTTTCTCGACGCTCTCGGCACCGGCATAGCCGGCGAGAGAGGCCCGCGTATCGACAGTGTGCCCTCCGACCGTGGAGGCCGCATAGCCCTGTCGCGTATGAGCTACGGATATGCCACGGAGATACCCCCGCTCCATACCCTATCGATTTACAATGCGATAGCCAATGGCGGACGATATGTGCGTCCACGCCTTGTGGCCGGCATCAGCAATTCCGAAGGACTTGACTCCGTAATGCCCGTCACCTATGTGCGCGAGCGCGCATGTAGTGAGAAAAATGCGGCACTGCTGCGCGACATGCTACGCCAGGTAGTGTGGGGCGAACATGGCACCGCACGCCGTCTGCGCGATACCAACGTGGCCATCGCGGGCAAGACAGGCACATGCTACATGATTGAAAACGGATCATACAACACCTCCAAGAAGCGCCTCGCCTTCTGCGGATTCTTTCCCGCGGAGTCGCCCAAATACTCCTGCATAGTGCTCACCGCCAATCCAAAGCAAAATGCCTTCGGAGCGGCAAGCACCAGTGGTGAAGTGCTTAAAGGCGTGGCACTGAAACTCTTCTCACGCGGCATGCTCGGCAATAGCAGCGACTTCAAAGGGGAGGGGACTCCCGATGCCACCCCCACATTATATGCCACGGCAGAGCGCTCACGTCAGAGCAAGGTGCGTTCACGCCTGGATATAAAGGGCAAGAAGCGCACACTGTCACATCCCGACGCCGTCAAGGCCGGGGTGCCCGACGTCAGAGGCTACGGATTGCGCGACGCCATCAATGCCCTTGAGCGCGCCGGATACCGTGTCAGCTTCTCCGGAGCAGGATATGTAGCCGGACAGAACCCATCGCCGGGCACCCGCATAGGACGCGGCAACAAAGTGATGCTCCATCTCACCGAATAACCGCCTACTGTCACCACTGATAACTCCAATCATCCCGATAATTCCGAATTCCCCCCAAATATAAACCCTATTTCCCCCCACCACCGATATAAAAGTTATGAAATCACTCTCTGATCTTCTGGCGGCCATCACGGTCGAAGAGATAATAGGCAGCGACAATAAAGAGATCACCTCACTTGAGTGTGACTCACGCAAGATAAAGCGCGACTCACTGTTTGTGGCCGTGCGTGGCACACAGGTCGACGGCCACAAGTTCATCCCCCTGGTGACTCTCGCCGGAGTCGCGGCCATAGTGTGTGAGGAACTGCCCGAGCGACTCGAGTCGACAGTCACATATATTAAAGTAGCTGACTCCGCTGTGGCTCTCGGATTCCTCGCCTCAGAGTGGTGGGGCAACCCCTCGCGCAAACTCAATCTTGTGGGCGTCACCGGCACTAACGGTAAGACTACTACCGCCACTCTCATATACGAGATGGCGCGCCTGATGGGCCACAAGGCTGGACTGCTGTCTACTGTATGCAATTATATAGAGGATGAGGCTGTGCCCACATCGCAGACCACCCCCGACCCGCTTACGCTCAACGAACTGCTCCACCGTATGGTGGTGGCCGGATGTACCTATGCCGCCATGGAGGTAAGCTCTCACGCAGCCGACCAGCACCGTATAGCCGGACTGAAATTCACCGGGGGCGTCTTCTCCAACCTCACACGCGACCATCTTGACTATCACAAGACTGTCGACGCATACCTCAAGGCCAAGAAGTCATTCTTCGACCTCCTGCCCGCCACAGCCTTCGCCCTCACCAACCTTGACGACAAGTCGGGTGAGGTGATGCTCCAGAATACACGCGCGCGCAAGTACGGCTACTCACTGCGCACTCAGGCCGACTTCACCGGACGCATCATCGAGAGCCGTATCGACGGCACCCTCATGAGCTTCAACGGCCACGAAGTGGAGACCCTCTTCACAGGCCGCTTCAATGCCTACAACCTTACAGCCGTCTACGGTGCCTCCATACTGCTTGGCTTCGACCCCGAACAGGTGCTCGTAGCCATGAGCCGCCTCGTGCCTGTGGCAGGTCGTTTCCAGCCATTCCGTTCCGCTACGGGAGTCACTGCCATAGTCGACTACGCCCATACCCCCGATGCGCTGGTCAATGTGCTCACCGCTATCCGTGACATTATCGGCACTTCGGGACGCATCATCACCGTAGTAGGTGCCGGAGGTAACCGCGATGCAGGTAAACGTCCCATCATGGCCGCCGAATCGGCCCGACTGAGCGACCGCCTGATACTCACCAGCGACAACCCCCGCTTCGAGGACCCCGCGGAGATACTGCGCCAGATGCAGGAGGGACTTACCCCCGACGATATGCGCCGCACTCTCTCCGTGGCCGACCGCCGCGAGGCTATACGCACCGCAGCCGCACTCGCCGGTAAGGGCGACGTGATACTTGTGGCCGGCAAGGGACATGAACCATATCAGGAAATTCAGGGTGTGAAACATCACTTTGACGACCGAGAGGTAGTGAAGGAAGTACTCGACTCACTCCATTGATAAATTCAGCAATCTCTCTTGATTAATTCAGTGATCTCTTGATAAATTCAGCAATCTCTCTTGATGAATTCAGCAATCTCTCCGAATTAAAGATTGACTTAATATACATTTCCACTATTCAGGCATAGATGCTTTACTATCTCTTTAATTATCTCAACAGCCTTGATGTGCCCGGCGCGGGACTGATGAACTATATCACATTCCGCTCAGGTGCGGCCCTTCTGTTGTCGCTTTTCATAGCTCTTGTCTTCGGACGCCGCATTATTGACCGCCTGCAGCTCATGCAGGTAGGCGAAATCATACGCGATCTCGGACTCGAAGGTCAGATGAAAAAGACCGGTACCCCCACCATGGGAGGACTTATCATCATACTCTCCATTCTCGTGCCCTGTCTGCTCGTGGGCAATCTGTCGAGCGTATACATGCTGCTGATGATTGTGGCTACCCTATGGCTCGGCACACTCGGCTTCCTTGACGATTATCTCAAGATGAAGCGCCACAATAAGGATGGTATGAGCGGTAAGTTCAAAATCATTGGTCAGGTGGGTCTCGGAGTCATCGTGGGTGTGACTATGCTCTACAGCCCCGACATCGTGATTCGTGAGAATCATGAGATGGAGACTATGGCCGGTGAAGAGATGGTGATTACCTACACCACCGAGGATGTCAAGTCGCCCCAGACCACCATCCCCTTTGTCAAGAACAATAACTTCAATTATGAGTGGCTTACTGAATGGATGGGAGATTATGCCATGACCGGAGCGTGGGTGGTGTTCATTCTTGTAACTATCTTCGTTATTACCGCCACTTCCAACGGCGCCAACCTCACCGACGGCCTTGACGGTCTCTGTACCGGCACATCGGCTATCATAGGTGTGGCGCTCGCCATCATGGCCTACCTCGGAGGCAATATCATTTACTCCTCCTATCTCAATATCATGTATATTCCCGGTAGTTCCGAACTGGTGGTGTTCATGGCTGCCTTCATCGGGGCGCTGATCGGATTCCTGTGGTATAATTCCTACCCCGCGCAGGTGTTCATGGGCGATACCGGGAGTCTTACTATCGGTGGTATTATAGCCGTGTTCGCCATCCTCATACATAAGGAGCTGCTGATACCAATTCTCTGCGCCATCTTCTTTGTAGAGGACCTCTCTGTGATGATTCAGGTGGCCTACTTCCGCTTTACCAAGAAGAAGTACGGCGAGGGACGACGCATCTTCAAGATGACCCCCCTTCACCATCATTTCCAGAAGCCCGGCGACGGTAGTATCAAGGCTCTTATTCAGAATCCTGTGCGTGCGGTGCCAGAGTCGAAGATAGTGACCCGATTCTGGATTATAGGCATATTCCTTGCCGCCATCACGTTTGTGACCCTCAAGATACGTTAACCCCTGTTTCTTGCTCTTTTAGAACTAACATTTATATCATATACTTCTAATGAAGAAAATAGCAATACTCGGAGGCGGAGAGAGCGGTGTCGGAGCCGCCATCCTCGCCAAAGACAAGGGATATGAAGTGTTTCTCAGCGACTGCGGCACGGTAGCACCCCGCTATGCCGCCATGCTTGATGCCGAAAATATAGAGTGGGAGCACGGTACCCACACTCTCGACCGCATACTTGATGCCGATACCATCGTGAAGAGTCCCGGCATTCCTCCCACGGTGCCCGTTGTGAAATCCGCAATCGAGCGCGGTATTCCTGTAGTGTCGGAGATAGAATTTGCCGCCCGCTTCACCGATTCGCGTATGGTGTGTATCACTGGTTCCAACGGCAAGACCACCACTACGCTCCTTACTTACCATATACTCCGCAGTGCCGGAGTTGACGCCGGTCTGGCGGGCAACGTAGGCAAGAGTCTGGCCCTTCAGGTAAGCCGTGAGCCCCACGCCGTATATGTCATCGAGCTGTCAAGCTTTCAGCTCGACAATATGTACGACTTCAAGGCCGACATAGCCGTGATAATGAATATCACCCCCGACCATCTCGACCGCTATGAGTATAAGATGGAGAACTATGTGAGCTCAAAATTCCGCATCTTGCAGAATATGACCTCTGTGGATTCGTTTATATATTGGAATGACGATCCTGTTGTCACCGGACGCCTTGCTTCTGTTGACACCCCTGTGCTTCGTCTCCCATTTGCAGAACATCCCGAGGCCGGTGTCGCCGCCTATCTTGAGTGTGATGAATTGGTGGTCAATACCCCCGCAACATCATTCCGCATGCCGCGCGCCGAGCTTTCACTCCCCGGTCTTCATAATCTGTACAACTCTATGGCTGCGGCCCTCTCGGCGTCGTTGCTTGGTGTCGAGGCTGCTTCCATACGTAAATCTCTGGGCGATTTCCCCGGTGTGGAACATCGGCTGGAGTTCGCGGGCAATGTTGACGGCGTACGCTATATCAACGACTCCAAGGCCACTAATGTCAACTCCACATGGTATGCTCTCGAAAGTATGACGGGAAGCGATACCATACTCATACTCGGTGGTAAGGACAAGGGCAACGACTATTCCGAAATAGCTCCGCTTGTGGCCGAAAAGGTCAAGGCTATAGTCTGTATGGGTGTAGATAACACCAAGCTGCTCGAATTCTTTACCGGCAAGGTCGCTGAGATATATGACACTCACTCTCTTGATGAGGCTATAGCTACATGCCACAGCATAGCCCGCCGGGGCGACACCGTGCTGCTCTCACCCTGCTGTGCAAGTTTCGACCTCTTCCACAGCTACGAAGAGCGCGGCACCCTCTTCAAGCAGAAAGTCCGCGACCTCTCCGGTAATCAGGCCTTATCCTGATAATTCCCGGTTAATCCGGATAAATCACTCCAATCAATTCTTCTCTCTCATTACAATGGAACTTGACTTAAACTTACCCTCTCCAGCGAGTGCGCCGGTTCAGGCGCCATCTGCTGTTACTTCTGACGCTAAACCTCAGCGCACCGACAAACATATCTGGGGTGTGTACATGTTTCTCGTCATCATATCGCTCATAGAGCTTTACAGCGCCTCGTCGCGTGAGGTTACATCCTCAGCCTTCGGAGTGCTTGGCCCGCTTATGCGCCACGGCTCTATGCTGCTTGCCGGCTTCTTTATCATGCTCGGCTTGCAGAAAATGCATTACCGTGTGGTCTACGCCATCACACCTATAAGTGTGTTCGTCGCCATCATGATGATGATCTACGTGCTTGTGGCCGGTGAGGAAATCAACGGTGCCAAGCGAGCCTTTACATTTATAGTCACCATACAGCCGTCGGAGTTTCTGAAACTTACTGCCGCCATGATTATAGCCTATATCATGTCGCGCAATCAGCTCAAGGATGGACGTGTGCGCGACCGTGCTATATGGATATCTGCGGCTGTAGTAGGATTCTATGGCTTGCTGCTTATCACCCAGGGTCTTACAAATACTCTTCTACTCATGGCCATAAGCCTTTCGATGCTCGTTATCGGCGGTATCAGTTGGCGTCAGGTATGGAATCTTCTGATGGCCTTCGTGGTCGTAGGTATTGTGGTGTTAGGTGTGTCCGTGCTGCTTACCTCGGCTATGCCATCGTCGGGCGATGCTGAGCCGGTTGAACTTGCCGAAGGCGAAGTGGTGAAGGAAGAAGGCATCATGGGGCGTATCAATACATGGGTGGCGCGTATGGACCGCTTCCACAGTGACGGACGTCCCAAATACGAACTTGAAATCAATGCCAAGAACCGCCAGGAGATGTATGCCTTCATGGCTCAGGCCAATGGCGGACTCTTTGGCGTAGGCCCCGGAAATTCGCGCGAGACTTCACGCCTGCCATTGGCATTCAGTGACTATATCTACTCCATTATCGTTGAGGAGTGGGGGCTGGTAGGGGGCATGTTTACCCTGCTGCTGTATCTGTGGCTACTGTGTCGAGCCGCGGCGATAGCCGGCAGTTGTGCACGTGCTTTTCCGGCTTTGCTCGTCATTGGTATGGCGGTAATGATAGGTTATCAGGCACTGTTCCACATGGCTATCGTCACCGGAGTATTCCCGGTGTCGGGTCAGCCTTTGCCGCTGATATCCAAGGGCGGTACCTCCATATTGGTCACTTCCATTGCCTTGGGAATCATGCTGAGTGTGTCGCGCCATGCTGTGCGCACCGGTAGCAAAAAGCAGGAGATTAAGGATGAGATAAGCGAGCTCCCCGAAGAAATCCGAGGCGAGAATCTTACAAGCTTCAATTAATTTAGAGAGTGTTTGGATTTAAATTCTTTGTGATGAAAGCAAAAATTTCCGAACTCTCTCATAAGTACTAATTTGGTTTAAATTCAAAACACTCTCTTAGACTGATGAAAGTATTGATTAGCGGGGGTGGCACCGGTGGCCACATATTTCCCGCCATAGCCATAGCCGACGCGGTAAAGCGACGCGACCCGCAGGCCGAAATTCTCTTTGTGGGCGCGCAAGGCCGCATGGAGATGGAGCGTGTGCCCAAAGCGGGCTACGATATCGTAGGACTCCCCGTAGCGGGATTTGACCGCAAACGTCTCTGGCGCAACTTTGCAGTGATAGTGCGTCTGATGCGCAGCATGCTTAAGGCGCGTAAGGTGCTCAGGGACTTTAAGCCCGATGTGGCCGTAGGTGTCGGAGGATATGCCAGTGGCCCCATGCTCAAGGCTGCCCAGCGTGCAGGAGTGCCTACTCTGCTTCAGGAACAGAATTCATATCCCGGCGTGACGAATAAAATTCTCGGTGCCAAGGCTAAGGCTATATGTGTGGCCTATGAAGGCACGGAGCGTTTCTTCCCGCAGGATAAGATAACGCTTACAGGCAATCCTGTCCGTGCCGCACTTCTTGAGTCGGCGATGAGTCAGCGCCAGGCTAAGGAGGCTCTCGGCTTTGACCCTGATAAGAAGCTTATAGTAGTCACCGGCGGAAGCCTCGGAGCGAAGACCCTGAATGAGAGTATCTGCCCGGTTGTGGATATGTTTAAGAAGCAGGGCGTGAGCTTGCTGTGGCAGTGTGGCAAGTATTACGCCGACCTCTATGTCGGCACCGACAAAGGAAATCCCGATTTGCAGATTGTACCCTTCATAAGTGATATGGCTACAGTTTATCGTGCCGCCGACCTCATGGTGGCGCGCGCTGGGGCCGGTACTATTTCCGAACTGCAACTGCTTGGTAAGGCCTCCGTTCTCGTGCCTTCACCCAATGTAGCCGAAGACCACCAACGCAAAAATGCCATGGCTCTTGTGGAGCGCGAAGCTGCAGTGATGGTGCCCGATAGCGAGGCGCGTGAAAAACTCCCCGACACTATCATGACCCTCATTGCCGATGACCGGCGATGCGCTGCCCTCTCGCGCAATATCTCTCAGATGGCATTGCGTGACAGCGATGAAAAGATCGTCGATAAGCTCTACGAGATAACCTCCCGCTAATCACCCTCCCCCTTACACCCCTCCTCGCAGATGCCCCTTCTCCTTCGTTTCCCGTGTAATCCGCTTGCGGATTATTAAACTCCCCCCTCCCTCTCCTTCCGATTCTTCCAATTACTCCAATTCTTCCAATTACTCCAATAGTTTTCTGATGAAAAACTTATACTTCGTGGGTGCCGGAGGCATAGGCATGGCCGCGCTCGAAAGATACTTTCTTAACCTCGGATGCAATATCGCTGGCTACGACCGTACTCCGAGCGAACTCACCGACTCTCTGATTCGCGAGGGTGTAGCAATCAGTTTCAGCAGCGACCCTATGGAGGCCATTCCCGAGGGCTTCCGCGACCCTGAGACTACGCGTGTAGTATATACTCCGGCTGTGGCTGCCGATTTTCCGGTGCTCCGCTACTTCACTTCCGGAGGCTTCGAGGTAATCAAGCGTGCTGCTCTCCTGGGTCACGTTACCCGCAGCAGTAAGGCCCTTTGCTTCGCCGGAACTCATGGTAAGACTACAACTTCATCTATGGCCGCTCACTTGCTTCAGGTGAGTGGTATAGGCTCAAATGCTTTTCTCGGAGGAGTATTGCGCAATTACAACACGAACTTCCTGCTGAGCGACTCATCACCCTACAGCGTTATCGAAGCTGATGAATATGACCGGTCGTTCCATCATCTGCGCCCTTACATAGCGGTAGTCACAGCCACAGACCCCGATCATCTGGATATATATGGTTCTGAGGAAGAGTACCTTGAAAGTTTTTCACGATTCACTGAGCTGATTGTGCCCGACGGATACCTGCTGATGCACGAAGGACTCAAATTCCGTCCCCGTGTAGCCCCGTCGGTAGCTGTATACACCTATGCGGTTGACCGCGGTGACTTCCGCGCTGCCAACATACGCATGGGCGACGGTGCCATTCGCTTCGACTTCATTACCCCCGCAGGTGTGGTCAGGGACATTGACCTCGGAGTACCCGTTGAGGTCAATATTGACAATGCTATAGCCGCTATGGGAGCCGTGTGGCTCACGGGCTGTATGGATCAGCAGCGTTTTGCCGAAGTGGCCCGCGAGGCGATGGCTTCATTTATGGGGCCTCAGCGCCGATTTGAGGTATGGCTCAAGGAGGATGGACCTCAGGGTAGGGTCATCATTGACGATTACGCTCATCATCCTGCCGAACTCGCTGCCTCCATTTCGGGTGTACGTAAGCTTTATCCGGGACGCAGACTCACCGTGGCTTTCCAGCCTCACCTCTATACCCGCACCCGTGACTTCGCTCCCGAGTTCGCCGAATCGCTATCCATGGCCGATGAGGTGATACTCACCGATCTCTATCCGGCACGTGAGGAACCCATCGAAGGTGTAACCTCCAAGATTATCTACGATCGCGTAACCTCGCCTGAGAAAATGCTGATAGCCAAAGATGACTTGGTGGATACGATAAAAAACCGTAACTTTGACATCCTGCTGACGGCGGGTGCCGGCGACATGTGCAATCTGCTTCCACAGCTTGTGGAAGCGGTGACAGGACGTGCCGCTCACTCGCCCCACAGTCATTAATCTCTTCTCAATTTTTCCCAAGGCATTTTGCCGCCCCTAACTCTCTCCGGCCCGACTGACGTATGAAAAAGTATCTTCGTTGTCTGATGTCGCTCTGTCTGATGGCCTACCTGGCCGTGGCACTGTCGTTTACCTCGCGTTTTTCACACGAGGAGCTGTGTCGCGGACTTACCATCGTGGTCAATGACTCTACCGAACGACGCTTTGTAACCGCCGCCGAACTGGCCAATGAACTTGGTCAGCTCCCCGCGCGTATTACTTCTATGAAGCTTGATGACGTAAATACCGACAGCATCACACGCCTCCTCCGCGCTATTGACAAGATAGAAAACGTGAGGGTAGTGAAGATGACTGACCATACGGTGCGTATCACTGTTGACCCCATGGTACCCGTTGCCAGGGTATTCGACCGTGACGCATCGTATTACATCAATCGTCAGGGCAAACGCATTTCGGCCAATCCGCGCTACCATATTGATGTGCCTGTTATTCAGGGCCACTTTGTCGACTCGGTATTTCCTCCCACCGCGCTACTTCCTCTGATTGAGTACATAGTGGCCGATTCGGTATGGAATCCCCTGATGTGTATGATAAAGGTGGATTCGCCCAGCGATATCATCTTCGTGCCTATCGTGCGAGGACAGGTGGTCAATCTCGGCGATCTCAACAATATAGAGCAGAAGTTTCATCGTCTCCATCGCTTCTATACCGAAGTACTCCCCGTAAAGGGATGGGATCTGTACGACACCATCTCGGTCAAGTGGGGTGGACAGGTAGTGGCCTCACGGCGACACAAGGTGCTTCGCGCACCCTTCAGCATCTCGGAGGAAGATGACGAGGATATCGATGTCGGCACCATGCTAACCGCAGAAGGTGTGGCTCCGGGACGTACAAAGCCTGGCCAGAAGGCTCACAGCGAGAGGCCTATCCCCGCTGCGAAAACTGTATTCGCTACACAGCCGGAACAGAAGAACGCCCCCGAAGGAGACACTCCCGATAAAGTAAAAAAAGAAAATTCCAATAGATAAATGTCAGCCTCAAAGAAAACTATAGCCGCCGTTGAAATCGGTAGCTCCAAGATAAAAGCGGCCTTGGGCACAGTTGACGAGTTCGGCACCCTCACCGTCGATGCGGTCGAGCAGGTAGCCATGACCGACAGTGTGCGCTATGGCTGGATTCGCAACGTCAACGACGTAAGCGGAGTCATCAACAACATATTGCGCAATCTCGAAAACCGTATAGGACGCAAGATTACCTCTGTCTACGTAGGGGTGGGCGGACGCTCGCTCAGCGCCACTGACCGCCACGTGGAGCGCCAGTTGGCACAGGATATGGAGATTGTGCCTCAGCTGCTTGAAAATATGCGCAGCGAGGCATATCGCATGCCCGGTTTTGTCGACCGTGAGGTGATAGATGTGCTCCCATGTGAATATCAGGTCGACCGTATCTCCACCTTCCAGCCTTCGGGCATGGTAGGACGAAATGTCCGCGCCACATATAAGGTGATAAGCGCCAAGCAGCAGCAGCGTCGCAATATTGATACTGTGCTTACCTCCAAGCTCGGCCTCACAGTCAACGGATATATCGTGCGACAAAAGGCACAGGCCGAACTGGTGCTCACACGCGAGGAAATGGCTTTGGGATGTATGCTCGTTGACTTCGGAGCCGAGACCATCACCGTTTCCATCTATAAGAACGGTGTGCTCCGCTATCTACAGACCATTCCTCTGGGTTCGCGCCTGATTACACGTGACCTCATGAACCTCAACTATGTCGAGGAGCAGGCCGAAGATATCAAGCGCCAGAACGGCAACGCTATGGCACAGCCCGTGGCACCCGCCGCAGCAGGAGTCATCAATTTCAATGAGATAAGCAACTACGTAGGTGCCCGCGTAAAGGAACTCACGGCCAACATCAAGGCGCAGGTGAAGTTCGCCGGAATGAACACTTCCGATCTTCCCGCGGGTATCATTATCGTGGGCAACGGCGCACGACTCAATGGATTCAATTCACGCCTCGAGAGCGAGACCGGCATGTCGGTGCGATCAGGTGCTCCCACACCCTCGGTGAGAATCAGCGACAGCCGTATATCACCCTCTGAGGTTATTGACGTCATAGCCGTGCTCCGCTCGGCCGCCATGAATAATCCGGTGGAATGCACTGTTGCTCCTGAGCCTTACGTACCTCAGGGTGTGGAGCTGCAGACTGTGTCACAGCCCGAAGAACCTCAGGATGAGCCGGCTTATGTGCCCGAAGATATTCCCGAGCCTACGCGAAAAAAGAAAAAGTCGTTTGGATTCATCAGCCGACTCCGCAACGGCATCACCGACATCATGCGTGATCCCGAAGATGACGATGACGACGAAGAACTTAACGACGACAATTAAGAGTAAAACGAAAGAATCATACAGCTACTATGAGCGACGATATAAATGAAAGCATGGCTGCATTCGGCAGTCAGATTAATGCTCCGACTCCTGACAACGATGATCCCAACTCACTTGTAGAGATCAAGGTCGTAGGTGTGGGTGGCGGCGGCAACAATGCCATTAACCACATGTACCGTCAGGGAGTGCAGAATGTCACTTTCGTGGTGGTTAACACCGATAAGAAATCACTCCGCACATCGCCTGTGCCCAATAAGGTGCAGCTCGGACCCGGACTCGGTGCGGGCAACCGCCCGGAGGTGGGACGCGATTGGGCCGAAAAGGATATAGCCAAGATTGAGGCTCTGTTTGAAGACGATACCAAGATGGTGTTCATTACCGCCGGTATGGGTGGTGGCACCGGTACCGGTGCCGGTCCCGTAGTGGCTCGTGTGGCTAAGGAGCGCGGACTACTCACGGTGGGCATCGTTACCATCCCATTCCTCTTTGAAGGCGAGAAGAAGATTCTCAAGGCACTTGACGGTGCCGACGAAATGGGCCGCTACGTTGACGCACTGCTCGTTATCAACAATGAGCGCCTCACCGAGATATATGGTGACCTCGACTTCCTCAATGCCTACGCCAAGGCCGATGATATCCTCTCGACCGCCGCACGCTCCATATCTGACATCATCACCATCGACGGTGTGATGAACCTTGACTTCAACGACGTGGACACTACTCTGCGCAACGGTGGCGCAGCCATCATTTCAAGCGGATATGGTGAGGGCGAAAATCGCGTTACTAAGGCTATTGAAGACGCTTTAAACTCTCCGTTGCTTAAGAATCGTGACGTATTCGGCTCCCGCCGCATGCTTTTTAATATCTACTTCTCCAGTCAGGCCAAGGATTCTTTCAGAATGAGCGAAGTGAATGAACTCACCGACTTCGTTGGAAACATCAATCCTGACGTGGATGTGATATGGGGAACCGCTATCGATGACTCTCTGGGTGAGAGCATTAAGATCACTCTCCTGGCTGCCGGCTTCGATGTGACCATACGTGATGAGGAGGATCAGATACGCAACAATCGTGTGAACAAGAGCGACTCTTCGTCGTCATCTGACACACGACGCGATACACAGGCTCCTTCCACTCAGACTCCCGACGCAGCTGCCGGTGCTCAGCACTCATATACCCCCGCAGAACCTGCCGATCAGCGTTCGGCTCACTCACGAATAGGGGAGGCCTACGGTCAGCGCGCCGTGGAGGCCCGTTCGACTCACGTGGTGCTTCAGCCTTCGCAGTACGATGACGATGAGGTAATAGACAAAATCGAGTCTCACGCTACTTACAACCGCGACAAGCACATCGTTGACGAACTCAAGAGTGCGTCTACTGCTCAGAGCGGAGAACAGCAGCAGGCCACCCGTACAAGTGGCTCGGCTATCTCCTTTGATTAATCCCTCATTGTGATTAATCCCTGATTGCTCCCTCCAATAACCGAAAAAAAACTTACAATATATGCGTTCAAAATATCAGAGAGTACTTCTCAAACTCAGCGGCGAGTCCCTCATGGGGCAGCAGGGCTACGGTATTGACCCGGTGCGTCTTGGACAATATGCCGAGCAGATTGCCGAGATAGCACGTTCAGGTGTGCAGGTAGCTATCGTAATCGGTGGCGGCAATATCTTCCGTGGCGTACAGGGCGCTTCAAAGGGCTTTGACCGCGTGAAAGGCGACCAGATGGGTATGCTCGCCACAGTCATCAACTCTTTGGCTCTTAGCTCGGCTCTCGAGGGCGTAGGGCAGGCTGCACAGGTCTATACCGCCGTAAACATGTTCCCCATCGGTGAGCATTACAGTAAGTGGCGTGCCATAGAATCGCTCGAAAAGGGCGTGGTAGCCATTATGGCCGGAGGCACCGGTAACCCCTTCTTTACCACCGATACAGGTTCTGCACTGCGTGGTATCGAAGTTGAGGCCGATGTGATGCTGAAGGGTACCCGTGTTGACGGTATCTACACAGCCGACCCAGAGAAGGACCCCACCGCCACGAAGTTCTCGGAAATAACCTACGATGAGGTTTACACCCGCGGCCTCAAGGTTATGGACCTCACCGCCACAGCCCTCTGCAAGGAAAACAAACTCCCCATCGTGGTGTTTGATATGGATACTCCCGGCAATCTTGCCAAAGTAATTGCCGGCGAACCCATCGGTACTCTCGTATACTAATTCCGACTATACAAGTAAGTCGCAAAAATTATTTTATACTATCTTCGAGAGTATTTTCGGATGATTTTCACTTGATGGCGAAGGCGTGTAGCGAGCTACACAACTGAGACAGAGAGTGAAAAGCGCCGAAAAGACGCCGGAGATAGTTAAAAAGACTTACCTCGTTATACATTAAAATAATTTTGTAGACTTACTTATATACTCTTAGCATAACCTTATAATCCCCATCCCCCTTACTATGGACGTAAAAGATTACCTTGCTCCCGCTGAAGAAAAAATGGAAATGGCCGTGGAGTATCTTGACGAATCATTGGCCCATATCCGTGCCGGCAAAGCTAATCCAAAGATTATCGACGGCATACGTGTAGAATATTACGGCAGCACTGTGCCCATCTCCAATGTGGCCAACATCTCTGTGCCCGATGCCCGTACTATCACCATCACTCCCTGGGAGAAAGCCATGTTCAAAGAAATTGAAAAGGCTATCATCAATTCCGAAGTGGGCATCACTCCCGAAAACAACGGCGAAATCATCCGCCTCACCATTCCTCCGCTGACCGAGGACCGCCGTAAGCAGCTTGTGAAGCAGTCAAAGGCCGAGGCCGAACAGGCCAAGGTATCGGTGCGCAACGCCCGCCGTGATGCTATCGACGGACTGAAGAAGGCTATCAAGCAGGGCATGCCTGAAGATGTGGAGAAAGATGCCGAAGGTGCCGTACAGAAGCTCCATGACAAGTACCTGAAGAAGATTGACGATCTCTTCGCGGCTAAAGAAAAGGAAATACTCACCGTCTGATCACGGACTGCCGTACACAACAGTAGCATTTATACCGGATGAATTACACTAAGATAGTACGTCCTTGGTTTGACCGTCTGTATAAAGAGTTACGCTCGGGCAATCTCAATCCTGTAGGCGCGCAGAGCCGTGAGTTGTCGAGACTTATACGCAGGGGGTGTGCCACCGAATTCGGGCGCACCCACTCGTTGCGTCGTGACATGAACTATGAACAGTTTCGTTCACAGGTGCCCGTTACCTCTTATGCCGATATCCGTCCTCTGGTGATGAGGATGATAGCGGGGGAGAGCGACGTGCTGTGCCCCGGTGTTGTACGACGTTACGCCCAGTCATCGGGCACATCCGACGGCAAGAGCAAATACATACCCATCTCTGACGAGAGCCTGCGCCGCAACCACTACAAGGGCGGCTCCCTGGTCGTGGCAAGCTACATGCACCTCCATCCCGAGAGCCGCATGTTTGACGGCAAGGGACTGATTCTCGGTGGAAGTTATGCCAACGAACTGAAACTCGTGGACAAGCGCGTGAAGGTGGGCGACCTCTCGGCCACACTTATCGACTGTATCAATCCTCTCGTTAATCTGGCGCGAGTACCCTCAAAGCGTGTGGCGCTAATGAAGGACTGGGAGAAGAAACTCCCCGCCATTGTCAATGCCGCGCGTAAGGAGAATATCACCAACATCTCCGGAGTGCCTTCCTGGTTCCTTACCGTGCTCAGGCGCGTGATTGAGGCCGAAGGTGCGCAGACTATACATGATGTGTGGCCCAACCTTGAGGTGTTTTTCCATGGTGGCATAGCCTTCGGACCATATAAGGAGCAGTACGATCGTATAACCCGTCCGGAAAAGATGCACTATCTGGAGTCATACAACGCTTCCGAGGGATTCTTTGCCGTGCAGACATCACACGATGACGTGGCTATGGAGCTCCTTGCCGATGCCGGCGTGTTCTTCGAATTCGCTCCTGTTCAGGGCGACACTCAGGGTGACCCCGTGCCGCTTTGGGAGGTTGAGAAGGGTAAAATATATGCGTTGGTCATTACAGCAAGTAATGGACTGTGGCGCTACCCCATAGGCGACACCGTGCAGATAGAGTCAATCGATCCGGTGAAAATCACTATTGCAGGTCGCACAAAGTCCTTTATCAATGCCTTCGGTGAGGAAGTGATGGTTCACAACACTGATGCTGCACTCAGCCATATATGCCGCGAACTCGAATGTGAAGTCGCCGACTATACCGCCGCACCCCTCTATGCCGATGGCGGACACAAAGGACGTCACCAATGGCTTGTGGAATTTATCAAGGCGCCGGCCGATATCGATGAATTTGCCCGTCGTCTTGACAAGGCTCTTCAGGATGAAAACAGCGACTATCAGGCCAAGCGCGCAGGCGGAATATTCCTCGACCCACTCAGTGTTACCGAAGTGCCTCGTGGCACATTTGACCGTTGGCTTAAGACCACCGGCAAACTTGGAGGACAGCGTAAGGTGCCCCGACTGAGCAACGACCGCCACATCGTGGAAGGAGTACTCAGCTTCCTCTCGCAGTCTTGACACACTCTCACTTATCCTGTCTCAACGTACTCTTAAGTAATGTGAATTTGGTTGAAAAGTTAACATACTCTTAGAACTTACTTATGAAAAAAGCTATTATCTGCTCCGTGATCATAGCCATCGGTCTTATAGGATTGGGCGACGGTATCCGTTCAGGATTGCGCATCATTGCTCAGCGCGATCAGGTAGTGGACGTGCGCGGACTTGCCGAGCGCGAAGTCAAGGCCAACAAAGTGACGTGGCCCATCGTGTGCAACGAAGTCGGCAACGATCTTCAGAGCGTCTACGACCGCATATCACGCGACAACGAGATGATAACCGAGTTTCTGATATCCAACGGTATCTCACGCGAAGACATCTACATATCCTCTCCCGAGGTTAACGACACTCAGGCCCGCCTCTATGGCAGCCAGGATACACCCTTCCGTTATCTTATAAAGACGGTGGTTACCGTAGCTTCCGATCAGGTCGACAAAGTGCGCGAGCTTATCAATCGTCAGGGCGAACTCCTACGCAAAGGTATAGCCATACAGGCCGGTGACTATAACAACCAGACCATCTTTGAGTACACTCAACTCAATGACATCAAGCCCGAAATGATAGCTGAGGCCACGAAGAATGCCCGTGAAGCCGCCAAGAAATTTGCCGATGACTCCGAGTCGAAAGTAGGCAAAATAAAGAGCGCCCGTCAAGGCCAGTTCACCATCGAAGACCGCGACCCCTATACTCCTTACATCAAGAAAATCCGCGTCGTCACCTCCCTCACCTACACCCTCGAGGACTAACCTACTTCGGAGCTATGGCGAGCTATATAGGAGTGGGCGTGGAAATAGACCGAACTTTCGGGGGCTAAGATTCTAAAAAAGTTTGGTAATGTGTGAGATAATCCATACCTTTGCAAAGTTTTTCCAAATCTGAATCATTGTGGGAAAGTTTACAGAATATAAGTTGCCGCTGAAATCCATGCCCGAAGGCACTCAGGAATATGAGTATAAGCTGGGTAAGCAGTTTTTCGTGAATATGGAAAACTCGGATATTCATGATGCTGATATCACTGTCAATCTTACAGTGACGCATAAGTCAGACCTCTACGATCTGCAGTTCTTCATCAGCGGAGAGCTGACGCTGATCTGCGACCGTTGTCTTGACAACATGCAGCTGCCGGTTGATACTGAGTATCACATAACTGTAAAGTATGGCGATACTTACAATGACGACTCGGATGACCTGCTCGAGATACCGGAAAGCGATGCTTATCTCAATGTGGCCTACATGATCTACGATACTGTAGCGCTCACCATTCCGATCAAGCATGTGCATCCGCTGGGAAAATGTAACCGTCAGATGAGTGCCATCCTCAAGAAGCACCGTGCCCGCCCCGCCGACAGCGACGAGGACACGGAACTTCAGGACCAGCTCATGGAGGAGATGGACTACATGGATGGAGATACCGCTCCCTCCGCCGCTCCTACCGATCCCCGCTGGGACGGGCTCAAGAAGCTCGCAGGCGAGTCTGACGCAGAAAAATAGCTCTAAAGCGGTAACCATATTACCGCGCCGACATAAATAATAAACAAAGAAAATATCAAAATAACAAAGCAATGGCACATCCTAAACGAAAGCAATCAAAGACCCGCACCGCTAAGCGCCGCACCCACGACAAGGCTGTGGCTCCCACCCTTGCACTCTGCCCCAACTGTGGCTCATGGCATGTGTACCACACCGTATGCGGAGAATGTGGCTACTATCGTGGCAAAATCGTCATTGAGAAGGCAGCAGCCCTCTAATCCACATTCCCTACATTAAGGCTTAACTACGGCTCAACGGTCAAGTCCCATGCAGACACATCAATCTGCATGGACTGACCATAATAATTCTCCCTATGGCCAACCCCGGTTGAAAGGGAGGATATTGCCGTATATAGCCATGAACCGAGTCAACCAATCAAGAAAAAACTGCCAATATGCTGAATGCGAGAATTGCGGGCATAGCATCTTACGCACCCGATGACGTGCTGGACAATGAGATGCTCTCAAAAATGGTGGATACAAACGACGAGTGGATTACCACACGCGTAGGTATCAAGGAGCGTCGAATCCTCAAGCTCGAGGGCGAAGGCTCATCGTATATGGGCATCAAAGCCATTGAGAAGCTTCTTGCCGACACCGGCACCAAGCCTGAGGAGGTAGACCTGCTGATATGTGCTACCTCGAACCCCGACTACAGATTTCCCTCGACTGCCTCTGTGATGATTCACGGATGTGGACTCAAGAACGCCTATGGCTATGACCTCCAGGCAGCCTGCGCCGGCTTCATCGTGGCTCTCCAGGATGCTTGCGCATACGTCAAAAGCGGTCTTCGCAAGAAGGTAATCGTAGTGGCCACTGAAAAGATGTCATCTATGGTCAACTATAAGGACCGCGCTACCTGTCCGCTGTTTGGCGACGGTGCCGGTTGCGTACTCGTAGAACCCACCGAGGAAGCGAATGTAGGCATCATGGACGGAGTGTTCTATGTTGACGGTGAAGGTCGTGACCACCTGCTGATGAAGGCCGGTGGCTCAAAATATCCCGCTACCGTAGAGACCGTGCAGGCCGATGAGCACTATGTGTTCCAGGATGGCCGCAACGTGTATAAGAACGCCGTTACCGACATGTTTGAGTCAACCTGCGAGGTCATGCGCCGCAACAACCTCACCGTTGACGACGTAGACTACATGATACCTCACCAGGCCAACATGCGCATCATCGAGGCTGTGGCCTCACGCGCCGGTATGCCCCTGGAGAAAGTATTGGTAAATATCGAACGCTATGGTAACACCTCAGCCGCCTCAATACCTCTGTGTCTTGACGAATATAAGAGCAAGCTCAAGAAGGGTGACAAGCTGATACTTACAGCCTTCGGTGCAGGATTTACATGGGGTGCCATGTATATCGTCTGGGACCTTTAATTAGTTCCCTAACTGTTCCTCTGCAAAAAAAAATTACAAAAATAGCATCTATATGGGTGCTATTTTTGTTTTAATACTACAGGCTAAACTCTACAGCCTCGTTGCGGAGTGCATTGATTGTCACGCTTCGTAGAAAAAATGATGAAATGTAGAGGAATACTCACCAAAATTTCAAGTATAATGGAAAACATTAATCATAAGGCAGGGTTCGTTAATATCGTAGGTAATCCTAATGTAGGTAAATCCACTCTGATGAACGACCTCGTGGGCGAAAGAGTGAGCATCATCACCTCCAAGGCTCAGACCACCCGCCACAGAATCATGGGCATAGTCAACACTCCGGAATATCAGATCGTGTTCAGCGATACTCCCGGTGTGCTTGCTCCTAAGTATAAGCTTCAGGAGAGTATGCGTTCCTACTCCGAGGGCGCCCTCACCGATGCCGATATACTGCTCTACGTGACCGACGTAGTGGAAACTCCCGAAAAGAATGCCGACTTCCTTGTCAAAGTGGCTAAAGAGAAGGTCCCCGTACTGCTGGTAATCAATAAGATTGACTTGCTTAAGGATCAGACTCAGCTCGAAGAAGTAGTTAACAAGTGGAAAGCCACACTCCCCAATGCAGAGATATTCCCCACCTCGGCTAAAGAGCATTTCAATGTCGTAAATCTTATGACACGTATCGTGGAGCTTCTCCCCGAGTCAGCACCATATTTCGGGAAAGATGCCCTTACCGATAAGCCCGCCCGCTTCTTCGTTACGGAGATTATCCGCGAAAAGATACTGCTTCACTACGATAAGGAGGTACCTTACTCCGTAGAAGTCGTCGTAGAGAAGTTTGACGAAAAGGAAGGCGCCATACATATCATGGCGGTAATCTATGTGGAGCGTGACAGCCAGAAAGGCATCCTCATAGGTAAGGGAGGTTCCATGCTCAAACGCGTAGGCACCGAAGCACGTAAAGATATCGAGGCCTTCTTCGACAAGAAAGTCTACCTCGAACTGCTTGTGAAGGTAGAGGCTAACTGGCGTTCGCGCGAGAACAAGCTCAAGGCCTTCGGATATATCGAATAATCAAAAAAAACTACAAAATATATATATGGGTCAGATGATAGCGATAGTGGGTCGCCCTAATGTGGGTAAATCCACTCTCTTCAACCGCTTGACACAGACTCGGTCGGCCATCGTTGACGAGACCGCGGGCACAACCCGCGACCGTCAGTACGGCAAGGTCGATTGGGTAGGCAAGGAATTTTCAATCGTTGACACCGGTGGTTGGGTGGTGAACTCCGAAGATATCTTCGAGGGCGAAATCAATAAACAGGTACAGGTGGCCATCGAGCAGGCCGACGAAATACTGTTTGTGGTCGACGCCATGAACGGTGTTACCGACCTCGATGACCACGTGGCCGAAATACTGCGCAAGTCAAAGAAGCCCGTACTTCTGGTGGCCAACAAGGTTGACTCCAACGACTGGCTCTACAATGTGCCCGAGTTCTACAAGCTCGGCCTGGGCGACCCCATACCCGTGTCGGCCGTCAACGGCAGTGGCACAGGCGATCTGCTCGATGAAGTGGTGGCCAAGCTCCCTCCTGTGGATGAGGATGAGCAGGCCAAGCTTGAGAACCTACCCAAGTTTGCCATCGTAGGACGTCCTAATGCAGGTAAATCGAGTCTTATCAACGCCTTTATCGGCGAAGACCGTCACATCGTGACCGACATAGCCGGCACAACTCGCGACAGTATCTACACCCGCTACAATAAGTTCGGTTTTGACTTCTATCTGGTGGATACCGCCGGTATACGTAAGAAGAATAAGGTGACGGAGGATATCGAATACTACTCGGTAATCCGCAGCATACGCGCCATTGAGGCCGCCGACGTGTGCATCCTTATGATTGACGCTACCCGCGGTATTGAGACTCAGGATGTCAATATCTTCTCTCTTATTCAGAAGAATAAGAAAGGACTCGTAGTCTGCGTCAACAAGTGGGACCTCGTGGAAAACAAGTCGCAGGAGGCCATCCGTACCTTCGAGACAGCTATCCGCAACCGTTTCGCCCCCTTTACCGACTTTCCCATCATCTTCACTTCTACGCTCACCAAGCAGCGTATATATAAGGTGCTGGAGACAGCGGTAGATGTCTACAACAACCGTAAGCGCATTGTTCCTACCTCACAGCTCAACACCGTGATGCAGGAAGTAATCGCCGCATATCCCCCGCCATCCAACAAGGGCAAGTTTATCAAGATTAAGTATGTGACCATGCTTAAGGATGCTCCCATACCTACCTTCATATTCTTCTGTAACCTTCCGCAGTGGGTCAAGGAACCCTACCGCCGCTATCTCGAAAACCAGATACGCGAGCGCTGGGACTTCCGTGGTACCCCCATCAATATCTTCATGCGCGAAAAGTAAACTGCTTACCTCCCCCGGGGAGCAGCGATAAAGAGGGTGCGTTAACTCTCTACACAAAGAGTCGCGGAGCGACGATGTAACAGGTAAGTCTTTTGTGTAAAGAGACTATACCGACAACATCGTCGCTCCGCGACTCTTTTTACTGGGCGTTATTCCAATCCGTGGACTCCCTGCGGTCATCCACGGTTATAAACAACATCATGCCTCCGGCACTCTATCTATGGGGGGCGGATTCTGTAAACCATTTACTCCGTAACTCCATCTGCTCAGGTCTTCTAATGGCTTGTTTGACAAACGATATCTTGCCATTGTTTCGTGAGGCTTTAAGCGCCTTTAGATACGTGTCAGGGTCGAAATCTTCGGCAATGCCGCTTTCTATACCTTCGCTTATTGCTGTTTTGAGTATCATGACTAAATGATTGGAGGGGGGAGGGGTTATCTCTTCTTGCCGGCGAGCATCCCGCAGGCAGCCATGATATCCTCGCCGCGCGAGGCACGGATAGTGGCGGTGATACCCATGGCGTTGAGCTGATCGCGGAATTCCTCCATGACCCTCTCGGAGCAGGGACGCAGGTCGCTGTCAGGTATAGCATGGAAGCGTATGAGGTTGACGCGACACTCAAGCCCGCGTATCAGACGTCCAAGGGCCTGCGCATGGCGCTGGTCATCGTTAATGCCGCGCCACATTATATACTCCACGCTCAGTCGGCGCTGATGTGTGAAGTCATACTCGCTGAGCAGAGCCATGACCGACGCTATGGGGTAGGCACCCTCCACAGGCATAAGTTCGCGGCGCTCGCTCGAGAATGGTGAATGAACCGATATAGCCACATGCACCTTGGTCTTGTCAAGCAATTCACGCATGGCCGAGAGTTTGCCTATGGATGACACCGTGATACGCTTCGGACTCCACGCCAGTCCCCACGGAGCGGTGAGTATCTCGATCGCCGCCATCACCGGGCCGATATTGTCAAGCGGCTCACCCATGCCCATGAACACTATATTGGTGAGGTCATCGCTCTCGTCTACCGACAATACCTGATTGATGATTGCCGCTGCCGTAAGATCGCCGTGAAATCCCTGTCGTCCGGTCATGCAGAATTGGCAATTCATCTTGCAGCCTGCCTGTGAGCTTACGCACAGTGTGGCGCGCTCGCGGTCGGGAATCATTACCGACTCAATGTCGCGGCCTCCCACACCGGGAAAAAGATACTTTACAGTGCCGTCCACCGAACGTTGCTGAGTGATGGGGCGCTGACGGCCTACCTCATACGTGCGTGCCAGTACCTCGCGTGCCTTCTTCGACAGATTGGTCATACTGTCTATATCGGTCACTTTCTTTACATAAAGCCAGTCGGCCATCTGCTTGGCTGCAAACTGAGGCATGCCACATTCCTTAGCTACGCCCTTGAGCTGGTCAAGAGTAAGCCCGATGAGAGGTTTTTTGGTGGTAATTATTTGATTATCAGTAGTCATTGCTGTTATATTAGAGCGTCATCCGGAGGATCTGTTCCCACGGAAAACAACTCCGTATCTGTATAAAGATGTTAAACATCTACACATAAAATGTTAATCCTGCGAAGTTACGCAATTTTCGTCATACCATAGCGTTTTCTTGATGTAACTGATTCATACACGACCCGAATCAGAAGTCAATCTGCATAACACAACATATCTGTAAAACCAACTAACTTATCAGTCAACAATATCTATAAAACCAACCAATCCCCCTCGCTTAGAAAAAAATGACCCTCCACCGATCATTATAGCATAAAACAGTTTTTTTCGGCTTACATAAAGAAAACCGATTTGTTTATTACTCATTCTCTATCTCTCCTGTCAAAACTCTCCTCAATACATACAATCACCCTTTCTCTCTCTCCGCGATATGAACTAATCCCACATCTTATTAACGCATTACAAATCTCTGTACCTAATTTCTGTAGCAGTTATTTCCCTGCGACAAATCACGGTGGATGTCGCTTCACCGCGCATCCCCCAACTTATAATCAGAGATAATCAGTCCATGTTTTTTTTGTAATTGGCCATTATCTCTGACAGCATAACTCATCTTTGATAGACTTGTTTCATAATATCCGATAATTGTTTTTCATTGTACTTGATAGACTTTATATTTTCTTGATTTTTAGTAGTTAATCTCTGAATTGTGTCCGATTGAATATCGGATGAATATTGTAAGTTTTGTTAGACATTATATACTTGAATTTTGGTTATGAGGGAGGTGCGCTTCTGTGAAGAAGTGCACTTTCATTTTATATAGAGGTGTCTTAACATTATATAGGGATTTTTGAACGGAGTATTGAAAAGTTTTTTTTGGGAGAGTGAAGGAAAAGTGGTAATTTTGCAGTGCAATTCCGCAAGGGATGCTACCGCATGGCCCGCACAGGCGATGTGGAGTGTTCGGGCGCAGATGCAAAAGTGGAAAGATTTGGCTGCTTGCAACCACTTCAAAAATGCTAAAATGAATCAAGCCATTCACGATGTCATGAGCCATTACGTCAGAGGACAGAAGGCTGTGGTAGTGATAGCGCGGTATGGCCAATGCGCAGAATACTGACCCGAATATGGTCGGCACGGGCGCTGCGGCGGAAGTTTTGATCCATAATTGATTCTCTACTATAGAGTTGTTTTTGATGTGTAGACCGGCAAGCTATGCCATGTCTGCGCATTTTTTTTGTGATTATAAAAAAACAAAAACAATATCGACATATGACAACAGAAAAGAACTATCTGTTTACATCAGAAAGTGTATCGGAAGGACACCCCGATAAGGTAGCCGACCAGATTTCCGACGCCGTGCTTGACGCCATGCTCGCCTACGACCCTCAGTCGAAGGTAGCATGCGAAACCCTCGTGACCACAGGCCAGGTAGTGGTGGCCGGCGAGGTAAAGAGCCGTACTTACATTGACCTCATGGAGGTGACACGCGACGTCATAAGCTCCATCGGTTACAACTCAAGCGACCTGAAGTTCGACGCCGATTCCTGCGGTGTGCTCTCAGCTCTTCACGAGCAGAGCGCCGACATCAACCGAGGCGTGGAGCGCGAAGAGGCCGAGATGCAGGGTGCCGGCGACCAGGGCATGATGTTCGGCTATGCCTGCAACGAGACCGACAACTATATGCCCCTGCCCATTGACCTGAGTCACATGTTGGTGCGCGAACTGGCCGCCATACGTCGCGAGGGCAAGGAAATGACCTACCTGCGTCCCGACTCCAAAAGCCAGGTGACCGTAGAGTATACCCCCGACGGCAAGCCCGTGCGCATCGACACCATCGTCATCTCTACTCAGCACGATGAATTCGTGCAGGCTCCCGAGGGCGCTACTCCCGAGCAGTGTGCCGAGGCTGACGAGGCCATGCGCAGCCGTATCGAAGAGGATGTGCGCAATATCCTCCTGCCCCGTGTCAAGGCTCAGCTGTCGCCCGCACTGGCCGCGATGCTTGACGACGATGTGAAACTGCTGGTCAACCGTACAGGCAAATTCGTTATCGGCGGCCCCCACGGCGATACCGGTCTGACCGGCCGTAAAATCATTGTTGACACTTACGGCGGACGCGGTGCCCACGGCGGCGGAGCATTCTCAGGCAAAGACCCCAGCAAGGTAGACCGCAGCGCGGCCTATGCCGCACGCCACATCGCCAAGAATCTTGTGGCAGCCGGAGTGGCCGACGAAGCGCTCGTGCAGGTAGCCTACGCCATCGGTGAGGCACAGCCCGTAAGCCTCTATGTCGACACCAAGGGCACTGCCAAGGTGGCCCTTTCCGATCCTGAAATTTCAGCCAAGGTAGCCGAACTCTTCCCCATGACACCCCACCAGATAGAGAAGCGCCTGAAACTGCGCAATCCCATCTATCGCGAGACAGCCGCTTATGGCCACGTAGGCCGTCAGCCGGTCACCGTCACCAAGGAATTTAAGTCGCCCTATTGGGGCAACCGCACCCACACCGTAGAGCTCTTCACCTGGGAGAAACTCGACATGGTCGACTCCGTCAAGAAGGCCTTCGGACTCTGATATTGCTAACATAACTTGAGAAGCCTTTAGAAACTGTTTAAATTTATGTGCGAATGATTTTGAGAATATTTTTGGATGGATTTTGCAAGTTGAGGAAGGAGCGATGCGGGCATCGTGACTGACGAAATCTTGGCAAAATACGCC
>JAAVDH010000033.1 GCA_014801865.1 Bacteroides sp. | reverse complement strand
GAGTATTTTCGGATGATTTTCACTTGATGGCGAAGGCGTGTAGCGAGCTACACAACTGAGACAGAGAGTGAAAAGCGCCGAAAAGACGCCGGAGATAGTTAAAAGACTTACCTCGTTATACATTAAAATAATTTTGTAGACTTACTTATTATTCAGCAATAGGAAATTTGAAGCGGATAGGGTCATCATACTCCACCTGCTTGGCCTTAAGTATGCCCAGCATACGGGTCTGCAGGTCGGCATACTCAGGTTTGCCGTAGAGATTGTTCATCTCGTTGGGGTCATTCTCCAGATCATACATTTCCCACTGATCAATGTCATTGTAGAAGTGCATAAGCTTATAGCGTCCGTCGGTCACACCGTAGTGGCGCTTCACCATGTGCTCTGCAGGGAACTCATGGAAGTGATAGTAGATAGCGTCGCGCCACTCCTTGGGGTGCTGTCCTTTGAGCAGGGGCACCAGTGACACACCCTGCATATCTTCGGGCACCTTCACACCAGCCATATCCAGAAACGTGGGGGCATAGTCGATATTCTGCACCATCTCCGTTATATCACCCTTGGCCTTGTAGCCCTTCGGGGGTATCATCACCAGAGGTGTACGGAAACTTTCGTCATACATGAAGCGTTTGTCAAACCATCCGTGCTCACCCATGTAGAAGCCCTGGTCCGAGGTGTAGACGATAAGAGTATTATCCATCAGGTCATTCTCCTCGAGATAATCGAGCAGGCGACCCACATTGCGGTCAAGGCCGGCCACGGTCTTGAGATAATCACGCATATAGCGCTGATACTTCCATTCGGCCAGCTCCTTACCCTCGCGGGGCTTGGAATAGAAGTCATCTATGATGGGGTTATAGAATTCCTCCCACTTGGCACGCTGCTCGTCATCCATACGGCCCACGAAATTCTCATACATACCCTTCAGACGGGTATCTACCTGCGGACGATACATCTTCAGGTCATACGTAAGGTCCATATCCTTGATGATTGACATCTCCTGCTCTGCTGCGGCGGGACGACCCTCATAATCATCATAAAACGTCTCGGGCAGGTCAAACGTAACATTCTCATAGAGATTCAGGTCACAGGTATCGGCCATCCAGTTGCGGTGTATGGCCTTATGGTGCACCAGTATGGCGAACGGTTTGTCGCGGTCGCGCTCATTTTCCAGCCAGTCAATCGACTTATCGGTGATGAGGTTGGTCAGATATCCGTGCACCTGCACCGTATCGCCGTTCTGCTGTATGAAATCAGGATTGTAATAGTTACCCTGACCGGGCACTATCTCCCAGTGGTCAAAGCCGGTAGGCAGACTCTCGAGATGCCATTTGCCGATGAGAGCTGTCTGATAGCCGGCATTCTGGAGGTACTTGGGGAATGTAGGCTGAGTGCCGTCAAACACACAGGTGCTATTGTCCGTAAACCCGTTCTTGTGGCTATGCTTGCCCGTAATCATACACGCACGCGAAGGGCCGCTGAGCGAATTGGCCACATACGAATTGGTAAAACGCACTCCCTCGTTGGCTATACGGTCAAGATTGGGCGTGGGATTTACCTTCTGGGCATTCTGAGGTCCGCCGTAGCAACCCATAGCCTGACCGGTATGGTCGTCGGTCATAATATACACTATGTTGGGACGACCGTCCTTCTGACGTTTCTTACTTTCAGACGGAGCAGCAAAAGCGGTCTGACCTATGGCTGTCAATGCCAGAGCTGCGCATACTCCGGCACTACGCTTATCAAACATTGTCATGACAAATGATAATATGATTGGTATATGTTTAAGATGATTTTGATTCAATCTCTACAAGAAGCGACCCCTCTATACTTTCCGCAGAAGCGCCTCTTATATATTAAGGTGCAAATATACAAATTATTTTTGATGAGGCGCCAACAATCCTATAGAGAAGCCATGCAAAGGCGGGCGAAGCGGATGCGGCAATCCATGCCTGATTTTTATTCTGTCTTAAGCATTTTTTCGCTATCTTTGCAGCGCATTATGCCGTATCGACAAAATTGCGCTAACTCAATCAATATCCAAATACATCACCCTAACTTATGAGCAAGGAAAAGAAATTCTTGACTTGTGATGGTAATCAGGCTGCTGCCCACATCTCGTACATGTTTACCGAGGTGGCCGCAATCTACCCCATCACTCCCTCGTCAACAATGGCTGAGTACGTCGATGAATGGGCCGCTGCCGGCCGTAAGAATATCTTCGGCGAAACTGTTCTCGTACAGGAAATGCAGTCAGAAGGCGGTGCTGCAGGTGCCGTTCACGGTTCTCTTCAGGCCGGTGCACTCACCACTACCTACACAGCCTCACAGGGTCTCCTCCTGATGATCCCCAATATGTACAAGATCGCAGGTGAGCTCCTTCCCAGCGTATTCCACGTTTCAGCACGTACCCTCGCATCACACGCCCTCTCTATCTTCGGTGACCACCAGGACGTGATGGCTTGCCGCCAGACCGGCTTCGCAATGCTCGCCGAAGGCAGCGTACAGGAAGTTATGGACCTCGCCGGCGTAGCACACCTCTCGACCATCCGCAGCCGCGTACCCTTCATCAACTTCTTCGACGGATTCCGCACCTCTCATGAGATACAGAAGATCGAAGTCGTAGAACAGGAAGACCTCGCTCCCCTGCTCGACCGTGAAGCCGTAGCCGAATTCCGCAGCCGCGCCCTCACCCCCGAAGCTCCCGTAGCTCGCGGCATGGCTGAGAATAGCGACGTTTTCTTCCAGCACCGCGAATCATGCAACTCCTACTACGAAGCCGTGCCCGAAATCGTAGAGGAATACATGAACAAAATCAGCGAAATCACCGGTCGCAAATATGGCCTCTTCAACTACTACGGCCACCCCGAAGCCGACCGCGTAATCATAGCCATGGGCTCTGTGACACAGGCTGCTCAGGAAGCTATCGACCACCTCATGAAGCAGGGTCAGAAAGTAGGTCTGGTATCCGTACACCTCTACCGTCCCTTCTCTGCCAAGCACTTCCTCGCTGCCGTGCCCAAGACCGCCAAGAAGGTGGCCGTGCTCGACCGCACCAAGGAACCCGGTGCCAACGGCGAACCCCTCTACCTCGATGTAGCCGAAATCTACAACGGCATGCCCGACGCCCCCGCTCTCGTTTGCGGACGCTACGGTCTCGCCTCTAAGGACACCACCCCCGCACAGATCATCTCTGTATTCGACAACCTCGCACTTCCCGAACCCAAGAACCACTTCACCGTAGGCATCATTGACGACGTGACCTTCACTTCACTGCCCCCGGTAGAAGAAATCGCCCTCTCTGGCGAATCAACCTTCGAAGCCAAGTTCTACGGTCTCGGTGCCGACGGTACTGTAGGTGCCAACAAAAACTCTGTTAAAATCATCGGTGACAACACCAAGAAATACTGTCAGGCATACTTCGCCTACGACTCAAAGAAGTCAGGCGGATTTACCTGCTCACACCTCCGCTTCGGCGACGAGCCCATCCGCTCGACCTACCTGGTGACCACCCCCAACTTTGTGGCATGTCACGTACAGGCTTACCTCCACATGTACGACGTGACACGCGGTCTGCGCGACGGCGGCACATTCCTGCTCAACACCATCTGGGAGGGCGAGGAACTGGCCAAGAATCTTCCCAACAACGTGAAGAAATACTTCGCTGACCACAACATCACCGTATACTACATCAACGCCACCAAGATAGCTCAGGAAATCGGCCTCGGCAACCGCACCAACACCATTCTCCAGAGCGCATTCTTCCGCATCACCGAAGTAATCCCCGTTGACCTCGCCGTTGAGCAGATGAAGAAATTCATCGTTAAGTCATACGGCAAGAAGGGTCAGGACGTAGTAGACAAGAACTACGCCGCTGTTGACCGCGGAGGCGAATACCGCAAGCTCGACGTAGATCCCGCATGGAGCAACCTCCCCGCCGACGAAAAGGCAGCCAACAACGATCCCGAATTCATCAACAAGATCGTTCGTCCCATCAATGCACAGAACGGCGACCACCTCAAGGTATCTGACTTCAAGGGCATCGAAGACGGCACCTGGCATCAGGGCACTGCCGCTTACGAAAAGCGCGGTGTAGCAGCTTTCGTTCCCGAATGGGATCTCGAGAACTGCATACAGTGTAACAAGTGTGCATATGTATGTCCTCACGCTGCCATCCGTCCCTTCGTGCTCACCGCCGAAGAAATGGCTGCCGCTCCCTTCACCCAGGAACAGACCCTGCCCGCCATAGGCAAGACCTTCGCCGACATGCGCTTCATCCAGAGCGTAGACGTACTCGACTGTCTCGGTTGCGGTAACTGCGTTGACGTATGTCCCGGCAAGAAGGGCAACAAGGCTCTCGCCATGAAGCCCCTCGAAACTCAGATCGACAAGCAGGCCGAATGGGATTACTGCGTGGCCAACGTCACCTCCAAGCAGAACCTCGTTGACATCAAGGCCAACGTCAAGAACTCACAGTTCGCTACTCCCCTCTTTGAATTCTCAGGTGCTTGCTCAGGCTGCGGTGAGACTCCCTACGTGAAGCTCATCTCACAGCTCTATGGCGACCACGAAATGGTAGCCAACGCTACCGGATGTTCATCTATCTACTCAGGTTCAGTACCCTCGACACCCTATACCACCAATGCTGCCGGCCACGGTCCCGCATGGGGCAACTCACTCTTCGAGGACTTCGCTGAATTCGGCCTCGGTATGACCGTAGCCAACGAAAAACTCCGCGGCCGCCTCGCCGACCTCATGACCCAGGCCACAACCTGCCCCTCATGCAGCGACGAAATCAAGGCCCTCGCCCAGGAATGGCTCGACAACCGCGAAGACGCTGCCAAGACCCGCGAAGTAGCCGACAAGCTCATACCCCTCTGCGAAGCATGCGGATGTCCCACCTGCAAAGCCATCCTCGAGCTCAAGGGCTTCATCGTGAAGCGCAGCCAGTGGATCATTGCCGGTGACGGCGCAGCCTACGACATAGGATTCGGCGGTCTCGACCACGTACTCGCCTCAGGCAAGAACGTTAACGTAATCGTGCTCGACACCGAGGTATACTCCAACACCGGTGGTCAGGCCTCTAAGGCTACTCCTCTCGGCGCTATCGCCAAGTTCGCCGCCTCAGGCAAGCGCATCCGTAAGAAAGACCTCGGCCTCATCGCCTCTACCTACGGATACGTTTACGTAGCTCAGGTAGCCATGGGCGCCGACCAGGCTCAGACCCTTAAGGCCATCCGCGAAGCTGAAGCATACGACGGTCCTTCACTCATCATCGCCTACTCACCCTGTATCAACCACGGTATCCGCTCAGGTATGGGCAAGAGCCAGGCCGAGGAAGCACGCGCCGTTGAATGTGGCTACTGGCACCTCTGGCGCTACAACCCCGCCCTCGAAAACGAAGGCAAGAACCCCTTCAGCCTCGACAGCAAGGAACCCGATTGGGACAAGTTCGAAGACTTCCTCCTGGGCGAAGTTCGCTACGCCACCGTCAAGAAGCAGTATCCCGCAGAAGCCGAAGAACTCTTCAACGCTGCCAAGGATAACGCTCGCTGGCGCTACAACAACTATCGTCGTCTCGCTCAGCAGCAGTGGGGCGTTGATCCCGAGGTAGGCAAGCTCTAAGCTTCCACCCATAATACACTCTCTACGGAGGCCGCTCCCGCAGTAATGCCGGAGTCGGCCTCCGTTTGTTTTACCCTCCCCCATGCGAATTGTAAAAACATCGTGTGGATAAGCAGTAAAGACTTGCTTGACTGTACCTTTAAGATAATTTTAAAGACTTACTTAAATAGTGTAGAAAAAGTTGGTTAACTTTGCACCTATGTTTGAAGCCATCACCTCCTCCCCGTTTATCCGATGGTGTCGCAGGTACCTCAAATTAAACTTCCTCGGCACACTTGCAGTCATCATCTTCGTACTCTTTTTCAACGACAATTCGGTAGTAAACTCCATCGAATACGCCCGCGAAATAGAGCGCCTCAACATACAGATACAGCAATACAACGATACATTTCAGTACTACGACAACCTCAACCGCTCGCTGCTAAAAGACCCCGAGACGATGGAACGCATCGTACGCGAACAATACCACATGCAGCGCCCCGGCGAAGACGTCTACCTGATTGACTGACTAAACTTCAACATTCTCTCCCCCCACCCACGCTCATTCCCCCAATATCAGATCGTATGAACTACCTCATATCCATCATAGCGCTCCTCATGATAATGGCCGCCACGGCCATGCCGTTCACACCGCTCGCATACTACACCCCCTTCACAGGCTTCGCCCTCTGGCGCTACATCTTCACCCTCGGCGCCATAGCGTTCTTCATCACCCGCCTCATCGCCGGAAACCAATTTACCGAACTACGCCTCAAACGCCTCCAGCGCATGCAATTCTGGGCCGGAGTAATGTTCTGCGTAGCCTCATTCTTCATATTCTACGAGCCCAAGACCAACGACTGGATAGCCTTCACACTCGCCGGAGCCCTGCTTCAGGCCTACTCCACATTTGTGATTTCGCGCAACATATCGCGCCAATCATAAGGCTCAACCATCAATCCATCAAGTATATCAGGAATTTTTAGTAACTTTACCCCCTGATGTCATTGAATCTAACAATTGACCAAGGCAACACCGCCGCCAAGATAGCCCTCTGGCGCGGACATGACCTCATAGACCTGGCGATATGCGAGCACCTCACGCCCGATATGGTCAGGCACTTCATATCTTCACATACCACCGAGCACCTCAGAGCCATACTCTACTGCTCAGTCTCCTCCAACGGACGACAACTCCTGCCAGCCCTGAAGCCACTGGCCGACTCCGTGATGCAGCTCAGCTCCGACATGCCGCTGCCCATCACCATCAGGTACGGCAATCCCCGCTCACTCGGCACCGACCGCATAGCCGCCGCAGTAGGAGCATGGGCCACACACCCCCGCCGATCACTCCTCGTAGTTGACGCAGGCACAGCCGTAACATACGACCACGTCACCTCACAAGGCGAATTCGCCGGAGGAAACATAGCCCCCGGCATGGCAATGCGACTTGAAGCCCTCCACCGCTTCACGGCACGCCTGCCAAGAGTCACCGTGCCACGCGACCTCTCCCCTTACCACGACAGCTGCTTCGGCACCGACACAGAGACCGCAATGATACTCGGCGCAGTCTACGGCATCACCGGCGCAATCACCTACTACCGAAGCCACCTCCCAGCCGACACCGAAGTAGTCATCACGGGAGGATGGGCCAAAGAACTCGCCACACTATGCGACTTCCCCGTC
Source organism: Bacteroides sp. (assembly GCA_014801865.1). Taxonomy (GTDB): domain Bacteria; phylum Bacteroidota; class Bacteroidia; order Bacteroidales; family Muribaculaceae; genus Paramuribaculum. Next base: position 11,627 of record JAAVDH010000033.1, on the reverse strand, counting down.
TCCGTACAGCCCGACCTCGTATCCACCGGACTCAACGAAATACTCCTCTATCAGCAACCTCTCACCACACCCAACACCTGACCCTCCCCTCCCGTCACATACATAAAGTAACATAAATACAGCACATGCTACGCAAAACCATACTCCCGCTCATAGCCCTCCTCACCCTCATCTACGGCTCACAGACCCTCACCGCCCAGAACACCACTAGCCCATACTCGAAATACGGCTACGGACTCCTGCGCGACAACGCCAACATCGCACAGCGACAGATGGGCTACACAGGCTACGCCATGACCTCAGGCAGAGAAGTCAACATGATGAACCCCGCATCATACGCCGCCGTCGACACCCTCACATTCCTCTTCGACATGGGACTCGACCTCTCATTCATCAGCTCAAGCGACGCCGACGCCAAACGCGACGAGCAAGGCGGGGGACTCGACTACATATCCATGCTCTTTCCCGTAGCCAAAAACATGGGCGTATCAATAGGACTCGTCCCATACTCATCAGTAGGCTATGCCTTCGGTACCGACATCGACAACGGCCTCTACACCCGTCAGGGCAACGGCGGCATCAACCAGCTCTATGCCGGCTACGCCATACGCCCCTTCAAAGGCTTCTCGATAGGCGCTAATGTATCATACCTCTTCGGCAACACACAAAACGTCATCTACGCCTACACCACCACCGGCTCCACCTCAGCCTTCGCACAATCCATCGACATACGCGACTGGAACGTACAGGCAGGCATACAATACACCCTGCGCATCAACCCCGACCACGCACTCACCGCCGCCCTCACATACTCCCCCGGCAAAACACTCCTCGGCCACGCCACAGTCACCAAACAAGACGTCACATCCGGCCTCAACGAACTCCCCGACACACTCTCACACATATCACTGCGCCACAACTTCTCAATCCCCGACAAATGGGGCGCAGGACTCAACTACCGATACAAAGACCGACTCCAGGTAGAAGCCGACTTCACATACATGCCCTGGTCTAACGCCAAATTCGCAGCCATGGACGGCTTCGAAGCCACACGATTCGCCGACCGATACCAGGGCAGCATAGGAGCCTCATACACCCACGCCGTGAGAGGCAACTACTTCTCACGAATCACCTACCGAATCGGAGCACTCTACAACCGCGACTACATGACCGTATCATCCGGCAACGACCTCAACCACGTCAGAGAATACGCCCTCACATGCGGACTTGGACTCCCCACCATGGGCTCAAAAACCATGATAAACCTCGGCTTCGAATACCGCCACCGCCAGGCGACACCCAATCCCCTCCTCAAAGAAACATACTGCAACATCACACTCGGCATCAACTTCAACGAACTATGGTTCTTCAAGAACAAGATTCGCTGATACACACCCGTCAAAGACCCACACTCGCGGCCACAACCCGCACGGTCATAGTCACACTACTGGCACTCGTTATCCTGTGCCACACCCCGGCGTGCACCAGCCCAAGCTCAACAGCCACACTCGACTCCAACTTCGACCCCGAGACCACCCCCACAATGGTCACAAGACCCGTCACCACACTCATATCAGACTCCGGCATCACACGCTACCGCATCACAGCCCCCGAATGGTACGTATTTGACGAAGCCTCCGACCCACGATGGACATTCCCCCGAGGCATGAACATGGAGAAATTCGACAACCTCTTCCGACAAGACGCTACCGTCACCTGCGACTCAGCCATATACTACTCCGAACGACAACTATGGCGACTCGACGGATACGTACACATACGCAACCAGGCCGGACAAGAATTCCTCACCAACCAACTCTACTGGGACCAACGCCAGAAAAAAATCTACTCCGACTCATTCATCCACATCCTACGCGACGACAAAGTCATCGAAGGATACGGATTTCAATCCGACGAACAGATGAACCACTACACCATACGCCAAGTCCAAGGCATATTCCCCGTATCACAATTCCGCGGAGGCACCGCCAACTCATCCTCCACCGACACCCTCGCCTCCGCCCGTCCCGGCCGCACGGACACCACCGACAAATTCCACTCCCCTCCGCCACTCCCCTACCGACCCGCTACCAACCTCCGCACAGCCAACAAACCACAATAACCCCCCTCCACACCCCCTCCCGACAATGTTCTGGATCACCATCACCATAATCTCCCTGCTCCTCTCCGCCCTATTCTCAGGCGTAGAAATAGCCTACGTAACCTCCGACCGCGTCAGAGTCGAACTCGACATCAACCGACGCGACCCCATCTCACGCATCATCTCACGCTTCTACGCCAACTCCGAACTCTTCATATCCACCATCCTCGTAGGCAACAACATCGTACTCGTACTCTACGGTATGGGCACAGCGGCCCTCCTCGAACCCCACATCGCACAATACTTCCCCAACCAAGCCGCCATACTCATCATACAGACACTCATCTCCACAGCCATAATACTCATCACCGGCGAATTCTTCCCCAAATCCATATTCCGCATCAACCCCAATACCTCACTCAAAATCTTCGCCATACCCGTCTACCTCTTCTACATAATCCTCTACCCCATCTCACTCTTCACCACATGGCTCTCGCGCACACTCATGCACCTCTGCCACATCCACACACCCGCCACCACCACCGGCGCACTCTCCGTAGCCGAACTCAACCAATACCTCGACCGCACACTCGACACCCCCACCACACACTCCGACACCACATCCACCGTTGAAAACGAAGTAAAAATCTTCCACAACGCCCTCGACTTCTCCACAACCCACCTCCGCGACTGCATGATACCACGCAACGAAATCATCGCCGTCAACATCCACACCACCACACGCCGACAACTCTCCCACCTCTTCACCTCATCCGGACGAAGCAAAATCATCGTCTACTCCGACGATATCGACAACCCCCTCGGATACATACACGTATCCGAACTCTTCGACCCAGAAATCGACTGGACAACACGAATAAAACCCATCGACTTCGCACCCGAAACACTCCTCGCCAACAAAATGATGCAGCGACTCCTACAGGAAAAACGCTCCATCGCAATCGTAGTCGACGAATTCGGCGGAACAGCCGGAATGGTAACCCTCGAAGACCTCCTCGAAGACATCTTCGGCGACATACAGGACGAACACGACCTCAACTCCGAAATCTCACGACGCATCGACGACAACACCTACGAATTCTCCGGACGATGCGAAATAGCCCACATACGCGACACATACCACATCGACATCCCCGAAAGCGACGACTACCAGACACTCGCCGGATACATCCTCAACACCACCGGCACCATACCCGCCCAAGGCGACCAACTCACACTCGACAACCTCACCCTCACCATCCTCCGACGCACCGCCACCCGCCTCGAACTCATCCGCCTACAGACCACACCCCTCCCCAACGCACAACCAACCACAACATAACCCAACTAAAACAACCCCAAAAATGAAAATAAAAAAAGGCTTCGCACTGCGCACAATAATGGGCCAGAACGTAATAATAGCAGAAGGCAACAACGCCGACAACTACAACAAAATCATCACCCTCAACGACTCCGCCGCCCTCCTATGGCAAACCTTCAAAGACAAAACCTTTGACATCGACGACATAGCCAACCACTTCATCTCCACCTACGACCTCGACCCCGCCCAAGCCCAAGCCGATGCCGCCGAAATCCTCACCCTCATGACCGAAAAAGGCCTCATCGACGCCTAACCGCCCCCTCCCCACATCCCTCCTCTCTCCTCCTTTTTCACTTCCCCCTCCTCACCTCCCCCCTCTTATCCTTATCTATTTCCTCCTCCTTTCCTCTTCCCCATCCTCATTATCCTCATCCCCCCAAGAGAAAGAATCATTCCCTCCCATCTCCCCCCCTAAAAAATTTGTCTCCCGTTTTCATCGCTTGCGATGCCCCTAATCCATTTAATAAAACCGACTCTTCCACACTCTCTTAAACCCATTTGAATAATGAATGACTACATATCATCGTGTCGCAGACAGATAGAGCAGAATGGCTTTGCGCTGGTTTTCCCCCGTGGCGTGAGTATGCGCCCGCTGATATGGGGCGGCCAGCACAGTGTGGCGGTAATACCGCTCGACGGTGAACCCCGGCGTGGAGAGCTGATAGTATTTACTATGATGCGTGAGAATGGAGAAGCGGGGATTGTCCATCGCCTCGTAGACGTAAGGATGAATGAAAACGGCGAAAGTGTGTATGTAATGAGGGGTGATAACAACCTTGTGTGTGAGTATATAAATGGCTCGCAGATAATAGGGCGTGTCAGCGAGGTCCACCGCCTGGGGGGAATCCGTCCGTGGTATATCATCCCGCAGCGTAAGTTTACGGTAAGAGACAGATCTTATTGCGTGTACTCGAAGGTGTGGAGCTTGTCATGGCCGCTGCGACGCATGATTTATCTGCTCCGCGCCCATACCTACGGGCTTATAGCCCGGATCAGGAAGTCGCCGGCAGGGAGATCATGAACTCTGCTGACTGTCTTACACTTCTTCATTCTCTCCAATTATACAATAACTACGATTACTCCAATATATGATATATCGATATTCTATTGCGCAAAACGTGTTCACCATATCCGTATCCGACGAGCTTGAAGCATGGAAAGAACTCAAACCGAGGTTTAGTCTGTTTGAGGCGATATCGGATGACATACCGATACTTGAGATAAAGATTAAAGAAGGTACGATCGGCAAAACTGAGGTACCTGATGTATATCGGCCGACGTTTCTTGGCGTAGGACTCATCGATGCGCGGTATTGGAAGCTCGACGACGGAGGTCATGTCATGGAGTTTAAACATGTAAAGGAACACTCTACACGCATGACCATGACGATATCGGAGCGGTGTGACAGGGCAGAGATAGTGCTCGATCCGAGGGGCGACGGCAATGACTCCTATCACCTTTCTCACGCGCTGATGATAGCCTTTATGATGGGGGTGAGCGGAAATGGCACACTGCTATTTCATAGCTCGGCGGTGATGTATGACGGACGTGCCTACCTATTTCAGGGCAAGAGCGGCACGGGCAAGAGCACACATGCGTCGCTGTGGACAGCAAACGTGGAGGGTGCCGAATTGCTTAATGACGATCATCCTCTGGTGCGATTCTCTGATAACGGCACGGCGGTGGCCTACGGGTCACCCTGGAGCGGCAAGACTCATTGCTATCGCAATGAGTCAGCACCACTCGGAGCCATAGTACGCATAATCCGTGGCAAAGAAAATGATCTGCATAGAATCAAAGCTCTTAAGGCTTTCGTGTCGGTGATGCCATCGGTGTTTTACATTCCGTTTATGACCCCGGAGCAGCGCGATATGCACCGCAAGACGTTAGAGCGTCTGGTGATAGAGGTGAAGTGCTATGAGATGCACTGCCGCCCGGATAAAGAAGCAGCACTGACATGCATGAGGGGGCTAACTGCCAAGCCTGAAAAATAACCTATGTAGTAGAGATGGTAAAGTTATATCCGACATTCTCACCTCCCACTCCTATTATATGTTTATATGTTATATGACCAATTATATGTTATATGACCAGCTTTAAAAAATGAATGACATGAAGATATAGGGACTTTACGCTGTGCAACATACTAAACCAGTAGATAGTGATGACATAAGGGAGAAACGCCTGACACCTCAGAAAGACTAATTATATGCGTTAAATCATCGTTAGCCCTGCATTGGAAAAGCTTAAAGGACAAAATCTTTGACCTGTACGATGCAGCCAACTTGCTCGTATCGATCTCCGTCATCATACGTACTTATGCCATTGTCAATGCTTCCAACACCTCCCTGGCAGGAATGACATCCAAAGGTCGCACCAACACATGGCAGTCCTCGAATCTTGACACTACCCTCCTAATAAACAAACTGTTACACCATACCGGAATCATATTCAGAATCAGCTTAACTCATTCTCGCTTATTTTTTTTTAAAAAAAATCCATCAAACCCTTGCACAGTCCGAAAAAACTCCCTACCTTTGCAGTGCAAAAAGGAACAAAGATGGTGCCATAGCTCAGTTGGTAGAGCAAAGGACTGAAAATCCTTGTGTCCCCGGTTCGATTCCTGGTGGCACCACCTCGACAAAAGTTAAATCGCTAATTCACACCGAATTGGCGATTTTTCTTTTAGTCACTATCGCCAGTAGTCACTATAATAGTCACTATCTAAACTCCTATAAATCACATTAAATCGACTTGGTTAAATGCTCTTAAAAAGGTCCTTTTAATCTTCACGCCAATTAAACACTCCATTAAATCCACCATACAAAAATAGTGACTATCCGCGTGGTGCGCAGCAATAGTCACTATCGTTTTTATAGCCTTCTCCATCTATGGGCATACTATACTATAGCAGATAATGCCTCGTTAAAGATACGTATCATTAGTTTGTATCTAAGATAGAATATGAGTATCTTTGAACAAATGCATAGATACCTTTGCTTAAAAAATTGTTCAATAATTTCTTACCATATAGAAAATGGGAAACATAAAACTGACAAAAGAACAACGACTTACTATATATAAAACAATAATCTCCATTGGTAATATATGGGGATTAGGAGAGCCTACAGGTCTCAATCCAGTCCAGTTCTTAGATAGAATATGGAATTTAAGACTCATGTCATCTTCAGACCCTCGTTATAAGACTGCGGCAGAGGATGCGAAAAAGCACCTTATTGATAATGATGATTGGGACGATGACTATGTTTTCCTTGATCGTTTCAAACTGCTTGATTGTAACGAAGAAGAATTTTTGAAATTTCTTAATGTTGTAATTAGTCCTGATGTTAGGATAAGTGAAGATGAAATAGAGAAATATGTTAAGGTTATAGAAGACCTGCTTCCTACAGGATATAAAGTAATATCAAGTACCGACAAAGAAGGAAGATTAATATATCATGTAATCGCAGCCATAAATAATGCAGATGATGGAGATCAATATCCAATAGGCTTATCAAAAAATGTCATTACATTTTTCACTGATAAGACTCCTTCCAAGTATCCTGCGTTCCAACTAAATTCAGATAATTGGGATGATTATGGATTCAAGACATCGTTTAAATTGAGTTATAGGCCAGAGAAAGGAACCTGTCACGTAATAGGCTGGCTCAAAATTCTTCAAGAAAAAACAGAATCTGGGCGCACTAAACTGCCGGATTCTTTTACTTCCCTCCCTACGTCATTTTGTAGTCTGGGGCAGAATGAATCTTACTACAAAGAACTACTAAAATTTATTCCTGATAGATATGAATCTGTTCTTTATGCATTAAAAGATGCCGCATGGTTTTCCGATATACGGTACCGGTTTGAGAATAATGTTGGGTTTAAGACATCTTTACTTCGGAATGATGATACAACATTTATATTATCAAGCATTAAAAGAAAAATAAAGAGAGCAGGTGAAGATTCTTGGGATTTTTCTATAAAATCTGAATTACCTTACGCAAAAGAATTATTAGATATACCTTTTAAATTTGGTGATCTTGAGTCAGAAAATAACTATAATAGAATTAAGGCATTGATTGGTCCCAATGGTGCCGGGAAAACATCAATACTTAAATCTCTCGTTAAGGGCCTTATAAGAAACGAGAATGTCTTTCAGCCTTCGCAACCAGTATTTTCAAAAGTTATTGCTATCTCTTTCAGCATCTTTGATACATTTATAGAACTAAGAGGCAAATCAGTTTTAACCTATACTTATTGTGGATTACACGATAAGAGTAATACTGTTATGTCAGAAGAAGATAGAGAATCGCGCTTAAAAGGAGCATTAGAGTGGATCAACGGAGGGATAGAGGGTAAGGGAAGCGGGAATCATAAACTAATAAGAAAGTTTATGAAAGGGTTAGAAATTGTGTTTCCTACTGATTGGGTAGATTCTGTCTGGTCGGACGATGGTATTTCAATTAATGCTATTCTGGCGAAATCAAAGGTAATGAGTACAGGAGAATCCATGATTCTTAATCTTATTGCATCATTATACGCCAATATACGCCCACACTCTTTGATAGTATTTGATGAAATGGAAGTCCATCTACATCCTAAAGCCATTCGTCAAATGATGTCACTGCTTTTTAAAATCACAAGAGAGTACAACTCTGCATGTATTATTGCAACACACTCTTCTATTGTAGTACAAGAGCTTCTTGCTGATAATGTGATAATAATCGAAAAGAGCGAGAATAGTATCCCCATTGCAAGAATTCTTAATCATGAGTCACTCGCCGAAAATCTTTCTATTATTTCAGGGGAAATATTTGGAGAATCTTCCATTCCTCCTCACTATGAGATATTCATAAAAAACATGGCTGAAGATTCTGATAGTCTTGAATCATTACTTTGTAAACTATCATCAAGAAATCTTCCGCCAAGTCTGCCATTATATATGTTAGCTCGTAATGAATTTGTAAAAGCTCAAAAAAAATGATAAGCTACCCATTATATACCTCTCCTATAGATGGGAGGACTCCTTTTGACGAATACAAGAATGAAGCTGATGGAGTGTCTGAACTGAAACCAATTGAAGCAGAAGTATTAGCTTGTTATAAGGAATATGAGGACGCGGTTAATAATGGCATTGTTCACACACTTACACCTCATGGTTTCGTTCAACCTGAAAAGGGGAAACTACAGGATCTTTATTCAAGTGATTGCGACATTGCAAAAAAAGTTCGTTCCTATCATAATGGATTTACAAGAGCAACACGGAGAATATATCATAACAAGTGTCCTTATTGTGTATTATCTGAGCCCAATACACTTGAACATATACTCCCCAAAGGGAAATATCCAGAGTATGCAGTTCACGTATATAACCTAATTCCGTGTTGCTCTAAGTGTAACTCGCATAAAGGTGAAGCGATATTAAATAAAAATAATGGTCTCCCTCATACTTTAAACTTATATTACCACGATCCAGATAAATTTGAATTTTTACAGGTTGAATGTTCTCTATACCCTAATAATCAACCTTTATTTTCTTATAAGCTGAAATTTCCTTCTAATGCAGATCCAATCTTAACTAAGATTATTACCAATCACTTTAATCGACTTCATCTTATCGAGAGATATAATGAAGAAGTAATAAAAACATATACTGCAATCGAACCGATAATTAAGTCGCTTTGTAGCGGCAAGAATATCAGTGAGGCTTTGGATGCTATATCAAACTATTTCGCCACTATCACATCCTATTATGGTATTAATCATCATGAGATAGCATTGTTACGATGTTTGAGCTCATCCTCTCAATACCATACTTACCTTAACAGACTTTTGTAACCATGATTGATATATACTATAATTACTGAACATTAGATTTCGGATAAGATATAATAGAGAATTACATACAGAGGCGGGAGCCGGACTGTTTTGTGTCGAGATCGTCGTAGAGTGATCGGTTACCGACTTCCCATTCGCGGTTTTCTCCGCGTTCGGTATTGATGTTGAAGCATGAGAGGACTTTGGCAAAATTGAGCGCAAAGACGTTGGCGGTCTGTTGGGTGAAGTCTTGCGGATGCGATAGGACACGTACTCCTGTCTGGTCTTTGGTTGTCTGACGTATGCGCTGTATTATCGCTCTTGCGTCTTCTCTTGTGAGATAATGTACGGCAAGATTCAGCAGATAGTCTTGTCTGTTGTCCGGGGATAGTCTACGATAATCACTTTCATCCTGGCTGTCCATTGGTATCATCGGAATTGGCATACCATCATTCATTGTAATTCTTAGGGCATATCTTCCATCCCTATTCTTGACGGCAGTGGCAGATTGTATTCTGCTCTTGAAGTTATGGATTGGATGTCGAGTGAGGTATGCCGTAAGGATCTCTTCCGTGAACATTGTAGCGGCTATCGTTAGGGCTACATCTTCCTTGTCGTCCGGTTTTACACCATCGTACCACGCTGCCTGACGCAAAGTAATCGGCTTCTGATATGTACTGCCGTCCTTCATCCTGATACGCACATAGTCTTTACGCCCATCGTTGCCGATCTCAATATTGAACATATCCCGGTAAACATCAAGCGGAGAAGGCTTGCGTTCCTGCCTTGGTACGAAGTCTATCAGCTCAGATAGTTTCATCACCTTGCTGCCGTCAAAGGCTATCTTTCCGGCATGGTCGACTATTACATACCCACGTACCTGACCGTTCTTGTCCTTCTGGAAATAGATGTCTATACCGAAACTCTTTTTGAGTGTGAAGATGAGTTGTTGAAGCTGCTCCTGCCGTTCTTTACTCAACGGTTTGCCGTTTTTGTCGAGGATTTTCTTTATATCCCGATTGGTCTTGGGCTGAGTCGGCTTTTTCTTATTGAACTTTGAGACTTCGGGACTATTGAGACTTTGAGACTTTCCCTCTGCAATCTCAGCCTTATATTTCTTGATAATAGCACGGAGTTGAGTTGCCCGATCCTTGCGCTTCTGGCTGTTCTTGGTGATATGAATGAATATATCTCCGACAGAGATATTCCCGGCATCACCGCCATTCTTCAAAAGACGGTATTCGTCAAGCGACTTTTCCATCTTAAAGCCGAAAGATCTGACGATGTTTGCAAACTGGCCTTCCGTCTCGAAATCATAACTGAAAATTCGCTCAATATCCTTGTCAATGTCAGATGCAAGAATACGGTTGGCACAGGCATTGAGTCTGCGAATATCCTGATGGTCGGAGATCGCGTAACCGTTTGGTTGAATCCTTGTAGAAAGGATGTGGACGTGATTATTGTCCGTGTCGTGATGAGCATAGACAAAGTAAGGCTGCTTCTCGTAACCCATGCCTTTCATCAAATCACGGGCAAAGTCGGTGAGTTCCTGCGGTGTCATAGTGCGGCCTTCAACGGATGCCGATACGTGGAACTGGAATCGGTCGGTACTTGTATTGCCATAGGTCTTTGACCGTTCTTTCAGATAGCGTTCCATCTCGGCTGCCGCGTCAAGTCCGAAACGGTGCATGGTCTCGACAGTCTGGCGCAGTCTTTCGCTGACATTTGCCATCAACATCAGTTCGGCTACACCTGCCGCAACCTTATCTTCATTGTATTTTGCTCCGGGGAATCTTCCACCATGAGCATCACTGAGTTTCTTGACAATCATACTCTCCGGATTTATGATTTTAGTATTTCATATAGATAGCGCAGCATTTCCTGAATGGTCTTCAAGTCGCCACCAAATTGACTGAAGGGAAGAAGGTCATTGGGGGTAAAGGCAAGTGGCGACATCTTCATCTTCTCATTGATACACTTGACAGCCTGATTATGATTGACACCGATCTTCTCAATCTTCTTAATGGCGGTAGATATAAGCGCAATGAGCTGAGGATTATTAGTTGTAGCTAGTTCAGATGTTGAAGCCTCCTCTGAATATTTTAGTGAGGCACATCGAACCAGTGCACTCATATTTCCACCGAAATAGGTTGCAGCCTTTTCGTGCATCTGTCTGTGGATCGTCTCATCGACTCTGGTATTTATGGTGATTTCTTTCTTCTTTGACATGTTATGTGATAATTATATAAATAGGTTATTTGACCATTCTTACATTAGATAAATAGAGTATTGAGATATTTGATAATTGTATAATTGTGTACTTGT
>JAAVDH010000032.1 GCA_014801865.1 Bacteroides sp. | reverse complement strand
GAAGGAGCGATGCGGGCATCGTGACTGACGAAATCTTGGCAAAATACGCCAAAAATAGCTCAAAATCAGAGCACACGGCATGTAGTAAAAAATTTGACATAAATTTAAACAGTTTCTTACTTTGATAACTTATCGGCAGCCTCCTGTATAGCCTTTAGGATACCTTCGGCATCCATGCCACACAGTGCGTAAAGTTGCGCCACAGTTCCCTGATGTACAAATCTGTCAGGAATGCCTACGCGCACCACGCGATTGGAGTAGCCATGCGAAGAGAGCCACTCAAGCACCGTACTTCCGAGACCTCCGGTCGTTGTGCCGTCCTCTACGGTCACTATAGGGCGTCCGCTTTGGGCTACTTCGCTTAGGATATTCTCGTCAATAGGTTTGAGAAATATCATGTCATAATGTCCTACGGCGATACCCTGTTCTTTAGCGAGTTTGATGGCCTCGGCAGCTTCACCTGCTATCGGGCCGATACTCAGCAACGCCACATCTTCGCCATCGGCCAGTTTCTCACCCTTGCCTATGGGCAGGGGATGAGGAGCCTCGGTGGCAGGGTCGGGGTAGACACCCCGGCCGCGGGGATAGCGTATGGCAAACGGCCCCTTGCGCTCGTCGCTTTGCGTGGTCAGCATCAAGTGACGCAGATAGCGCTCATCGCGTGGCGAAGCGATGGTAAATCCGGGGATATTACGTAGGTAGCTCATATCATATACCCCATGGTGGGTCACGCCATCTTCGCCCACAATCCCGGCACGGTCTATGCAGAACGTCACGGGCAATTGTTGTATGGCCACGTCGTGAATTATGTGGTCGTATGAACGCTGGAGAAATGAGGAGTAGATAGCCACGTAAGGCAGCATTCCGTCCTTAGCCAGGCCTCCGGCAAAGGTCACGGCATGTCCTTCCGATATACCCACATCAAATGTACGTTCGGGGTATCGCTTTTGCATTTTGATTAGCGATGTTCCCGATGACATGGCGGCAGTAATACCCACGATACGACTGTCCTTCTCTGCCATAGCCACGAGTGAGTCGGCAAACACATCCTGATACTTTGGGGGCTTGCCGGGAGTTTCCTTTATTATATCGCCCGTTGCGGGGTCAAACTTTCCCGGTGCATGCCAGTGGGCCGGATCCTTTTCGGCAGGTTCATATCCTTTACCCTTGATGGTACGCAGATGGAGTATACGCGGGCCTTCCATGTCCTTGATGTCATGAAGCACACGGATTAAGCGCGGCAGGTCATGACCGTCAAACGGTCCGAAATACCTTATGTTAAGTCCCTCGAATATGTTCTGCTCTTTTGACAGCAATGATTTGAGACTATTGTTGAAGCGCAGTATCTGGCCCTTACGGCTTTCGGTAATGAGGTGAAGCTTCTTTAGAGCGTTGTAGGTATTGTAGCGTAAGGTGTTGTAGCTCTTCGACGTGGTGATGTGGCCGAGGTAGGAGTTGAGCGCACCTACGTTGTGGTCTATCGACATGTCGTTGTCATTGAGTATGATGAGCAGATTATTGCGCTGATTGGCGGCGTTATTGAGCGCCTCGAATGCAAGTCCGCCACTGATGGAGGCATCGCCAATTACGGCTACAACATTGCGGCGTGGCTCGTCGTGCTTCAGTGAGGCCGCCACTGACATACCGAGAGCAGCTGAAATAGCATTGGAGGCATGTCCGGCGGTAAAAGTATCGTATTCGCTCTCCTGAGGATTGGGAAATCCGCTGATTCCGCCAAGAGTGCGGTTGCTGTAAAACAATGGTGCACGTCCCGTAAGCAGCTTGTGTCCGTAAGCCTGATGACCCACGTCCCATACGATTCTGTCATAAGGAGTGTCAAACACATAGTGGAGAGCCACGGTAAGCTCCACGGCACCCATACTTGACGCGAAGTGGCCGGGGTTGGACGATAGCGAATTGATCAGAAACTCTCTGATGTCGGCACATACTTGCGGCAGTTGCTCCGGTGGCAGCTTGCGCAAATCTTTCGGTGAGCTGATGTTACTGAGCAACGGGTATTTCCGGCTGTCAAGCGGGTGAGGCATGACGGTTTCAGCGATTTTTCCTGCCATGTGCGTTCTCATTCTTGTTTCGCAAATATTTCTTATAGATAGGTACGAATACCACGATACCGGAGGCGATGATGATAAATATCACTCTGAGCGACAATGGATTGCTGCTTACCACTATACATACCAACAATACCCACAATAATGTCAGGCACACGAATCTGAACTTGTCTGAGTTTGTCATGAAGTGAATTATGATATGAATAGGTCAGTTATCGTTTCCGGATAATATTCCGCAAAGATAGCAAAAATCCCACTCACACCAAGCGGTTGATGCCGTATGTGTCGTATGAACGTATATCCGGAAGATAGTGCGCAAATAATTTTTACGACTTGTTTATTATTTTTACTTTTGCAGATTGAGGCGGTGAACTATTATGACGTCGAGAGCGATATATATCATAGATGAGGCACTGATATGTGAGCCTCAGAAATGTGTATGTGGCTCGCGGTCAGCATCGCAGCCTGAAAACCAGAAATAGATATGGCTGATACAAATTTCATAGATTACGTTAAGATTCTTTGCCGTTCGGGCAAGGGAGGTGCGGGTTCGCGCCATTTTTACAGAGCGAAATATATTCCCAAGGGAGGCCCCGACGGCGGTGACGGTGGCAGGGGAGGACATATTATCCTGCGTGGCAACAGCCACATGTGGACTCTTCTTCCGCTGAAATATCGTCGCCATATCTTTGCCGGCAACGGCCAGAGCGGTAGCGGTGGGCGTAGCTTCGGTAAGGATGGTGAGGACGTTATCGTCGATGTTCCCTGCGGAACAGTGGTATTTGATGCCGAGACCGGAGAATTTCTCTGTGAGGTCACCTATGACGGCGAGGAAGTGAAGCTTCTTCGCGGTGGTCGTGGAGGTCTGGGCAACTGGCATTTCAAGAGTGCTACAAACCGTACTCCGCGCTATGCTCAGCCCGGTGAGCCTGCTATCGAAAAGTCAGTGATACTGGAGTTGAAGCTACTGGCTGATGTGGGTCTCGTAGGATTTCCCAACGCCGGAAAATCTACGTTGCTTTCAGCCGTGTCGGCTGCACGTCCGAAGATAGCTGACTATCCCTTTACTACCATGGAGCCCCAGCTCGGTATAGTGCCTTACCGTGACAATCGCTCGTTTGTCATGGCCGATATCCCCGGTATTATCGAGGGAGCAAGCGAGGGTAAAGGTTTAGGCCTCAGGTTCCTGCGCCATATCGAGCGTAATGCGGTATTGCTGTTCATGGTTCCCGCCGATGCCGATGATATAGCCGAGCAGTATCGTGTGCTTCTTTCTGAGCTTGAACGATTCAATCCTGAGCTGATGAACAAGCAGCGTATTCTCGCGATATCAAAGAGTGATATGCTCGATGATGAACTGATGGATGAGATACGCAAAACCCTTCCTGATGACTTGCCTCATGTATTTATTTCGGCCGTGTCAGGCCTTGGCATACAGGAGTTGAAGGATGTATTATGGGGAGCTATTACCGACGACCGCAATCGTCTGGCTACACCCTCCATTACCCATCGCCCGCTTGATGGTCACCATCG
Organism: Bacteroides sp.; assembly: GCA_014801865.1. GTDB lineage: Bacteria > Bacteroidota > Bacteroidia > Bacteroidales > Muribaculaceae > Paramuribaculum. The sequence goes on along the minus strand of JAAVDH010000032.1, from coordinate 5,263 downwards.
CGTAAGAGAAGAAGATGAGTTTATCTTTGAAAATGAGCCCGTGGAACCCGAAGAAGATGATTTCGAGGAGGAATGGGACGATGAAGACGACTACAATGAAGACTGGGAATATGGTGTAAATGATCCTGAATAGTCTTCGGTAAAACTCAATTGAAGTTAAGTAAGTCGTAAAAATTATTTTATACTATCTTCGAGAGTATTTTCGGATGATTTTCGCTTTATGGCGAAGGCGTGTAGCGAGCTACACAACTGAGACAGAGAGTGAAAAGCGCCGAAAATATGCCGAAGATAGTATAAAGACGTACTTCGTTATACATTAAAATAATTTTGTAGACTTACTTATGAAAATTAGGCTGTGTCAGTTTTGATATGGCCTAATTTCTGTATTCATAGCATCTGAAAAAGTTCAGTGTATGGTATAAGGCCGTTTGTACAAGAGGTTGTGGATACTGTGTCAAAATGAACTGCACCCTCTTATTATCATCCTGTTACATCTTTTGCGCAAACTATGGCAAATACTTATCTTTGCGGATCTTGAATACTCATTTATTCTCTATTATTTTCATCTGAAAAAGATACATTCGCTATGAGACTTAAGAATATACTTTTCTCTGCGTCGCTTTTACTCGGGTGCCTATCTACGACTGCTGCGGGAGAGCGACTTGTCATACTCCACACCAATGATACTCACAGTCAGATAGACCCTGACGATCGCGATCGCGGAGGTATTCTTCGCCGAAAGGTGCTGATCGACAGTGTGCGCGGTGTAGAGCCAAATGTACTTCTTGTAGATGCCGGTGATGCCGTGCAGGGCACACTCTTTTTCTCGCTCTTCAACGGCGAGGTTGAGCGCAAGATGATGAATAATCTCGGCTACGACATGCAGATTCTTGGCAATCATGAGTTTGACAATGGTATGGAGCTGCTCGCAAAGGAGTGGAAACAACTCTCCGCCGACCTCCTTGCATCTAATTACGATTTTACGGGGTCACCCATGGATGGTGTCACACGCCCGTTTGTCATACGTAAATACGGTGACCGCACTTTCGGTTTTATAGCCATAAATATTGATCCCAAGGGCATTATTGATGATAAGAAGTCGAAGGGAACCCGTTATCTTGACGGTGTGAAAATGGCCAACCGTTATGCCTCGATACTTAAAGAAGACTACGGAATAGACATGGTCATAGCGCTTACCCATATCGGCTACGATGGCACCAACGGATATAACGATATGAAGCTTGCATCGCTGACAAGGAATATCGACGTGATTATAGGCGGTCACTCACATACCACCATTGATCCTGATAGCCCCACAGTTCCTGATTATAAATTCGTTAATCTTGACGGAGATACAGTGTTACTTACCCAGACCGGAAGTCGTGGAGTAAATCTTGGTGAAGTAGTGGTAGACCTTGAGACCATGCGTCCCTATTCGCGACTGATTCCTGTAGACAGCCGTCTTGACAAGAATATTGACGCCAAGGCAGCCGAGATACTGAAACCTTATCGTGCCGCCATCGATTCCATACAGTCAATGGTGATAGGGGAGTGCGTTGAAGAGTTTGTCCATGGTGACATCGGGTTGGTAAACCTCGTTACGGATTTTGTGTATGACGAAGCTCACCGCATGATGCCGGGCTCACATATAGATCTTTGCATAATGAATCGTGGCGGTATCCGTTGCGGTATCCCCGTTGGACCCATAACTCAGGGTCGTATCATGATGATGCTCCCGTTTGACAATCGTCTGCAGATACTTGACATTAAGGGCTCAGATCTTATTGAGGCCTTGGAGATTCATACCGGACGCGAAGGAGAGGGAGTGAGCAAAGGATTGTCAGTAAAGCGCAAACATGGTAAAAAGCCTGAAAGTACGTTTTATATTGATGGCGAGAGAGTTGACCCCGAGCGCATATACCGTGTGGCTACTATTGATTATCTTGCTGATGGTGGAGACTATCTGACTCCTCTGAAACGAGGTAAGAAGATAGCCCTTAGCGATGATGTACTTTATGAGCTTTTTATCAGATACTTCTCTGAAGGTCCCCTGAAAGGAAAACCCATACGTCCTGACAATGAATGGCGTGTAAAACTATAGACCTTCCACTCTCTAAGAGTATGTTTACATTTTAATGATTTTATTCATACTCTTAAGTAATGTAAATTTGGTTTGAAAGTAAAGATGTTCTAAGTTAAAGTAAATCTACTGAAGTAAAGTGAAAAAATACGCAATATCTCTCCTCGTCCTTTTTTTAATATCACTTTTTAATCCACGGGTTAGCATGGCAGCCTCTTCCGCAGAGGAATGGGCCGATTCGGTATTCTCACGCCTGTCGCCTCGCGAACGAGTGGCTCAGTTGTTTGTGCCCCGCCTTGATATTTTTGATAATCAAGCCGGCAGGGCGCAACTAAAGGCGGTAGTTGAGGCCGGAATGGGTGGCTTTCTGCTTGGGAAGGGCACCCCTAAAGGCTATGCTACGCTTAATAATTACGCTCAGTCGCTGGCAAAGGTGCCTCTGCTTGTCACGCTCGACGGAGAGTGGGGGCCGGCTATGCGTGTGAGCGGCACGGTGCGGTTTCCATACAATATGGGACTCGGAGCCATCCGCAATCCAAAGGTATTGGTGGAATATGGTCGTGAAGTAGCCCGTCAATGTCGCGAACTTGGCATACAGGTGGACTTCGCTCCCGTACTTGATGTGAATTCTAATCCGGCCAATCCCGTTATCGGATATCGCTCCTTTGGCGAAGATCCCCGCCAGGTTGCACGTCTCGGAACAGCCTTTTCTTTCGGACTCGAACAGGGAGGAGTGATGGCTGTAGGTAAGCACTTCCCCGGACATGGCGATACATCTACTGACTCGCATAAGACGCTCCCTACGGTTGACCATTCGCGTGCCACTCTTAATTCGGTAGATCTCGTCCCTTTTGTTGACTATATTAATCAGGGGTTCGGAGGCATTATGGTGGGGCATCTCAAGGTGCCGGCTTTAGATGCTTCGGGCACTCCCGCTTCTCTGTCGCGCAAGATTACCACCGGTCTGCTTAAGGACGAACTCGGATATAATGGACTTGTATTTACCGATGCCCTGGTAATGAAGGGCGCAGTGTCAGGTGAAAACAACTGTGTGGCAGCTCTTAAGGCCGGCGCGGATGTGCTGCTTGGATCTGGAGCACCACTCTCCGACCTTGAAGCCGTCATGAAAGCCCTACAAAGGGGCGAACTCAGGCAGGAGGATATTGACAAAAGTGTTATGAAAATACTACGCGCCAAATATGATTTCGGACTTGCCGACTATACTCCGGTAAAGCTCGAAGGTCTCGAGGCGCGTCTTAATTCCCCGGAGGCGGCAGAAGTGGCCCGTAGATTATCTGAGGCTTCGATTACCGTTGTGAGAAATACTGATGGACTGCTCCCGCTGCACGACCTCGGACGTATAAGTGTCTCTGTCATTACCGTAGGTAAGTCACCGGCCAAGGATTTTATAAGTATGTGCCGTCGATATACATCGGTAAAAGTATACACTTCGCCTACTCCTGAGGCTCTTAAGGCTGATGTTGTGATTGCTGCCGTAACATCTGATGATGCTGCGTCGCGCACTGCGCTTCAGACCATTACCGACAAGGCCTCCAATCCTTTGCCGGTTTTCTTCATCAATCCATATAAGATGGCCAAGTTCTCGGCGGCCTTGAAGGAATGTGGTACTCTTGTCACGGCTTATGACCTCACTCCGGCGCTGCAAAATGCTGCTGCTCAGGCATTATTCGGAGGAATTGCCGTAGACGGACGTATGCCGGTCAATCTTCCTGGCATAGCCAGACTTGGTGAGGGTGTTACTCTGAAAAAAATACGGCTCGGATATGCGGCTGATGCTGCTCTTGAACGCAAAATTGATGCTATTGTCAATGAGGCTTTGGCAGCCAATGCCATGCCCGGATGTCAGGTAGTTGTCGGTCGCGGTGGTAATATCGTGGTAAGTAAATCTTATGGACGACTATCAACCACACTCCCTGACAGCGTTACATCACAGACGCTCTATGACATAGCGTCCATGTCTAAGGCTACGGCTACTGTGGCCGGATTAATGAAAGCCTATGATGAAGAGCTGTTTACGCTCAATGATCGCGTGTCTGAGTATATTCCGGCTCTTCTGGAAAGCGATAAAGAAAAACTTACGGTGCGGGAACTCCTGCTGCATGAGTCAGGTATGCCCCCGAGTCTCAATATGAATCTGCTGATGATGGACACGGCGTCATATACCTCACCGCTGATGAAAAGAAATCCCACGGAGACATACTCCATCAAAATAGATAACAACCTGTATGGCAACCGTCATGCACGTCTGCGATCCGACATCACGGCCCGTGATTCTTCTGAGATATATGATATGCAGGCAGCTGAGGGTATATATGTTGGTCTTCATACGCTTGATACTATCCGTCAGCGTATCTATGATGCGAAGTTGGGACCTAAGAAGTATCGTTACAGCTGTCTCAACTTCTGCCTTTTGGCTGAGATGGAGGAGAACCTTACCGGTGTAGATCATGACCAATGGGTAGCGACGGAGATTTTTGAACCCCTTGGAGCCACCTCTACAGGGTATCGTCCGAGAGAATGGTACCCCCTGTCAAAAATAGCTCCTACGGAAAATGATGGCTTTCTGCGCAAGCAGCTCCTGCGCGGTTATTCTCATGATGAACTCGCCGCTTTCTCCGGTGGCGTGCAGGGTAATGCCGGACTATTCTCTACCGCTGAAGATATAGCCAAATACTGCCAGATGTTGCTCAACGGGGGCGAATACGGCGGTACACGCATACTTTCTCCCAAGGCTATAAAACTGTTTACCACCACGCTTGGCACCGGCGGCAAAAGGGCTCTTGGCTTTGACAAACCGGCAGCTAATACCAAGGCGTCATCATCAACCTATGGTCACACCGGCTTTACAGGCACCTGCTTCTGGATTGACCCCGAGAATGATATGTTTATGGTCTTTCTTAGCAACCGCGTCAACCCCACCCGTGTTACTCCGGAGTTTAACCGACTGAAACCCCGCACCGCCATCCTCAACGCCCTCTACGATTAACTCCCTAAGAGAGTGTTTGAATTTAAATGCTTTTAGCACAAAGAGAGTTTTCGGAGTGATTTTCAAGAGTTGAAGAGGGAGCGATGCGGGCATCGTGACCGATAATAACTCTTGAAAAGCACCCGAAAAATCCTTTGTGATGAAAGCAAAAATTTCCGAACTCTCTCATAATAATT
>JAAVDH010000031.1 GCA_014801865.1 Bacteroides sp. | reverse complement strand
TTACTTTTAAACCAAATTTACATTACTTAAGAGTATGAATAATTTTTGATTTCATCACAAAGAATCTTTTGGGTGCTTTTCCAAAGTTTTCATCGGTCACGATGCCCGCATCGCTCCCTCTTCAACTTTAGAAAATCCCGCCAAAATCTTCATATGTGATAAAATCATTTAAAAGTAAACATACTCTAAGTCTTAGACTATTCTTTTGGAAAAGAGGTGTTATAACCGAGGACACAAAGTTAAGTATTTTTATCTGATTGTAGCACTAATCCCCGATATAGCTGTCAAACTCCGCGGCTACCGAGAGGTAAAATGAAACAGCCTGCGACAATGAGCCATGATATTCTCCTCCTGCGGCATTAAGATGACCGCCTCCGCTGAAGTAGCGCTCACAAAGCTTGTTGACCGGAAATTCGCCCACCGAACGAGTGGAAATCTTCACATAATCAGGCTCATCCTCGCGCATAAACACAGAATACACTACTCCGGGGATAGAAAGAGGAACATTGACCAGCCCCTCCGTATCGCCCTTCTCGTAGCCAAACTCCTTAAGTTCATCGCCGGTGAGAGTTATCAGAGCTGCCTTATGCTCGGGGAGTATCTGCATCTTACGATAGAGAGCGTATGAACTTATACGTATGCTCGACAGTGAGTGAGTGTTGAATACCCTGCGGTATATCTCGTTCTTATCAATACCTTTGCTCATCAGACGCGCGATGACAATATATATATCGGGGTCATTGGAGTTGTAGGTAAAATGACCCGTGTCGGTCATCATGCCTGTATAGATACACTCGGCTCCATCTTTGTCGAGGCGCGACTCAAATCCCAGACGCACGAGCAGATGATAGAGCAACACACAGGTCGATGACATATCGGGACGCGATATTATCACCGTAGCCCAATCTTCAGGCTCGAGATGATGGTCTATCATCACCTTGGGACACTCAGCCTCACGCATGGCATCGGCCAGACGGTCAAGGCGCGCAAGCGAATTGAAGTCGAGACAGAAAATCAAGTCGGCTGACTTGATGAGAGTACGGGCCTTGTCGGTCCATCGCGACGCTACCACTATGCGATCGGCATCCTTGAGAAACATCAGCGGACGGGGAGGAGTGTCGGGAGTAACAACATGTACATGCTTACCCATAGCCTTAAGCACCTGACTCAGAGCCAGTGACGATCCTATGGCGTCACCGTCTGGCGACACATGGCAGGTTATTACTATTTTTTCGGCCTTATATAAAAGCGAATGAATACGGGTGGCTGTAGAGCCGTCTATTATAGAATTATCCATTGATAACACACCGGGGCAAAAATGAAATACAAAAGTACGAAGTTTTTTTTGATTCATAGTGACCCTTCCACGCGGAAAAAGGGTTATATTTGCACGCTCCATTGCACATAAGAATAGAACTTACATATTATGAATATCCTCAAGTCTTCATATCGCGCCATAACCGTTGCAGCCATTGCCGCAGCCGCTCTCTCCATCCCTGCCACAGGCTTTGCCATCTCGCCCCTCACCGATGGCCTCGTAAAGAGTGAAAAATCATTTGGCGTAAGAGGAGGATACAACACCCGTATCGAGTCGCCGGTAGCCGGACTTGACTTCACCTACAGTTTCAGCCGCAGTTTTCGTCTCGGAGCCAATATCGAGTATATGTTTCGCCATAACGGCACCGATGCTTTCGCTATCAATGTCAATGCACACTACACCGCTCTGCGCGCCGGAAAATTCACCATATATCCTCTTGCCGGACTTAGCTACACCTCATGGCAGTTAAAATCAGATAAGGTCAACGGCTCAGACTCCTCGACACGTTGCGATTACATAGGTGTTAACGTGGGTGCGGGTGCCGACTATCATATCACCTCTACCCTCAAACTCAATCTTGAAGGCAAGTACGATGTCATGAAGCGCTATTCCACCGGTGTATTCACCCTCGGCATCGCCTACTGCTTCTGATCGTTTCCTTCATCCCGAACATAAGTCAAACATCTACATGGCGAATCCGTCGGTTTCCGTCATAATACCGTTCTACAATGCTGAAAACACGCTGGAGAAAACTTTGGCGTCACTCGCCGCACAGACCTATCGCGACATTCAGATTGTACTTGTCAATGACGGGAGTACTGACGGGTCTACGGATGTCATAGAGCGTTTCACTGCTTGTAACGGCGACTTTCCCTACCCACCGATTCTTATAACCCTCAACGGCAATCAGGGGGTGGCCACTGCCCGTGCTGCGGGACTCGAAAATGCTACTGGCGACTATGTGATACACTGCGATGCCGATGACTATATGCACCCCTCGTACATACAGCAGCTCTACGACACGGCCCGTATGTACGATGCCGACGTCGTGGTATCGGGTATGACCTACGTCTACGGGGAGCGTACAAAGTTGGTGCCGCAGCTGATTGCCACGAAGCAGGGCGCACCCCACGCCACTCTAAACGAACTACCTATCAACACCTCTACCTTCACTCTGTGTTGCAAACTCATACGGCGTGACTTCATCATCTCCAACGACATAGCGTTTTTCTCCGGTGTAGACCGCTGGGAGGACCTCGGATTCGTCACCCAGGTGCTTGCACTTAACCCCGTCATTGCCTCATGCTCGCTGGCGGGATATTACTATGTGCAACACGATAGAGGCAAGAGTCTGTCGCGCTCAAAAAGCGAATTGCTGCTGCGCGACCATCTCATGATGGCCCTCATGATTGAAGAATGGATGATGGAGCGCGGCGTGCATGATCGCTACGAACACTTCCTCACATATCTTAAATATGTAGCTAAAATCAAGTACCTGCGCTGCAAACCACGCGATGTAGCCAAGTGGAAGCAGACATTCCCCGAAGTAAATGGCCGAATAATGTCACTGATCCACGTACCCCTCGTCGTACGTATGCTCACGCGCCTCGTGGCCGTACTTCCTACAAAACTATCACAGGCCGTGGCAAACATTGCCGACAGCCTGTGATACAATCTGTAATCCGCTTTTTAGAGTATGTTTACTTTTAAACCAAATTTACATTACTTAAGAGTATGAATAATTTTTGATTTCATCACAAAGAATCTTTTGGGTGCTTTTCCAAAGATTTCATCGGTCACGATGCCCGCATCGCTCCCTCTTCAACTTTGGAAAAGCACCCAAAAGATTCTTTGTGATAAAATCATTTAAAAGTAAACATACTCTTAGCGGAGCATCATGCCTGATGCATGTATATGTAGCGTTTGATTGACCGTTTGGGAGTCTTTTCAAATTCCTCATTCATTATCTTCACGCCGGTAATCTGCGAGTAGCCGGGCAACTCCTGATTAAGTGTCTTGATGTTGCTCTCCATCAAAGTCTGAAGCTGCTCATGAGGTATCTTCTGGAGGTTGACGTTCTCAAGATCGGGATACACGAGAGCCACGAGCTTGCCCGCTCCATTCTCCACCACCACAGATTCGGCCACGTATGGCATATTGTTGAGCTTCTGCTCTATCTCCTCGGGATAAATATTCTGACCCGAAGGGCCGAGTATCATATTTTTGTCGCGACCACGGATATAGATATAGCCTTCGGCGTCAATGTTGCCGATGTCGCCGGTTGACATCCATCCATCGGGGGCCAACACTTCGGCCGTAGCTTCGGGATTCTTGAAGTAGCCTTGCATGACGTTGCGTCCCTTTACGTAGAGTACACCGGGCACATTGGCAGGATCGGGCGAGTCGCACTTTATCGTCATGCGGTCAACCACCTGTCCGCATGAACCGGGACGCTGACGCTCCCAGGGTGTGTAGCTGATAAGGGGACCACATTCGGTCATGCCGTAGCCCACTGTGAAGGGAAACTCTATGCGACGCAGGAATTTCTCGACATCATGGTTAAGTCCAGCACCGCCGATAATAATCTGACGTATCTGTCCGCCAAACACTTCGGTAAGGCGCTCCTTGATTTTGCCCAACAGGCGGTCGTCAACAAAGGGCACATGAAGCATCAGCTTCATCAGGGGCTTCTCAAGCAGAGGGAACACTTTGGTCTTGATTATCTTTTCGATAATCAGAGGCACGGTGACTATCAGTTTGGGGCGTACCTCGGCGAAGGCTTCCATGATGACACGTGGCGAGGGAGTACGAGTAAGGAAGTTGACATGACAACCCTTGACGAAAGGATGTATAGTATCTATGACCAATCCATACATGTGGGCCATGGGTAGCATCGATACTATGCCGTCGCCGGGATTAAGCCAGTTGAGGCCATCAATACAGTACTGCACATTGCTCCAGAGGCTTCCGTAGCTGAGCATCACTCCTTTGGAGAATCCTGTGGAACCCGATGTATAGTTTATGAGGGCAAGTTCATCGGACGATTCCTTGCGATAGTGCACGTCGGTAGGACGGAAACGCTCGGGATATTTCTTGCCGAACAGCTCGTTGAGATGCTCGCGACCCTCAGTCAGACTGCGGCTGCGCGAGAGAAGCAATGAGAAATCCTGCAACAGCACTGCGCCGTCAAGCAGTTTCATCAGCTCAGGATCAAGGTTCTCCCATATTGCCTGATCAGTGAAGAGGAGTCGCGCCTCGGAGTGCGTAACCAGGTGGTGAACATTATCGGGCTTGAACTCATGAAGGATGGGCACTGCCACTGCACCGTAGGTAATTACCGCGAAAAAGGCCACAGCCCACTGCGACGAGTTCTTGCCGCAAAGGGCTATTTTGTCACCCCGCTTTATGCCGGCGTGTTCAAATAATATATGTAACTTGGCTATCTTTCGGGCCACATCATGATACTGAAAAGTCACCCCCTGAAAGTTGGTAAGAGCAGGACGATTCCAATTATCGCGCAACGACTGCGCTATGTATGCCGAGAGATGATCCTGATGTTTCATAAAGTTTTGTCAGCGCTAAATTAATAAGTATAATATGTAAACTTTGACAGGCAGAGTGCAAATATACACCATAAAAAATGCTTTTCATACATTCTACCTATAAAATAACATCCGGATCACTCATTCGGTTGTTTCCAACACCATTTTTCTTCAACCAAATAACCAAACACTCCACTATTAATAACGCACAATTAATCACTCTCCTACAATCTACTGACACTCTCACTATCATATTGACGCTCTCACTATCACATCTCTTTATACACCTACATGATGCTCTAAGAGTATGGCTATGTACCTGCATCTTATCGGGTGTTCATTGGTGGAAAATAAGTGATGAGAGTAATGCGTGTTGGTATGAATAAATTGCTTTGAGGGATTTTGAATAAAAATCATTATCTTTGCGAAAATTTATGCACTTGACGATTTCTCTGCAGTGATGAAGAAAAGATTTAACGAATACGGCAGTTTTAATCTGTCCGAGATAAATAAGCAAATGCTCACCCGCTGGAATGAGGCTGGGCTCTTTGAAGAAAGCTTGAAGGTACGCGAAGGTTGCCCTTCATTTGTATTCTACGAGGGACCTCCATCGGCCAACGGCATGCCCGGTATTCACCACGTTATGGCCCGTACTATCAAGGATATAGTATGTCGCTACAAGACCATGGACGGATTCCATGTAAAGCGTAAGGCCGGATGGGACACTCATGGTCTGCCCGTGGAACTGGGTGTGGAAAAAGCACTCGGCATCACCAAAGAGGATATCGGCAAGAAGATATCTGTAGATGATTACAACGCTGCATGTCGTCGCGAGGTAATGAAGTATACGCGCGAATGGGAAGCTCTCACCAGTTCGATGGGATATTGGGTAGATATGCTCGACCCCTATATCACTTACGACAACCGCTTCATAGAAAGTGTATGGTGGCTACTTAATCAGCTTTACAAGAAGGGATATCTCTACAAGGGATATACCATTCAGCCCTATTCACCCGCTGCGGGTACCGGCCTTAGCTCGCATGAGCTGAATCAGCCGGGATGTTACCGCGACGTGAAGGATACCACCTGCACAGCGATATTCCGCATGCTTGATCCCAAACCCGAAATGACCGGATGGGGTCAGCCCTCTTTCCTGGCGTGGACCACTACTCCATGGACGCTCCCCTCGAATACAGCTCTGTGCGTAGGCCCCTCTATCAAATATGTGGCCTTGCGAACATATAACCCCTATAATGGCGATAAACTCACCGTAGTTATGGCCGAGTCGCTGCTTCAAGCTTACTTTAAGCCCGAGGCTGACAAACTGCCCCTCGATGAGTATAAGCCCGGCGACAAAGTGGTGCCCTATCAGATTGTGGGCCACTACACAGGTACTGACCTCGTAGGTATGCGCTACGCTCAGCTCATGCCGTGGGTCAAGCCCTGCGACAAGGTCAATGACCTGAGCGCCGAATACGTAACGGCTTACGCTGAAGCTAATCCTGACAAGTGCTTCAAGGTAGGTGATGAGAATTTCGTGGAGCTTGCCGAACTGGCTTTCCGCGTAATCCCCGGCGACTACGTAACAACCGAGGATGGTACGGGTATCGTACACATCGCCCCCACATTCGGTGCCGATGATGCCAAGGTGGCCAAGGCTGCCGGTATTCCCTCACTGTTCATGATAAGTAAGCGCGGCGAGACCCGTCCGATGGTAGATCTCACCGGTCGCTACTACCTGCTTGACGAACTGGCCGAAAGTTTCATAGAGAAGTGTGTGAACGTGTCCGAATACTCACGCCATGCGGGCGACTATGTGAAGAACGCCTACGATCCACGTTTCTCACCCGAAGGAAAGTATGACCAGCAGGCAGCCGATAAGGCCGAGGACCTCAACATAATCCTTTCGCTCGAGATGAAGCAACAGGGCGAGGCATTCAAGATAGAGAAGCACGTACACAACTACCCTCACTGCTGGCGTACTGACAAGCCCGTGCTCTACTATCCGCTCGACAGCTGGTTTATCCGCTCGACAGCTGTGCGCGACCGTCTTATAGAGCTGAACAACACCATCAAGTGGAAACCTGCTTCGACAGGTTCGGGACGTTTCGGCAAGTGGCTTGAAAACCTTCAGGACTGGAACCTCTCGCGCAGCCGCTACTGGGGTACTCCCCTGCCTATCTGGCGTACAGAAGATGCCAAGGAGGAAATCTGCATCGAAAGTGTGGAACAACTCTTCAACGAAATAGACAAGGCCGTAGAGGCCGGACTTATGAAGTCTAACCCTTATCGCGACCGCGGATTCGTGCCCGGAGAATACCATAAGGATAACTACGAGAAGATTGACCTACACCGTCCCTATGTGGATGACATTATACTTGTGAGCCCCACAGGTAAGCCCATGAAGCGTGAGACCGACCTCATCGACGTATGGTTTGACTCAGGCTCCATGCCTTTTGCCCAGCAGCACTATCCCTTCGAGAACAAGGAGGGTATCGACTCCGGTGAACTCTTCCCCGCCGACTTCATAGCCGAAGGTGTGGACCAGACCCGTGGATGGTTCTTCACCCTCCACGCCATAGCCGGTATGGTGAAGGACAGCGTAGCCTACAAGGCTGTGATTTCCAACGGACTTGTGCTCGATAAGGATGGCAACAAGATGTCGAAACGTCTCGGCAATGCCGTCAATCCCTTCGAGGCTATTGAAGAATTCGGCAGTGATCCCCTGCGATGGTACATGATAAGCAACTCATCGCCTTGGGATAACCTCAAGTTTGACAAGGAGGGTGTAAAGGAAGTGGCCCGTAAGTTCTTCTCGACACTCTACAATACCTACTCATTCTTCGCGCTCTACGCTAATGTCGACGGCTTCGACCCCGAAATGCCTCAGGTGCTCGTTGAGGAGCGTCCCGAAATTGACCGCTGGATTCTCTCACTGCTCAATACACTGGTAAAGACTGTCAAGGAGTCGCTTGACGACTACGAACTTACACGCGCCGCCCGCGCCATAAGCGAATTTGTCAACGACAATCTCTCTAACTGGTATGTACGTCTCTGCCGCAAACGCTTCTGGGGTGGAGAGATGGACACCGACAAACTGGCAGCCTACCAGACACTCTATACCTGTCTGCTTACTGTAGCCAAGCTGATAGCGCCGTTCGCACCCTTCTATGCCGACCGCCTCTATCGCGACCTCACTGCTACGGATGAGTCAGTTCACCTCACACGCTTCCCCGAGATAGACGAAAAGATTATAGACAAGGCTCTCGAGGAGCGTATGGCCACCGCCCAGACCATCACTTCACTGGTACTCTCGCTACGTCGCCGTGCCAACATCAAGGTGCGTCAGCCCCTGCTGCGTATCATGGTGCCCGCCGTTGACGAACATCAGCGCGAGGCTATCGCCGCTATCCGCGACCTCATCACCAATGAGGTTAACGTCAAAGATCTGCAACTTGTAAGCAGCGACGACGGTGTGCTTGTCAAGCGCGTCAAGCCCGACTTCAAAAAGCTCGGCCCGAAGCACGGCAAGATGATGAAGCAGGTTGCCGCCGCCATCACCGGTCTGTCGCAGGCCCAGATTGCTGCGCTTGAGAAGGAAGGCAGCCTCGCTATAGACGTCAACGGTCAGCAGGCTGTGATAGACCTCGCCGACGTAGAGGTTATATCGGAAGATATCCCCGGCTGGCTCGTGGCCAACGAAGGTAACATCACTGTGGCACTCGACATAACCATCACCGATGACCTGCGCCAGGAGGGTATAGCCCGCGAAATCGTCAACCGCGTACAGAACATACGTAAGAGCCGCGACTATGACATCACCGACCGTATCAACGTGACTGTGGCCCCCTCTGAAACTACCGACGAGGCCATACGTAACTACGCTTCATATATAGCCCGTCAGGTACTTGCCGACTCTGTCAGCGTTGGTCAGGTAGATATCAACGATGCGGACAGCGAGACCCTTTCGATGGACGATATGAACGTAGTTGTCAATATCGCTCTCAACACCGCTAAATAATTATGACTGAGAAGACCCGCTACTCCGACGAAGAACTTCAGGAGTTTAAAGAACTGATACTGAAGAAACTCGAAAAAGCCCAGCGTGACTACGACATAATCAAGGCCGATCTGGATAATTCGGACGGAAATGACGTGGCCGATACCTCCCCCACTTTCAAGGTGCTTGAGGAGGGGGCCAATACTCTTGGCAAAGAAGAGGCGGGACGGCTGGCACAGCGACAGATGAAGTTCATACAGCATCTTCAGGCAGCACTTGTGCGCATAGAAAATAAAACATACGGAATATGTCGCGAGACCGGAACACTGATACCTAAGGAACGACTCCGCGCCGTGCCACACGCCACTCTCAGTATCGAGGTAAAGACCCAACAGACTAAGAAAAAGTGACACCATCACATAACAGACTATCTAACGGGGCGATCGCCATCCTGGTGATCGCCGCTGTTATAATTCTTGACCAGTTTTTCAAGATATGGGTCAAGACACATTTTTATCTTGGCGAAGACCTGCCTATAACCTCATGGTTTCAGCTCAACTTCATTGAGAATAACGGCATGGCCTTCGGAATGGAGATGGGCAGCAAGCTCTTCCTCACCCTATTCCGCATAGTGGCCGTGACAGCCATAGGCTACTACCTGTGGCTCATCTGCCGCAATCCGCGCTACAGTGTGGGATATATCGTATGTGTTGCCCTCGTGCTAGCAGGCGCCATGGGCAACATCTTTGACTGTATCTTCTACGGAGTGATATTCAACAACCCTATGCCTCCGGCTGTAGCTACCATGTTTCCCCCCGAGGGAGGATATGCACCCTTCTTTCACGGGCGTGTGGTAGATATGCTGTACTTTCCCCTCGTGAGCTTCGACTGGCCCGACTGGATGCCGTGGTTCGGAGGTGAACACTTCATCTTCTTTCAGCCCGTATTCAATCTTGCCGATGCGGCTATCACCGTAGGCATGATAGTGCTGATATTCTTCTTCTCTAAGTATATGGCCTACCCTGTGCGACAATCCGTCACCGATACCGCCACCGATGATACAGAATCTGAATCATAAGCTGAAAGTAATACTTACTCTGCCCTTCCTTTGTATCGCCACAGCCCTCTGTGTACTGTCGGGAGTGCTGACGTCATGTTCCACCACACCGTCGGGAGTGATTCCTCCGGAGAAGATGTCACAACTTTTGGCTGACATTTTTACCGGCGAAAGTGTGGTTGACAACAATTCGCGCGCTTTTAAAGACGACTCGGTGAAGACGGCTCTGCTCGTATCAATCTACAAGCGCCACGGAGTGGATGCAGCCACTGTTGACAGTAGCTTCATGTGGTATGGCAAGCACATGGACCTCTACACCGAAGTCTATGACCGTACCATAGAGATACTCGAAGACCGCCTTAACAAGGCTACGCTTGCCGCTGACAATCTGGGCACCGGGCCGAGCGTCGCTCTCGAAGGTGACTCCGTAGACGTATGGCCCTCGATAAGATATCTGCGCCTGACTCCCGACATGCCCTCCGAGATAGTGCCTTTCAGCCTATCGTCTGACCGACATTGGGAACGCGGCGACACCTATACACTATCTTTTAAGCTCAACGGCGACGAATTTAACCCCACCTCAGTAACTATCGCAGCCGAGTATTATGACGGGACTACCGACTATACCCGCTCATCGCTGCGAGGTGAGGGATGGAAGTCGATTACACTGGTTCTCGACTCGACCCGTGCGGCGTCCAATGTATTCGGCGTCATCTCCCATCCCATGGGTGATGATGCAAGCAAAGTCACGCTTATTGACTCCATTTCGCTCTACCGCACACGCTGGATACCTGGCACCTCATCATCAAAACGTGCCTCCCAATCGTCGGTCAAGCTGCGCTAAGTGTGCTCTTCCATACGCTCCATCTGTAAGTCGTATCCCCCCCACACACCTTGTCATGACTTCTGTAAGATACTTCGCTCCGGTCATCATTGACCTCCAGGGTCGGCGCCACACTATGGCCACAGCTCTTCAGCAGTGGCCCGGGGGTGAGGTTACGATACTTCCATTTACCGGTGAAACTCACTCCACACTCTACATAGGGCACTCCATACGCCTGTATCTTGATACTGAGGGGAGGCTTTATGCCAAGGCGGCTGACGCCGAGACATCACACGGGTAGCACCGTAATTCACTACATTTTTATCCCGCAATTGTCCCCGTCATAGGCCGATAGCGTGATTTTTTCATGGATTAATTTGCTGTATACATCCAATAAATTTGTATCTTTGCCATGTTTTAAAACATAGTTACAAAACCACTTGGATTTCTGATTCCAAACCGAACTAATCATAATGATAAAATCCACGCTCGAAAAAGTAATGACAGAAGACCTGTCAGACATGTGGTCGGTGCTTACCGGAGAAGAGAAGCGCCGTATCACTGATAATTTCACCATACATCACTACAAGAAGAATCAGGTGATTTATGCCGAGCGTGACGAGCCCGAACATCTGTGGTGTCTGCTCCACGGCAAAGTAAAGAAGTACAAAGACGGTGTAGGAGGTCGCCAGCAGATACTGCGACTCATACGTCCCGTACAGTATTTCGGCTACCGCGCATACTTTGCTCACGAGCCCTACGTGTCAAGTGCCGCTGCTATCGAAAACTCCATAGTAGGCTCCATACCCATGACAGTGGTGGAGGAACTCATAAATTGCAACCGTGACCTTGCGTGGTTCTTCATCCACGAGCTATCGCGCAATCTCGGCAACTCCGATACCCGTATAGTAAACCTCACTCAGAAACATATACGCGGACGTCTTGCCGAGGCACTGATTGTACTACGCGACAATTACGGCTACGAAGATGACGGTATGACATTACGCATATACATGGCGCGTGAAGACCTTGCCAACCTGTCGAACATGACCACTTCAAATGCCATACGTACTCTCTCGACCTTTGTCAACGAGCGTATCATTGTAGTGGACGGTCGTGAAATCAAGATTCTCAACGAAGCTTTACTCAGAAAAATCAGTAAATTCGGCTAAGAGAGTGTTTGAATTTATCTCAAACACACACTCTAACTTTTCTCTACGATTCCCTCTATGACAAGGCCGGCGAGCATAAAGCCGAAGATGGCCGTGATGTGACACATAGCTCCGTTTACCGCCACCTTGTTAAAACTCATAGCGCCCGATTCATCCTCTTTCACCTCATGGTTAGAGCGTAATTCGGGCGAGTACACACACTTGAATTTACGACGCGGCATACGTCCCGACTTCTTAAACTTACGCCTGAGTGCGGCAGCCAAGGGACATCCCGTCACCTTCCAGAACTCCGCTACAGAAATCTTCTCAGGATTCATCTTGAGCGCCGCACCCATTGACGACACGAGCCGTGGACGTTTGAGCGATGTAGCGTGGAGTATCAGGTGAGCCTTATCAGCCAGGCTGTCTATGGCGTCGATCACATAGTCATAATCCTCAAGATGGAAATCCGAAGAGGTAGCTTCGGTATATAACCCCTCTATGGCCTTAATCTCAGCCTCGGGATTGATGGCGGCAAGACGCTCAGCCATAACCTCGGTCTTAGGGCGACCGACGGTTGACACAAGTGCAGGCAACTGACGGTTGATATTTGACACGGCCACACGGTCGGCATCAACGATAGTAAGATGTCCGACACCGCTGCGCACCAGTGCTTCGGCACACCAGCTGCCAACGCCTCCAAGTCCGAAGAGTATGACTCTGGCACCCGACAATGCTTCAAGTCCCTCACTGCCGATAAGACGTTCGGTGCGGTTGAATATGTCCTCAATATGTTCCATGGAACAAATGTAGTGATTTTAACGGTCATCGGGAAAAAAAACGTACCTTTGCACATAAGTATAGACTTAAAACCGTTCATCCCATCATTATGAGTGACCAACGTTACAATCTGCGCGGTGTTTCCGCCTCAAAAGAAGATGTTCATGCGGCCATACGCAATATAGACAAAGGCATATTTCCCAAAGCATTCTGCAAGATTATTCCCGATATACTCGGAGGTGATCCGGAATGGTGCAATATCATGCATGCCGACGGTGCCGGCACGAAATCGTCGCTGGCCTACGCCTATTGGCGTGAGACAGGCGACCTGAGCGTATGGAAGGGCATAGCTCAGGATGCACTCATAATGAACCTCGACGACCTGCTGTGCGTAGGAGCTACCGACAATATACTGGTAAGCTCCACCATAGGCCGCAACAAAATGCTCATTCCCGGCGAAGTGATAGCTGCAATAATCAACGGCACTGAGGAATTACTGGCCGATCTGCGCGCCCACGGTATTGCCATATACAGCACCGGTGGAGAAACTGCAGATGTCGGTGACCTCGTGCGCTCCATCATCGTTGACTCTACCGTAACATGCCGTATGCCCCGCAAGGATGTTATCAACAACGCCAACATACGCCCCGGCGATGTAATAGTAGGTCTGGCCTCTTTCGGCAAGGCTACATACGAAGATACTTACAATGGCGGTATGGGCAGCAATGGTCTCACCTCCGCCCGCCACGATGTGTTTGCCAAATACATAGCCGAGAAATATCCCGAGACATTCGATGCCGCAGTACCCGACGAACTCGTATACAGCGGTAGCGTGAAGCTGACCGATCCGGTAGAGGGCACTCCCGTCGATGCCGGCCACCTCGTACTGTCGCCCACACGCACCTATGCGCCTGTGATAAAGGCTGTACTTGACCGTATGCGCGGTGAAATTCATGGTATGGTCCACTGCTCCGGCGGCGCTCAGACCAAGGTGATGCATTTCGTTGACCACTGCCACGTAATCAAGGATAACCTCTTCCCCGTGCCTCCGCTGTTTGACCTCATACATCGTGAGAGCAACACGGATTGGAAGGAGATGTACAAGGTGTTCAACATGGGCCACCGTATGGAAATATATCTCTCGCCTGAACATGCTCAGGCTGTCATAGACATCGCGTCATCCTTCGGTATCGAGGGACGCATAGTGGGTCGCGTAGAAAGCGCAGACACCAATCGCCTTACCATCATCTCAGACAAGGGTACGTTTGAATATTGAATACCGACCGCATACGTCTGAACGCCTCGTATAAGGCCCTCTACGGATGCATCCAAAGATTCATCCCCACCATTGTTGCGGTCATAGCCATGGCTTTGACGCAAGCATGCGGGGGTAACGGCAGCTCCGGAAAAGATGATAGAGACACTATGGCCACCACCCTGCCCGACACGCTCAGGGTGGTGACTCTATATAGTCCTACCTCATTCTTCATATATCGCGAGCAGCGCATGGGCTACGATTATGACCTTGTGCGCCGTATGGCCGAGGACAAGAGTATGACGATTGACCTTCAGATAGCTCCGAGCCTTGGATCCGCCATAGCCATGCTTGATTCGGGTTACACTGACCTTATAGCCTACGAAGTGCCCGTCACGGCTGAATACCGCGACCACATACTCCCCGTCGGACCGGAGAATATTACCCATCAAGTACTTGTGCAACCCAAGCAGCGCAATGGAGAACATATCTCAGACGTGACCCAGCTAATAGGGCGCGAGGTATATGTAGAGAAAGGAAGTAAGTATCATGCACGCCTCAACAACCTCAATACTGAGCTTGGCGGAGGGATAATAATACGTCCCATCGACCGCGATACTCTCATCACCGAAGACCTCATAGCTATGGTGTCACGCGGAGAAATTCCCCTGACCATCGTGGACAGCGACATAGCCCGACTCAATCGCACATACTATCGCGATCTCGACGTATCGCTTCAGGTAAGTTTTCCACAGCGTTCATCGTGGGGAGTGGCTCCCGGACGGCAGTGGCTCGCTGACTCCATCAACGCATGGTTTGCTCAGGAGGCTCCGCAACGCGCCCAGGCCGAAATCCTAAAGCGCTACTTCGAGATGAGTAAGGGTGAATTGTCAATCTACACAATTGATCTAAATCACGGCCGCATATCGACCTACGACCATCTGTTCAAGACCACCGCCAAAGAGATTGACTGGGACTGGCGTCTGCTGGCCGCCATGGCATTTACCGAAAGTAGGTTTGACCCTACGGTAGTATCATGGGCCGGCGCAAGAGGTATCATGCAAATCATGCCCGCTACGGCACGTGCCTACGGACTACGGGTAGAACAACTTCTTGATAACGCCCTCTGTATAGCAACGGCCGGAAAAATCCTCTCTAACCTCGATAAGATGTTGAGTGACAAAGTCACGGACCCTAAAGAAAGGCTGAAATTCGTGATAGCAGCCTATAATTCGGGACCTGCACACATACTTGACGCCATAGCACTGGCCGAAAAGCATGGGATGAATCCTCAGAAATGGCATGACAACGTAGAGCATGCGTTGCTCATGAAGTCGAAGCCGGAATACTACAATGATCCCGTATGTCGCTACGGATATTTCCGTGGACGACAGACAGCCGAGTATGTGAGGTCGGTATATGAATTCTACGACCTCGTAAGGCAGAAGATAAAATGAAACATCCGAAACTCATAGATGACCAGAATAATCAAGGAATAATAATCAATATCAATTCATAACAATAAATTATGCGACGCAGAAATTTCACCGTAGCCGTGGTGCTTGCACTTGCATCATCACTCACCATGACCTCTTGTATCGGCAGTTTCTCACTGTTCAATTCCGTGCTCAAATGGAACCAGCATGTGGACAATAAGTTTGTCAACGAACTGGTGTTCATTGCCTTCTGGATTCTTCCGGTATATGAAGTAGCCGCCTTGGCCGACCTTGTCGTCATCAACTCCATTGAGTTCTGGAGCGGTAGTAATCCGGTAGCATGCGGACGTACTGTCATTGAAGGTCAGGATGGACGTTATCTCGTGGACTGCGATGGCAAAGGCTATACTATCACGTCTGAGAATGATGGCAGCGTAGTGCGCCTCGACTTCGATGATAACGACCGTAGTTGGAGCGCTACTATCAATGATGTGACCTATCCCCTGATGACATTCGTTGATGATAACCATGTGCGCATGGCTACTCCCGACGGCAGCTCTACAATAGTAGAACTTTCGCAGTATGGTGTCACCGCCTACCAACAGCTCGCTACCACCAACGTCCTCATGGCAGCCCGCTAATCCATACACACGTATATAACGAGGTGCCGGAGATACGATTCTTATGCAAATCGTATCTCCGGCACTCTGCGTTATCCAGGGGGGGGGAAGTCTGTACTCCCTTATACTAACTTACCGTTATTGCGGGGATTATCGTCAAGATCCCTGACGTCGCCTTTCACGGCTTTCTTTTCGACTTTTTCATCATCGGCCACATCAATGGCTGCTCCGGGAAAACGGTCTATTTCCTCGGCTTTGTCCTTGATATACTTTTCTGTATCCATAATGCTAATTTTTAAGAATTCAATACTATTTATTATTGTAACAATCCTCAGGGCACTATGGTTTTATCGAACCGACGGGATATCTCTATTGCTCAGTAACCTCATCAGTCACCAGCGGTAGCTTATTAAGTTCATCGATATAATCGAGCAGAGCCTCACGACCGCGACCATCCTCACTCGAGGTCATAAACACAGGAGGAAGCTCCTCCCACTGCTCAAGCAAAGCGGCACAATAGGCTGCGACCTTATCCTTTCCGGCATTAGGACCCATCTTGTCGAGCTTGGTAAACACGATAGAGAAAGGTACTTCATTCTCACCGAGCCACTCCATAAACTCAAGGTCGATCTTCTGAGGTTCATGACGCGAGTCAATGAGCAGGAACAGATTGGTCATCTGAGGGCGCCCCAATATATAGCTCTCTATCATATTGCGCAACTCTATACGGCTATCCTTGCCACGGCGTGCATAACCATATCCCGGAAGGTCAACTATATACCATGAGTCATTGACCAGAAAGTGGTTGATAAGCATGGTCTTACCTGGAGTTGCCGAAGTCATGGCAAGTCCCTTGCGACCGGTGAGCATATTTATAAGCGAGGATTTGCCTACATTTGAGCGTCCTATAAATGCATATTCGTGGCGTACCTCCGAGGGACACTTCGCAGCATCAGAGTTAGATACAACGAAGCGGGCAGAATTTACTATCATAATTGTTATGGTTATGTTTTTTCTCTTACTGTAAAACGACTGTGAAACGCTTCGCTACGGCAAGAGGTTCAAAGTTACAAATTTTTGTGTTTAGTTAGTCAACAAAAGTTCGTAACTTTGTAGCAAGTAAACAATCAACCCATAATCCAACATACACGACAATGAGAAAGAATATTGTTGCAGGCAACTGGAAGATGAACACCACCCTTCAGGAAGGTGTGGCTCTCGCCAAGGAAGTAAACGACGCTCTTGATAAGGTAACCCCCAAGTGCGACGTAATCATCTGCGTACCCTTCACTCACCTCGCTCCCGTAGCCGGTGTAATCAACGATAAGCTTGGCCTCGGTGCTGAGAACTGTGCCGACCACAAGAGCGGTGCATACACCGGCGAAGTTTCTGCCCCCATGGTAGCTTCTACCGGCGCAAAGTATGTGATTCTCGGCCACTCAGAGCGTCGCCAGTACTACGGTGAGACCTCAGAGACCCTTAAGGAGAAAGTTAATCTCGCTCTCGCCAACAACCTCACCCCTATCTTCTGCATCGGTGAAGTACTTGAGCAGCGCGAAAACGGCACCTATCTTGATGTAGTCAAGGCTCAGATCGAAGAAGCCCTCTTCGACCTCTCTGCCGAAGACTTCTCAAAGCTCATCCTCGCTTACGAACCCGTATGGGCTATCGGTACCGGCAAGACCGCTACTGATGACCAGGCTGAAGAGATGCACGCTCACATCCGCAAGGTTATCGAAGATAAGTATGGCAAGGAAGTAGCTGAAAACACCTCGATCCTCTATGGTGGCAGCTGCAAACCCTCTAACGCTCAGGCTCTCTTCGCTAAGCCCAACGTTGACGGTGGGCTCATCGGCGGTGCCTCACTCAAGGCTGAAGACTTCATGGGTATCGTAACAGCTTTCTAAGCCGACAACCCCTCTTAGAATTATTAAGGCCGTGCGTCACAATTGATGCGCGGCCTTTTCTGTGTTTCTACTTTTTTATACTACCTTTGCAATATCCTACGGAGGAGACATACCGTAGTATAAGAAAAGTGTCAAGCTTTCTTTCTCAGTTGGAACGAATCGCCAAATTCCCATAACAGCATGAGATAGAGTTAGATTAGACGCTCTTTCTGTTTTTTGTCGTATCTATACCTGCGACCACAGATGTCGCACCCTTAGCATAGGCAAAATCAGAGGGGCTGTTTCTTCTACCCTTTTATCATTTATGCTGTAGGCTTTGGCGAGCCTGTTCTGACTATGATAGAGGTGCGATGAATTCCCCTCTTTTCTTGTGCCCGTTCATCAATAGCCTGATTAGGGAATCATAAGGCGCCAAACATTGCGTTACACAACTGATTACTCACCCCACTAAAACAGTATTGCCATGATTTCATTCACCATCTTCATCATTACCCTCGTCACCAATGTCTTTATTATTGTCACCCGGTAGTATAAGTGTATGTAAATAAGGCCGTGCATCAATCGTGACGCACGGCCTTAATTATATTTCCGGATAGGATTTTGCAGGATTACTTATCGAGCTGCTCGTAGTAGAGTGTGCGGGTAGGCTGATCGCATACTTCAGCAGGACCGAAGTATTGGATGGGGCCGGGGAATACGTAGCTGGTGCTCATAGCCCAGTCAGCACGCTTGGCAGCGAAACGCTGGAAGGGTTTGCCATCGAGCTTCACGAGAGCCTTCTGTATCACGGGCTTCATTTCACCGTGACGACGCTCCATATTGAACATCATGGTGATAGGTATACCGCCTGCGAGCCACTGTACAGAGGGAGCAGTGAGGTTACGGAGGCTTGACATGTAGCCGGTTACACCTGCATTGATCAGCATAGCTGCATTGTAGCCAAGAGCATAGCAGTAGTCAGCATCAAAGTTTGAGGGAGCGGCACAACGTCCTTCGTAGCCGAAGAAGTGGTGGAGGGCTGAGAACTTACCATTGTATTTGCCTTCCTTACGCATCTCTTCAAGACGGCGGGCCACCATTTCGCTGAGCAGCTTTTCGGTCTCGATGAGTGACACCTGTACATTGCCGTGGGGGTCGCGATCGAGGGTGAGCTGACGGGCTACGCCTTCGGGAAGTGAAGCATATACTGAGGCGTTCTTCTCGGTGAGGTGGCTGAGTACCCATTCGCGCTGTTCTGCAGGTGAGAGAGTGGCAACCTCGGGATTCTTAGCCAGGAGGTCGTTGAGCTGACCGATGAGATTCTTCATCGCGGGGATGAACTCAATGAGACCTTCGGGGATAAGTACGGTACCGAAGTTTTCGCCGTTGGCTGCACGTCGAGCCACGATGTCGGCTATATAGTTCACAACATCCTGGAGAGTCTGGTTTTCGGCCTCAACCTCTTCAGAGATGATGCAGATATTGGGCTGAGTCTGGAGTGCGCACTCAAGGGCGATGTGTGAAGCAGAGCGACCCATGAGCTTTATAAAGTGCCAATACTTCTTCGCTGAGAAGCAGTCGCGCTGGATGTTACCGATAAGCTCAGAGTAAACCTTGGTAGCGGTGTCAAAGCCGAATGAGGCTTCAATAACTTCATTCTTAAGGTCGCCGTCAATGGTCTTGGGGCAACCGATTACCTGTACACCGGCACCAATCTGCTTGTAATATTCAGCAAGTACAGCGGCATTGGTGTTTGAGTCGTCACCGCCGATGATTACCAGTGCTGTGATGTCAAGTTTCTTAAGAATCTCAAGTCCCTTGTCAAACTGCTCCTGCTTTTCGAGCTTGGTACGGCCTGAACCGATGATATCGAAACCGCCGGTGTTGCGGTATTCGTCAATGACTTCGGCAGTAAGCTCTACATACTTGTGGTCAACCAGACCGCCGGGGCCCATGAGGAAACCATACAGACGGCTTGACTTGTTGATTTTCTTGATGCCGTCAAAGAGTCCGCAGATCACGTTGTGTCCGCCGGGAGCCTGACCGCCTGAAAGGATTACACCTACGTTAACGGGCTTGCCTACTGTCTGCACGGGGTTCTTCTCAAATCGGAGTTCGGGCAGACCGTATGTGTTGGGGAACAGAGCCTTGATTTCTTCCTGGTCGGCTACCGACTGGGTAGGCTCGCCTTCAACTACCTTTACGAAACCTGACAGGTCAACGGGGAGCTTGGGCTGATATGCCGCACGGGCTATCTGCAGAGCGCTTTTTTTCATTGCTTATATCTCTTGTTGGTTATATATTGGACGTATTATATCGACATTGCGCTTTACCCTTTCAGGGCACCCGCTGACGCCAAATATCTTACTGCAAAGTTCGCAAAAAAATTCCAACGCATCAACTTTCATTATCCGTTTTTAGGCTCGTTTTTAGTAATTTTGTTGTCTAACCAAGTAACGACTCGTAATGACCAACGGATTTATAAGAGTAGCTTCAGCAGTGCCACGCGTTAATGTAGCCGACGTGACTGCCAATCTCAACTCCATAATAGATATGGCCTCAGAGCTATATGAGCGAGGTGTAGAAATCGCCGTATTCCCCGAGATGTGTATCACCGGCTATACCTGCGCCGACCTTTTCCACTCTCCCACGCTGCTTGAAGCCTCCTCCGATGCAATAGCCACACTCTCCCGCTGGGCTGCCGGTCACCCACGCATGGCTCTGATTGTAGGTGCTCCCCTGCGTAAGGCCGACACTCTCTATAACTGTGCGGTAATCATCACCGCCTCTACCATCCAATACGTGGCCAAGACCTACATACCGACATATAACGAATTTTATGAACGCCGCTGGTGGACCTCCGCATACAGTGCTCCGGCAGATTTGCGTCAGCGCACATTCGCTTTCGCCGGCGTTACTTTCGGCGTGGAAATCTGCGAAGACCTTTGGGTAGCTGCGCCTCCATCCTCTGCGCTTTCGCTTGCCGGTGCTGAAGTGATATTCAATCTCTCGGCCTCCGATGATATCATAGGAAAGTACACCTATCTTCGCTCTCTCATTTCTCAGCAGTCAGGGCGATGTGTCTGCGCCTACGTTTATTCTTCAGCCGGTTTCGGTGAGTCTTCTACCGACCTCGTATTTACCGGTAAAGCTATTATAGCCGAGAACGGGACCACGCTTGCCGAAAGTGACCGTTGGGAACGCCAACCTCATTACACCATCGCCGACGTTGACATAGAGGCTTTACGCCACGATCGCATGCATCTAACCACGTTCGCCGACTGTCGTACTGTCAATGGCATTGAAACTAACACACCCGTTCAGCTTGACTCCCGTCCGCCATTCCCCTCCTCTGCCATTAATCAGGATTATCCCCTGACTTACCGCACCGTGAACCCACGGCCATTCGTACCGCCGACCGATGAAGCCATTGATCACCGCTGCGAGGAGATTATCAACATTCAGTGCGCCGGACTTGCACGTCGCCTATCGTTTATCCACTGCTCTACGCTCACCGTAGGCATCTCGGGCGGACTTGATTCGACACTCGCGTTGCTCGTTGCAGCCCGTACTTTCGACATGCTCGGACTTGACCGCAAAGGCATAATAGGAGTGACAATGCCCGGATTCGGTACAACCGGACGCACCTACCGCAACGCTCTCGCCATGATGGAGGCGCTCGGAGTCACCATACGTGAGATACCTATAGGCCCTGCGGTAGATCTTCACTTTAGTGACATTGGTCACGACAAGAACATACACGATGTCACATACGAAAATTCTCAGGCACGCGAACGGACTCAGATATTGATGGATGTGGCCAATCAGACCGGTGGTATCGTCCTCGGCACGGGTGACCTCTCAGAACTGGCACTTGGATGGGCCACTTACAACGGTGACCACATGTCTATGTACGGCATAAATGCCGGAGTGCCCAAGACCCTCGTGAAATATCTTGTGCAGTGGTTTGCCTCGCGCAGCGATGACGAACGCCGACGCACACTCATCGACGTCATAGATACCCCTATATCCCCCGAACTCCTTCCCGCCGACACAGACGGCTCCATCGCTCAGAAAACCGAAGACCTTGTAGGTCCATACGAACTTCACGACTTCTTCCTATACTACATGCTTCGCTTCGGCACCTCTCCCCGCCGAGTATACTATCTGGCCCGTAATGCCTTTGAGGGACAATTTGACGACGCTACAATCCTCCACTGGATGCGTACGTTCTATCGCCGCTTCTTCTCTCAGCAATTCAAGCGATCATGTCTCCCCGATGGCCCTAAAGTAGGTAGCGTATGCCTCTCACCCCGTGGTGACTGGCGTATGCCATCCGATGCCTCCGCTGCCCTCTGGCTCTCCGATTGTGACACACTCTAATCCCCGCTAATCGGGATTAACCCCGATTAATCCCACCCAATTACTCCAAATCCTCTAAAAAAGCAAAGGAGCTATGCCGATTTTCGGCATAGCTCCTCGCTTTATAAGAATAATTTCAGTGAGTTATGACACTCGCGGATTAGTCCTGATTGAGGTTAACACGCTTGAAGGCAACAGCAACGAGGCCCTTCTGTACCTTTTCGAGGTACTGACCTACGGTGAGTTCGCCGTCCTGAACAAATTCCTGCTCCATAAGGCAGTTTTCCTTGAAGAACTTGTTGAGACGACCCTGAGCGATGTTGTTTACCATCTGTTCGGGCAGGTTAGCAGCCTTAGCTTCGGCGGCAGCCTTCATGATTTCGCGACCCTTGGCAGCTTCCTCCTCAGTGATCCAGCCCTTTGAGATATTGGATTCGATGTGATCCTCTGAGTCAAAGTGGTTGGGGTTGAGGCCGGCCTTCTTAAGAGCGCCTTCAGCGGCCTTACGTACCTGCTCAGCCTTGGTCTTTTCAATAGCCACCTCAAGCTCGGTGCGCTTTACCTCTTCTGCAACAGCGTCGCGGTCTACAGCAACGGGGTTCATTGAGGCAATCTGCATAGCTACTTCACGACCTACCTGAGGATCTACACCCTCAAGGTTGAAAGCCACGATAGCAGCGAGCTTATTGTTGAAGTGGTTGTAAGCGGCTACTGAGGGGGCTTCTACTACCTCGTAAGCGCTGATTTCATTCTTCTCACCGGTCTTGCCGCTTTCCTCAGTGATGAGGTCAGCTACAGTGCGGCCTTCTACTTCGAGAGCCTTAAGAGCCTCGAGAGTGGTCACACGGTTGGCAACAGCCAGGTCAAGAAGACGCTGAGTAAGAGCGATAAATCCGGCGTTCTTGGCCACGAAGTCGGTCTCACAGTTGAGAGCGAGTACAGCGGCGAAGTTGCCTTCGGCCTTTGAAAGCACACAGCCTTCAGCAGCGTTGCGGTCTTCACGCTTTGCAGCCACAGCCTGACCCTTCTTGCGGAGAATCTCTACAGCTGCGTCAATGTCACCGTTAGTCTCGGCGAGAGCTTTTTTGCAGTCCATCAGGCCGGCGCTGGTAAGGTTGCGCAGCTTGGTGATATCTGCCATTGTTACTGCCATATCTTGTAAGATATTAAGTGTTCGTAAATATTTTTGCTTAAAGCGGTAGCTTATTCAGCCTCCTCGGTAGTGGTTTCTTCAGCTACTACTTCGGTTTCTTCAGCAGCATCCTCGCGATTGTTGCGGCTGATGCGACGACGCTCGCGACGAGCACCCTTGTCAGCATCATCTTCGCCTGCAGCCTGCTGATCAACCTTCTCTACCTTGCGCTCTTCAAGACCTTCGGCCATAGCTGAGCAGAGGGTGTCGAGGATAAGCTCGATTGACTTTGAAGCGTCATCGTTTGCAGGGATAACGAAATCAACGTTGCTGGGGTCAGAGTTGGTGTCAACCATTGCGAACACGGGAATACCGAGACGATTGGCCTCAGCTACAGCGATGTGCTCCTTGAGCACGTCAACTACGAAGAGAGCTGAGGGCAGACGGTTGAGGTCCGCGATTGAGCCGAGAGTCTTCTCGAGCTTAGCGCGCTGACGGCTGATCTGAAGCTTCTCACGCTTTGAGAGGTTATCGAAAGTGCCGTCCTTGGTCATCTTGTCAATAGCGGTCATCTTCTTGACAGCCTTGCGGATGGTGGGGAAGTTGGTGAGCATACCACCGGGCCAGCGCTCGATAACGTAAGGCATGTTAACCGACTGAGCCTTGTCGGCAACAACCTGCTTGGCCTGCTTCTTGGTAGCTACGAAAAGTACCTTCTTGCCGGCCTTGGCGATACTCTTAAGAGCTGCTGCTGCTTCCTCAAGCTTTGCAGAAGTCTTATAGAGGTCTATGATGTGGATACCGTTGCGCTCCATGAAAATGTAAGGAGCCATGGCAGGATTCCATTTTCTTTTGAGGTGGCCAAAATGGCAACCTGCCTCGAGGAGTTGGTCAAATGAAGGAGTTGACATTGTTAGTTGTGGTTTGTTTACGTTCTGTGGGTAATTACAACTCCGGGGTAGGGAACGTGATCCGTCTCCGGAATTTAGATACTAAACACAATATATAATAAGGAGTAGTTTCCGTTCTGTAGGGAAAGTGCCCCTTTATTATCTTGATTGTTAAAGCGGAAATCAGAATATAGATTAACGCTTTGAGAACTGGAAGCGCTTACGTGCCTTGGGACGACCGGGCTTCTTACGTTCAACTGAACGGGGGTCACGGGTCATGAAGCCGGCAGCACGAAGAGCGGGCTTGTCTTCGGGATTGATCTTCACGAGAGCGCGGGCGATAGCGAGACGAAGAGCCTCGGCCTGACCTTTGTAACCGCCGCCGTCAAGATTTACCTTGATGTTGTACTTTTCAGCCACGTCGAGAAGTGACAGGGGCTGCTTAACGATATACTGAAGTATAGATGAGGGGAAGTATACTTCGAGGGCGCGCTTGTTGATAGTGATCTCACCATTGCCTTCTGTGAGGAATACGCGGGCTACGGCTGCTTTGCGTCGGCCTACTGCATTTACTATTTCCATACTTTCAGCTTATTTGAGTTTGTTGATGTCAATAACTTTGGGATTCTGAGCTTCATGGGGATGCTCGGCACCGAGATACACGTGCATGTTCTCAATGAGCTTGCGACCAAGACGATTCTTGGGAAGCATACCCTTCATAACCTTGATAAACAGAGGGTTGTAACCGGGCTTGAGATGCTTGTTCTGAGCTTTCTTCATCAGCACTTCAGGAGTGGCAACGCGCTGTCCGCCGGGGTAGCCGGTGTATGACAGATATTCACGGTCGGTCATCTTCTTGCCGGTGAGACGCACCTTGTCGGCATTGATGATGATCACATTGTCACCACATTCCACGTTGGGGCTGTAGCTGGGCTTGTATTTGCCACGAAGAATTTTGGCAACTTTTGCGCAAAGGCGGCCAAGAACCTGATCTGTTGCATCCACAACTACCCAGTCGTGCTCTACCTGCTGGGCATTGGGAGTAACGGTACGATAACTTAAAGTATCCACGTTTAAATGTTTAATTAATAGTTAAATAGTACGCCCTTACCGCATCATGTCGCTCGGCCAAAAGCTTCACAACCGCTCGGGCATGGTTTATTAATTGGACATAATCGGACCGCAAAGTTACACATTTTTTCGCTAACTACCAATCCATTGCCCGCCTTAGAATACATTTTTTTCAACACTTCCACTTATTCATCCGGTCCGCCTGATCTTGACACCAATAATCCATCAGTCCTCAGCACTATAGCACATAAACCTTCGCGCCCTTATATCCTCGATTTTTATATAGTCAAAACAGCTTATCTGTTGGTCATTAAGGCAGATTACTCACCTTACATTGACCTATTCTTAGAAAAAAGAGCTAACTTTGCCACTCTGTACATGAATCAATGTGCACACAACCCTGCACATAATAAATGCCTATATACGAATCACTACGATATACAACGACATTATCAACTATCTCAAATATTTGTATTATGAGAAAACTCTACTCATCTGCTCTATGCCTTATGGCCGCCACGGCTATAAGTGCCGGCGCACAACAACTCCCCAATGTTGGCTTTAACGACTGGAAAACTGCCTGTGGCTCTTCCGAGGGCTTCGGCAAAGGCGGCACAACCTCTCCTGCGGCCGGCGAAATGCGCCAGCGCCCCGGCGTAGAACCCGAAGGATGGAACGGTTCAAGCGTCAACCAGAAAGTGATCCTGGAGAAAAAGGAAGAACTCGTATCACGCGTTGAAGAGAACGGCAACGCCGCGGTTCAGCTCCAGAATAAGTTCGTCGGTGTCATGGGCATCGGATCTGTTGCTCCCGGCTTCATCACTTTAGGTACCCCCTGGGTTTATGCCGAATCAACTATCTCCAACTGTGACGGTGGCGTATATGGCGGCATAGATTTCACCTCTACCCCCGACGCTATCGCAGCCAACTGCAAGCGTACAGACGAAACCGGCGAAAACTCCCACCTCATAGCTTATCTTTGGAAGGGCACATACGAATCGCTCGTAGGTATTAAGGGAGCTCCCACACAAACCCGCCAGGATGTTACAGCAGCCGTAATGGGCAAAGCCGATGAATCAATTGTCTCCGCAAAAGGCACACTTGTAGCTCAGACCGATTTCACATTCACCACCACCAATGGCGAATGGAAAACCCTGGTTGCCGAACTTGACTACATCACCGATGCATCTCCCGAAAAGGCCAATGTAGTAGTATCGTCAGGCGAATTCTGGGATCGCGGCGCCCTTAAGGAGAACACAACCCTCCTTACCGACGATGTCCGCTTCGTATATTATTCACGTCTGTCAGAAATCACCTGCGACGGCGAGACAATCAAGCTTGACGACATCAACGCTCCCATGAGCAACGAAGGTGTTGCCGAAGTAGCCATCCCCTACGAATTTGAAGCGCTCACTTCACTGACTACCTTAGGCCGCTCAGCCACCAAACTCACTCCCGCCAACCTCACCACCACTACCCGTGCCGACGGTGGCATCGATGCTACTGCCGTAGTCACCAACATCGGTGAAGACCTCGACGGACGCACCTCTCACACCTATATATTCCACTTCGCCGCACCCGAGGTCAAGGGTACCGACTACGCCGGTTACCTCACCATTGTTATGGCCGGTGAAACACTTGCTGACGATCAGGAAGCAACCATCACCGTAACGCCCAATAGCGACGACCGCTGCACTGTGACTCTCCCCAACTTCTCTCTCGCACTTGACGGTGGCGATCCCGTGCCTCTGGGCGATATCGTAGTGCCTGATGTTAAGATTGAGAAAGCGGACAACGCCACTCGTTACACCGGTTCTGTTAAGGATATGCAGCTCCTTGGCGGTGAAATCGTAGCAGACGTCACTCTTGACGGCACAATCGATGCAGAAGGCAATGTGCTCATGAATATCCAGGTTCTGTGGATGGAAATACCCATTGATGTAACATTCTCTACCAGCAACAAGGCCGGTGCCTGCGTCATCACAGCAGACGACAACCAGACCGCCGAATACTACAGCATCAGCGGTATGCGTCTCAACAACTCCAACCTTACCCCCGGAACTATCGTAATCGTCCGTACCGGCTCAAAGACCCAGAAAATCATTGTGAAGTAAACTTGCTTCACGGTATACACCTATAGTCCCATATCTCCGACAGGCCGCGTCGCTATCCATATCGGCACAGCCTGTCGGAGATTTTATTTCAGATCCGACACCCGGAATTTACGCTTAATCTGTAACATCTTCTTAATACAATTTTCCACCGTCGACCTTGCTTAATTAATTCATTTTTACTAATTTTGCGATAATTTTAGGAAGGGACATTCTCTTGACTTCTGCCATAATGAGTCACTTTACAATGACTCTAAAAAGTCAGTTCTCCACCCAATGTACTTTCCCTCAAAGAGATATTAACAGTTTCTTAAGAGAGTATCAACACATACCGGTTCTCAAACCGACTCTTATTCACAACTATAACCCATCACATAACAATCCTCACTTAACAGACGGATCATGACCAGCATCAAAGATCTAACGGAAAAACTTCGTACAAACACCTATATGCGCTCACATATAGTACTTGCGATTGACCTCTTCGCATCGCTACTGGCATCTTTAGGTGTATTCTCTCTGATTTACATAATTATACGTACTTTCATTCTAAGTACAGAAAACATGCTAGCATGGCTGATTGGCTCAGTCGTGGCTTCGTGCATTTCGTTTTTGTACTTCAAACCATATCGTGCCATAATACGCTACTCTACCCTTCGTGAAATGGGTAGCATCGCTTTGGCTACTTTAGGCAAAGAATTCCTACTGTGGATGAGTATGATTTTGTTTTCCACACTCAGCTACTCTTCCAGATTTCTGTATGGCATGATTATCATAGACTTCCTTTTCACACTCACCATCTTAATAATGGTACGTGTGGCCATGATGATAATCTACGATCTTTTAGGAGGTCGCATAACATCCAACCGCAATATGCGACGTGTACTTGTATATGGCATCGGTGATAAATCTGCCTCCGTAGTTACCCGTCTCCGCAACTCCCGTCACTATGATGTTGTTGGCTTCCTTACCTATGGCAAAACATACCACGGCCACCAGCTTCTCGGACTTCCTGTGTATTACTTCGAGAACGTTGATAATTTATCACTCCTCGCCAAGAAGTGTTCGCTCAACGGAGTGCTGTTCAGCACTGTCACCGATGCCCGCGCAGAACAGTCCAGACTCATAAGCTTCTGCCATGATGCAGGCATAAAGACCTTCATCACCCCATCAATCGATGAAGTTACTCCCGGCTCAACTCCCGGTAATTACGTGCGCAATATCAAGATTGAAGACCTACTCGGACGTCCCGAAATCAAGATATCGATGGACGAGATTATAGCCAACTTCAAGGACAAAGTTGTGATGGTGACCGGGGCTGCCGGCTCCATAGGCAGCGAACTCTGCCGCCAGCTTGCCACATTCGGTGTAAAGAAACTCATACTGTTTGACAACGCCGAGACTCCCCTCCACAACATACGTCTCGAACTTGAGGACAAATATCCTGAGCTTAACTTCGTACCCGTCATTGGCGACGTACGCGAAAAGGCGCGTCTTGACTTCGTGTTCCGCAAACATCATCCCCAGATCGTATTCCAGGCTGCCGCATATAAGCATGTGCCTCTTATGGAGGAAAACCCCTGCGAAGCTGTCCACGTCAACGTCGTAGGCTCACGTCAGGTAGCTGACAAGTGCGTAGAGTACGACGTCGAGAAGATGGTGATGGTATCAACCGACAAGGCCGTTAACCCCACCAACATTATGGGATGCACCAAGCGACTGGCCGAAATCTACGTACAGAGCCTCGGACTCGCCATAGAGCGTGGAGACATAAAGGGCCGAACCAAATTCGTCACTACGCGATTCGGCAACGTGCTCGGCTCCAATGGCTCTGTAATACCCCGCTTCAGAGAGCAGATTGAGCATGGCGGTCCCATCACAGTGACTCACCCCGAAATACGCCGTTTCTTCATGACCATCCCCGAAGCTTGCCGCCTGGTGATGGAGGCAGCAACATTCGCCACCGGCACACAGATATTCGTGTTCGACATGGGCGAATCCGTAAAAATCTCCACCCTTGCAGAGCGAATGGTCAATCTTGCAGGACTCGAAGTTGGCCGCGATATCAAGATTGAATACACCGGTCTGCGTCCCGGCGAAAAGCTCTATGAAGAGGTGCTTGCCACCAAGGAAAACACCTTGCCCACCCAGCACGAACGCATATTCGTAGCCAAGGTACGTACCTACGACTACTCCGGCGCTCGCGAAGTAGCCGAGCGACTCCGAGATTTTGCCGTAAGAGTCGAGATTCCCGAAATGGTGAAACTCATGAAGGTTACCGTGCCTGAATTCAAATCCAAGAACTCTGAGTTTGAAATCTACGACCAGCACGATGCTGCTGATGAATCAGCTCACTAACTCCTCTCCAAAACCATATACATATAAAGTTAGGCCGTGCCATCTGAATGATGAAGCACGGCCTAACTTATACGTCTTAAATAACGATAATACCTTGGGAATCTTTACTCTACCCTCTTTATTACCCTTGCAGGATTGCCTACGGCAACAGATCCTGACGGTATGGAACGGCTCACTACGCTTCCGGCTCCTATCACACAATTATCCCCTATCATCACTCCGGGGAGTATCGTGACACTGCCACCAATCCACACGTTACTGCCGACGGTAACAGGTTTCGCCCACTCTATACATGTATTTCTCCTGTCAGACTCCAGAGGATGGCAGGCCGTATAGATACTTACATTAGGCCCTATAAACACATGGTCGCCAAACGTCACTTTAGCCTCGTCAAGTATCGTCAGATTAAAGTTGGCGAAGAAGTCATCTCCCACGCTAATATTGCTTCCGAAGTCGCAGCGGAAGGGCTGATTAATCTGTATCCGCTCACCAACGCTTCCTAACAGGCCGCGCAGCATGGCCTCACGTTCAGCACCACACGAAGGATGCAAATTATTATACTCCCATATCTTCTCACGGGTTTTACCAAGACGTTCTATCAGATGGGGATGCAGAGCCTGATACTCTTCGCCCTCCACCATCTTGCGCCATATTTCTTCAGGAGATTCCATGTGATTAATATACTGATTTATTGTAAGTAAGTCTACAAAATTACTTATCTGCCACAAAGATACGTAACTTCATCCAATTTCAACCCATCTCATCCTCTAACCCTGTCGAAAAAAAACATTGACCATACCGTAGCTTTTTCGTTACTTTGAGGTCTAATTAGCAGACATGAAACAAAACGAACAAGAATTCACCACGTTAGTCCGTAAACAGCGTGCCGCCATCTATTCGGTAT
The DNA here is from genome assembly GCA_014801865.1 of Bacteroides sp. Taxonomy (GTDB): domain Bacteria; phylum Bacteroidota; class Bacteroidia; order Bacteroidales; family Muribaculaceae; genus Paramuribaculum. The sequence continues at coordinate 10,322 of JAAVDH010000031.1, read as the reverse complement.
GCTACATGTTTGCCGACTCCATCGACGAAGCGAGCGACCTGTTCCAAGAGGTGTTGGTCAATCTCTGGCGCGGGTTCGAGACCTTCCGTGGCGACAGCTCACCCAACACTTGGGTCTATCGTGTGAGCCTCAACACCTGCCTCACCTTCGACCGCAAGAAAAAGCGGCGCCGCAAAATGCACGAAGAAGTAGAGATTGACCCGTCGCTCCTTGACGGGCACACCGACATGGGAGCACAGTCACGCCTGCTTCATGAGCGTATCGGCCAACTCGAGCCTTTCGACCGAGCCATCGTGCTCCTTTGGCTCGAAGACATGAGCTACGATGACATCGGAGCCATCGTAGGCATATCCTCCAAAGCCGTAGGAGTGCGTCTTGTACGTATACGCGAGAAGCTCAAATCCTTAGGCCGTTAACTCATCTCACCTACAATCCCCCACCACTCTATCAAAACTCCTGCACATGAATCCTGCAACACCTTCCATACCCCCAATAAACGCTCATACCTCAGACATCCCCGAACTTGACGAACTGCGCAGACAGATGGCCGAATTCAAGACACGTCTCGAAAGTCAGAAGATAATCAGCGAACGAATGTTGCTCAACGTCATCAACCAACGCTTCTCTGGTATTATGATGTTCGTCAAGATAGAAGCCTTTGTCCTACTGCCTTTCATAGCCCTTTGTTTCCTGTTCGTCTGTCATTTCTTCGGACTCAGCTGGTGGTTCTACGGCGCAACGGTAGCTATGGTTTTCTTCAGCACTCTCTTTGACTATCTGATAAATAGCCACAATGATCCTCTGTCATCTTCGCTCATCACCATCATGCGCAGCATCGAGCGCCAAAAACGCCGACGTCTCATACAACTCGCCGTCAGTATACCCATAGTCATAGCATGGGTCATCTGGTATATCGTCGAGATTCACGGTAGCGGCAGCGACTTCCCCATAGTCGGCATTATCATCGGTGCCGTAGCCGGCGCTATCGGAGGCTCTATCATCTTCTTTCGCCAACAACGATCACTCACCCGCTCCGTCAATGATATAAACCTGCTGCTCAACTCCACCGACATCCCGTCCGAGCCCTAAGCCACGGCCCCTCCAAGTGGCCCTAAATCTTGGAAAAACGGCAAAAATCCATTACCTTTGTATCCAACAAACTGAATTTCAACCCCTAACACTACTCCGGCCTAATAATCCGCGATGCGACTGATCAGAAACCTACAATCTCTGCGCGGAGCCGCAGCCGTAATGATACTGGCCCACCACATGGGGTTTAGCTCAGTCATGACGAAGTCATTCGGAGACTTTGCCGTAGCGCTATTCTTCGTTCTGAGTGGATTCGTACTTACACTCGCCTACCACGACCGAGTGCGCCAAGGCCGCCCGCTGCCTTTCTTCCCCTTCTTTAGCCACAGACTGCTTAAGATCTACCCGCTCTACATCTTAACCATGGCTCTCGCATGGCTACTCCCCGGCCACTATGGCGGTGTCAGTGCCATCCTGCCTGACATTCTGATGATACAGAGCTGGATACCCGACATGACCATTTACTTCTCAGGCAATGCCATAGGATGGTTTGTCAGCGACATAATGTTCTGTTACCTCCTCTTCCTCCCTGCCCTCCGACTCATTCTCTTCCGCCGCAGGATGTTCCACATCATTGCCACATCTCTACTCCTCCTCTACTTCACGATAATCGCGGTAGTCCCCTACTCCTCCATCACCTACGCCATCTATATAATCCCTCCCATGCAGTTCATTCCCTTCCTGCTGGGAATTTATCTTGCCACCCTGCCCATACTCCATCCCGACAAAGGCACTCCATCAAACACCGACTCTCATCCCCCTACGGAGCGGCTCACGGCCTCACCACTTCGAGCCAATCTTCTAATCATCCTTTCCATTGCCTTAAGCGTAGCACTGATGCTGCTATTTCCCTTTGTCACCAAGCGTATCACCCTCGCCTCCTACTGGTGGCTCCCTACCTCATGCCTCATCCTGGCTCTCACCCTCACCGATAACATCCCTACCTCCATCACCCGCTTCCTCCACTCTCCCCTATTCATAAAAGCCGGCAATCTATCCTATCCCTTCTTCCTCCTCCATCTCCCCTACCTGAGTTTCACCCGACTTCTATTCAACCGCTTCGAGCTCCACATCACTCCCCTCTACGAATTCCTCATCGCCATCCCAATCCTATTCCTACTGAGCCATCTCACCACCCGATACATCCTCACTCCCCTCACCCGCCACCTCCAATCCACGCTCCTCTAATCCTCCTCCCGGCCCTTTACCTCATTATCCTCCTCCCATATCAGCCCCACCACTCCAATACTACCATATCATGATAAAATGAGAGAGACGCAGCAATGCCGCGCCTCTCTGCTGTGCAATATCATAGTTATTAGTAGATATTATATGTTCGGGCTACTTATAAATCCCATAATACCCGGAGCACACTGTCGCGTCCTACAACAATTGCCTTACGCATCCACACCATCAGGCATAAATAAAGTGGTTTTTCATAGATGAATTAACAATTGTTTCTACATCGACTACAAAGATAATCACTTTTACCCCCCCCCGTCACTTTTAACTTATTTTAACCCTATTAAATAATATCGGTGCCTATTCATCGAATAGACACCGATATTAGAAGAATTTTCAACGTAGAAGAGTTTTCAACGTCGTCTCATGCCGCAGAGCTTATTCGTCCTGCGTAACAGTTCCTCGGGACTGCCTCTCCAGCAGCAGACATAGTTCGCCCCGACTTTATCTATCGGATTACAACCTTTTTACCTTTAGAAGATATATAGTAGCCTTTCAATGGATTAGGAGATGCGCTACGACCGTAAAGGTCATATAGTTCGCCATCACATTCCGAGTCCGTCTCTACCCTAACAGCGTCGGTCATGGGCAGTTCTTCAAATTCGGCCGTGATGTGAGCGTTGTCAAATGCCTTGAAGTTAACACTCAGACCATTCTCCGACACCCATTCCTTAGGTAGCTCGCGTCCATGATTGTCAACCCAGCGCTTCACGGTGTAGCCCGTTGCGGGAAATGCCGTGATTATTACTTCCTCACCGGAATTATACACCATCGTTTCATTCTCAGAACGCATGGTGCCGTAGGCCGGATTATTGGAACCATAGGTAACGGTGCATGCATAGTCAGGTGACTCAACGACTTCAAGCAGCAGCTCATATACAAAGCGGTTGGTATAACCGTCGGGACGGAAGCATCCTACTTCGGCATTCCATGCCTTCTCGTTCCACGAACTGTCAAAACGCAAGCGGATATGTGTAGTTCCCTTCTTGGTCTCAAATGGCAAAAGCACCTTGAATTCACCGGCAGCCACTTCAGGATTGTCATTACACTTATATTCGCCGTATGTACCGAGCAGCTCTGTAGAACGGTCCATTTCAAACGTTCCGTCGGAATTAAGGTCTACATAAGCCGAGAGGAAGAGCCATTTTAGTCCGCCACCATCAGTCCAGTTGAAACTGAATTCTCCTCCGGGAGCGGCTTTGATACGTGTAGGTATCTGCACAAACTGACGATCCGGCACACCTGTGGTGCTGTACAGGGTTGTTGTCTCACCGTTCTGGGTGTAGGCCATCGTCTTTACATACTGCTTATAGGTGCTGATATCGCCTTTGTCGGCATATCCGTTGGTTTCAGGCACACCCCACTTGTTGACTGCGAAGTGAGCCGTAAACGTTGCATCCTCCTTACCATAATAGGTCATTGGATTGTCATTGCCTACATTATTTCCGGAGGCATCAGTCCAATGGTCAAAGTCATATTCCGATTTTGCCGTTGCGCGACACACCACATAGTCCGTACCTGTTACGCTCAGAGCATTCGTACCATCGATGCTCACGCTACCCATTGATGCGTCGGCCGTCTTTACGCTTACCGTGCGGGGCTCGGTTATGTCACCGAGTATCTTAAGAGTGAAAGTAAAGACTGTGCCATCCGTCAGGATTATACGGGCCATACGCTCGCCTACATTCGTTCTCGCAGGTATTGCGAAACTGCCTCCCTTCTGTACCTCGTCCGTCCCAAAGATTCCGTTATTATTCAGGTCTATAGCGATTTCAGCCACTTCCCCACCATGAATCATCGGGGTATAGTCGTTGTCAGGCAACAGATAGTCATAGAATACATCCTTGGCATCGGTCGTCAGCAGACGGTCGATATAATAAGGCGTAGCCTCACCATTCGAGGGTGTGAAGCGGCTCAGATACTTCGGAAGCAGGTCAGAGGCCACCTCGCGGGTGTCACCCACCGACTCCGAACTATACGCACCGGGATTGGAGTGCGCCCAGTCCCATTCCCACTGAAACCACCCTCCGGCGGGTATTGTCATACCGTTATCAAACCACTGTTTCCAGCGCCGGTAATAAAAGTCCTTCATCATACCGCCCCATTCGCGATAGCTGTAGTCATGAAGTCCACCGCTTTCCGATGTGGCCTGCGGACCCCATGTGGATATCAGAGTACGGGCATTGTTCAGCTCCAGCCAGTCAGCGTCGGCCGAGGTAGTTCCGGCGGCTTCCGATGCCATTGCGCGGGCATTCTCCGTCCAATGACCTAAGGTGAGTTGCGAATTGGTGTTGAGCAGTCGGTCTATATCGAGTATCAGTTGCAAGAAAGCGTCGCGGCGCTTGTTAAAGAGCTCCGTATTGCCGGCATTATGGGCCTCACGGATACCGTCAAGCAGTGTCTGGGAGTAGTCGGTGAGTGCCTGACGTGTCACGTCTGCAAGGTCATAGCTGAAATTCTCACCGCTGAGATTGGCATCAAGCAGCTTATAGGCAGCCTCTGCCACCTGCGAGCGGTCATAGAATATGTCGGCACCTCCCCACGTAGAAACCTTATTTACAGTCAGGGCCGGGCGAGCGCAGACAATACCCTCGTGGGGACCCTGAAGACTGCTCTTACAGTCAAGCGCCGAAATGCGCAGCAATTCCCAGGCTTCACGGGCCTCGGGAGAATCAGTGCCATATCTCGACTTTGTATATTGTGCCATCCATTGAGCCGCATCGGGCTTTGACGCATGCCAGGGCAATTCAAAAAGCAAGTCATACATTACAGGCACCTGTTCGATACCCTCGGGAGCAGCACCGATACCCTTGACCGACGATGTGTTCCGGGCCTCGAAATACCCGTCGATTATACCGTTGAAGCGGCCGAAGAAACCTGTGCGTCCGCCAAAATTAAATATAGTACAATATACTGTCTCATGTCCCTTGTAGTTGGTCCACCCGGGACGTCCATCGCTATACAGGTCGAGCACCAGCAGTTTGCCGTTAGGTATATTGTCAAGACACTTATATTGCGCATTGCTCCATTGCCATGACTGAATCACAAACTGTGATCCCGGCGTGGCATCATCCATAGCCTTATAGAGATTCTGATATGCCAGACTCACATTTGACGGCGCGGCGCCACCTTCGTGAAACGGGTCTATCGAATAATACTGACTCTCGCCCATCACCTCCTTGAGGCGTGAATAATACTTTCCGGCCACTTCAAAGAATTTACTGCCTGTGGCATCCAGAATATACGGACGCTGAAAACCACACCATGTGCCCTGAGTCATTGCCGCAATACCGGTTTTCTGTCTGAAATTGCTCGGCACCATACCTGCGAAACCGGGCAATACAGGCTCTATACCTAACTCACGCATACGCGCCGTCATCTTGCGTCCGAGATTGGCCTGGCGCTCATACCACCAGTCGGGATTCGGACCTCCCCACCCCTGCTGATTGTTCATGCCGAACCACGCCATGAAACAGGGGCCTCCGATAAAGTCATTTGCCTCCGATGCGGAGTAGCCGTAATCCTCAGTGAGCAGTTTGCGCCACACCTCCTCGAGACCCACTATATGCAGCGGCATATTGATGCCATGGAGTGCCATCCAGTCTATCTCTTTCTGCCACCGATCCCACGTCCATGTACTCATCGAGTAAGAATATGTACAATAGTTAAGATAGTAACGATAGTCTGCGGCTGAGCTGTGAGTTTCCTCCTGTGGCAGAGGGAGCGCCACCGCCGAAAGATCTGTGGTCAGATTGTTCCATGCGATATTCACATTCGCCGAGTGATTGAGATACCATCCCAATCCCGTAGTGAGCGCAGACAGAGTCGACCCCTTGATACATGGCTTACCGTTAGACGAGGTGATGACAAACGTCTCCTGGCCATTACGCTCAAGCGACTCATCCAATACTGTTTCAAAACGCTCGGAGGCACCCTCTCCGCCAATACGGTTGAGCAGGTCGCTCACTGCACGCGGATTCTTCTCCACGGCTCCGGCCATAAGCCATAACGACGCGGCTATAGCCACAGTCAATGCACGAAATGTTATTTTCATGGTTTATAGAAATAACTGATTTATTGTCATTGCAAGTATACTTACTATCAGGCATACATTTGCCCCTCATCGGCCTAACACTGCCGACACTCAGGCCAAACACCGCCTAATAATCTCCAAAGATAGCAAATTCTTCCGACAAACCACTAATCCTAACAGCAGAGTATCAGGTGCAACCTCACGGTAAACACTATTTTCAGATAAAAAAAAGACATTCCGATGAAGAATGTCTCTCTATATGGATATATCTGACCTCGGATATATCAATCCGGTATATGCTCCACAATCTTATATGCGGCCAGGCTACCTAAGTCTGCTGCCTTTCGGGCATACTCATTTGCCTTTGCAGCGTTGGCCTTCACACCGTCGCCCTTGCGATACAGATCAGCCATACGCTCATATACAAGCGCCATTGCCCGCTTCGGAAGTTTGCCTGTAGCTATAATAGGTTCATAGCATTTACGGATGAAATCGCCCGAATGATTAAGAAACTCATCATTATAACTCATACTTCCCAGGTAGAACAGCGACCATTCATCACCCTTTTCGGCGCTTACCGTACGGGGTGCAAGCCCTGCGGCATAGCCCTCCTTGTATATTGGCTCCTCCCTCAGAGGATGACCTACCTCATCGTTAAACCCATCGACCAATGTAAGCGAATTGAGGATAAAAGCTGTATTTTTATCATCGCCGAATCGCTCACCTCGCAGGGGCAACTGGAGATTGGAACGCGCCACGTCATTGCCAAACTCACCGGCCAGATACGTCCAGAAGAAGGCATCCGGCATATTGACTTTGCCGAACCACTGTCGCTGGAGCACCGACCCATACTTGGCCGCCCCGTTTGCATCGCCAAGCATTGACGCCTGACGATAATACTCGCGGGCCTTAGCATAATCCTTCTTTACGCCATGACCCTTCTCATACATCTCACCCATTACCTCAAGCGCAAAGGGTGTATTCTCATTTCCGGCAGCATTGAAGTATTTCCATGCCTTACCATAGTCCTTCTTGTTATCATAATAGATGCCGAGATAACTGTCAGCCTTCTTATTACCCGCATTAGCGGCCGCCTCCATCAGGCGCAAACCTTCGGCCTGCTTATTGGGAAACATATAAGCCGTTTTATTAAATGTATAGAGATAGCCCAGCTCGGCCTTTGCACGATTACTCTTATCCGACACCAATTGCAGACACCGTGCGGCAAGCTCTGGACTCCATACGCCATGATAAAGAGCCTTGTCTACCACACCATCAGCCGACAGTTTTCCCTGAGAGTAAGTGCTGCGCACAGAATTATATATGGACTCAGCCTTCTGCTTGGCAGCAGGCGACACCGTGACATGCACCTCCTCGGGAGTGATATAGCGTCTTTGCGACGACTTATTGTTAAGACTTACGGCCTGCACCGACATCGCGCATGCAAGCATAGATACTAATATAGTAGCCGATTTCATTTTCATACCTAATAAGATTATAATGTGTGTGTGTAAATAACCTACACTATATATACACCTATACCCTCCAGAATGTTTCCCAATTTTTCTAAGAGTATGTTTAAATTTAAATCCCAACATTCTCTGAAAATCAGTAAATTTGCTGCATGATAGATACGAATGAGTTCAGATATAGACGATTGATGCGGGTGAGAAATGTAGAAGCCGTCTGCATTTACCCCTACCCTCATTATACTATGTGTGACATTAAAAGCCACTTTAGGAAGTTTGCCGTTCTGCCCGAGCAGACCCATTCTCTTAATGTCGGTATTGCTGAGAACCTTACAGATTATTTGCCGGGTACGGATGCCGTAATTACCTTTAAGCACAATTTACCGATAGGAGTAGTGACTGCCGATTGTGTCCCTATCGTCGTATATACTTCCGACGTAGAAGGGGTAGCTGTCATACATGCCGGATGGAGAGGCTCATTAGGAGGAATTATTGACCATACTATCGACCGGTTTATAGAACACGGTGCGTCGCCATCAAACATGATTGTTGCTTTCGGCCCATCAATCAGTAAGAATGTGTATGAGGTTGATGAAAATCTCGCTGACAAGTTTAGAAAAGCCGGATTCGCAGACTATGTATCACATCCCAACGGCTACATCAATCGCCCCCATATTGACCTGCAAGGAGTCAACATTGAGCGCCTGCTCAGAAAAGGAGTCAGGAGAGAAAACATAATCTCCAGCCCGGACTGCACCTACGCGACTGTCGACGCCGCATGCCAACCTGTCTATCAAAGCTATCGCCGCAGTAAGGGCGCTCCCGGCCGTAATCTCACCCTGATTTATCTTGCAGATAGCTCACCTGACTTTTTATCAAACACTATATTCGAAGCTTCACGATAATTACATTGTACCCTACTTATAAAAAAAACGCGGATAACAACCCTTACATGTTGCCATCCGCGTTTTTAACCTATCTGATTGCAAAGTCTCAGAAAGCTCATTTACAAGATATCAGAATGCCCGTTCGATAAGTTCTGAAAGCTCTGCTACTGTCTTCTTTCCACTCTCACGCATAAGCTCCTGTCCCTCTTTGATAAGGACATAGGCCGGGAGAGCCGTAAGATTATAATTCTTCGCTACACGTTGGTCGTATGATTCATCGACACGCAGGATATTTGCCTTTCCATCATACTTCTTACGAAGCTCTTCTACGATATCAGCAATCTCAGGCTGCTGACCTGCATGGAAAAACACTACTAATGACGGAGTTGATTCTTTAATCGTATCTTCAAATGTTTTCATAATATAATTCACCGGGAGCTTTTGTACCCCCGTATCCTTATAACATTCCACGACTACATTTGTTTATGACCCCTCTGCCTGTTTATCAGCCTATCCCCTGCACTACTATCGTTAGCCTGACTCCGTTCCCGAGTCATAACTCCTTTTTCACACCGATGCAGAAGTGGTTAATTTATTGACTTACAAAAGAATAGAAATCAAATCCGTACAAGCATCGTACATTTTCTATGTTTGTAAGTGGTTAACCCACTGCGATTTAATACATTACAAGCCGCATTTGCCAAAACGACAACAGTGACTCAATGCAAAGTTAGCCATAATCTCCCGATTATCAAAGTAATATCCAAATTTTAACATTCTCGACAATGTCCTGCGCCGTACAAAACCGGCGAAAATCAGCTTATCTTGAATCTCTACAATAATCACTCCGATTCTCTGATGAAACGGGTTATTCGCTCGTTGACGATACGGGTGTAGTTGCGTTTAGCTTTGTCTGGGAGGTAGCTTTGGGCAATGAGGTTTATTGCCCCATCGGATAATGACATGTACTTGTTGAGAATTTTATCCATACGTCTTTTTACCAAGCCAATCTTATTGCCGAATCTTTCAAAGTCAAGACGGCAGGGATGACCGGTTCGTTCAAAGACATCGCTTTTCTCAATATCGGGTGATAGTCCTCCGTCAAGCCCAAGGTCATCTCCGTTGACATGGAGACTGGTGTTCAGAAGGTCGTATGCCGGTGCTAAACGGTAATCCTGTCCGTTAAGAATCAGAGAGAAATTTTTAAGGTGAGCATCGCCGTTTGCGTAGATATAGTTGTATACGACTAATTCAAAGAATCGTTCCATATCAACCATCCATGCAGCGACGTTTGCCCGAATTGCCTTGGCAATATCCTCGTAGCTACCATTATACTTAAAATGAAGGCCGGCGGTCTGTTCGTTTTTACCGACTAACGAAGCGAAATCTTCCATCGGTAGTTTTGAGCCGTCGGGCTGAATATCGAAACGACGAGTGATATATACCGGCTGTCCTTTGGCGGTGAAGCATAATCCATTAGCTGCTGTATGTATGCCATAGATCTGCGATGCTATCTGCATGGTCAGATGCTCATTGGCTGGAATAAGTTTGCGATCACGAAGCGTTTTATCCCAAGGTGCAGGTTTCAGGATATGAGTAGAG
>JAAVDH010000030.1 GCA_014801865.1 Bacteroides sp. | reverse complement strand
TAGACATTTAATTGTTTGTTTGTCATAAAGTTACAAAAACTTTTTGACATGACAAAGCCCCGGCTTGCGAAAGTCAGGGCTTTGTTTTATGTTTTACAGCAGCTTACAAAAAGAGGCTGTGCCTATTTTGACACAGCCTCATCATTGTTTTAGCTATTGGAGCGATTAGAGTAAAAAATACCGAAAAAAAATCCTAACTTTGTACTACAGAATTTTTCTAATCAGACATTCATCAAATGAGTATCCTCAAAGAAGGTCTTCCGGTGGCCTTATGCAGCGATCATGCCGGATATGAGTTGAAAGAACAGTTAAAACAGTACCTTTGCGATCATGGTATCCCTTACAAGGATTTCGGTACCTATGACAGCACCAGCTGCGACTATCCCGACTTCGCTCATCTTTGCGCGGCAGCCATGGAGCGTCACGAATGTTATCCCGGTATAGCCATGTGTGGCACCGGCAATGGCATCGCCATGACCCTCAACAAACATCAGGCCATACGCGCCGCACTGTGTTGGCAACCTGATATCGTGCGACTGGCGCGTGAACACAACGACGCAAACATATTGGTAATGCCCGCACGATTCATAACGGTAGAAGAAGCCAAGGTCATGGTCGATACATTCCTTGATACCCCCTTCGAGGGCGGACGCCATCAGCGCCGAATTGACAAGATACCCAATCTCAAGCGCTGATAAGAGTAAGTCGTAAAAATTATATTATACTCTAAAACAGTTCCTTTTAAAAACAGCGATAAGGCTTTGCCAACACCTCATATACTGTGGGCGCGCCTTCCGGTGAGTCTGTAATACTTTAGATTGTATAGTGTTATCCAAGGAGGCATTCCGGAGGAAATGCCCCGACAATAGCCGTGGGTGAGCCGTAGGCGTAACCCGCGGAAAATAAGGTTACACACAATAAGAGACATCCCGGAGAGGATGTCCCGATAAACTAAATAATTTCTTATTATAAAGGATTATAGACTATCGGGACATCCTCTCCGGGATGTCTTTTCTTATTCGCATATATGATTAACCGCGGGTTACGCCTGCGGCTCACCCACGGCTATTATCGGCACACCTCCTCCGGGGTGTGCTGGAGGATATGTTAATTATTACACAACCTCTTTATTTTTACGTTACTCCTCGTCAGCATCCTCCTGCACGGGATGTTTGGGCAGGAATGCCCGGAGCATCAGGAAGCCTGCGAGCCCGGCTACGAATGAGCCGATGACTATGCCGAGTTTGGCTTGGTCAAGGAGCTGCTGCCCCGCGGGCGTAGAACTGTCAAACGACAGATTGGCCACAAAGAGCGATACCGTAAATCCTATACCCCCGAGCATGGCCACACCGCTCATCATCTTCCAGTCGGCCTTCTCGGGCATAGGCGCCCAGCCGAGTTTCACTGTCAGCCACGAGAAACCGAGTATGCCGAGGAATTTTCCTATTACAAGACCGCAGATAATAGCGAGGCTCAGGCCCTCCACTATGGTCGCGGGATTGGTATTGAGCAGGAAAATACCCGCATTGGCAAATGCAAAGAGCGGTATGATAAGGAAATTGACCACGGGATGAAGCGAGTCCTCAAGATCCTGCAGAGGGGAGATGACCTTATCCGATGCAGACTCTATTTCCTTAAGCCAGTTCATCTGGTCGCGCGACAGTATGCTCTTACGGTCGAGCTGCGTATCATCCTCCTGACGGAAATGACCTATGCTTTCACGTATCTTCTTGATATACTTTCGGGGGGCGAATACCGGTTTGGAGGGTATGCAGAAGGCTATCAGCACACCGGCTATCGTGGGGTGGACGCCTGAGTTGAGAAACAGAAACCATATTACGCCACCGATACCGATATAGAATATCTTGGTCTGAATCCTCAATGCCGATCCCAATACGAGCAGCCCGAGCAGAGCGAGAGCCCACAGTAGCAGTGACACCTCGATATGGGTAGAGTAGGCCGTGGCTATCACTATAATGCCGCCGATATCGTCCACCACCGCCAGTGTAGTGAGAAAAACCTTGAGCGACAGAGGCACACGGCTGCCAAGCATTGCGAGCAGTCCGAGCGAGAAGGCGATGTCAGTGGCCATAGGTATGGCACCCCCGCGTGTGTATTCCGTACCCGCGCTCATTGTCATGAATATGGCCACGGGCACGATCATACCCCCTATGGCCCCGATGATAGGCAGCAGAGCCTTTTTAAATGACGACAGTTCGCCTACGAGTATCTCACGCTTGATTTCCAGACCTATAGTAAAGAAAAACACCGCCATCAGAGCATCGTTGATAAAGGCTATTACACTCATCGGGTGCCCGTCATGGCTGAATATGTTAAATCCGCCGATCTGTAGCCTCACTTCCTGATTCCAGAAAGAGAAGTAGAGGTCGTTTACGCCGGGTATATTGGCTACTATCAGAGCCAACAGAGTAGCTAATATGAGAAGATTACCGCCTGTAGCATGGCGGCGGATAGCCTGACGGGCGGCATAGAACACACTGTGAGGTTCCTGAAGCGGTTCGCGGTAATGAAGTGCTGACATATCACTAATGCAAATATGGATGTATTGAATCTTATAAGTAATGTAAAAAGATAACATACCCGATATGAGTATGGTTCGGAGCTCCACTGTTTATAATTGCTGCTATAGCTATCGTAGCAATTATTAAGTAAGTCGCAAACTATTGAGAACTTTTTGTAGCCATGAATCGTTATAAAGTTGTAACGACTAATATATCATGTAAGTCGTAACTCACTTTTAATAACAGACTAATTATCAACCCCTCAACTATTTAAGTTATGGCTTACAAAATTGTAGAAATTGAAGGTGTCGGCAGTGTATATGCTGAGAAACTTGAAACAGCCGGCGTGAAAACAACTGACGATCTGCTTGACAAGGCAGATACCAAAAAAGGTCGTGAAGCTCTCGCTGAAGAAACAGGCATTTCAGAAAAGCTGATTCTCAAATGGGCTAACCATGCTGATCTCTTCCGAATCAAAGGCATCGCCGGCCAGTTTGCTGAATTGCTCGAAGCATCGGGTGTAGATACAGTGAAGGAACTTCGTCACCGTGTGCCCGCAAATCTTCACGCCAAACTCGTGGAGGTGAATGAAGCTAAAAATCTCTGTAATCGCGTACCCGCTGAATCAGAAGTGGCTAAGATGGTTGAGCAGGCTAAAGAGCTCGAACCCAGAATCAAATATTGAATAAGGCCCTGACGCCTGACTTTCCGGATGGTCAGGCGACTTTATAAAAATGCAGTCCGCAATCAGATAAATACTGGTTGCGGACTGCTTACGTTTTGACGTCGATAACACCGTAAATTATTTATTTGCTTTCATTAGTGGACACTAATGTTTCCTCGTCATACATTAAAATAATTTTGTAGACTTACTCTTAAGTATAAGTTGTTACGACTTGTTAACAACCCCACTACTTTATTACATTTTTTAACTAACTTTGCGCCCTACTTTCAATAGAGTATATTTCTTATAGGTAAGTGAGAATAAATAAAACTAAGTTGTTTAGATAAAAGAGATTATGAATTTCTCAGGATCAATTGATTTTCAGCCTAAGATTATTTCAGCGCTGAAGAATTATTCATTTGACAGATTCAAGTCCGACCTTGTGGCCGGTATCGTGGTGGGCATCGTAGCGCTCCCGCTTGCCATCGCGTTTGGTATCGCCAGTGGAGTAAGCCCAACAGTAGGCCTCATCACCGCCATAATCGGTGGATTCCTCGTGTCGGCACTTGGCGGATGTTCCGTGCAGATCGGCGGTCCTACAGGCGCATTCATCGTGATAGTCTACAATATCATAGCCTCCTACGGCCTCGAAGGTCTTGCAATAGCCACACTGATGGCCGGCCTCATATTGGTGCTCCTCGGCCTGTTCCATCTCGGTACGGTCATTAAGTTCATTCCTTACCCCATCGTCGTGGGCTTCACCGCCGGTATCGCACTCACCATCTTCTCCACCCAGATGAACGACTTTTTCGGTCTTGGCCTCAAGGGTGTGCCGAGCGAATTCATTCCCAAGTGGGGCATGTATCTCTCCAACATCTCCAACATCAATCTTCCCACTCTCATAGTAGGCCTCGTATCGCTGGCCATTATCATCGTCACCCCCAAGATATCCAAACGCCTGCCCGGAGCACTCATCTCCATAATACTTGTCACTGCGACCGTAGCTCTTATCTCCCCCTTCTTCCCTGAGTTTGCCGTAGAGACCATCGGTGACCGTTTCGGAAATCTCCCTACCGATATCCCCGAACCTCACGGATTTGAGCTTAATATGGCCACCATCAACCTCCTCCTGCCCTCGGCCTTCACCATAGCTATCCTCGGCGCTATCGAAAGCCTGCTTTCAGCTACTGTAGCCGACGGTGTGACAGGCTCGCGCACCAATTCCAACACCGAACTCATAGGGCAGGGCATAGCTAATATCATCGTGCCCATGTTCGGCGGTATACCTGTCACCGGAGCCATAGCCCGCACCATGACCAATATCACCAACGGCGGTCGCACCCCCGTGGCCGGTATAATTCATGCCGTCGTGCTCCTGCTCATATTCCTGTTCCTCATGCCCCTCATCAATATGGTGCCTATGGCATGTCTTGCCGCCGTACTTATCATGGTGAGCTACAACATGAGCGGATGGCGTACGGTCAGAGCCATCTTCCACAATCCCAAGAGCGACATTTCCGTCCTTGTCGTCACCTTTATCCTCACTGTAATCTTTGACCTTACGATCGCCATAGAGATAGGCCTGCTGCTGGCTATCATCCTCTTCCTGCGCCGCGTAATGGAGAACACCCAGATACGTGCCTACGGCGAGCAGATAGATATAGCCGACGGAACGGAAACCACCATGCACGAAGTGCTTAACCTCTCCAAGGGTGTATCGGTCTACGAGATTGACGGCCCCTTCTTCTTCGGTGTGGCCACCAAGTTTGACGAAATGATGCGTTCTACCATCCACACCAAGCCCAAAGTGCGTATCATACGTATGCGCAAAGTCCCCTTCATCGACTCCACCGGTGTGCACAACCTCGAGATACTCATACGCTCCTCACTCCAGGAGAATATCCATGTAGTGCTTTCAGGCGTAAACGAGAATGTCCACAGCGTACTGCTTCATGCCGGTATCGACGACCTTATCGGCGCCGACCACATCTGCGACCACATTACCAAAGCAGTAGAGATGGCCAACCGCATCGCCGATAACGACGCCCGCTGACCCCGTTCAATCCCGATAATCCCTTATTACTCTTAAACAGTTTCTAAGTTACTCTTAGAAACTGTTTCTAAATTTTCCGGCTTCCGTCGCAGCATGGCTATCCCTCGCTGTGGCGGTAGCCTGTTTTTATACCTCCCCCCCACACACTCTCTATCCAACTATTTTATTACTCCTATCCCAGCTGACTTCGCCCTCAATTACTTGCATAATAAATGAATTATCACTAACTTGCGCTCCCATTCCTCATACTAATACCGATCGACGTCAATTCATGTCTATACCTATGGCCAATCATCACTTTCCATTCACCCTGACGATGTCACTCATCCGCCTTGCAGCTGTCACATGCCTGTTTTTAGGTACTGCTCCGTAGCTTCACGCCAAAACGATAGTGACCCGCGACGGCATTTATCACATTATATGTTCCTTCGGGCTACTATAACTTAATACTTCGTGGAACAAACTCCCCTGAATGGCTTGATCAGCAAATGATTCTTGTAAGATAAACTAATGGGATAAACAATTGATACACCTGCATTTACTATGATTATAAACCTATTACTCTCCCTTATACCTTTAATAAGCACAGAATCCAAAGAGAAGTGTTACATATATTTATATGGTACGCCTGGAGAAACCATAGAAGACGTCTATGATTTTGAATATCGTGGACTGTACTATGAATTCGCGGGAGAGGGTGAAGTTAATCTCGTAAGAAAAAGTACCTTAAAGGTACCAATGGCTATGGAATGTCTCTATGAAGAGATACTTGATATCGCGTATAATTCTGAAATTAATAGATGTTATACCGGTGATATCGTGGTGCCTGACAGTGTGGAATTTGAGGATAAAAAATATCGTGTCGCTTCTGTCAATCAACATGCCTTTTCTTTTTCTAAAGGCTTAAGGTCAGTTGTATTTAATTCTAACGTAGATTTTCCTATAGATCACTATGATTATAGCACTTTTGGCCATTTTTATATGTGTAAGGATCTACAAAAAGTGGTGTATCACGATAGCCTTACCGTACTGGATAGTCATTTAGGGTATTGTTCTAATTTACAAGAAATTCACTATCCTTCTAAACTCACATCTATTACATCATCATTTAATGATACGGAGCTAACCGAGTTTGTTCTCAGTAATCAAGACGGATATAAGCCATCACGTTTTTATATTAGAAATAGTTTTCGTCCCTTATATAAACGAAATGCGCAACTACCTGAATTTCATAAGATAACCTATCCAAAATGTGATACCCTGCATCTAAGGTACAGCTACAGCTATTACGACATAAACTCAGAGTCAGAAGAATATGTTGTAATACGTCCATGCAAACACATTATATTGGATTTATGCGATTTCCCATTTTACCGTATGGTAGGGATTAAATCAATACGGGTAATTTCACAAGCTGAGACTCCCCCTGAAATACTGTTAATAAATCAAATAGATAGAGAAACGGTCTACCGAGACAATGCGGTACTGTATGTGCCTGATGAGGCGATGGAGGCGTACAGAGAAGCGTATTATTGGCGCGATTTCGGTGAGATACGTCCGATGAGCGAGTATCTCAGGGAAGAGAATGCGGCTATTGAAGGGCCGGTCTGCGAAACCGCTGAGATGTCGGAGCCGCAAGTTAGCCTGAGGAGCGACCGTGGGGAACTGCATATCGCTGCAAGTACTCCTACGGAGGTGACCGTATGGTCGCTGCAGGGACTGCCTCTGTGGCGCGGAACAGTAATGGATGAGGCCGCAGTAACCCTGCCCGCGGGCGTATACATCGTCACCACCCCCACCTCCTCGCGTAAATACTCTCTTAAATTCAAACACACTCTAAGCATGAGATAGATGGATATAGAGGGGTGGGGGATTTGCATAAACGGTGCAAAAAGGCTATTTTTGTAGTCAGAGACTCCGTGATGAGTCCTCATGCAAATACTCTTAGAAACTGTTTAAATTCAAACACCCTCTTATATCCCTCACGATGAAATTCAGCGACATACCGTCACATGACTCCGTCAAGGAGCGGTTGCGGGCCATGGCCGACACTGACCGCCTGCCTCATGCACTCCTCTTCGAGGGGCCGCAGGGCACGGGCAAACTCGCTATGGCACGAACTTTCGCGCAGTATATCCACTGTACAGACCGACATGATGGCGAGCCGTGCGGACGCTGTCCGTCCTGTCTACAGCATCAGGCATTCAATCATATCGACACTCACTTCGTGTATCCCGTGGTGAAGGGAGAGAAGGATAATACACCCCCGGTGTCCGATGACTTTGCGGATGACTGGAAGGACTTCTTGGCATCGTACCCCTGGGCCGACTTTGAGGCGTGGCGAAAGGTATTTCCACGCAAGAATGCTCAGCCGGTAATCTACGTCACTGAGAGTGAAAACCTGATACACAAACTTGCGTTCACATCGCATGGGTCACGCTATCGAATAGTCATCATCTGGCTCCCTGAGAGAATGAATGTGGAGACAGCCAACAAACTGCTGAAGATTATCGAAGAGCCGTATCATGACACCATATTCCTGATGGTAAGTGATGCCCCCGATATGATACTTCCGACGGTATATTCGCGTGTGCAACGTGTGGAGATGAAGCGTTACTCCGATGGAGTGGTGGCACAGTTCCTTATGGCACATTCGGGGCTGTCCGACACGGATGCCGTGGCGCAGGCTCATCTCGCCGAGGGCAATCTTAATACAGCCTTGGCAAATCTATGTCGCAGTGCCGATGTGACAAAACGCTTCGAGCGCTTCGTGGCGCTGATGCGGCTGGCTTATCAGCGCAAGGTGAAGGAGCTTAAAGAATGGTCGGAGGAACTTAGTGCTTTGGGACGTGAGGAGGAGATGGCCTTCTATGACTATGCGTTGCGAATGATGCGCGAGAACTTCGTGTATAATTTCCGTGTGCCTCAGCTCAACTATCTCAATCGTCAGGAGGCGGATTTCAGTGTCAACTTCGCCCGATTTATCAATGAGCATAATGTCGAGAGAATGGTGACGGTGTTTGATGATGCTCGCCGCGACATAGCCGCCAACACCAACGGTAAGATAGTGAATTTCGACCTCGCAATAAAAATAATCCTGCTTATCAAGGCCGGAGTTGAAAAATAGCAGCATCCCCCCCCACACACATACTCTCTATGGAAGCGTTTCTTGATTTAGTGGCCGACGCATACCTTACGGCTGAGCGCGACAGATTGTCGGAATATTGTTTTGTGTTTCCAAACAAGCGAAGCGGCGCTTTCTTCGCCCGCGCTCTGATGAAGAATCATGCGGAACAGCAGAGGGATAGTCAGGGAGATCGGGGCGGAATGTTCATCATGCCCGATATAAAGACGGTGAGTGAATTCGTCACCGGCTTTTCATCTCTCGTGGAGGCTACCCGCTATGAGCAGCTGTTTGTGCTCTATAATGAATATAAGAAGCTATCCGCCGAGATCGCAGACTTTGACAAGTTTCTCTTCTGGGGCGAGATGCTGATAAGCGATTTCAATGACGTTGACCGCTATCTTGTCGATCCCCGCAGCCTCTTTACTAATGTACGTGACCTCAAGGAGATCAATTCCACATATCTTACCGAAGAGCAATTGGCCATCGTGCGCCGATTCTGGGGTGATGATCAGCCTCATAAGTTTGTGGAGGAGTTCTGGACTCACGTGAGCCACGGGGAGGAGGGAAAAGACCATCGCTCGCAGCAGAAGTTTCTGAAACTGTGGGAAATACTTTATCCGCTCTTTACAGGCTTTAAGGCAGAGTTGCGTAAGCGCGGTCTGTCGACTTCGGGCATGTACTACCGCCATGCCGTAGATTATCTCACGACTGTATCGGAGGCGGAGTTGCCCTACAGGCGCTATATTTTCGTGGGGTTCAATGTGCTTTCGACATCAGAGCTCAAGATATTCCGCACGTTGCAGCGAATGGAGGTGGCTGACTTCTACTGGGATTACAACTCCCCGGCTTTCGCCCTGCCTCATAACCGGGCTACGCGCTTCATCTCGGCCAATGTCAAAGAGTTTCCATCGCGTTACAATATCGGCGAACAGGAGCAACGCGGATTCCCTGAAATAGACATCATTGGCGTACCATCGGAATCGGGGCAGGCCAAAATGGCCGGTACGGTGATAAGCCGATGGGTCAATGACGGTATTATCACTGATCCGTCGAACGCTATAGACACTGCCGTAGTGCTACCTGATGAGGGTATGTTCATACCGGTGATGCACTCCGTGCCTACAAGCATATCGAAGCTCAACATCACTATGGGCCTGCCGCTGCGAAGCACCCCGTTGGCATCGGTGCTCCGCTCCATAACCTCCATGCAGCTCAGGGCACGTAAGGTGCAGGGGCTGATTCACTTCTTCTACGACGATGTGCGCTCGCTGTTGTCGCAGCCCCTTATACGCGCCCTCTCACCGAAAGATTGCGAAGATATCCTCAAAGATATACGTATCAATCGCCGCTTTACCATTCCGGCCCGACAGCTGGCAGACACATATCCGCGTCTGCGCCCGCTGTTTGAGCCGGTAAAGGACGGAAATACTCTGGAGAGCACCTACGCTTATCTCCATACGCTGATTGACTATCTGATTGATGCCCAAGGTTTAGAGCTGGGTAAAAATGTGGCTTCGGATGCCGACGGGGAGGTGCCAGCTGTGACGCCCCGCAATAGTGAGGAGGATATACGTCTGCGCGTCCACTTCCTGCAGACCTGCGCAGCCGCGCTTGACAGCCTTTACGAAGCTGCCTCGGGGTATAAGATAGAGATGCGCCACGGCACATTCTTTCACCTTGTGGAACGAGCTTTGGGAGGCGAAACCGTCAATTTCGTTGGCGAACCTCTCGAAGGACTACAGGTGATGGGTGTGCTCGAAACCCGCTCGCTTGACTTCCGCAACATCATCATGCTATCGATGAACGAGAGGGTGTTTCCACGCAAACAATATACCGCCTCATTCATTCCCGATACCCTGCGCAGAGGATTCGGAATGGCCACCATGGACTTTCAGGAGAGTATATTCGCATATTACTTCTATCGCCTGATGTCGAGGGCTGAGCGCGTCACGCTGCTTTACGATGCCCGCCGCGTAGGGGGAAAGTCTACCGAGATGTCGCGCTATCTTTCGCAACTTCTCTACGTGTACAACGCGGAGGGGCAAATACGCCACTCCTTAGGAGTATACGACGGCAGCTACTTTGAACCGCGACAACTGAGCATACCCAAATCAGAGGCCGTGATGAAGAAGCTCGCACGATTTACCTCGGAGGATAAGGAAGACCGTAAGTGGCTGTCGGCAAGTGCGCTGAACGCTTACTTCGATTGCCCTCTGAAGTTTTATCTGCAATACGTCGAGGGCTATGGCGAGGAAAAGGATGTGACGGAATACATGGATTCGTCGACTTTCGGCACGATTGTGCATGCCGTCGCCGAACGCATATACAAGAGCTTGGGCAACAGAGATATACCCGCCGACAGCGATAAGGACCTCAACATTGTGATTACGGCCGAAAAACTAAGAGCCTATCTTGACAAGACAGATACGCGATTGGGGAGATTCGTCACGGAAGCCGTTAACGAACACTATAGTAAAGCCAAGGAGAAGGATCGAAACAATACTCTCAAAGGTGAGTCTATGGTGCTCGGCAAAATCATAGAAAAGTGCATGAGAGACATGCTCAGGTATGAGGCGGAAAATAACGAAATTTTCACTTTCGTTCAAGGCGAGAAAAAGGTAAAAACGCGATATGTCGTAAGCCCATCGCTGACAGTAAACGTAAAATTGATTATAGACCGCATAGATCGGCTTAGCAATGGAAACCTACGCTTTATCGATTACAAAACGGGGGGAGATGCACTTTCAACACCGTCAATTGTGAATACTCTCAATGGCGGAGCGTCAAAACGCGATAAAGCTATATTCCAATTGCTGTTTTACGCAAATATCTTTAGCGCAGAGACTGGCTACAGTGGTGCCATCCAACCGATGATTTACGCTTTTCGTCGTATGGCTGTGGATCGAGGGATACCTCCTGTGCGAATAAATGGGGTGGAAATCGAGGATTATCGTACTGTAAATGAGGGATTTGTTCCTTTGATGAACTCGCGAATAGCTGAAATATTTGATCCGCAATTGAATTTTACACAAACTGACGATACGAAGGCTTGCAAATACTGTCAGTTCAAGCCTATCTGTGGCCGTGTAGTGGAGTGAAAAATGTCTCAGACAGTATTATGGCAGGAATCTATATACATGTGCCTTTTTGCCACAGTAAGTGTGCTTACTGCGACTTTTACTCCATGCCTCTGAAGGGGCGTGAAGAGAAATATGCTGGGTATACCGATGCGCTGCTTAACGAATGGGAACATCGCCGCGGTGAGCTTGACCAACCTGTCCGAACTATCTATTTCGGTGGTGGCACCCCCTCCTCACTTCCCTTGACTCAGCTTGACCGCATAATCAGCGTGTTACCTGTCGGGCGGGGAGGGGAGACGATGGATGAAGCTGCTGATATTGAGATGACTATGGAGGTTACGATGGAGGTGAATCCCGAGGATGTCACGGGGGAGTTCTGCGAGTGGTTGCGTCGTTCGCCCGTAAATCGCGTGAGTATGGGTGTGCAGAGCCTCAATGACCGCGAACTCAGTGTCATAGGACGTCGTCATACGGCTCGGGAGGCCGTGGAGGCTTACAAGCGCCTGAGGGATGCGGGTATAGAAAACATATCGCTTGATCTTATATACGGTCTACCGAAGCAGAGCCTTGAATCATGGCGTGAGTCACTTATATCGCTGCTTGATATGAGGCCCGAGCATCTGTCGGCCTATCTGCTCTCGTATGAAGAGGGTACCCGACTAACGGCCATGCGCTCGGCAGGGAAGGTCGCGGAGGCTACGCAGGAATTGGCCGAAGAGATGTACGCGACGCTCTGTTCGCTGACACGCGCCAGGGGGTATGAGCATTATGAAATATCAAACTTCGCACTTCCGGGTCGGAGGTCGCGCCACAATTCATCATACTGGCGGGGGGTACCTTATCTCGGGCTCGGCCCATCGGCTCATAGCCTTACGATGGGTGACAGAAGCTATAATTCCTCGAGCCTCCGCGACTATATCGCGGCCAATGGGGTGGTGAATGTCGTCGAACACGAGAGTGAGACCGAGAAAACCAATGACCTGATACTCACTGCTCTGCGTACCAAAGAGGGGCTACGGCTGTCAGACTTCACACCCGCACGACGAGAGAGGCTGATGCGCGCTGCTTCCCCCTGGGTTAGCTCTCGGGCTCTCCGCCTGGAGGATGGCTACCTGCGTATGGATGAGGCTCACTGGCTGATAAGCGACCGAGTGATTGTGGATCTTATTGAGGTGGATTAATCGGGATTGAACAGGATTTATCGAGGTTTATCGAGAGTAATCAGGATTTAGCGATATTAACCCGGATTAATCGTGGTGGTAAGGTTCGCCGCGAAGGATGGTCATTGCGCGGTAGATCTGCTCAGTGAAGAAGAGGCGCACCATCTCGTGGGGGTAGGTCATGCGTGATAGCGACAGCTTGGCATTGGCGCGGTCGTATACTTTAGCCGAGAACCCGTAGGGGCCTCCTACGATGTAGACTAGACGCTTTGTGCCGCGGATGCCGTAACGGTCGATCTCATCGGCAAACTCGCGAGAGGTCATTTCGCGACCACGCTCATCAAGAAGCACTACAGCATCGGATGGTTGCAGCGCCGAGAGTATGAGTTCGCCCTCGCGCTCCTTCTGTTGCGCTTCGGTGAGCGACTTAGTGTTGCGAATGTCGGGCAATTCGTTGAGTTCAAACTGCATATATCTGTTTATGCGGGCAGTATACATCTCTATGCCCTTGCGCAAATACTCGGTGGTAGTCTTTCCTACCGTCATTAATACAATCTTCATGGCCGCAAAATTAGCTATTGTGGGGGATAATAGCTATCTTTGCGGCTGAAATTGAAGAGAACAATCGGATAGAGAAAACCCTTTAAGAGAGTCAAGAGAGATGATCAACCGTATTTTGATTAGAATAAAGGTAGTGCAGATGTTGTATTCATATCTGCTTACCCGTAGCGAGTTTAAAATCGAAGCCGCACCCGAAACTACGTCGAAGGACAAGCGGTATGCCTATTCGTTCTATCTTGACCTGCTGCTGCTGGTGCTTGAGCTGTCGGGCGTCAAGGTGCAGGGAGGCCATAAGAGTCTGCCGGTGCCTGAAGCGGGACTCAACAAATACCTTACCGGCAATCGCATGGTGAAGTCATTGAGTACCGATGACCAGATACGCACTCTGATACTGCGCGGCACATCGTCGATAGCCGACTTTGACACTGTGGCCGCCAAGCTCTATAACGAAATAATTACCTCCGCAGCATATCGCTCATTCATACGCCTGAAGGATCGCGACCTCAAGACCGACGTGAACTTCTGGCTGACTATGCTCAACACCGTTATCCGCAAGAATACAGAGGTGCTCGAAGTGGCCCGCAAGTCACCCGACTTCACCTCAAACGGCTTTGAGAAGGCCTTTGATATGGTGGCCGCCACACTGAGCGACTACACTGATACCCGCACACTGTTGACCGAGGCCCGTAATTCGCTGGACCGTTCGCTGGATAAGGCCTACGAGCTTTATCACGGTCTTCTGATGCTCCCTGTGGCCATTACCCGCGAGCAGGAGCGCCGTCTGGATGCCAACCGCAACAAGTATGTACCCTCGGCCGAAGACCTCAATCCCAATACCCGCCTCATAGACAATGAGTTTGTGAAGGCTATAGAGGCGAATCAGGATATGCAGGATTATCTGGCTGACAATCCTATCAACCTGCTTGACGATGATGTGCTAATCAAGCGACTGCTTGACAATATCCTCGCCTCAGACCTTTACCGCGAGTATCTGGAGGCACCTGCTACCGACTGGGCGAGCGACTGTGAATTCTGGCGCGCCGCGATGAAGAATATCATACTTCCCTCCGATGATCTTGCCGAGGCTCTTGAGTCTCAGTCGGTGTACTGGAATGATGATGTCGTAATCATGGGTACTTTCGCCATCAAGACCATAAAGAAGTTTGCGGCCTCTGACGAAGGTAAGGGAGTGCATCTGCTGCCCGAGTATAAAGATGAGGAGGACTCACAGTTCGGTCCCCGCCTGTTCCTCTACGCTGTGGAGAATCACGAGGCTTACCGTGCGCTCATCGACAGATTTGTCAACAGCGCCCAGTGGGACAGCGAGCGTGTGGCCTTTATGGATGTAGTGATACTCATCTGCGCCCTCGCCGAAATACTTAATTTCCCCTCGATACCTGTCAACGTAAGTCTCAACGAGTATATCGAAATAGCCCACTATTACAGCACCGCCAAAAGTGGCCAGTTTATCAACGGCATTCTGTACTCAGTACTTAAAGACCTTCACGAAAAGGGAGAGCTCGGCAAACCTTTTGAAGTACGTTAAGCCTATGTGAACATACTCTAACATACTCTAAGTGCGTCAAGAGCCTATCTAACGGTGACTTGGCGAATAAAATTCCCAAAACAAAGAAAAATTTTTAATAAAAAATACCCTCTGAATTATGTTACACAACTCTATTCTCCTGCAGGTTGGCGGTGGTAACGCCGGCGCGATGAACCTTATCATGATCGTGGCGCTCATAGCAGTGTTCTACTTCTTCATGATCCGTCCCCAGCAGAAGCGTCAGAAAGAAATCAAGAAATTCCGCGACGGTATCTCGACCGGTGACCAGGTAGTTACCGCCGGAGGTATCTACGGCAAGGTGCGCAAACTCAAAGAGAATGTCGTGTCGCTCGAGATAGCCAACAATGTTATCATCAACATTGACCGCGGCTCAATCTATCCCTCAGCTCAGGACGTGCAGAACGACGTGCAGCGTGAGGCCGACAACAAGTAAGAGCTTACTTAGCAACCACGTGTCATGATGGACCTCGGTAAACAGTGGGACAGGTTTACACGTAGCGTCACGGACGCCATACACTCATCGCAGGGTAGGGATGTACTTCTCTACCTGCTTTTCTTGTGTGTGGCCTTTGCGTTCTGGCTGGCCATGTCACTTGATACTGAGGTACAGCGTGAAATCGAGGTGCCGTTTGAGGTTGATAATGTGCCTGACAGCATAACGCTTGTGGGCTCAGTACCATCGTCGCTCAGTGTCGGAGTTCAGGCCAAGGGGTATCAGTTGCTCCGCTATAGTTGGGGCAACATGCCTATGATGAAAATCAGAATGACCGACTATATAGGCCCCGACCACTACTTCGAGATGTCGCGTGTGAAGATAGACAGCCGTCTGCGCGACTATCTTGGATCGGGTGTGCTCATCAACTCCGTGCGTCCCGACTCCATCAAGGTGCCTTACACGACGATGCCCGGAGTGAAGGTGAAGCTTATGGTGGACTGTGACGTGCATCCTGCTCTGCAATACATCATCAGCGGTCCGGTGAAAGCTAATTGCGACTCAGTGCTGGTGTATGGCATTAACGGTGTGCCCCGTTCGCTTACCCATGTGGAAACCATGCGTATCGAGAGCCATGACCTTACGGATACGACTCGCTTTGAAGTAAGGTTGCGTCCTCAGGAAGGATTGCGTATCATACCCGACAGGGTGATTGTGACCGTACCTGTAGAGCCATTGATTTCCAAGAATTTTGAAACACCCGTAAGCATAAACAATCTGCCTAAGGGCACAGACATGATAACATTTCCCTCGAAGGCGAAAGTGTCATATCTCGTGCCTATGAGTGCCTACAATGACGAGTGTCCCGTACGTGTGTTTGTCGACTTTGACGAACTAACCCCTACCTCCTCGCGCCTTAAGCTTCATCACTCGCTGGTGCCTGAAATATATCGCGACATAGTCATATCGCCTGACAGTGTGGAATTTATAATCGAGCGCACCCAATGAACCGCCACGATAAACTATCGGAGCGCCCCATACTGATAGCTCTCAGCGGAGGTATCGGTGCGGGGAAGAGCGTGGTGAGCAGAATGTTGCGCGCTATGGGATATGAGGTCTATGACTGTGACAGCAATGCCCGGCGCATAATGGATTGCGACTTGACCATCATAGAGCGTATAGCGCGCGAGGTGTGTGAAGAGGCCGTAATCGAGGGGCGCATAGATCGCCGTAGGCTGGCCGAATGTGTGTTTGGCGACTCCGCGGCTCTGGCGCGTCTGAACGCTATAACTCATCGGGCTGTGCTTGATGATATCAGCGCATGGGCTGAATCTCAAGCCGGAAAGGGAATCGTATTTGTAGAGACGGCAATTCTCACGGAGAGTGGACTTGACCGTATGGTGGACCAGGCATGGGTAGTCACCGCTCCTGAAGAAGTAAGGATTGAGCGGGTGATGAAACGCAATGGTATGAGCCGCGGGGAAGTTGAGGCGAGAATCAGGAATCAGTCAGACCGCCTGCCAAAGGAAATACTTATCCATATCATATTCAACGACGGGTCAGAATCTCTGATAGCGAGGATAAACGAATTGCTGACAAGCTACAAGCCCCGTGATTAATCTGTGTCGGTAACAGTAATACGGGATTTACCTGTCGGTAACAGTAATGTAGAAGTTAAATAATATAGAAATTACAGATATGTCATATTTAGACGAAAAAGTTTCACGCGAGTTGATAGACCGCCTCATAGATCTGTCATTTGCAGAAGATATAGGCGACGGTGACCACACTACGCTGTCATGTATCCCTGATGATGCCATGGGTGCCTCACGCCTGCTTATCAAGGAGGAGGGCATACTGGCCGGTATCGAAATAGCCAAGGAGGTATTCCGCCGTTTCGACCCCGAGATGGAGGTTGAGGTACTGATACCCGACGGCTCCAAGGTGAAGCCCGGCGATGTGGCCATGATAGTGCGCGGCAAAGTGCGCAGCCTGCTCCAGACCGAACGCCTGATGCTGAATATAATGCAGCGAATGAGTGGCATAGCCACCATGACCGCCCGCTACGTGGAGCGCCTTGAAGGAACCCGCACCCGTGTGCTCGACACCCGCAAGACGACCCCCGGAATGCGTATCCTCGAAAAGATGGCAGTGAAGATCGGTGGTGGTGTAAATCATCGAATCGGTCTGTTTGACATGATACTGCTTAAGGATAATCATGTGGACTTTGCCGGCGGTATAGAGAACGCAATAAACCGCGCCCGCGAGTATTGCCGCGAAAAGGGCAAAGACCTCAAGATAGAGATAGAGGTGAGAAACTTCGAGGAGCTTGAGCGTGTGCTTGCTCTCGGAGGAGTAGACCGCATAATGCTCGATAACTTTACCCCCGAGGATACCCGTAAGGCTGTGGAAATCGTGGGCGGACGTGTGGAGCTCGAGTCATCGGGCGGTATTACTTTCGATACTCTACGTGACTATGCGGAGTGTGGCGTGGACTTTATATCGGTAGGTGCGCTCACACATTCGGTAAAGGGGCTCGATATGAGCTTCAAGGCGGTATAAGCCGAATAAGAGATATATAAGATATATAAAGGTTTATGTATCAATCTTTGGGGAGAATCCTATAGCATGGACTTCAAGTTATCTTCGCAATATGCTCCTACAGGCGACCAGCCCGAGGCTATCAGGCAACTGTCGGAGGGGGTAAGGGCCGGTATTCCCGCGCAGACGCTGCTCGGTGTGACCGGTTCGGGCAAGACTTTCACGATGGCCAACGTCATTAAGGAGGTCAAGAAACCAACCCTTATCCTCAGCCATAACAAGACGCTTGCCGCACAGCTCTACAGCGAGTTCAAGGGATTTTTCCCCGAGAATTCGGTGCAGTACTTCGTGTCGTATTACGACTACTATCAGCCCGAGGCGTATATCCCGTCGGTAGACAAGTATATCGAGAAGGACTTGATGATCAATCAGGAGATTGACAAACTGCGACTGTCAACCACCTCGGCGCTGCTTTCAGGGCGCAAGGATATAGTGGTGGTCAGTTCCGTGTCATGTCTCTACGGCATGGGTAATCCCGAGGATTTCAACAGCAATGTCATAGACATCAGGGTAGGGCAGAAGGTGGCCCGCAACCGCTTTCTGCGCGAACTGGTCAATGCCCTGTACAGCCGCAACGAGACGGACTTTCATCGCGGTACGTTCCGTGTGAAGGGCGACACGGTGGATATCTATCTTGCTTACGAGGAGATAGTGTTGCGCGTGGTGTTCTGGGGCGATGAGATAGAATCGATATCCACTTATCTGCCGCAGGATAATATTCAGCTCGGACCTCAGGAGAGCTTCAAGATATATCCCGCGAACATATTCGTAACTTCACCCGAGCGTATGGCCTCGGGGCTGGCTCAGATAGAGCTTGACTTAGGCACCGAGGTGGCAGCCTTCGAGCGTGAGGCCAAGGAGTTGGAGGCCAAGCGACTGTATGAGCGCGTGACCTACGACATAGAGATGATGCGCGAGGTGGGGCACTGCTCCGGCATAGAAAACTACAGCCGCTACTTCGACGGCCGTAAGCCTGGTATGCGTCCTTTCTGTCTGCTTGACTATTTCCCCGACGATTTCCTCACCATCATAGACGAGAGTCACGTAACGATACCTCAGATCAGGGCGATGTATGGCGGCGACCGTTCGCGCAAGATGAATCTTGTGGAGTATGGATTCAGACTGAATGCTGCGCTTGACAATCGTCCCCTGAAGTTCGAGGAATTTGAGCGTCTTACGCCTCAGACCATATATGTCAGCGCCACTCCCGCCGACTATGAGCTGCAGAAGAGCGAGGGCGTGGTTGTGGAGCAGATAATCCGTCCTACCGGGTTGCTTGACCCGATTATCGACGTGCGCCCCACACTCAATCAGATAGACGACCTTATAAACGAAATAAACGACCGTGTGGAGAAGTCAGAGCGAGTGCTCGTGACCACCCTCACGAAGCGCATGGCCGAGGAGCTGAACGAATATCTGCAAAAGATACGTATCAAGGCCGCGTATATCCATAGCGATGTGGACACCCTGGAGCGCATACGTATACTCGATGATCTGCGTGCGGGTACGTATGACGTGCTTATCGGCGTAAACCTGCTCCGTGAGGGTCTTGACCTGCCGGAGGTGTCGCTCGTGGCCATACTTGACGCCGATAAGGAGGGCTTCCTGCGCTCCCATCGCTCGCTGACGCAGACCGTGGGCCGCGCGGCACGTAATCTTGAGGGTAAGGTGATTATGTATGCCGACAAGATTACAGATTCCATGCAGCAGACGATCGACGAGACCAACCGCCGACGTCAGATACAGCTCGCCTATAACGAAGAGCATGGTATAACCCCCAAGGCAATAGTCAAAGCCCGCAACAAGATAATAGGTATAGACAGCGAGGAGGAGAATACACGCACCAGCGAGTTTGCTCCCGCTCCGCCGCCCGTCAAGGCCCGCGACAAACGCGACAGCCGCAAGGGCAAGAAGCAGGAGGCCCCGCTGCCATACGAACGCGAATATACGGGAGAGATATCCGTGGCAGCCGATCCGGTGGTGAGCTACATGTCGGTGAGCGAGCTTGAGAATCAGGTGACCAACCTGCGCCGTCAGATGGTGGAGGCCGCCAAACAGATGGAATTTATCGAGGCCGCCCGTCTGCGTGATGAGATAGTGAAGATGGAGCAGTATATAGCTACCAAAAAGGAGCAGTAGATAAGATGAGTACTCTTACGGAATATCCGACTGACCTGCGACTGTGGCTTCCGACATCAGTCAAGGAGATGAAGCTGCGCGGATGGGAACAGCCCGATGTCATACTCTTTACAGGCGATGCATACGTGGATCATCCTTCGTTTGGCGCGGCCGTAATAGGACGTGTGCTCGAGGCGGCCGGATATAAAGTGGTGATAGTGCCTCAGCCCAACTGGCGCGATGATCTGCGCGACTTCAAGAAATTCGGGCGTCCGCGACTCTTCTTCGGAGTGTCGGCCGGAGCCATGGACTCGATGGTCAACCACTATACGGCCAATCGCCGCCGCCGCAGTGACGACGCCTATACGCCCGGAGGCAAACATGGCATGCGCCCTGACTATCCCACAATAGTGTACTCCAAGATACTTAAGCAGGAGTTTCCGGATGTGCCACTCGTCATAGGTGGTATAGAGGCATCGCTGCGCCGAGTGTCGCACTATGATTACTGGGAAGACCGTCTGCGCCCGTCGATACTCGCCGATGCTCCGGCCGATATACTCAGCTACGGTATGGGTGAGAAGACCATACTGGAGATAGCTCGCAGGCTTGATGGCGGAGAGGCTGTAGGGGAGTTGACCGATGTGATGCAGACCGCCGTGATACGCCCTCTCGCGGAGATGCCTCAGGCCGATGAGGAGAATATAATACTCAACAGTTGGGATGTGTGTCGCCGCGACAAGACGCGCCAGTCGGCCAATTTCCGTCATGTGGAGCAGCAGAGCAACCGCTTTAACGGCGCCACGCTATGGCAGCAGCTTGACCGCGAGCGTGTGGTGAAGATTACACCGATGTATCCTCCTATGACCACGGGGGAAATCGACAGGTCGTTTGACCTGCCATATACCCGTATGCCCCATCCGCGCTACAAGGGGAAGACCATACCTGCCTATGAGATGATACGCCACTCGGTAAATATGCACCGCGGGTGTTTCGGCGGGTGTGCTTTCTGTACGATCTCGGCCCATCAGGGCAAGTTTATAGCCTCACGCAGCAAGGAGTCAATCATGCGCGAGGTGCGCCAGGTGGTGAAAATGCCTGACTTCAAGGGGTATATCAGCGATCTCGGAGGTCCGTCGGCCAATATGTACACACTTGGAGGAAAAGACCTTAGTGTGTGTCAGAAATGTCTGCGCCCGTCGTGTCTGCATCCGAAAGTGTGCCCCAACCTCAACACCGACCATTCGGCGCTGATAGACATATACCGCAGTGTCGATGCCGTGGCGGGAGTGAAGAAGTCGTTTGTGGGCAGCGGTGTCCGTTATGACCTGTCGATGCATCAGACGGGTGATGACCGCATAAATGCCGTCAATGCGCGCTACAATGAGGAGCTGATACGCAACCATGTGTCAGGACGCCTTAAAGTGGCTCCGGAGCACACGTGCGACCATGTGCTAAGCGTCATGCGTAAGCCCTCGTTCAGATTGTTCTATGACTTCAAGAAGATATTTGACCGCGTAAATGACCGCTACGGCCTGCGCCAGCAGTTGATACCTTACTTCATAAGCAGTCATCCCGGATGTCGCGAGGAGGATATGGCCGAGCTTGCAGCCACTACCAAGGGGCTGGAGATGCATCTGGAGCAGGTGCAGGATTTTACGCCTACGCCTATGACCGTGGCCACTGAGATATATTACTCGGGCGTCCACCCGTATACCGGCGAGAGGATATTTACCGCCACAACTCCCGAGGAGAAGCTGGCACAACGCAAATACTTCTTCTGGTATGACCGCACGTATAGGCCTGATATAATCCGTTCGCTGCACCGCCTGCACCGCACGGATATCCTTGACAAGCTCTACGGTAAGAATCCCTATGCCAACAAACCGGCCCAGGTAGCAGGCCCAAAGAGACCCTCACGCCTCGAGCGCAACTCATCTGCCCCAAAAAGAAGACGCAGGTGAATCGGAGGGATTGGGGAGAGGATTCGTCGCAAGCGACGATGCGGGAGACGAAGATGGGGGATTATTGGAAGGGGATTGGAACTATT
The DNA here is from genome assembly GCA_014801865.1 of Bacteroides sp. GTDB lineage: Bacteria > Bacteroidota > Bacteroidia > Bacteroidales > Muribaculaceae > Paramuribaculum. The sequence continues at coordinate 26,053 of JAAVDH010000030.1, read as the reverse complement.
GGAATAATCGGAATTATTGGAGGGATTATCATCTGAACTTATGTTAGAGTTTAGTATCTTTGCATGTGGAACCAAACTTTGTTGCGGATTTGATTATGAAGAAAGGGCTGTTATGTCTGGTGAGTGTGTTGCTGCTGTTTAGCGTAGCGTCGTGTCGAAAGGAGAATGAGGCTCCTTTGCAGTTTGATGTTGTTGAGAATTCTGATTCAACGGAAATACGAGTGTATTATCATAGCTCGGATATGGGACCGGGTATAGTGGTGAAAGAGTATTTTGTCCACTCTTATTTCACTTCCGGAGAACTGCTTCTGGAGTGTAATAACTGCCGCCATCTCGACATTGAAACTCGCTTTGACAAACCATGCGTTCTCGAAACGGGAGGTAGCTCTTCAACAGAGTCAACTGCTGAAGAAACGGGTATATTCGTGACGCTCGAGAATGACAATCAGTTAAGGATAAGATTTGAAGACCGCACGGATGATAATATCTATGCGTACTATGGAGACGTCAAAGTCTTTGGCAAGGTGGGTGGAAAAGATGAGGTGACCAAAATCAATATCTCGCGCTCAAAGCCATTTTTTAAGTCGGCGAATTACGGGCGCTGTAATCTATAACTCACGATTAACCCCGAGCACCTTACTGCGGTAGGTGCTCGGGGTTAATCGCGTATAGAGGGGATTAGGGAGATTGGAGGGGGATTCGTCGCAAGCGACGATGCGGGAGACGAAGAGGGGGATTATTGGAGACGAAGAGAGGGGATTATTGGAGGGGATTGGAGGGATTACTTGTGGAGGTTGCGGACGGTGGCGCCGGTAGATGTGTCGGTGGAGGCACGGGTGGCGTTGAAGGTGATGGAGGCACCGACGGAGGCGTCGACGGAGGCGACTTCACAGATGAGGTTGCCGGCATTGATGGTGGCTCCGGTAGAGGCGTCTAAGGATGCTTCTGCGGCTTGGCCGGAAACGTTTATTGTGGCACCGGTGGATGCGTCAATAGAGGCTTTGTCGGCTTCAAGGTTGTCAATGGTGGCTGTTGCTCCGGTGGAACAATCGATATCTACCAGGGGTGATTTGATGGTTCCGGCCTTGAGTGAGCCGCCTGTGCCCATTTCGATATCAACTTTCTTGTAATTGTTGATGGCGTCAATGGTAAGGATTACTCCGGTCGAGCAGTCAAATTCGTTGACATCGGGGGCGGTGACGGTAATCTGCACGTTGCCGCTGAACTGTTGGGGTTGGAACATGCCCTTCAGCCCCTTTTTCTTTTCGGTGTGGCGCTCGAGGTAGAGACATCCGCTTTTGACGTATGCTTTTATGATGGAGATGTCTCTCTTGGAGCCTTCGATGGTCATTGAGGCCGGGGAGCCTTGGATGTATCGCACGCAAAGTCCGGTGGCGGCGTCAATGGATGTGAACGGAGACTCGAAGGATTGTGTGGTGCGCATACGTTTGTCGGAAGCCGTGGCGGTGTCTTCATCGGAAGCCGTAGCAGTGGCGGACCGGCTTACGGAGGTAGAGGAGGAGGAAGAGGAAGATGAAGATGATGAGCTGCATGAAACGGTGGTGAGGAGGCTGCAAGCGAAGAGGGTGGCTAAGATGATGTTCTTTGACATGGGGCAGGGAGTTATGACCGTCGACTCATGAGGCGACGTAGGTTAAAGAATGAGTAGAGTGAGATGCATACGGTAATCAGCGCCATGGCGGCTACGGACACGGCCTCGGAGGTGAGCATCGAGGCGGCGAAGCAGCAGCCGAGCATGGCGATGAGGCTCAGGGATATCACAACAACGTTGCGGGTGGGGCGATATCCGTAGAGACGACCCGTCATTACAATATAGACGCCGATAAAGAGCAGAAAGGTTGCAGAGGAGGCGACACCAAGTCCGATTAGTCCCCATAAATGGTAACAGATGATACTGAGGCCTACCATGAGGAGGTTGCCCGCAACGCCTTCGACGAGAAAAAAGGTGAGTCTGTCGCCCTTGGCAAAGGAGATGTAGCCGGGGGGGTAGGCGATGGCTTTGAAGAGTATGCCGAGGCTCATCCAGCGTATGAGCGGTACGGAGGTGAGAAATTCTTCGGAGAGAACGATACGCACCGCAAGGGGGGCGAAGAGTATCATGAGGGCGGCAATAGGGGCGGCTACGAGAGAGACTACCTCTATCTGGCGGTTGACCATGAGTGAGGTTTTGGCACTGTCGGTGGCTACGGTGGTGAGCCGTGGAAAAAACTCCATGGCCATGGCGGCGAAGACAAGCGTGACGCACTGCGTGGTAAGTGAGTTGGCAGACTGATAGAGGCCTACGTCGGAGGTAGAGCCGGCGTAGCGCACAAAGGCGTTGAGAAGGTAGGTGGAGAGTGAGCCGAGAAGCTGTGCGGCCATGAGGACGACGCCGAGTGACACCATGCGCCAGATTATTGAGCGGTAGGTAGAAAGGGTACGCCAAACGGGTGGCGCGTCAGTGACGCGAACTTCGCGGCCGGAGCAGTAGCGGTAGAAGAGGAATGTGGCTACGGCATTGACTCCCATAGCAGGGACAATGCCGGATGTGCCCATAAACCAGTAGAAAGGCAGGATGGAGAGGAGTCCGATGAGCAAGGCACCGATGGTGGCGGTGGCTATACGCCTGACTCTGTGGAGGCCTTGGAGGATAGCGAGTTCACCATTGGCAAGGGTGGTGAAAAATACCATGACGGACAGGAGCATGAAGCCTCCGATATATTCGCCCGAGCCGAAGCTCCAATGGCTGAGGGGAGTGGAGAGAGCCAGACAGATGATGGCACCGATGAGGGCAGTGAGTGTGAGCAGGAAGCGGCTTGCGGCGATGACGCGGTTAAGCTCCGTAGTATGAGCGGATGCCTGAGTAAGAGGTCTATCAGATTCATCGTCTGAGGGCTCATGGGCTATTTTGTCTTCAACGGCGGCCGTCTCACGGACGATGGACTGCTGGAGGCCGAGTGAGGAGAGTTGTTGCAGCGTGGTAGATGAGGCTGTGAACAGAGCGGAAATGCCCATACCTGCGGGGCCGAGGAAGATGGCGGCAATCTTTCCGCGCAGTAGTCCGGCGACGATTTGAAGCACCTGTACTCCGCCGAAAACGGACATGTTGCGCAGAATGCCCTTATAGGAGTTGTCGTGAGTGGTCATTTAAATCCAGACACTTTTATTAATTCTTACTTACTTGTCGCTTTCTGAGAGCGATTAATTTCATGAATGTGGCGAATCCGGTCTTCATGGCCATACGGTGGGGCAGGGGGATGACGCGGCGGAAGCGTTGGTCGGCAAGACGGTCGAACATATTGCGGAGGCGGAGGCGGACATCATTGTTGTCGGCCTGCGACTCAAATACAAAGGTGTGGTAAAGGTGTGCCATGTGGATGAAGGCATGGTAAAACTCTCGTGAGGCGGATTGCCAGACGTCGCGCGAGCCTACGAGATTGGAGAGGGAGAGGGCGGCAAAGGCCGATTCTATGGGGTCGAAGAGCTTGAGCGTGGGGCGGCGGGTGACGGAATGAGGGTTGGGGGTGTAGATGTAGAGGGCATCGGTAATCACGACCTCGGAGGTGCAGGCAAGTATGCGCCGGGTAAGCACTTCGTCGCTGCAGATGCCGGCATCGGGCATGCCGAAGCGCTCAAGGGCATCGGTGTAGAGGCGGCGGCGTATGGCTCCCATAGCGCTGTGGCGCCATCCGCCGAAAGTGGCGGCGAGGGCCTCGGCTCCGGTGAGGTGGGTGGAGGGGGGGAGTTCGTCGGAGAGGACGGGGGTGGTATCGGGTCTGATGAACCGGGCAAAGGCGGCATCAATGGGAAGGGAGGGAAGAGGGGAATTGAAGGGGGGATTCGTCGCAAGCGACGATGCGGGGGACGAAGAGGGGAGAGGGAGGGGGGAGGTGAGGGCGCGGGAGAGTTTGAGGAGGTAGGCGGGCTCGATGGTGTCGTCGGCGTCAAGCTCTACGATGTATTCTCCGGCGGCATCCTGGAGGGCAGCAAGGCGCGGACGGAAGGCACTGCCGGAGTTTTCCTTGAGCGAAAAGATACGGATACGTTCATCTCCTTCGGCACAGCGGTGGGCTACATCGAGGGAGGAGTCGGTAGAGGCATCATCGACGATGATCATTTCCCAGTCGGAAAGGGTCTGCGCCTTGACGGCACGGATGGCCTCGGCGATGTGTGCCGAGGCATTATACATGGGTAAGATGATGGAAAACAGTGGGGTAGGCATGTGGGGGATCAGTTGGCGTGAGGGTTGCGGGGATGGAAAAGCCAGCCGCGATGTTCGTGGCCGAGAGAGCGCACGGCATCGTGCCATAGCTCATCTTCGCTCAGGGTGAAGAGTTTGTCGTTGGACTCGATCTCGGCTACGGCCCATGTGTGGGCTTCAACTTCCTGACTGAGCTGGCCTTTGGTCCATCCGCTGTAGCCTACGAAGAAGCGTATGCGGTCATCGATGGGGTAGCCCGAATTGATGTAGTCAATCATAGCCTCAAAGTCGCCTCCGACCCAAAGGCCGGGACGCACCTCACGTCCGCCGGGGAGAATGTCGCCGAGGGTATGGAGAAAGTAGAGACGGTCATACGACACAGGGCCACCGCAATAGACGGGTATCTTTTCTTCGACAGTGATGTTCTCGATGAGGTCCTGGAGGGAGTAGGCTGTCTGGCGGTTGAGCACTATCCCCATGGCGGGGCTGTCGCCGCCGTCATAGTCGATAAGACATATCACGGCGTGAAGGAAGTAGTCGTCTTTCAGGAAGGGTTCGGCTACAAGGAGTGCGCCCTGATGGGGGTTGGCGGTGGGGAGGTTTATGTTGAAGAGGATGGAATCGAATTTCATATTCAGGAGTATGTGGGTTAGGAGGGTTGAGGAGCATGCTGCTGTTATTAAGGAGTGTGCTCCCTGTTTTTTAATAACGGAGGAAAATGCTGTTCTCGTCTTTTTTCGCAATTTTTTTCAGCGGTGAGCAAACCTTTTGCGACTTTAGGATGTTTGATTTGTAACTGCCGGGGATACGATAATGATTCTCGCGACAGTTACTTTTAACAAAAGAAATGTTTTAATATTGGTTATTTAGATTGTTTAATTAAGTATTTCTAAGAGAGATGAAAAAGAACTTATTACTTCTGGCTGCTGTAGGCGGCATGTTTATGTCAGCTAATAATCTTCACGCACAGGATACAACCGTAAGCGTAGAAGAGGTCGTGCTCACCGAGTCAGTAGATTGTAAGGATCACTACTCATGTTCATGGCGTGACAACTGGAATATTCAGCTTGGCGCCGGTGTGTTCGGTAACTTTACCGAAAGAAACCTCGAGGTAGGTGACCCGAAGGTTCACTATACAGCTCTCTACAATATAGGCGTAGGCCACTGGTTTAGCCCTTATATGGGTTTCCGCTTCTCGGGTTATTATGGTGCGATGCACTGGGACGCAGTGAAGTATAACAAGGCTAAGTATGCCAACCTCAACGTTGACTTCATGTGGGATATGCTTAATTCTATCGCCGGTCCCAACCCCAACCGTGTGTTCAGCATCATTCCCTTCGTAGGTCTCGGCGGAACTTACACTTGGGACTACGGTGACAGCTACGTTAACATCAATGGCGAAGACGGCAAGCCCAAGAGCAACTCATGGACACTTCCCGTATCAGCCGGTATTCAGCTCCGCCTGCGTCTGTGCAAGTATGTTGACTTCTTCGCAGAAGGTCGTATGAACGCTTATGGCGATAATCTCAATAACTTTGTCAACCATCGCTCAATCGATGTCATCGGTCAGGTTTACGGCGGTTTCATCATCAATATAGGTGGCAGAAAGTATACCCGCTACAATCCCTGTGACTATATGTCGTACATCAATACTCTGAACAATCAGGTCAACGACCTCCGCGCAGATCTCGCTGCCACTTCAGCAGCTCTCGCTACAGCTGAGGCTCAGCTTCCCTGCCCCGAAGTAGTGGCCGTAGAACAGACCACCACAGTCGAGGCGCCCATGATGGCCAGCGTACGCTTCCGCATCAACTCTGCCCGCATCAGCAACGAAGAGATGGTAAATGTGTACAACACCGCCGAATGGCTTAAGGCTAATCCTGAAGTGAAGATTCTGGTTCGCGGTTATGCCGACAAGGATACCGGTTCTTCAAGCTACAACATGGATCTCTCGAAGCGTCGTGCTCAGGCTGTGGCTGACGCACTGGTCAACGACTATGGCATCGCCTCCTCACGTATCGCAGTAGAAGGCTTCGGCTCTGACACTCAGGTGTATGACACCAATAACTGGAACCGCATAGTGATCTTCTCTCTGCCCGAATAAGGAAGAATGAGTGACCACACTACAGATTAAAATTGTGACTTAGTAATAATAATAGAATTGATTTCTAACCTGATGGATCGTTTCGCAGAGGCGGAGCGGTCCATCTCTTTTTGTAGATAAAAGTAGGGTTGTTTCTACAGAATTGTAACGGCGTGGCAGAACCATATATCGTGTCAAAGTGTTAAATTTGCAAAGAATTATTGGTCTCTGCATGGCCGCGCCGGGTAGTCCGGCAAAGAATCGTTTCAACTGCCACGGTCGTGCGTTAATATTTTTGGTTATGAAAAAAAGAGGAATCTTACACGGTCTTATGCTTGCCGCGTGCCTCGGGAGTGTTCCCGGTATGGTGGCTGCCGAAGGCAAAGTGGAGCCCATACGATATGGTAATTTCAACAATTGGGTGACCCGCAATCTTAAGGAATCGGCCATCATAGGCGGTCATGAAAAGACAGTGTACGAGATAGGCCCTACGGCTACTATCAATGGCAATAAGGCGTATGTGCCTGCAGGTAATTCGCCTTGGGCTACGAGCAATGTCTATGCTCATGTGTCGGGCGTGACGAAAACGTCGAATGCCGTGTATCCCTTTGACCGAGGCGGTGGCAATAAGTGTGCTCGTCTTACGACCAAGATAGAGACCGTAAAGGTATTAGGGATAATCAATATGGACGTGATGGTGGCAGGGTCGGTATTCCTCGGACGAATGTATGAGCCGATCACCTCTACCTCTAATCCCTACTCAAAGATGGATATGGGCATACCCTATACGTCGCGTCCTACGGCAATGGTGATGGACTATAAGGTAGAGATGCCCAAAGGAGCTAATTCGCGTGTGCGCTCTACAGGATTCAGCAGCAAGAAGGAGATACCGGGGCATGACGAAGCCATGGTGTTTGTGCTTCTTCAGAAACGCTGGGAGACAGCTGACGGCAAGATATACGCCAAGAGAGTGGCTACCGGAGCCGAGCGTTACGGCAAGTCGGTAGACTGGACTACGGGCCATCGTGTGCCGCTTAAGTACGGCGATGCCTCAGCGCAGTATGGCAAGGACGCTACAGTAGGACTGCGCCGTGGCGACAATGCCTATTACGCACTTAATTCCAAAGGCAAACTTGTGCCTGTCGAGGAGGTAGGCTGGGCTTCGGCGGATGAGACTCCTACCCATATGATAATGATGCTTAGCGCCGGCAGTGCCGAGCCTTACGTGGGAACAGAGGGACTCACCCTCTACCTTGACAATGTAGGGATGGAGCTATGAGGAGATAAAAAAACGTCCGCGTGTCAGGATCTGACACGCGGACGTTTTTTTATCTCCTTATGTGTGGTACGGTTACTGCTGGTAGTCCTTGAGGGTGGAGCGAAGATTCTGGCGGGCATAGAATATGCGGCTCTTGATAGTGCCGAGGGGAAGGTGCATCTTTTCGGCAATCTCGCTGTAGCGGAAGCCCGCGAGGTGCATGCTGAACGGTACACGATACTCGGTGGGGAAGGCTTGTATCGCTCCCATTATTTCATTGACGGCAAAAGAGCTTTCGGGTGAGTCGAAGCCGGAGTTCTGTGGGAGGTTGAGCTGATAGAGGTCGTCGCTGGTATCAATAATCGTGGCAGCGCGCATCATGCGACGGTATTTGTTGATAAAAATGTTGCGCATGATGGTAAACACCCATCCTTTGAAGTTGGTGTTGTCGGTGTATTTTTCTTCGTTGTCGAGAGCTTTGAGGGTGGTATCCTGAAGCAGGTCGTAGGCATCGTCTTTGTTGGAGGTAAGCACAATTGCGAAATTGAGTAAATTAGTCTGCAAACCTATCAGACGTGAACGGAATGAAGTGTTGCTCATAGGGAATAGTAATTTTAAGAGACTATGGCACTAAGCCATCGAGGGTGAATAAAATAGTTTGTTAGATAGACCAATAGTGGCCAAGACTGCTGGCTATGTACGGTCAGCAAGTACTTGGGATTTATTTCTACAACCTTTGAGCATGGTGAAGGTTAGAGACGTGGGATGTATTTTGAGATTATTTAAACTAAATGCGAAGATATGTTAATTGCGATAATGCGGTCACATCGGTCATATTTTGCCTCTGCGAGAATAATAATATGTGGGAAAAAAGCGTAACTTTGTGGCGCAATTCATGGAACGTATATCTAACTCATCGAATTTCAAGCAGGAGACTACTGACAGACGTTACCTGCGCATGGCCGGAATCTGGGCCGAGAATTCTTATTGTACCCGCCGTCAGGTAGGGGCTCTTCTTGTCAAGGAACAGATGATAATCTCAGACGGCTTCAATGGTACTCCGGCGGGATTTGAGAACGTGTGTGAAGATGAACATGGTGTCACTAAGCCATACGTGCTTCATGCTGAGGCAAATGCCATAACGAAAGTGGCCCGTAGCAATAATTCCAGCGACGGCTCAACGCTCTACGTTACGGCCTCACCTTGTCTGGAATGTGCCAAGCTCATTATTCAGGCCGGCATAAGGCGCGTGGTTTTCAACGAGCTTTACCGCATGACCGATGGGATAGACCTCCTTGAACGGGCCGGGATAGAGTGTGTACATATTCCCGAACTTTGACAAAGACTCTATAGAAACTGTTTAAATTTATGTCAAATTTTTTACTACATGCCGTGTGCTCTGATTTTGAGCTATTTTTGGCGTATTTTGACAAGATTTCGTCAGTCACGATGCCCGCATCGCTCCTTCCTCAACTTGCAAAATCCATCCAAAAATATTCTCAAAATCATTCGCACATAAATTAAAACAGTTTCTATAGCGCGATTCAGTAGACTGATGTCTTAACAGACTCAAGTCTTATTATATAGATTTCAATTAGCTTAAATACATTATCTTCAGCTTCGTAAATGAATAACTCCTGGAAACGCACATCAGTTTGGGCGCCTCTTCTTGTGGCGCTATCCTTTGCCGCAGGATTATGGATAGGTAGCCGATTCTTTGTCACTGGCAGACAGTGGGGAGCTACAGAAAAAATAAGCAATATCATGTCACTCATCGAGAACCAATATGTCGATGAGGTGAATACCGACAGTATACTCGAAAAATCTATTCCCGATATACTGGCCAAGCTTGACCCTCACACCGTATATATACCTGCCGACGACGTGCAGGGTGTGAACGAAGATCTCGACGGGTCGTTCAGCGGTATCGGTATCACGTTTAACATGCAGACCGACACGATTACCGTGCTTGAGGTTATATCCGGCGGTCCCTCCGAGAAAGTGGGATTGCTCGCAGGCGACCGTATAGTGACTATCAATGACTCCATTGTAGCCGGACGCAATATAAGCGACAAGGATATCATTAAGCAGCTTCGTGGCCATGAGGGTACGGAGGTGAAGCTCGGTGTGAAGCGTGGCGGTAACCCCTCGTTGCTGTCGTTCAGTGTGGTACGTGGCGAGATTCCCGTCACTACTATTGATTCGCGCTATATGCTCGATGACACTACGGGGTATGTCAAGGTCAACAAGTTCGGCCGCAATACCTACAGTGAATTCATCACATCGCTTAAGGAGCTTGCCGATGAAGGGGCGTCACGTTATGTCGTGGATCTTCGCGGCAACGGCGGCGGATTTATGGAGATGGCAGTGCTGATGGCCAATGAGTTTCTGCAGAGAGGACGTCCTATAGTGTCTACCCGCGGCCGTATATCGTCGGCTAAGGACGAGATAGTGGCTGACGGTACAGGATCGTATATCGATGCGGGGCTTGTGGTGCTTATGGATGAGATATCTGCTAGTGCGAGTGAGATATTCGCCGGTGCGATGCAGGACAATGACCGTGCATCTATCGTAGGACGCCGCTCATTCGGTAAAGGACTCGTGCAGAATCAGCTGTCGCTTCCCGACAATAGCGCCATACGCCTTACGATAGGCCGATATTACACTCCTTCGGGTCGATGCATACAGAAGCCCTTCGCTCCCGGTCAGATTCATGACTATGAGATGGAAATCATTGACCGCTACACCCGTGGCGAGTCGTTCAATGTAGACAGTGTGAAACTTGACAAGAGCGAGACCTTCTATACTATCGGTGGCCGCGAGGTATATGGCGGCGGCGGCATAATGCCCGATGTCTTTGTGCCAAACGATACTACCGGAGCTACTTCATATTATATCAACGCGCTTAATAAGGGACTCTTCCATAAGTATGCCTTCAGATATGTAGATGACAATCGCGAGCAGCTTTCGGCGTCAGGCTCAGTGGGAGAACTTCTTGAGATGCTTCCCTCTGACGATCAGTTGCTGTCGCAGTTCGTGTCATTTGCACAGTCACAGGGTGGACTCGCACCGCGATGGTATTATATCAATATTTCCCGCGATCTTATTCTCAGTGTGGTAAAGGCGCTTATAGCACGCGATGCACTCGGTACGTCGGCTTACTATGAAGTGATGAACGACTATGATCCCGTAATATCCCGTGCGCTGGATAGCTTCGAGATACCTGAGCCCGCTGTAGCCGAATAGGTCAAACTATTTTCATGCCTCGGGTGTTAATCAGACGTATTAATCGACTTTGAATATGAAGAAAGATGATATAAGACGCAAGGTCAGAGCTGATAAGGCTCTGCTGTCTGATACAGAACGCCGCGATGCAGCTCGCGACGTGTTCTCACGCCTCGAGGGTCTGGCGGCTTTTATGATGGCTGAAAATGTGCTGATGTATCACTCGCTCCCCGATGAGCTTTCCACTCTTGACTTCCTTGACAAGTGGCACACGGCGAAATCCTTTTTCCTTCCGCGCGTCAATGGCGTGAACCTTGACATACTCCCATACGACCGCAGTCATCTGCGCCACGGCGCTTTCCAGATAGAGGAGCCTGAAGGTGATGAAGTGGTAGATGTGGAGAATATAGATCTTATAGTGGTGCCGGCTGTTGCATACGATCGCCGTGGCAATCGCGTAGGGCGTGGCAAGGGATTCTACGATCGGTTGCTGTCCAACTCCCGTGCGCTTAAAGTGGGTGTGGCCTACAGCTGTCAGTTGTTTGATGAGATTGAGGCCGATGAGCATGATGTGCCTGTCGACATCGTCATTACCCCTGACCGCTGCATAGTCACTGTGCGCCACCGCCGCTGATGCTCTGTCCCCCTCCCGATAAAACAGTTTGCCGGATACAAGGTATTTATTCATTACCCGTGTATCCGGCAAACTGTTTTTACGGCACCCATCTGACATCGGCGGTCTCCGGGCGCCGTCTCTCCGACGCGACAATAACCCCGATCACCTCCCTTCGGTCGGTGATCGGGGCTACGTATATATCCGCGACCTTCGGGCGCGGTTGTGGCATTATCTACGTGGTTGGGTCAGGGGAGGGTGACGGGGAAGTGGGGGCTGGGGGTGTGCTCGCGGTGGATGATGGCGATGAGATCGTTGACGATGTCGGGGTGTGAGGCGGCTACATCGTGGTCTTCATGCAGGTCTGTGGCGAGATTGTAGAGTTCGGGAATACCGTGCTTGACTATCAGTTTCCAGTCACCTTTTCTCACACCGATCTGATCGGTCTCAGCGAACTCCCAGTAGAGGTGGTCGTGGCGTGGCTGCTGCGCGTCGTTGCCCAGCAGAGTGGGGGCGAATGAAAGGCCGTCGAAGTAGTCGTTGTCCTTACTCCGGTTGGTGAAGCGCTTTACGTAATCTTTCTGTCCGGCAATGTCGCAGAAGGTGGGCATGAGGTCGTAGAAGGCCAGCTGATGGTCATTGACCGTTCCGGCGGGGACTTTGCCCGGCCAATAGGCTATAAAGGGAATACGTATGCCACCCTCGTGACACTCGCGCTTGAGGCCCTTGAGGTTTCCGTCGCGTCCGAAGAACACGGGATCGGCTCCCCCCTCTTCGTGGGGACCGTTGTCGCTTGTGAATATGACGAGTGTGTTGTCCTCCAGTCCCTTTTCGCGGAGTTTGTCCATGACTTGGCCTACGTAGGCATCAAGGCGGGTAATCATGCCTGCAAACTGGGCGTGGGTATGGGTGGTGGCGTTGTAGCGCGACCACGGCTGTCCGCCCCATGTTCGGTCATTGTAGAATTGCTTCTTATAATGTTCGAGTATGGTGTCGTTGGGCTGCACGAGTTCGGCGTGGGGCAGCGTATAGGTGAGCACACCGAAGAACGGAGTGTCGGCCGACTGCTTGTCAATCCACTCCATCGCCTTCTCATGAATGATGTCGGCCGAATACTGCGGCCGCTTCTCATATCCCTCGCCTGTCATGGGATACTTTATGTTTTCCTCCATGATGACTCTGATTACCCCTGTGTCGCCCGCTTCCTTGCTGTAGCGGTTGAGGAAATTGGGGTAATAGAGGTGGGCCTGAAACTGGCAGAGGAAGCCGAAGTATTCGTCAACACCGCGCTTGTCGGGAGTCGAAGCGGAGCCTTCGTAGCCTCCGGCCCATTTGCCGAACATGCCGGTATTGTAGCCGTTGGCTTTCATGATTTCAGGTATAATGACATGGTCGGGATCGTAGGGATGCTGACCCACACGCGCGAAATCAACGAGGTCGCCGTAGTGAACCGTGTCATTCATGCTCCAGTATTCCTTATTGCCTCTCACTTCGCAGTGGCCGGAGTGCTGCCCCGTCATGAACGACGCGCGCGAAGGTGCGCTCACGGGGCTACCGGCATATGCCTGGGTAAAGCGCATGCCGTGACGGGCGAGCGAGTCGATATTGGGGGTGTTGATATAGGGCTGTCCGTAGCATCCGAGGTCGCCGTAGCCCATGTCGTCACACATTATGTATATGATATTTGGACGCGGAGTATTACGCGATTTGGATGCAGCTTCGGCAGACAATCCTGTCAGACAGGCGAATCCCGTCAGGCATAGGGCAGAGAGTATGTTATGATGGTTCATGGCGATGTGTATTGGTTCACATCACAAAAGTACTTAAAAAATGTGAGTATGCTGCGGGAAAGGCGCTTTTGCACATGTTTGAAGAGGGTGTGAAAATGGTTAAATGTTGTAAAAATCAGTTTGACGATTATCAACGAGTGTTAACGCACGGCTACTTTGACGGCTCCGGATGTTACTCTATCAAGATTATTGGTCTATCTTTGTTCTTAAATTACGGGTTGACATATCCTTGTTGGCCATTTTTTTATTCGACTTAGTAAGCATGTCAAATATTCTGACAAATCTCATAGAGCTGCAGGCAAAGAAGTACGGCGATCGCGAAGCTTTGCGATTCAAGATTGACGGCGAGTGGCGTCCCATATCATGGCTGGAGTTTAACCGTCAGGTTGAGACGGCGGCATGTGCCTTTGAAATACTTGGTGTCAAGGAGAATACGCCTCTGGCTATCTTTTCGGAGAATCGCCCGGAGATACTTGTCACTGAGTTTGCGGCTTTCTCCAACAGGGCTTACTCGGTGCCTCTTTACGCCACGTCGACACCTGCTCAGGTAGAGTATATCGTGCGCGACAGCGGGGCCTCGATGCTCTTTGTCGGCGACGAAACGCAGTATCGCAAGGCGCGTGAGGTGCAGAAGGCCTATCCCGGTCTGAAACAGATCGTCACCTACATACCCCTGAAAAAGGATGATGACGATACTACCACCATGTCATTTGACGATATACTTCAGTTGGGGTCAAAGGCTACACCTTCGACTGTCAACGAAGTTAGGTCGCGTCGTGAGGCAGCATTGCCCGATGACATTGCCACCATAATATACACTTCAGGAACCACGGGTGAACCTAAGGGAGCCGTGTTGCCTCACTCTTGCTTCAATGTGCAGATGGAGTGGCATGCCGAACGCCTTACGTCGGTGACCGATAAGGACCTTTCGCTGTGCTTCCTGCCCATGAGCCATATTTTCGAGAAGGGGTGGACACTCTTCTGCCTTACCCGTGGCGTAAGAGTGGCTATAAATTTAGACCCTCACGAGATACAGAAGGCTATCACAGAAGTGCGCCCGTCATGTATGTGCTCCGTACCCCGATTCTGGGAGAAAGCCTACGCTGCCATTCAGGAGAAGCTTTCGTCGATGACCGGTGTGCAGGGGATGTTGGCCCGCAGGGCTATCAAGGTAGGCAAAGAGCGTAATCTCGAATATGTACGCAAGGGTCTTCCCGTGCCCTGGCTTCTTGAAAAGCAGTATCAGTTCTTCAACTCCAAGGTGTTTATGCCCATGCGCAAGGTGATGGGTGTGGAGAACGGTAATATATTTCCTACTGCGGGTGCTCCGATAAGCAACACCATTGTGCGCTTCTTCCGTTCGGTCGGCATAGAAATCGTGGTGGGTTACGGATTGTCGGAGACTACAGCTACGGTGACATGCTACCCCTATGAGGGTTATGAAATAGGTACCGTTGGTACGACCATCGGCAAAATTCAGGTGAAGATAGGGGAGGACAACGAGATACTTATCAAGAGTCCTACGGTGATGCGCGAGTATTTCAATAAACCTAAGGAGACAGAGGCGGCCTTTACCGCCGACGGATGGTTTCGTACGGGCGATGCCGGACGCATTGACGAGAACGGCGCACTGATACTCACCGAACGCATCAAGGACCTGTTCAAGACCTCCAACGGTAAGTATATAGCCCCCCAGGTGCTTGAGACACGTCTGGGCGAGGATAAGTATATAGAGCAGGTGGCTATCATAGGTGACCAGCGTAAGTACGTGACCGCCATAATAGTGCCCGCCTTCGAAGCTCTCAAAGAGTATGCCCGCAAGATGCATATCAAGTACCGTACGATAGAGGATCTGGTCAAGGATGCCGACATACGTAAGATGATAGGCGAGCGCATCAATCAGATGCAGAGCAATCTCGCCAGCTTCGAGCGCGTAAAGAAATTTACATTGCTTCCCAACCCCTTCACTCTCGAGGCGGGTGAGCTTACGAATACTCTCAAACTGCGCCGTCCGGTAATCAATCATCGCTATGCGCGCGAGATTGAGGCTATGTATCAGTAAAAATATGTATCAGTAAGAATCAGAATATTTTTAATTTTTTTTCTCACATACTGTTCGCTATGATTACTCAGGAACAATTAAAAGAGACCTTTGAACGCAAGCTCGCGTTGAGGAGGTATCTTTGACATCGACAGCAAGAAAATACAAGTAGAAGAAGAAGAACTGCGCACTCATGTGCCCGACTTCTGGGAACATCCCAAGGAGGCGCAGATACAGATGAAGAAGATCAAGGATCTTCAGGCATGGATTGACGGCTATGCGGAAATAGAAAAGGCCGTTGAAGAGCTTTCGCTTGCCTTCGACTTTATCAAGGAGGGGCTTGTGGAGGAGGCAGAGCTCGACGCTCTGTATGCCGACGCCATAGAAAAGATAGAGAAGCTGGAGCTGCGCAATATGCTGCGCCGCGAGGAAGACAAGCTCGGTGTGGTACTAAAGATCAACTCCGGAGCCGGAGGCACCGAGAGTCAGGATTGGGCATCGATGCTGATGCGTATGTATCTGCGCTGGTGTGAAGCCCACGGCTACAAGACGTCTATCGCCAACCTTCTGGAGGGTGATGAGGCGGGTATCAAGTCGGCCACTATCAATGTGGAGGGTGACTTCGCCTACGGCTATCTTAAGAGTGAGAACGGTGTGCACCGTCTGGTACGTGTGTCGCCCTACAACGCTCAGGGCAAGCGCATGACCTCGTTCGCGTCGGTGTTTGTAACGCCGCTTGTCGATGATACCATAGAGGTGAAGGTAGACCCCGCGCTCTTGTCGTGGGATACGTTCCGAAGTGGTGGCGCCGGCGGTCAGAACGTGAACAAGGTGGAGTCAGGTGTACGCCTGCGCTACCAGTTTACCGACCCCTATACCGGAGAGAAGGAGGAAATCCTTATCGAGAATACCGAGACGCGTGACCAGCCTAAGAATAAGGAGAACGCCATGCGTCAGCTTAAGTCGATACTCTACGATAAGGAACTTCAGCACCGTATGCAGGAGCAGGCTAAGATTGAGGCCGGAAAAATGAAAATCGAGTGGGGTAGCCAGATACGCAGCTACGTGTTTGATGACCGTCGCGTGAAGGATCACCGCACCGGCCATCAGACTTCGGACGTGGGTGGCGTAATGGACGGCGACCTCGACGGATTCATCAAGGCATATCTCATGCAGTTTGCCGAAACAGCCGAAGAATAATCGTCTCTCTCTCATCGTACCGCATATCCTTCACCACTTCCTCCCTTGATGGAAATACAGAATATCCAGACACAGACTCCTGAACTGATTAATGCTTGGCGCTTCGTGGAGACCACGGGCGTCAGCATTTTTCTTACCGGTAAAGCCGGCACGGGTAAGACAACGTTTCTGCGCTATCTGCGCGAACACAGCTGCAAGACGATGGCTGTGGTGGCTCCTACGGGTGTGGCCGCCATCAATGCGCGTGGCGTGACGATTCATTCGTTTTTCCAACTGCCGCTGACGCCATATATCCCCGGCTCGGATGTGAAGGATAAGTATTCGTTTTCGAAGGATAAACTGCGTATAATCCGTGCGCTCGACCTCCTGGTAATTGACGAAATATCTATGGTCAGGGGCGACCTTCTTGATGCCATAGACCATGTGTTGCGACGTATACGCCGTAGTTCGCTACCGTTCGGTGGAGTACAGTTGCTGATGATAGGCGACTTGCAGCAGCTGTCGCCCGTAGTGACGGGTGCCGATCTCGAGGTGCTCCATAATTACTACGATACGCCCTATTTTTTCAGTAGCCGGGCGTTGGCGCAGATTGACTATGTGACGATACAGCTCACGAAGGTGTTTCGCCAGCAGGACGAGCGGTTTATATCGCTGCTCAACAATGTACGCGATAATTGCCTCACGGAGGCCGACCTGAAGGCATTGGCGGCGAAATATGACCCGGCCTTCCGTCCGGCTGACGGGAGTGACTATATACGTCTTACGACTCATAACTCATACGCTGACGACTATAATCATACGCAGTTGTTACTGTTGAAAGGGGCGCAGCAGACGTTTCACGCTCAGGTGCAGGGCACTTTTCCGGATTATTCATATCCTACCGACTCGGCTCTGACGCTCAAGATAGGGGCGCAGGTGATGTTCGTGCGCAACGATCCGTCGCCTGACCGTAAGTATTACAATGGCAAGATAGGCCATGTGGTCGGTTTCGAGGAGGATGGTGTGGCCGTGCGCTGCGTAGGTGAAGACTATGACATAGTAGTGGGTCCTCAGAAATGGGAAAATGCGCGCTATGTGGTCAATGCCGAGACTCAGGAGGTGACGACCGAGGTGCAGGGTGTATTCTCGCAGTTGCCACTTAGGCTTGCGTGGGCCATAACGATACACAAGAGTCAGGGTCTGACGTTCGAGCATGCCATCATAGATGCAGGGCAGTCATTTGCTCCGGGGCAGGTGTATGTGGCTCTGAGCCGTTGCCGCACGCTCGAGGGGCTGGTACTGAGTTCGCCTATTACTCCGGCTGCCATCACGGTGGACGGACGTGTGGAGCGGTTTATCTCCACTCAGGAATCGGAGGCGGAGCGCTCTATCAATCGTCTGCCCGAAATAGAACGGGCTTACTTCTCGACATTGCTTATCAAGCTGTTTGACTTTGCCGAACTGGCGGAGGTGCAGGAGAGACTGACACGTATACTTGCCGAGTCGTTTCACAATATGTTCCCCGGAGTGACCCGTGACCAAGGTGAGGTGATGAAGCGTATGGCAACGGAGGTTACGGAGGTGTCGCACAAATGGAGCCGGCTCATACTTTCGCAGCCTTACGAATTTCTTACCGGAGAGGAGTTTGGTGTGAGAGTTCGTAAGAGTGCAGGATACTTCATGGATAAGATGCTTGACCTCATAGGGCAGCGTATCAAGGATGTGAAGTCGGTCAATAGCGGCAATAAGACGGTCATGAAGCGCCTCGACGCCATACGCGATGACCTCGTATTGGCATACTCCCATAAGGTGCTGTTGCTTAAGAATATCGCAGAGTCGGGCTTCACTGTGGAGAATTATCTGCGCTTCAAGCAGAAGGCAATACTCAGCGGTGGTGGCAAGGCTGCGGGCAAAGCTTCAGGACGGAGCCCGCGTAAGACGATGGCAAGGACATCAGGAAGTATATCGGACGAAAAGCGCAGGGCATTTATGGGTCAGATTTCGGGCCCGTCGCGTGAAGAGAGGGCCCGGCAGCGCGAAGAGGCTCGTGAAGAGGCCCGTGAGCAGCGTCGGCTGGCGCGCGAGGCCGAAAGAGAGCGTAAACGTATAGAAAAGGCTAATCAGCCCAAGTCGTGGGATGTTACCTATAAGCGCTTCCGTGAGGGTGCAACGCGCGAGGAGATAGCACAGGAACGTCAGTTGGCGCCATCGACCATTATGTCCCACCTGCTGCGCTTCGTAGAGTCGGGTGACCTTAATCTCGAAGAAATCATAGGCGTGAATCAGGCTGAGGCCATCAATCGTGTCGTGGCTCAATATGGACCGGAAACTCCCGTTGCCGAGCTTCAGCAACATCTCCCGGGAATACATCCCACCGATATCTATGCCGTCATCCGCCATTATCGCGCATCGGCTGCTGACGCTGACACCTCTGTCGATTCATCAACCGGAGCCGGCTCTTCGGCCGGCTGATCCGCTGGTGCTTCCTCCGTCACTTGCGCGGGGCTGTTGTCCCGACGGATTCTGACCGTGCCTCCGGCAAGTGGCAGGATACCGTTCTCGATGTCGCTCTCTTCTTTGGCAATTTCGACTATTTCAAATTTGCCTAATGGGTGTATTTATTGTTGATATGGTCTATAACAAGATGGATAATAGGGGCATGTCTACTCCTGTAAAAGACTCTTGCAAAAGTCTGGTATCCATAGGGTCCAACTACTATATCCTGGGATTCGATTCCAAGAATATTCAGCTTATTAATATTGCGCTGATAGAAGGCCTCAAATAAATTCCAACGATACTGTTCAGGTGTAATCTTTCCATGAGTAGTTTCCAGAGGATCTGTAGAACAGATAAAAGTGAATACGGCATTTGGAAATAGAGAAAATTGCTCGATTAACCATCTGCACATCAAATGAAATGCACTAAGGCCTAAAGTATAGTTAGGATTAAGTTTTTCAATAGCGATATCAGCTATTTCCAAATTGGAAAATTCAGGTGGTATTTGAAATGTATCTATCTTTTGGCTATCCTCATAAAAACTGAGGACAATCACTAAATGATTGCCCTCATTATCGGGAATTAAAGTTTCTACAGATTCCATTATCCGTGGATTAGCTTACGGTATTTGTCACAGGTTTTTTTCATGCGCTCCTTCTTCTCTTGCTGCGATTCCTTTATGAAAGCGACCAACTCCTTAGAAGGATTCGGGATTCGGATTGTGTTTGTCGTTTCCATATTTATAATTTAGTGGTTGTATATTGCAAAGTTACTACTTTTTATAATAGCTGCAAATATTTTAGGCTATTATCTTTATTCTTTGTTAAAAGAACATCTGAGATTACGTGTATGTTCATACAAATGTGTGCCGGGATGGAGGGTATGAGAATCTCTCACCAGCTTCGCTTCGTAGAGTCGGGCGATATCAATGTTGAAGAGATATTATAGCGGGGCTTCCTCCGTCACTTGCGCGGAGCTGTTGTCCCGACGGATTCTGACCGTGCCTCCGGCAAGTGGCAGGATACCGTTCTCGATGTCGCTCTCATCTTTGGCTATCTGATTGCGTATTAGCTCGGCCAAGTTTGTGGTAGGGTCAAATCCTTTTGACTTCAGATATTCCGTTGCTGTCTGTTTTTCGCGATTATGTGCTTCGCGTTCAAGCCGTTCCTTAAGCTGACGTTCATCGCGGCGACGGCGAATTTCGGCTTCCGAATTTCGAACGGCTGACAATACGATAGAATTTCGTTTTGTCGTGTTGCTTCCCATTACCTTGCGAATCCATCGGGCCACATGTGAGCGTGCATCATCAATAGATGTGTGTCTGGTGTCGCAATTCTCTGTAGCGAATCTTCGGAGATACAGCTTCACTTCATCCGGTGAAAGATTGTTGATTTGGCCAAGGCTGTCGCACCATTCTTTGTTGTCGAGCATTGTCTTAATCTCTTCATTTACCGTCATATTGTATGTTGGGGAGAGGGGGAGAGGTCTTTCGGACGTTGGCGTAAGGGGATGGAAAGACGTGTTTGGAGTATTAGGAGCACAG
Organism: Bacteroides sp.; assembly: GCA_014801865.1. GTDB lineage: Bacteria > Bacteroidota > Bacteroidia > Bacteroidales > Muribaculaceae > Paramuribaculum. The sequence continues at coordinate 5,624 of JAAVDH010000030.1, read as the reverse complement.
GGTTTCTCCGTATTTGTAGAGCTGGCATTGGCGGTAGGAGTATTCCTACGGGAGTTTGTGGATTTGTTTTCAGTAGTGTTTACGAGCAGATAGGGAAGATCGTCGTCAAGCGTGCGTTTTGACACAGAGTGGAAATAGCGGTGCTGTATGCCACGTGAAGTAAGAATATTGTGTTGTTCAAAGAGTTGACGATCAAAGAAGTCGCACTTTACGAGATGAAGAATAATGTCATTAAGCAATTCCTGGGTGAGACCATCTATGAATCGAATGAGTTTGTAGCCCAGAAGCTCGGTCCACTCTATGAAGTATCCGCGGCGATATATGGCGGTAAGTAGCCGTAAGGTGACTATCTCACCGGTCACTCCGTATTTGCCTGAGATGGCTATTATCTTTTCGTCATCAAAGAAATCTACATCCAGAGGGAAATACTCGAGTCCTTGTTTTCTTGGTCTTGCCATATTGTGTGAGGGTTGGGGATAAAAAAGTCAGAAATTTATTTCCGGCAAATTTACTTTTGTTTAACTTTTACTATATGACGAATCCGCCCTTTCTCTCTTTTTTCTCTCTATTCCTGTTGTCTGATTTTATATGATTTTCTCTTCTATAATATATTCTATACTATGTGGCGTTTCTGCTCCGTAAACTTTGGTTTCTGCTCCGTAAATAGACTGTGTCATGGCCTTTCATACAAATTTCGGGTGATTTAAGTGGTGCTTCAATAGCAATATCAGCTATTTACAAATTAGAAATTCAGGCGATATGTGAAGATGCTATGCTTGGATGGAGGAGGGGTGGAGTGGAGAGGAGCGATGGAAAAAAAGGAAAGCGCGAGGTGTCTTCAACGACAGCTCGCGCTTAAATTGGTTGTTATTGGTCTCTTAATTACTATGTTGCAAAAACGCAATCTGATTGGATTGATAATGATTGTTCGTCAGTATTATCTAAGCAAGAGTTCCTTTTGAAACTCGTTCTTGATTACGCTACAAAATTACGAGGTCTTTTTTACAGGGAAGTGGCGGTAGTGTTACAATGTAGTAACGAGCGTGGAAAAGTCCACTATTTAACTTTTGCTAACACTTCGTGTCTTATTGGACTTATCGGAGGCTGTGGGGCCGTGAAGGCTTTACGGTCTCCTGATGTCGATATAGAGATTCTCTTATCGGTGGACAAGAGATTAGAAGTCAAAGGTGAGACGTACGTTGATTTGGCGGCGGGTAAGGTAGTTGGGCACTGCGTATTGTATGTTGTTGACATCGGTAACCCAGTAATAGGAACTTACGTTGGATATGTCGAAGAGATTGAACACGTCTACGCCGAGCCAGATACTCTTGAAGTTGCGCAGGAATCCGCTACGAGATTCTCCCTCGGCAAGCGGAGTGAGGAGGCCGTATGCGAATCCTATGTCGACGCGTTTGTAGGCAGGGGTACGGAAGTAGCCCTTGTCGCGCGATGAGCGGGGTGCTATGGCGGGAAGGCCGTCAGAGAATATGCCGCGCAGACTGAACTTCAGTTTGGGGAACTTCGGGAAATAGTCGGTGAAAAAGAGAGCTATATTGTAGCGCTGGTCGCGTGGCAGGGGCACTTTCACTCCGTTGAGTGTCTCGCGTGTCTGCATGAGCGACACGCTTAGCCATGAGTCAGAGCCGGGCACAAACTGTCCGAAGAGTTTGAAGTCAACACCGGTAGCATAGCCGCTCGTCTGATTGAGGCCCGAGTAGACTATCTTGAGATTGTCAATCTCGTAGGGCACAAGGTTGGAGAGGGCCTTATAGTATGCCTCGCCGGAGAGCTTAAACGGACGGTTAAAGGCACGGAACGTATAGTCGGTGCCGAGGATAAAGTGGACGCTTTGCTGCGACTTTATGTCGCGGTTGAGTTCAATGATGGTGTTGCCCATATCGTCGGTGACGGGCATACGATATTCCTTATAGAAGGGGGACTGATAATATAGTCCTGTAGCAAAGCGGAACGCCCAGCGGTTGTGTTCCTCGGGCACGAATCCCACATTGATACGGGGTGAGAGAAGAAATTCCTTATTGAAGCTCCAGTAGCTGAGGCGCACGCCGCCGTTGATCGTGAAGAGTCCTCGCGAGGTGTTGAGACGCCATGAGTCCTGAGCGTATGCCGCAAAGCGGGTGGAGGAAATATCGTGGTGTGACGAGAGGTTGTACACCACTCTTACTGCGTCGCCGGTAGAGGGGAGGGAGTAGCCAGCAGAGTCGCGCAGCTCCCACTCACGCGCACGGTCCATGATTTTCTCGGAACGGAATGAAAGGCCGTAGCCGATGGAATGGTTGCGCAGATTGGTGGCACCCTTGAGGCCCACGTTGAACACTGAGGCTTTAAGGCGGTTGCGGGCGTGTTCGAGATACTTGCCCACACCAAGTTCGCCACCCACGCCTCCGGCATTGGAGTCGCCCGATGTACCGGCCTGATCAAGCCAATATTCACCCGAGATGTCGTAAGTGACCAATTCGTTGGTTAGAAAGGCCGATGTCTGTAGCGACAGGGTGGTAGGATTACTCACCTTATAGTCAAGATTGAGTGCTCCGAAGTAGGTCTCGAATTTATCTTTTTCCTGGCCATCGAAGTATACGGTAAACTGCTTGGCGTCTTCGGCGGTACCGAAGTTAGTAGTGCGGTTTACTGGAGTGAACCGGTAGTTGTTTACCGAGATATTGCCGAGTATCGAAGCCTTAAACCGTGGTGTGACGGCCCAAACGAGGTTGGCCTGATAGTCGATGAATTCGGGGTCGTATTCGCCCTTGGTCTCCATGGAGCTGAGCATTGATGAATTGCGCTTGTATCTGAATCCGTGGAGCTGCGAGAACTTACGGCTGCTCTGTCCGAGAGCCAGATTGACGCCCATGAGGCTCAGTCCTACAGACCCTTCAAATGATTCGGGCTGGCGGTATGTGATATCAAGCACCGATGACATGCGGTCGGCATACTCGGCGGTGAAGCCACCTGTGGAGAAACCTATGGAGCCTACCATGTCGGGGTTGATGATGCTCAGGCCCTCCTGCTGTCCGGAGGATATGAGCTGAGGACGGTAAACCTCCACACCATTGATCGTCACCGAGTTTTCATCGTATGATCCGCCACGCACAGAGTACTGTGTCGAAAGCTCATTTGAAGAACTTACGCCGGCCATGGTCGTAATAAGGCTCTCTACGCTGCCTCCCGTGGCGTCGGCCGCAAGTTTGTATGACCCGGCGTCAAGTTTCTGCATCGACCCGGTCTGCTTCTTAATCTCCGACACCTCGACCTCGCCGAGCTGACGCGAGGAGGATTGCATACGTATGTTGAGCGTCAGGTCGCCCTTGGCGTCTATCAGCGTGCGGCGCTGCTCTTCGTAACCGATACATGAGTAGGTGATTACGAGAGTATCGCGCTCGGCGCAACTCAGACGATATCCGCCGTCAAGTCCGGTGACTGTGCCAATGGCCGTTCCGGCCACTTTTACGGTCACGAACTCCACCGGCTGGTTTTCGCTGTCCGACACCTTGCCGTGAATAGTGACATCGGCAAGTGCCCCCAGAGGCATTGCCAATACGATGAGTGATAATAATGGGTATATTATAGAGGTGAACAGTGACTTCATACTCTATTTAACGTCCATTGGGCCGGAATATTGCCCCTTGTGGCGCGTACTACTACCGTAGGCAACCGCGTGATAGGGACACCCATGGTAGCAGGCAAGGCACATGGCGCAGTTTTTGCCCCATACCGGAGTCGGCGAGCCTCCTGTGAGGTTACTCATGGTAATATTCTGCATCGGACATTTCCGGGCACATCTGCCACACCCTACACATGCCGGCAGAGCCTTGAAAGGCTTAGGTGACATCAGGAAGGCATTGAACAGCGGACGGAGTATGCGCGACTTAATCCACGCCATGGCACCGGGCACGACGTCGTCCACTCTCGCTCCGTGGCGTATGGCTCTCGCTATTTTATCGACACGCGCAGGGAGCGCCGATAATTTAGCCTCCACTACGTCATGAGGGTCGACATCAAATCCCGGGAGCAGCACGTATGTGTTCGGCATAGCTACGGAGAATGTAGCCACGGGGCGCCATCCTCGCCTCACAATGCATCGTCGCCAGTCAATATGTGTGAGACCGATATCATCGCCGCATGTGCACACCATATAATGGGGCGCATCGGACTCTATGATTGCGCTCTTGATAAATCGGCTTACGGGACGCGGCATTCCCCAGGCATAGATGGGGAACATCCACACCACCCTTTCGCCCTCTTTCACCTTAAGAGGCGCATCGGGAATGCGGGTCATCTCAATGACCTGTTCACCATCATTGCGGAGCAGTTCCGCCACACGGCGCGTGTTGCCCGTGCCAGAAAACAGCAGTATCATCGGTTACGCTCAGACAATAGTCACCTGTGTGGCACCGTAACCGTACTCCTTAAATGAAGCGTCCTGCACCTTCTGCTTCTTGTAGCGATAGTTAAGCTCCTTCATCAGCGCCTGTCGCAACACTCCCTCACCCTTACCATGGATAAACACTATCTTCTTGCCATGATTTGACAGATTCTCGTCCATCACCTTGCGGAACTCATCTATCTGGCAGTTAAGCATATCGGCATTGGACAGTCCGCGCAGGTCGTCAAGCAGCTCCGTGATATGCAGGTCGACGACCAGAGGTTCGTTAGGATTCTTGGATGCGGCGGGTCTTGACTTTCCGGCAGTATTCTTCTGGAGCGGTCGACGCGCAGGTATGTCGATTCTCTTCTTAGCCTTAAGTTCGGCCTCAAGACTTACGGCGTCAACAGCCAGAGGCTTGTATATCACATCGTTTTTTACCACCGTTACGGCTATGACGGGAGTGGTGAAGTACTCATTCTCGCGGAAGCAGTGCAGACGGCAGAACTTCGTAGTGTCGAGTCGCGCCTCCATGGCTCCGGGAGACTTAAGGCGAAATTCCTTATCCTCCTTGTAGGCCACATATTGTATGGCCACACGATCCATGTCCGCGAGATCCTCGCGCTTCACCTCGCCCAGATAGAGCTGGATACCGGGTTCAATGCGTCCGGCATAGCGAATGGTCCACTGTGAGTCATCGCTGCGGGTCATGTACGTAAAGAGCAGATAATAATTTGAGTCGTTGACCAGATATGCGTCATAGGTCGTAGTCTGGAGCTGACGGATGTCGCGCGGTTCGTATGCAAGCATCACGGTCAGTTTTTCACCCTCGGGAGTCTCCTCTACCGGGGCCAGCTCGTCGCTCTTTCTTACTGTTTCCGGAGCGGGTGCCTTATATTTTGAGGGGGGTGCGTCGGGAGTCTTCGGCTTAGGGTTGAAGTCCTCGAATTTCGAGGTTGGTTCTTTAGGAGCGGCGGCAACCACCACACATTCGCGTATGAGAGTCGGAGTCTCAAATCCGTCCTCGTCCTCCACGTAAGCCAACTGTCCTTCTATGCGTGTCACTTTTCCTCCTCCGGTCGTATTGAGGAAGCGTACTATATCTCCTATTTCCATGATTGTCGTCTTAGAGAGTGTTTGAATTTAAACCAAATTAATTATTATGAGAGAGTTCGGAAATTTTTGCTTTCATCACAAAGGATTTTTCGGGTGCTTTTCAAGAGTTATTATCGGTCACGATGCC